>JAUNSR010000002.1:100209-167287 GCA_030539115.1 Bacteroidales bacterium
TCCAAACAAAAGGTATATAAATGGCGTATTTGTAGCTAATTGTAAAAAATAAAAGATTAAAAATGTATACAAATGAAAATAAAAGCTCAAATATGTATGGTTCTTAACCTTGATAAATGTATAGGTTGTCATACATGCTCTGTAAGTTGCAAAAATGTTTGGACTACTCGCCCGGGTATTGAGTATACTTGGTTTAATAATGTAGAAACCAAACCAGGCAAAGGATATCCTACAGATTGGGAAAATCAAAACAGGCATAAAGGTGGGTGGACCTTGGACAGAGAAAAATTAGTTCTTCTTCAAGGGGGGAAAACTAAGATTCTTTCGGGAATATTTGCAAATCTTCATATGCCGTCGATAGATGATTATTATGAACCTTTCACATTTAATTTTTCAGTTCTTCAAAAACCGGTAAAATTTGTTACTCCTCCAAGCGCTCGCCCATATTCTATTCTTACAGGAAAACTTATGGATGATGTGAAAAATGGTCCTAATTGGGATGATGATTTAGGCGGAGAGTTTAAAACAAGAAAGGAGGATACCAATTTCAATGGTGTAAATACAGATTTTTATGAAGAATTTGAAAAAACATTTATGTATTATGTTCCTCGTCTTTGTGAACACTGTCTTAATGCAGCCTGTGTAGCATCCTGTCCTTCCGGGGCCATATATAAAAGAGATGAAGATGGAATTGTTCTTATTGATGAGGATAAATGCAGAGGATGGAGATATTGTGTGAGTGGTTGTCCATACAAAAAAAGTTATTTCAATTGGGTAAGAAAAAGATCTGAGAAATGTGTGTTTTGTTATCCTAAAATCCAAAATGGCAAACCGACACTTTGTGCAGAAACCTGTGTGGGAAGAATAAGGTATATAGGAGTTATTCTTTATGACCAAGAGAAAATTAAGGAATATTCCTCAGTAAAGGACCCTGCCAAGTTGTATCAGGCTCAGTTAAACATGTTTCTTAATCCAAATGACCCTGATGTAGAAAAACAGGCTCTTGAACAAGGCATCTCTTTCGAATTTTTGCAAGCCGCCAAGAAGTCTCCTGTTTATAAGATGATGGTTGAATGGAAAATTGCCTTTCCTCTTCATCCTGAATATAGAACTTTGCCAATGACATGGTATGTCCCTACACTTTCTCCTTTTGTATATGATAATTATAAAACAGAAAGCGAAAATATAATCCCTAATGTTGACCAAATGAGAATCCCGGTTAAGTTTCAAGCCAACATGTTTACTGCCGGTGACGAAGCTCCGGTGCGGTTAGCGATTCAAAAGTTGGTTATCCTTAGAAATAATATGAAAAATATCCGGGAAAACAAGGAAACTCTTGAGCCAATTCCGGCAGAAATAGAGTTAAACAAAGAACAATTGGCTGAAATGTATCAATATCTTGCCATAGCTCCTTATGAAATGAGATTTGTTATTCCAACAAGAAGAGTGGATTTGGCAGAAGACCCATTTGCTTTAAGAGCTGAGAGCGGATTTCCAAAAATATTCGGAAAAACTAAACCTAAAAATTTATTCGGAGGAATGTAATGATTTACACATACAAAATATTGTCAATTTTACTTGATTATCCAAGCAGTCAAACAAAAAATGTCCTTGACGAATGCATTGGATATATAAATAAAGAAAATATTCTTGACAAGCGATCAAAAAAGAATCTTCAACAATTTATTGATGCATTTAAAGAGAAAGATATTCTTGATTGGCAGGAATCGTACAGCTCTCTTTTTGATTGTACTCCTGTTTCATCACTGTATATTTTTGATCATGTATATGGAGATTCTAAGATGAGAGGAATGGCAATGGTTGATCTTAAACAATTATATTCTTCTGAAGGTATGGATATTAATTCAAGTGAACTGCCCGATTATCTTCCTTTGTATCTCGAGTTTCTTTCAAATCTTAAAGACATCAATCAAGTATATAATCTGACAGGAGAGATTGAACATATCATATCCAAAATAGGAAAATCTCTTTCTTCATTGAATTCTGAATATGGATATTTATTTAATATTCTTTCCCGTTTGGCCTCAAAAGGTGAATGTGAGAAAATTTCATTGGAGGAAAAGCAAAAAATCGAAAATTTCAGAGCTTGTGAGAGTTGTTATTTTACAAGTGAGGAATATTATCAAAGTAAAAATATGAAATGACTTAAATAATCTCGGTTATGGGTAATTATTGGACATCTTTTTTTTTAAACTATCTTCCCCATATTGCTGTTGCATTGCTTGTAGTTGGAGTTATAGCAAGATTAGTTTTTAGAAACAATACAATACATGCCAAATCATCCCAATTGCTTCAGGATGATGCAATGTTGAAAGTTTCTTTAAACTGTTTCCATTGGGGAATATTATTGGTTTTAGCCGGACATTTCCTTGGGCTTTTTACTCCAAGATGGATGTATTTGTGGCTGATGAGTGTTGAAACAAAAAGAATACTCGCCATAACTATGGGCTCTTTCTTTGGATTATGTGCTTTCTTTGGTATTCTTAGTCTTTTAATTAGGCGTCTAAGGCATGAAAGAGTCAAAGTTAACAGTGGCTGGGGGGATATTGCAATTGAAATTATTCTTACCATACAGATATTTCTTGGACTTTCCTCTACAACTACCACAATCTTTTCTCCTATATCCAATTATTTAGCTTTTGACGACTGGGCTCAATCTGTCATCACGTTTCAACCAAGAGCAGGACTTATTATTGCAGAAATGCCAATTATTTATAAAATTCATATTGTCCTTGGATGCATAATATTTATCACTCTTCCATATTCCAAGTTGATGCACTTCTTTGTTGCTCCACTTCAATATTTTTTTAGAAAATCTTACCAGCTTGTTTGGAAAAGAAAAGAAACATCAAATGTCGCCGTTGATGAGCAAATGGAAAACCGTAATCTTAAAACAGATGATTAGCAATTTATAATAAATTGTTCTTTTTATAAGTCTTATGTCCTCTTATAATATAAAGAAAGGGCATAGGACTTTATAATATTTTTATTATAGACTATAAATTCAGAATGCTTTTTTATAATGACAAAGATTTAGAAACTTATGATTTTTAATTAATTATAGCTGAATAATTTCATATTCCTTATTGTCGATAATTTTCAAAAACCAATTTATATTCTTATTGTTAATACAGCATACCATGTCTATGTTTTTTTTAAGAGCTTCGTTTATTAATTTATAAAATCCCATTTTGTAAGACTCTATTTTCCCAATTTCATCAACCCATATAAACGGCTTTCTTTTATTTGAAATTTCTTTAATTTTAGAGACAAGATATTTTTCTTTATTGTAATATTCAGAATTATTATTTGCTTCATTATTGTCAACAACCTCAAGTTTACTTCTTAAATATCCATTCTCTGCACTATGAGTAACTAAATTGCAATTTTCAAATAAATAAAATTCATCTGATAAATAACTACAAATTTTTTCCATATTGGAATTGTAAAACTTATATTCTCCGCAAAATATAATATTATGCTCCTTATCAAAAGAGCAATTGCCAAATGCACATATTTTATCGCAAAGACTTACAACAATATTTACAGGAAAAACAAAGGCGTCATAACCACAAAAGATATCATTATTATATCGTTTGATGGTTATAACGCCTTTTCCTATGCCTGTTTTTAAGAAAACATCCAAAATCATATTCGTTTTTCCTGAATCCTTTTCACCGGCAATAATAAAAACCATAATAAACATCGGTTTGATTGTTTTCTTATTAAAATTTCATCACAGAGATGAGTTTCAGAGAGAATGAAAAAATAGATTTTGGAGATAAAGTTCTTTAACGTCTATAATATAATACTATAGATGCCTTTTTTATTGTATGACTCCATAGATTAAAACCAATTTCATTTGCCAAAGTATCCTTGTCGGCATCCAATTTATCGATATCCAAAGCAAATATCGTTATCAAGTATTGATGATCGCCTGTCCCTACAGGAGGACATGGTCCACCATAACCATAATATCCGTAATCATTCTTGCTTTGAGCTGAACCAAAGGGAATAAGATTTTTTGTCGGATCACCTGCTCCTGATGGTATAGTCTGAATTTTTGGCGGAATATTAAAAATAATCCAATGCCAAAAGCCACCGCCTGTTGGGGCATCCTTATCATGAATAGTGATGGCAAAACTTTTTGTGCCTTTCGGCGCATTGATCCAACTAAGCTGAGGAGAAACATTCTCTCCCCCGCATTCCTTGGCAACCTGTTCCAAAGTAGCGTTTCCGCCTAATTCATTACTATAAAGAGTAAATGTAGGAATATCATTCATGTCTTAAAGTATAAAGACTTGTTTGTCATATTTCTAAACACTTTCAAACATAATTTTGTTTACTCTGTCAATTTTTATACAATAAATTTAAAATTCTATTTTCCTTGAATAGGCATACCAATATGCTATTCCAACAAAAATCGCTACGTCTAAAATATTTCCAAGCGTAGAAGAAATAAGATATTTAATGAACATATCACATCCACTGATTTCTGCTTCTTCAAATATTGTAAGAGGAATAAAATAGGCACAGTTTCCTGTAAAAAGTTCGTCTCCTGAAATAACAACAAGGATTAATCCAATTGTAAATGCGCTTCCCATAAGATGTTTGTCAATACCCGGATTTTCTGCAGCAATACACGGAAACCCATTTCCAAAAAGAATAGAAAGAAGTCTCCCGATAGCTATGTAAGCTCACTCAGGAAAACTTAATAAAATAATACTGCTTGTACTGTATTTTTCTTTTTTTAGGGCTGAATGATTAGCGTAATCAACTATCTCCTTTGGCGAGAGAATACTCATAAAAATAATTATGTCAAGGCTTAAAATTAGAAAAACGGCGCAAAGGTAATATTCAGCACCTAAATTCCTAAGTTTAATAACTTATTTTACCCTTTCTTTAGGAGTTAATACTATTTCCGCAGGTTAAATTTATTTATCTTTGTCGCCGTTTTAATTATTAAATATGGTATCAGTAGACGGACTAACAGTAGAATTTGGCGGAACAACGCTATTTGCAGATATATCTTTTGTTATTAACGACAAAGACAGAATCGCTTTGATGGGTAAGAACGGAGCGGGAAAATCCACTCTTTTGAAAATTCTTGCCGGCGTTCGCCAACCTTCAAAGGGAAAAGTTTCTTTCCCTAAAGATACTGTTATAGCCTATCTTCCACAACATCTTCTTACAGAGGACGGTCGTACAGTCTTTGAAGAGGCTTCTCAGGCGTTTGTTCATCTTTTCGAAATGGAAAATGAAATTAATGAGCTAAATGATCAATTAAGCACACGCACTGACTATGAATCCGATTCATATATGGAGCTTATCGAGAAAGTTTCTTCTTTGAGCGAAAAGTTCTATACCATTGATATGACTCATTTTGACGACGATGTTGAAAAAACTCTTTTAGGCCTTGGCTTTAAACGTGATGATTTCAATAAGCAGACATCTGAGTTCAGCGGCGGATGGCGAATGAGAATTGAATTGGCAAAAATGCTTCTTCAAGACCCCGATGTTCTTCTTCTTGATGAGCCTACCAACCATCTTGACATTGAGTCTATCCAATGGCTTGAGGATTTCCTTGTCGAAAGTGGAAAAGCTGTTGTTGTTATTTCTCATGACAGGGCTTTCGTTGATAGAATAACCACACGTACCATTGAAGTTACAATGGGCAGAATATATGACTATAAAGTAAATTATTCAAAATATCTTGAATTGAGAAAAGAAAGGCGCGCTCAGCAGCTTAAGCAGTATGAAGAGCAGCAAAAAATGATTCAAGAAAACGTAGACTTTATTGAGCGCTTTAAAGGTACCTACTCAAAAACCCTTCAAGTCCAGTCGCGTGTTAAGATGCTTGAAAAACTTCAAATCATTGAGGTTGATGAGGAGGACAATTCTGCTCTAAGACTGAAATTTCCCCCGTCACCTCGTTCAGGCAACTATCCTGTTATAGCAGAGAGCGTGGGAAAAACATATGGCAACCACATAGTTTTCCAAAATGCTAGCTTCATGATTGAAAGAGGGCAGAAGATTGCATTTGTTGGCCGTAATGGTGAGGGAAAATCAACTCTTGTTAAGTGCATCATGAATGAAATTGAGCATGATGGAAACCTAAATCTCGGACACAATGTTCAGATTGGATATTTTGCTCAAAATCAGGCATCTCTTTTGGATGAAGAGCTTACTGTCTTTCAAACAATCGACGATGTTGCCAAAGGTGAAATAAGAAATAAAATTAAAGATCTTCTTGGCGCTTTCATGTTTGGTGGTGAGGCGTCAACTAAAAAGGTTAAAGTCCTTTCCGGTGGAGAGCGCACCCGTTTAGCGATGATTAAACTTCTTTTGGAGCCGGTGAATCTTCTTATCCTGGATGAGCCTACCAATCATCTTGACCTAAAAACAAAGGATATTTTAAAAGGCGCTCTTAAAGATTTTGATGGAACTCTTATTGTGGTTTCTCATGACCGTGATTTTCTTGATGGTCTTGTCGATCACGTTTATGAATTTGGCAACAAAAAGGTTACTCATCATCTTGAGGGTATTTATGAATTTATGGAGAGAAAGAAAATGGATAATCTTCGTGAATTGGAAAGAACAAAAAAATAATCTCTTATTTATAAAAAAATTATTGTTAATACTCTTGACAACAAGTTTTGCATGTTGTCATATTATAATAATGCAGCCTCCATATATCTTAAAAATATATGGAGGCTGTCAATTTTTAAATCTAAATATCACTTTATGTCAAGAGCTAACAATAGCTCCGATTTTTATGATATCCATGATTTTATATTACTTCTGGTAACCGCATTTGTGACACTTGCCATTTTCATCCAATGAAATACCGCAAAGTGGACATCTGTCAATGTTTTTTGAAGGTTCAAAATCAGCAGAAGCTTTGTTTACACCGCTTGAGAATGTGATTTTTGCAATATTAAGCTTGTCCTTTAACAAATCATATACTATTTTAATCATACCCTCAACAGTCATTGTTTCCTTTGTTACTACAAGTCGTGAATCAGGATATGCAGCAGCCAATTCTGTTTTAAAAGCCTCACCTTTCATTGTGTTGAGCGGATGACCATTTTTAATGCCCTGTTTTTCATAAACTCCCAAAATAGCCGGCAACAGCGGGTCATCTTCTCTAAGAATAAGTGAATGATCGAAATTTTTCAAAACATCCCATGCTACCTTTTGAATCTCATTACATGGATAAACCATGTTTACTCCCTCATTAATTGCATCTTCTACCTCAATTGTAATTATTCCTGTATGTCCATGCAGGTATTGCGCTTCACCTTTAAACCCGTAAAATCTGTGTGCGTACTGTAAGTCAAATGTTGTAATACTTCTCATAATTTTAATTTTTATGTTAATTATAAAATACTTTATTTATTTTTCGGTATTGCAATGTTAAGGTATTAATCTTATTCAATCAAATAGATATTTTATATAACATTATAGACTAAATCAATCTCTGTGAAAGATATTTAAAATCAGTTGCTTAAAATAAGGTTTATGTTATTGATAGGCTCTAAATCGTTTTGAAATTTTAATTATAAAGTTTGAGGGATTGAATCATAATTTCACTATTGCCGATAGTTTAATTAAATATATTGATTAGGAGTTGAGAATAGGAGAATATACATTTATATCTATTAATATAACAATTGTTTTTTTATAAATCTTTCCACTAAAATTTTCTAAATTTTTAATCCATTTTCAAGACATTTTTTCGCTATAATATACAAATGAACATTAATGTGTCTATACCTATTTATCATGTTATTAAAGACTGAATTTCACAAATTTGACATCGATTATTTTTAAAAAGCTTACAATAGGTATAATTTATTGATAAACAAGTTTTTATAAATATGGTTTGCTTCTTGTTTTCTTTGTTTTTGTTTTTAATCATCGATTTTTTAATTTTTATTGAACAAAATAAAATTTTCATTAGTCTTTTTTAAATTTTCATCAATAAAAACTTATTTTTTTCTAATGAAAATGCCCAAATGACTGATGTAAATTTTTTGTTTTGATAATTGACATTAGAAATTTGTTGTTGGTTTTTATAAAAATTCGGATGACAGTGTTTGACTTGGTAGCTATAATATAGAATCGATTATAAAACTCTATTAATGTGAAGTGGTGATGAAATATAAATGAATATAAATTTGTTTTTACTTTATTATTGTTGTTTTCTCAAATAATTGAATCTTTAAGTATAGTATGAATATTGGATATATCAATCTTATTTATTGCAATATACTATACTTGGAATCAAACCTTTTACTAAAAATCATCAAAACAAACAATTATGCAGAATAACTGCTTAAAAATAATTTTTTGAGATTGAAGTATAAATAAACAATGATTATGAATATTAATTTTTCAGGTTAAGACTTCAAAACGTAACTTATAAAAAGGATATATTAAGAAAATGAACAATAATTTTATACTTTCACGATTGAAATGCAGTTAATGGCAATCCGGATTTAACAATGATGTATAACAAATAACTCATTTTGCTCAGAAAAAATAATTTTGTATTGAATGAAAAGATTCTTTAAAATAATAAAGATAGTTGTTGCTTTTTTCTTCATTTCTTCTCTTGCAGTTACAATCGCTTACAAGTATATTCCTGTATATATCACTCCATTGATGGTGATAAGATATATAGAGCAGATTAACAACGGAGAAAAGCCGGTGATTCATCATAGTTGGGTGCCACTGAATAAAATATCTCCCAAGCTTCCTCTTGCCGTAGTAGCTTCGGAGGACAATCTTTTTATTGAACATTCAGGTTTTGACGTTGATGCAATAAAAAAAGCAGCTTCTAAGAAAAAGAAAAATAATCGCTTTAGAGGTGCAAGCACCATTTCTCAGCAGACAGCAAAGAATGTATTCCTTTGGCCCGGCTATTCATGGGTGAGAAAAGGTCTTGAGGTGTATTTTACTTTTCTTATTGAAAAAATCTGGGGCAAACACAGAATTATGGAGGTATATTTAAATTCAATAGAGATGGGAAAGGGTATTTATGGCGCTCAGGAAGTTGCTGAAATTAATTTTAAGACTTCGGCTTTAAAACTTAATGCATCTCAGTGTGCAATTATTGCAGCCACGTTGCCAAATCCTTTAAAATTTAATTCTGCAAAACCCTCTAAATATATGCTTGAACGTAAAGTGAAAATTCTTGATTTAATGGGAAAGGTTAGATATGAATGATAATGTTATAAAAAATCAGGAAATTCAATTTCTTGACTGGGGAAAGATTAAGTATAATAAGGCGTGGCATAGTCAAAGAGAAATGTTTGATGAGAATGTAAGTCTAAAGTCTCAGAAAAAGAGGTCTTTCAATAAGTTTGTATTCTGTGAACACTATCCGGTCATTACTCTCGGAAAAAGCGGCCATAGGGATAACCTGCTTATAAACACCTCAATATTGGAGAAGAAAAATATTGAATATGTTGAAATAGACAGAGGAGGAGACATTACTTTTCATGGTCCGGGGCAAATAGTAGGGTATCCCATATTTGATCTTGACAATTTTGATATGGGACTAAAAAAATATGTTTGGACAATCGAACAGATAATCATTAATGTACTTCTAACTTACGATATAAAAGCGGAGAGATCAATTGGAGCTTCAGGTGTATGGCTTGATGTTGGCACACCAAAAGAGAGAAAAATTTGTGCTTTGGGAATAAAAAGCAGCAGATTTGTAACAATGCATGGGTTCGCTTTTAATGTTACGACAGACTTAAGCAACTTTTCATTGATCAATCCTTGCGGCTTTATAAATAAAGGTGTAACATCTATGGAAAAAGAACTTGGATACGCTCCTGATATTAATGAAGTGAAGAAGCGGATTAAAGAGCAGGTGTCAACACTATTTGTTCAGCCGTTACATTAAAAAAATAACAAAGTCACACATCCTGAAATATTTCTGATGTGTGACTTTAAAGATTAATAAAGGATTTATTTCTGCACTTTAAATAATAGTTCTTTTTATGTCATCGATAATCTGAGGAATGGTAAGTCGGTTTTCTTTCATCAACTCCTCTTCATCAAATCTGTCGGCAAATTCTTTTTTAAGACCATAGTTGATCGTTTTAACATCGGTGTCGCCATAAAATCTGCTTATCTTCTCACCAAAACCACCATCTAAAACTCCGTCTTCAAGAGTTACAACAAGTTGATGATCGAATTTTAATTCATTCAACATATCCTTGTCTATCCCTGTGATGAATCTTGGATTTATCAAAGTGGCATTAATGTTCAATTCCTTTGAGATTTGGCTTTGAAGATTCTTGCCATGGTTGAACATAGAGCCAAGAGCAATAATAGCAATATCCTTACCTTCATTTACCTTTTTGTACTTGTTTAGATTGCTGTAATCTTGTTCAAAAATTTCATTCGAATAGCCGCAGCTGCCGTCAGGAACACGTATAGCCACCGGGTGAGATTTTTGATTTATACCCCATGTTAGCATCGAAATATATTCTTCTACGCAAGTTGGAGCAAGATAAACCATGTTTGGTATATTGCTAATTAGCGGAATGTCAAAGAAACCGAGATGGGTCATGTCGTTCATTCCTCTAAAACCTCCCATAAAAACAGGCATAACTATTGGATTGTTGTTAATGCAAAGGTCCTGCGACAACTGATCATAGCATCTTTGAATAAAAGTGCTGTAAACGCCATAAACAGGAGTGGCACCGTTTGCTGCCATGCCCGAAGCGAAAGCAACGGCATGCTCTTCAGCGATGCCTACATCGACAAATTGTTTTCCGGCTGCCTCTCTTTTTGATTTGGAGAATCCCATTACAGCGGGAGTGCCGGATGTGATGGCAACGATGTTTTTGTTTTCATTCATTTCAGAGAGAAGAAAATCGGCAGAAAGATTGCCATAATCTATCCAGTCGCCAAAATCAATATCGCTTTTGCCGGTGCTTAAACTGAAAGGCATCTTCCAATGATATTCCTCTTTGTTTGTCTCAGCCGGCTTGTAGCCTTTGCCTTTCAAAGTTACAATGTGCACAACGACAGGTTTTGATGAATCTTTTACCTTGGCAAAAGCTTCGATAAGTGATTCCAAATCGTTGCCGTCTTTTACAAAGAGATAATCCAAACCAAGGGCTTTGAAAAAATTGTTTGGACATTTACCTTCAGTTTCTCTCAATTCTTTAAGGTTGCTGTATAAACCTCCATGGTTTTCGGCAATTGACATGTCATTGTCGTTAACAACAATAATAAAATTGGAGCCCTGCTCAGAAGCATTGTTTAAACCCTCGTAAGCCTCGCCACCACTTAGTGAGCCGTCGCCTATAACTGCAATCACGTTGCCTTTTTCCTCTTTAACGTCTCTTGCTTTAGCCAAACCAAGGGCAAGACTCACCGATGTAGAGGTATGACCTACATTAAAAAAGTCGTGTTCACTCTCCTTGATGTTTGTGTAGCCACTCACAGCATCAAAATCGTCCGGATTGATGAACCCATCTTTTCTTCCGGTCAATATTTTGTGGGTGTAACTTTGATGAGAAACGTCATAAACAATTTTGTCAACAGGAGAGTTGAAAATATAATGAAGAGCAATAGTGGTTTCAACCATTCCAAGATTTGGACCTACATGACCTCCGTGGATACTTAATTTATTAAGAAGAATTTTCCTTATCTCAGAAGAGAGAGTCTTAAGCTCATTTAGGCTTAACCTTTTCAGATCGGTGGGATTGTTTATTTTTTCGATATACATTTCAATAAATAAATTAATGATTAACCTTGTTTTGTCGATGTAAAATTAAAATCCAAGATCAAATATTCTATAATCCGGATTACTGAAAAATGTACCAATTTTACTTTATTTCATAAATGTGGAGTTGTATTAAAACTAAAATAATTACCTTATTTATGGTTTTTATAACCATAATTACATAAAAGGAAAATTAAAATAATGCGAAAACAAAAAAAGAGATACCTTTGATAAAAACCGATGTATTATGGATATAATTAATGCAGATGTCATAGAACAGTATAATGATATTTTTGGATTTGAAACAAAAAATCCACTTGTTGCCGTTGTCGAATTTCCATCGCCAAAGAGGGTGGAGCATTACAGAATGAATTTTGGCTTTTACTCTTTGTTTTTAAAAAATACAAAGGGATGTGTTATCAATTATGGTAAAACAATTTATGATTTTGATGACGATACAGTGGTATGTTTCGCTCCAGGTCAGAATGTGGAAATAAGTTTAGTAGATGGAACAGAACCAAAATCTATAGGTCTCCTGTTTCATCCTGATTTGCTTCACAGAATGCCTTTGGCACAGAAAATAAAGCAATATTCATACTTTTCTTATGAATCGAACGAGGCACTTCATTTGTCTGCCGAGGAGAGGATGATAATTGTTGATTGCATAAATAAGATCAGAAGGGAAATTGATAGACCGATAGATAAGTTCTCAAAAAGCCTTATAAATACTAATATAGAGCTTCTTTTGGATTACTGTATGCGCTTTTATGACCGTCAGTTTATTACAAGGGATGTGATCAACTATGATATACTCTCAAAGTTTGAGAACCTTATTGATGATTATCTAAACAGTGGCCTTACTGAGACTGTCGGTATTCCGACAGTAAAATATTTTGCAGATAAGGTTTGTTTGTCTCCAAACTATTTTGGCGATCTCTTAAAAAAGGAAACAGGTCGCTCTGCTCAGGAATATATTCAGCAAAAAATGGTTTCTTTTGCAAAAGAAAGAGTCCTTGACCCATCAAAATCAATATCTCAAATCAGCGATTTATTAGGTTTTAAATACCCACAGCATTTTGTCAGATTCTTTAAAAGAAATGTTGGTCAAACACCAAGTGAATACAGAAATCTCAAATAATTAAAGTGTTTGTTTTAAAAGAGTTTTTTTTGTCAATTTAACTGTGATACTTGTTGAAAATAATATGTCTCAAATCAATATCATATCTCTTTTATTTTTGTATATTTTATGATATATTTGTCATATAACATCTTCTCTAAAGCTGATATATTTAAGTTTTGGAGTTGAACTAAATATAATTATTATGGTAAGAATTGGTGATTTCAACAAGTTGGAAGTGCTAAAATCTTTAGATTTTGGAATTTATCTTGACGGAGGCAATGGCCTTGAAATACTTATGCCAAAGCGCTATGTTCCTCAGGAGACTCAGATTGGAGATTTTCTTGACTGCTTTGTTTATCTCGATTCCGAGGACCGTCTATTGGCGACAACTGAAAAACCCTATGCCAAGGTAGGAGAATTTGCCCTTTTAAGGGTTAATTCATCAAATCAAGTAGGCGCTTTTATGGACTGGGGCGTTTCTAAAGAACTGTTGGTCCCATTTAGAGAGCAGAAAGTTGCAATGGAGGAGGGCAGAAGTTATTTAATATATATTTATCTTGATGATGCGTCAAATAGACTTGCAGGCTCTGCAAAGCTTAACAAGTTTTTAGATAATACCCCTGCTATCTATGAGCCAAATCAAGAGGTTGACCTTATTATCATGAAAAAAACAGATATCGGTTATAAAGTTATTATTAATTCTCTTCATACCGGACTTATATATGATAATCAGATATTTACAAATGTTAATATAGGAGATAAGGTTAAAGGTTATATAAAAGAGATTAGAGAGGACGGCAAAATTGACGTTATGCTTCAGCCTATGGGCTATGAAAAGGTTGTGGGCGATTTGGAACAAACAATTCTTCAAATGCTTGATGAGAATGAGGGGGCTCTTCCGTATAATGATAAAACAGATCCTGACACTATTATGGCTGAATTTCATTGCAGCAAAAAGAATTTTAAAAAGGCAATCGGAGCTCTTTATAAAGAGCATGTTATTGAAATTTTGGACAATGGAATTAAATTGATTGGCGGGAAATAACAAAATTATTTTTTTTTAGATTTTATACATCAAACGTGCAAGGTTTATTATACTCTTTGCACGTTTTTTTATTCTTAACTTGCTGATTTAGAAAAATATTTAAATAAACATATAACTAAAACTTTTCATAGATGTCATTGTTTTAAGATTGTAAGGTAACCAAGGATAGCCGGAGTCTGAAGTGTCTTACAGGAGAGCAATTCAAATAAAGGTCTAACTTTAACCAGCTTAACTATGAAACGTTTTACCATTCTTGCAGCTTTTGTTCTTCTCTGTTGTACACTCGTTTGGGGTCAAACGGAGATTAGTAAGCTGCAAAGTTTTTTGCAACAGCCTTCAGCAGATGGTGTAACCAATGCTGAAAAACTCGCTATCTCAGATTTGTCAAATCCTGCTATGTGGGCAGGTGTGACCTATAATGGGTCAAATGTAACTGCTATAAATTGGTCTGGAAAGAAATTGGCGGGCGAACTTAATCTTTCCGGTTTTCAATTTCTTCAGAATGTGAACCTTTCAAAGAATTCAATCTCTTCTTTGGATATTCATAACTGTCCTATGTTGTTGAATCTTGATGTGAGCAAAAATAAACTTACAACTCTTAATATGTCGGAATGTCCGGCAATTGTCAAGGTCGATTGTGAGAAAAACCTGCTTTCCAATTTGGTAATTTCCGATTCAACTTCAATTCAAAATTTAAACTGTTCTGATAATGATTTTGTATCACTTGATGTGCGTAACCAACCATCTCTTGTGACATTAAACTGTCAGGATGCACGTATTCAGGAATTGAGAGTTGAGGGATGTGCAAAACTTAAAAATCTTTATTGCGGCTACAATAAATTGACAACTATCATGATGGTTGGCACAGATGCCCTTGAATATATCAGCTGCGTTGGCAATAGAATCGATAAACTTATCCTATCTGACGCTCCAAGTCTTCAGAGTATGATGTGCGGAGGTAACAATATGACGCAATTGGCTATATTAAACTGCCCAAGTTTTTTAACTCTCGATGCTTCCGGTAACTTGCTTACCTCTCTTAATATGACAAATACAATGAATATTATGAGAGTTGATGTTTCTTGGAATAGATTGACTCAACTTGATTTAAGCAATAGAACAATGCTTTATAGAGTTGTTTGTAACCAAAATCAACTTCAGATGCTTGATTTGACATTCTGCCCTAATCTTACCTATTTAAATTGCGCAGACAATCAAATTACAGATATGAGATTGGTTGGTGACCAAAACTTAAGGGTATTTATCTGCGGAGGTCAGTATTAAAAAGTTTTGTTTGAAAAATATATTTTAAGAAATGATTTTTTTTGTGACAGCATTTGTTAAAGTCGTTGTTCTTTTATGTAACATCAGTGAAATGCTGTTATAAAACGATAGGCTTTTTTTTAAGAGGGTGGAGTTGTTCTTACCCTCTTTTTTTGTAATTAATGTTTTTTGAAATATTTATTAAATAGAATTATTTTTGTTTGATGGAAGAATATTTTTGTTTGATAAAAGAATGATGTTATTTGTTAAAAAATGAAGACCGATTGGTGGAAAAATGATGCAATTTTGCTATTATTTATTGCTGAAAAATAATATAAAATAGAAAAATTTATATATTTGCCAAATGATGGTGTTTTAATATGTTTTTAAAATGTGTCATGAATTTTTCAATTATTGTATTATAATTTGATTTTAATAAAAAAACATAAGATAATGAATATGTTTAATGTGAATAATGAATATTGGTGGAACTCATTTTATAAAAATGAGTAGATAGTTCATATACATATATTCTCAAAAATATTATAGGCTGTCGTACTCCTTTCGACAGCCTTTTTTAATGTCTTGCGAATTAGTAGTAAATAAATAATTAAAAACGTTTTTTGTTCCTTCCGTTTCTCTTTTTATATGTAGTAAAAGGTGAAATAAAAATAAGTTTTGAGAAATAAAGAGTAAAATATTAATTTAATGAAATCGCGATATGAAAATTTTAATGCTTGATAACTATGATTCTTTTACATACAACATAGTTCATATAATTAAAGAGCTGGGTTATTTGGATGTTGATGTAGTTAGAAATGATAAAATAACACTTGAAGAGGTGGAAAAATATGACAAAATTGTTCTTTCTCCCGGTCCTGGAATCCCTTCTGAGGCAGGATTGCTGCTTCCAATCATAAAAGAATACTATAAGAGCAAAAGTATTTTGGGAATATGCCTTGGACATCAGGCAATCGGTGAGGCTTTTGGCTCATCTCTTGAAAATCTTAAAGATGTCTATCATGGTGTTAGCTCAAAGATCTATTTTAAAGAAAAAGATTATATTTTTGATGGAATAGAGACCCCATTTGAAGTGGGAAGGTATCATTCTTGGGTTATTTCCAAAGACTCTCTTCCTGAATCGCTTGTATTGACATCTATAGATGAAAACAATGAGATAATGAGCATAAAGGCAAAAGACTATGATGTTCATGGCGTTCAGTTTCATCCCGAGTCAGTTTTAACGCCGCAAGGAAAAAAAATCATTTCCAATTTTCTATCAAAAAAATAGCCCAATAATAAATTTACACCTCTTGTAAAAAATTTAATTTTTTCAAATTTGATTGATGTAATAAAAAAACTTCAATAAATTATGTTTACAAAATGTTATACAAGAGTTTGTATTAATAATAATTCGTGATATATGTTTTTAAAATATTACTTTTGCAGGATATTTTAGAATAAAGTTAAAAACATCATATTTTATGGAAATTGCAAGTAAATACAATCCATCGGAAGTAGAGGATAAGTGGTATGCTTATTGGATGGATAACGGACTGTTTAAGTCAAAACCGGATGGCAGAGAACCTTATACAATTGTTATTCCTCCTCCTAATGTGACAGGAGTTCTTCATATGGGACACATGTTGAACAATACAATTCAAGATATCCTTATACGTAGAGCAAGAATGATGGGTAAAAATGCTTGTTGGGTTCCCGGAACTGATCATGCGTCTATAGCTACTGAGGCAAAGGTCGTTAACAAACTTGCCTCTGAGGGTATAAAAAAGACAGATCTTACTCGTGATGAATTTCTTAAACATGCTTGGGACTGGACTCATAAACATGGCGGTATAATCCTTGAACAGCTTAAAAAACTCGGCGCTTCTTGTGATTGGGATCGCACTTGTTTTACAATGGATGAAGAGCGTTCTGAAAGTGTGATTGATGTTTTTGTTGACCTTTATAATAAAGGCAAAATTTACAGAGGCGTACGTATGGTAAACTGGGACCCTGCTGCACAAACTGCCCTTTCTGATGAGGAAGTGATTTACAAAGAGGTTCACAGCAAGCTTTATTATTTGAGATACAAGGTTGAAGGTGATGATAAGTATATAGTTGTTGCAACTACACGCCCTGAAACTATCCTTGGCGATACTGCTGTTTGTATAAATCCTAATGATGAGAGATATACGTGGCTTAAAGGAAAGAAAGTTATTGTTCCTCTTGTTAACCGTGTCATTCCTATTATCGAGGATGACTATGTAGATATAGAATTCGGTACCGGTTGTTTGAAAGTTACTCCTGCACATGATGTAAATGACTACATGCTTGGAGAAAAGTTCAACCTTGAAACAATTGATATCTTTAATGATAACGGTACAATCAACGATAAGGTTGGAATGTATGTCAACATGGACCGTTTTGATGTTCGTGATCAGATTGAGAAAGATCTTATCGCAGCAGATCTTATGGAAAAAGTTGAAGCTTATACCAACAAAGTCGGTTTCTCTGAGAGGACCAACGTTGTGATTGAGCCAAAACTCTCAATGCAGTGGTTTTTAAAGATGGAAGAGCTTGCTGCGCCGGCTTTGAAAGCTGTAATGGAAGATAATATTGTACTTCATCCTGCTAAGTTTAAGAATACTTATAAATATTGGCTTGAAAATATTAAAGATTGGTGCATTTCCCGACAATTGTGGTGGGGACATAGAATTCCCGCTTACTATTTGCCAAAAGGCGGCTATGTTGTTGCAACAACAGAAGAGGAAGCTTTAAAACTTGCCCGTGAAAAGAGCCAAGATCCTAACCTGAAACTTTCTGATCTTCGCCAAGATGAAGATGTGCTTGACACTTGGTTCTCTTCATGGCTTTGGCCTATCTCTGTCTTTGGCAATATTTTGGATAAGAACAATGAAGAATTAAAATATTACTATCCAACTTCTGATCTTGTAACCGGTCCTGATATTCTTTTCTTCTGGGTTGCAAGAATGATTATTGCAGGCTATGAATACAAAGGCGAAATGCCATTTAAAAATGTCTATCTTACAGGTATCGTTAGAGATAAACTTGGAAGAAAGATGTCTAAATCACTTGGCAATTCTCCTGAACCATTAGAGTTGATTAAGAATTTTGGAGCCGACGGCGTTCGTATGGGAATGATGCTTTCTGCCTCGGCAGGTAATGACATTCTTTTTGATGAGGCTCTTTGCGAACAAGGAAGAAACTTTAATAATAAAATTTGGAATGCTTTCCGTCTTGTTAAGGGTTGGAATGTTGATGAAACGATAGCTCAGCCTGAATCTTCTGCAATTGCTATTAAATGGTTTGAGGGTAAACTCAGCCAAACAATTGATGAGGTTAATGACTTATTTGAGAAATATCGTATTTCTGAGGCATTGATGACTGTTTACAAGCTTTTCTGGGATGAATTCTCTTCTTGGTATCTTGAAATGATTAAACCTGCTTATCAGCAGCCTATAGATAAAGCATCTTACGAAGCCACTCTTAATTTTTTCGATTCTCTTCTTCGTCTTTTGCATCCATTCATGCCGTTTATTACTGAGGAGCTTTGGCAGTTGATTACTGAAAGAGAGCTTGGACAAAGCATTATGGTAGAACAGATGCCTAAAGCTGAGGCTTTCTCTGCCGACTTCTTGGCTTCATTTGAGTCTGTTAAGGAAGTGATTGCCAATGTCAGAACTATCAGACTTCAAAAAGGAATTGCAAACAAAGAAGAATTGTCCCTTCAGATTGTTGGCGATCACAATGCTGACTTCGACTCAGTTATCACTAAGCTTTGCAACCTTTCTTCTATAGAAAAAGTTAGTGAGAAGGATGCAACCGCTGCCTCTTTCCTTGTAGGAACTGTTGAATATGCTGTTCCTCTTGGAAACAATATTGATGTTGAAGCAGAGTTGGCTAAACTTAACGATGAGCTTAAGTATCTTAAAGGTTTTCTTAAGTCGGTTGAATCTAAGTTAAGCAATGAGCGTTTTGTCAATAATGCTCCTGCAGCTGTGGTTGAGACTGAAAGAAAAAAGATGAATGATGCTCTTTCCAAGATTAAGTCAATAGAGGAAAATATTCAGGCTCTTTCAAAATAGAATTGCAATTATTGAAATATTCAACTGCAAAATTGTTAATAAGACAATAAATAATGTGATTATCCATTATATTCTTGCACTTTATTGATTTTAAATTTCAATTAAGCAGTGAGTTTGGATTGAATCATTTCAAAAAACAGATATTTATAAAGGATTGATATAGATTTATTTCTATCATCAATCCTTTATTTTTTTGTATAAAAGCCTATGTTTGCCACAAAAACAAATATTTCAGAAGAAGTTTTTTAAGAGTATATTCCAAATATGAATTTTTAATTATAACTAATAAATATTCAAGCATCATCTTGTTTAATAACAGTTATTATGTGAGATTTCATGCCGAATTTAATTTGAATCAAAAAAGAGAATTACAAAAATGTCTTTCTGCTTATTCAAAAGACTTAAGCGATTAAACATCTACAACAAAAGAAAAGCCCAAATATGAATAATTGGATGTGTTTCTAAATTGGCCATAGGGCACAATACCATAATAAGCATGAATATACATACCAAGATTCTTCTCATATTTTAGAAATTTGGGGAAAATTCTTAATCCACAATAAAGATTAAAACACCAAGCCCGGGAATGTTTAGAATGAATAACCTCCCATCGATGATAATATTCACTCCATGAAATAGTCGGATATTTATACTTAGCTCTATTCCTTATCTCTAATGAAAGAACTGAAAGAATATTGTCTTTCTTAAACAATTTGCTTTTTCTTTGCCATTCGTATTCAAAATAGTATTCTGTCAGATTCCCCATTTTAGAATTAAATATTGAGTCCCCCTCATTTGGATAAATCTTATACCAATTTGTTCCATTAGGAATCCTAACCATCAATCCAACTTTTAATGCATGATTATCATCCCTTTTATTTGTAGGGTCATTAATGCAGGCAGCTATTTCTGAATATTCATAAGATACATTAACCCTTGTAATTGGATAGCCGGCAAGCTTTCTTCTTATGGTAAGTTCATCTCCGATATGAGTGCTTTCATGATTTAATGGAGCATACCGAAAAGAAATATTTTTTATATACTTAGTTTTATTGAGATATCTTAAAAGTTTAAGCTCTCCAACAGCAAAGCGATAATCAGTATTTAAAACCGGAGCTGAATTTGTTTTCATATCAAGCCATAGGTGAAAACTTATTGGAATATCGATGGAAAAAAGCCATTTATCCTTTATATGACCTGAATAAATAGGAATCGTAGTTCCTAAATCAACGTTGAGATATGGCACATATAAGCTTTCTCCATTTTCCATCGGCGTATATTCTTCTCTGCCTCTTCCAAAGCCTATCTCAGTCTTGTTAAGAGGCGATTCTATTTCACATACGAAAGGTTTGCTATACCATGCAGGAACAATCCATCCATGAGGATGCTCTATGTCCTGAGAAAATAAATTAAAGGTTTCATATAATAACAGTACGGCGACTGCAATACATTTAAATAAAGAATTTTTATAATTAACAGTCTTCATTAATTCAAATTTTAAGTATTTGAATAACGCTTTAACTGTTGTCTATGTTTATATTGGTATTTAATTAAAGAATGTGTCAATAATTAAAATGCTGATTGATAAATATGTTTTTGTAAAGGCAGCTATATCAAATTATGTACGAGTTTAGTCGAGCCATAACCTTTAGATTAAGGGAAAAATAAAAACTCCTTGTCAAATAAATATCCGATAAGAAATTATTTTGACAAGGAGTTGAAAGATATTTTTAAATCTCCGTGGTAATAATTATGTCATCCAATAATCAAACGATTATTTCAAAACCTATTATTTTAATTTCATAACAATAGTCCACGGTTAATTAAATCAGCAAGGCAATAAAAAAGGCAATAATTAAAGACTGTTATTATCCTTTATACTCAAAATGACCGAATTCAGAATCTATGACAAGCTCGTTGTTATCTGATTTTTCTACAAAACCGACTATTTGAGCATCAATATCAAATGATTTTGAAATCTCAATCACTTTTTGTGCATTTTCCGGAGAAACATAAACCTCCATACGGTGTCCCATATTGAAGACTTTGTACATCTCTTCCCAGTCTGTTCCTGATTGCTCTTGAATCATTTTAAACAAAGGAGGAACAGGAAACATATTATTCTTTGTAATCTTAACATTTTCAGTAAAATGAAGAACTTTAGTCTGGGCACCTCCTGAACAATGTATCATGCCATGAATTTGTTTTCTCATCTCATCAAGCAATTTCTTGATAACGGGAGCATAAGTCCTGGTAGGAGAAAGCACAAGTTTGCCGGCATTAATGCCAAGTTCGTCAATCATATCAGTCAGCTTCTTGCCGCCTGAATAAACAAGGTCATAAGGAGTGGCAGAATCATAGCTCTCAGGATATTTCTCAGCAAGATATTTTGAGAAAACGTCATGACGGGCAGATGTAAGGCCATTGCTGCCCATACCTCCGTTATACTCTTTTTCATAACTTGCCTGACCAAAAGAAGCCATACCAACAATTACATCGCCTGCCTGAATGTTTTTGTTGTCAACAACATCCTCTCTTTTCATACGGCAGGTCACTGTTGAATCAACAATAATGGTACGAACTACATCGCCTACATCGGCAGTCTCACCTCCGGTTCCAAAAGTATTGACGCCCATTTGACGCAATTCTTCAAGAAGTTCATCTGTGCCATTGATGATGGCTGAAATAACTTCGCCCGGAATCAAGTGCTTATTTCTTCCAATTGTAGAAGAAACAAGAATATTATCTGTTGCACCCACACAAAGCAGGTCATCAATATTCATTATCAGAGCATCCTGCGCTATCCCTTTCCAAACAGAAAGATCGCCTGTTTCCTTCCAATACATGTAAGCCAATGAAGACTTTGTTCCGGCTCCATCTGCATGCATAATATTGCACCATTGAGGGTCACCTCCCAAAATGTCGGGGATGATTTTACAAAAAGCTTTTGGAAAGATGCCTTTGTCAATATTTTTTATGGCATTATGCACATCCTCTTTGGATGCAGAAACACCTCTAAGATTATAACGTTGATCGCTCATTTGATGTTTAATTGTATTTTGCGCAAAATTAATTTAAATTTTATAGAGAACAAGCCCATCTAAGAAGTTAAAGTTATAATAGATGAAAACTTAATGATATTTACTAATATTTGTTGTATGAACAAATCTCATTCAAGTTTTTTCTTTTCTTTTCTCTTTTTGGCTTTGTTGAATATCCGATAATGATATCAAGCATTATTCTTTTCTCCGAAGGAACCGACAGCACCTTTTTCATCTTTTCCTCATTAAACCATCCAATCATGCAGGAGCCAAGTCCCAAAGATTCGGCAGCAAGCACAATATGTGAGGCGACAATGCCTATATCTATCTGTGGAAACTCCTTGTTTTTAACCCATCCGCCAAGACCTGAGCTGATATTTGTCTTTTCCTCTACAATGACGATATGCAGGGGAGCCTGCTGAGTGAAATGGTTAAGAAAAAGTGCTTTTGTTGTACAGCATGCTGCAACCTCTTTTCTGACATTCTCGTCATTGACAACAATAAAATGCCAAGGCTGACCATTGCAGGCAGAAGGCGCAAGACGGGCTGATTCAAGAATCTTCTCTATCTTTTCTTTTTCAACTTTGCGGGTAGTATCAAAACCACGGTCGCTTTGTCTGTTTGTTACAAGTTCAAGAAAATCCATATTTTTAATAAATAATTAAGTGGTGAGAATAATTCCAAAATATGAATCTGTAAAAACATTCCATGTAATCAAGATTCTGTTTTTGTAAATTAAGTCGGAAAGAATAATGCTGAAAAATTAAAAAAAAAGAAATGATGAAGCTTAATACTTCATCATTTTGCTGATATATTTTCCTATAATGTCGAATTCAAGATTTACTTTTGTGCCTTTTTCTATTCTGCAAAAATTTGTGTGCTGCAAAGTATAAGGAATTATAGCCACCTGAAAAGAATTGTCTTTTGAATTGCAAACTGTCAAGCTCACGCCATTGACTGTTACAGAGCCTTTTTCAACAGTCATATAACCATTCTTTGCCATTTCCTGATTAAAGTCATATTCAAAAGTGAAATAATAGCTTCCATCAGCCTCCTTTACATCCTTGCAAACAGCAGTTTGATCAACATGACCCTGAACAATATGCCCGTCAAGACGGCCATTCATCATCATGCTTCTCTCGAGATTTACAAGATCGCCGACTTTCAAATCTCCAAGGTTCGACCTGTCAAGTGTCTCTTGAATAGCTGTCACTGTATATCTATTTCCCTCAATATTAATTACAGTAAGGCATACTCCATTGTGTGCCACACTTTGGTCTATCTTCAATTCATTTGTGAATGAACATTCCATTGTCAGGTTTAAATTACCCATATCGCGGTTAATTGCAACAACTTTTGCCGCTTCCTCTACTATTCCTGAAAACATAACAAGGTTTTGATTTTGGTTTGTTGAAATATGAAATATATTGACCTATTATCTAAAAAATAAAATAATTTCAATTCATCCTCACTAAAAGTGTCTTTTGCCAAATAAATGACGATGCAAAGATTGTATTAATAATTTATGATAATAAATACATTTTTATTTCCGACAAAAGTAATTAAAAAGATTGACACATAAGATATATTTGTACAGTTACGATTTTCAAGTATTGATGATGATTATTAATTAAATTTTTTGTGGTTTTTTTTAGTTGAATGAAGACTTTTATTGATGTGCTTTAATCCTTAATAATAAGTATATTTGTAAATGTTTAGAATCAATCAATATCGTTTTGGACAACAATTTAATTTTCCATATAATATATTCATAACTCTTTATTATGCTGAATCTAAAAGTTTGGTTTTTGGCGGCACGTCCTAAAACTCTTTTTGTCTCCATGGCTCCTGTACTGTTGGGCTGGGCTCTTGCCTGTCACTATGGGGTATTTAATTTTTTGCCGGCTATAATATGTTTGGTATTCGCTCTTTTGGCTCAAATAACATCTAATTTTATAAATGATTATTTCGATTTTGTAAAAGGTTCTGACCGAGACGACCGTCTTGGTCCCGAAAGGGCTGTTGCAAGCGGGGCGATTTCTGCAGAAAGAATGTTAAGGGTTACAGTGATAACAATGTGTGCGGCATTGCTCTTGGGTCTGTCTTTGGTTCATTATGGCGGTCCATGTTTGATATTTGTTGGGGCTTTTGTTGCATTGTTTGCTTTTGCATATTCCGGAGGTCCTTGTCCATTGTCATATCTTGGATTGGGAGATATCGCAGTTTTGGTATTCTATGGAATAGTTCCTGTGACATTTACATATTATGTTCAAGGATTAAATTTCCCATTTAAGGTGATTGTGTCTTCAATTGCAGTGGGATTGGTAGGCGTAAATCTTCTTATAGTAAACAATTACAGAGATGTTGAGGCGGATAAGATATCCAACAAAAAGACTACTGTAGTGCGTTTCGGTAGAAAGACAATGAGCGCTGTCTATTTGTCCGACTGTGTCGTGGCATCCCTTTTGGGCTTCCTTGTAAGTGGCACGTTATGGATTGTCCCGTCTTTATTGTTTATGGTTGTATCTGTAATGCTGTACAAAAAATTAATCTCTTTAGAAGGAAAAGCTTTAAACGGAGTGCTGGGTCTGACCTCGTTTAATGTGCTTATTTATGCTGTTCTTCTTTCGATAACTTTGATTGTGTGATTGGAAGCGTGATTAGGATTGCTTCCTACATCACTAAGCCAATGTTTGATATTTATTGGTACATGGCTTGTTTTACCAAAATATATAACGTCCTGTTTAATATGAAATTGGTATAAATAAAAAAAGGTTGTCTCACGACAACCAATCTCTGTTAACCTTAAATCTAATACCATGAAAAACACATTACAAATGTATATATTATATCCAATTCTTCAATAGTTAATATTGAAAATATTCTTTCATTTAACAATTATTTTGCGTATATCGGGTATATCTCAGAATATGAAAAATTTATTAACATATTTGCCCCTCTATATTTAATCCATAATGTTCTTTTGGCTTGTTTGCTCTTGTTTTTTACTGCGTGCAAATGACTCTTTTTATATTGAATTTTCATTTTACGTTCATTCGCTGAGAGAAGATTTATTTTAATCATATATTTTTAAATTTTGCCCATTTGTTTTTTTAAAATACTAAAGTATTTATTAATAATAACTTAACTGTAAATTGAAAAATATTTAAGTAAAATATGTGAAATATGATAGTGATTAAAAAAAAGTATTTGGAAAAATTTAAAAACGACTAACCTAAATTAATTTTTAATTGAGGAAATATAGGTATATAAAGGTTTTGAAAGGTAAAGGCTTATAAATAATAAAGAAAACGATTTATTCCTGCTTGAAAATAGAGAGCTGTACATCAGGTTTGATTATAAGATTATGGGCATAAAAAAAGGCTGTCTCACGACAACCCATCTTCGTTAACCTTAAATCTAATACCATGAAAAACACATTGCAAATGTAATGATGTTTTCGAATTTGACAAAAGTAAATGAAGAAATATTTCTTTAATTAACAATAATTAAATTTTGTGGCTGTATTTATCCTTGTAATATAATCTGTATGATTCGTATGCACAAAGATTATGCATAAACAAATGATTTTGATTTTATAATTAAGCAGGAGAGAGGAAGAATAAACACAAAAAATAAAGCCGGTCTCAATGAGAACCGGCTTGTTTTTTTATGCTGTATAGAATAATTATTCAGCACTTTCAGCTGCAGGAGCCTCTTCAGCAGGAGCTTCGTCAGTTGCATTAGCGGCAGCTTGGGCAGCAGCTTCAGCAGCTTTCTTAGCAGCGACAACTTCAGCCTTAGCTTGGTTTGCAGCTTTTTCAGCTTCCATACGAGCATTAAGGTCAGCAACTTTAGATGCAGACAATTTTGCTTTAACAGCGTCAACAGCGGCATTTTTAGTTTTAGACCAAGCTTCAAACTTAGCTTGACATTCATCCATAGAGAAAGCTCCTTTTTTAACACCGTTAAGAAGGTGTTTCATAAGGTAAACTCCTTGTTCTGAAAGAATGTTGCGAGTTGTATCAGTAGCTTGCGCACCTGTTTGAACCCAGTAAAGAGCTCTTTCGAAGTTTAAATCGATAGTAGCAGGGTTTGTGTTAGGATTGTAAGAACCGATTCTTTCAATAAACCTACCATCACGTGGTGATCTGCTATCTGCAATTACGATTTGATAAAAAGCGTAATTTTTACGACCATGACGTTGTAATCTGATCTTTGTAGCCATTTGAAATTTGTTTTAGTTTGTGTAAATAAATTATTTGCGGTGCAAAGGTAAACTTTTTGTTTCATAACACAAATTGTTTGATATTTATTATTTGAAATATTGTAAATCAAAAAAAATACGCAATATCTTGTTTTTCAATGCTTGTTGCTCAAAAATATAGATTGTGTGCAAAATAAATGGTAAAAGAAAGGTCATTGTTTGCAAAAGACAATAAGTTTTTTCTACATTTGTCGCCGTTTTGGTGTGGCGTAGTTTATTCAAACGTGCCATTAAAAAGGGAATTGGGTGAAAATCCCAAACAGACGCGCTGCTGTAATTTTCAATAAATATGGAGGAAAATCTCTTGCCACTGGAATAATCCGGGAAGGCATCCTTTCATGAAATAAGTCAGAAGACCTACCAAACATCTGCCTTGAGTCCCGCGTAAAGGAAAATATAGGTGTTAATCATTAAATCCTCCAAAAAATTAAAAGGGGGAAAGGAAAATCTTAATCTTGCCATTTAGAGAATATTTCAAATCATGATTTGATTTGAAATTTAGCTTGATGCAAAGTTGTCAGGCATGTTCTCACACATCTCAATATTGTGATGAGCTTCTTTCATGGAAACAGAATGAAGTTCTCAGATATTGAAATGTAAATGCTGGCAAAAAAGAAATTTAGTATGATAAAAAAGGTGTTAGTAGCAAATCGGGGAGAAATAGCCGTTCGAGTGATGCGTTCATGCAAGGAAATGGGCATTTCTACCGTAGCAGTTTTTTCAGAAGCTGACCGTACTTCCAAGCATGTGGCGTATGCAGATGAGGCATATTGTATTGGAGCAGCTGCCTCAAAAGATAGTTATTTATGTATCGACAAGATAATTAAAGCAGCCAAGGATACATCTGCCGATGCCATTCATCCGGGCTATGGATTTCTTTCTGAAAATTCAACATTTTCAGATCGTTGTACCAAGGAGGGTATCATCTTTATCGGACCATCGGGCGAAACAATGAATATGATGGGAGACAAAATCTCTGCAAGAATAAAGATGATCGAAGCCGGCGTACCGGTTGTTCCTGGCACAAAAGAACCTTTAAAGAGTGTTGAAGAGGCTGAGAATTTGTGCGACAAAATTGGCTATCCCGTTATGCTTAAGGCTTCTGCGGGTGGTGGTGGCAAGGGTATGAGGCTTATCTTTTCAAAAAGTGAGGTTGCCGATGCATATAACACAGCTCGTTCCGAATCTTTGTCTTCTTTTGGTGACGATACCGTTTATTTGGAAAAATTTGTCGAAGAGCCGCATCATATAGAGTTCCAGATCCTTGGAGATACTCATGGTAATGTTATTCATCTTTGCGAAAGAGAATGTTCCGTTCAAAGGAGAAATCAAAAGATAGTTGAGGAATCGCCATCACCGTTTATTACTCCTCAGCTAAGAGAGGAGATGGGTGAAAAAGCTGTTGCAGCTGCCAAAGCTGTCAATTATGTAGGTGCGGGAACTATTGAGTTTCTTGTTGATAAGAACAGAAATTACTATTTTCTTGAAATGAACACACGCCTTCAGGTTGAACATCCAATTACGGAGGAGGTCTTGGGAGTGGATCTTGTTAAGGAGATGCTTCATATAGCCAATGGCGAAAAACTCAGGTATTCTCAATCGGACATAGTGCAAAGAGGTCATTCAATTGAATGCCGTATTTGCGCAGAAGACACTGCTCTGAATTTTATGCCCTCACCCGGAGTTGTAAAACAGATCACCGAACCTCAGGGAATCGGCGTGCGTCTTGACAGCTATGTTTATGAAGGCTATGAAATTCCAATTCATTATGACCCTATGATTGGCAAGCTTATCGTTTGGGCAACCACAAGGGAATATGCAATTGAGAGAATGAGACGTGTGCTTCATGAATATAAAATCACCGGTGTCAAAAACAATATTTCATATTTGAGAAGAATAATGGATGTAAAGGACTTTGTGGATGGAAATTATGACACTGCATTTATCCAAAACAATTCGGAATTTTTGCTTGAAAGAGAAACAGACGGACTTGTTGAAACAGAAGAAATAGCAATGGTTGCTGCATATATTGATTATCTGATGAATCTAGATGAGAATTCTTCCGGCAAATCAGAGGATGACAGACCAATAAGTCGTTGGAGAGAGTTTGGACGTCAAAAGGGTGTTTTAAGAATTTAATTCTATTATGGAGATACATATTGGAAAAAGAATTGCTCAACTGGAGCTTGTCTCAAAAGAGGGCAACAAGGTTAAGCTTACTATCGATGGTAAAGAATATGATTTTGATATTGTAATGACTGAGAACGGTGTTTGCTCTATTCTTCATAATGGAAAATCATTTAATGCTGAGTTGATCAGACAGGAGTTGGGTAAAAGATACAAGGTAAACACCCATTTCTCATCTTTCGATGTAGAGGTCGTTGACAATCAGGCAAAATATTTAAGAACGCGTAAAAAAGAGGAGGAAGCTCAGGATAATAAGATATCTTCTCCTATGCCCGGCAAAATTGTGAAAATTCTTGTTAAAGAGGGCGATTATGTTAAGGCAGGAGACAATGTCCTTATCATTGAAGCGATGAAGATGCAAAGCAACTTCAAAGTCAGCTCTGATTGTACAATAAAAGAGGTGCTCGTTGCCGAGGGCGATGCTGTGAGCGGCGACCAGGTATTAATCAAATTAGATCTTGAAAAGGAATAAAAAATGGACAACAATCAAAAATATAAAGATTTTGAATTGAAAGACAAGGAAGCCTCTTTGGGTGGCGGTTTAGATAAACTTCAAAAACAGCACGAACAGGGGAAACTCTCTGCCCGTGAAAGAATTGAGAAACTTCTTGATAAGGGTTCTTTCAATGAACTTGACAAATTTGTTACTCATCGCTGCACAAATTTTGGAATGGATAAGACAAAGATTCCGGGAGATGGCGTTGTGTCGGGTTATGGAAAAATTGATGGCAGATTAGTCTATGTTTATGCTTATGATTTTACCGTTTATGGCGGCTCATTGAGTATGGCAAATGCAGGAAAAATTGTTAAGGTTCAGCAAATGGCTCTTAAGAATGGCGCACCAATTATTGCTCTTAATGATTCGGGAGGAGCGCGAATACAGGAGGGAGTAGAGTCTCTGACAGGCTACGCAAATATTTTTTATCAAAACACAATGGCTTCGGGAGTTATTCCTCAGATTTCTGCTATTCTTGGTCCTTGTGCAGGAGGTGCATGTTATTCGCCGGCTCTCACCGATTTTATCTTTATGGTTAAGGATAAGAGTCATATGTTTGTTACAGGTCCTGATGTCGTGAAAATTGTTACTCATGAACAAGTTACCAAAGAGGAGCTTGGCGGCGCCCAGACTCATTCATCAAAGAGTGGGGTAGCTCACTTTATGGGAAACAGTGAGGAGGACGTGCTTCTTGAAATTAGAGAATTATTGAGTTTCCTTCCATCCAATAATATGGAAGATGCTCCAAGCTCGGCAAATCAGGATGATATTCATCGTGAAGATGAGTCTTTGATGAGCCTTATTCCAGATGACCCGAATATGCCTTATGAAATAAAAGACTTAATAGAATCGGTTGTCGATAATCATTATTTCTTTGAGGTTGCTTCACATTTTGCCAAAAATATTGTAGTGGGTTTTGCACGTCTTGGTGGAAAATCTGTAGGTATAGTTGCCAATCAACCGAATTATCTTGCCGGTGTTCTGGATATCGATGCTTCAGATAAAGCTTCACGATTTATTCGTTTTTGCGATTGCTTTAACATACCTCTTATTACTTTTGAAGATGTTCCCGGCTTTCTGCCAGGAACTATCCAAGAGCATAATGGAATAATCCGTCATGGAGCAAAAATAGTTTATGCTTATGCCGAGGCTACTGTTCCTAAAATTACTTTAATCACACGTAAAGCCTACGGAGGTGCCTATATTGTTATGTCAAGCAAACAGACAGGTGCAGATATTAATCTTTGTTATCCTACAGCTGAAATAGCAGTTATGGGAGCGGAAGGGGCAGTTAATATTCTTTATCGTAATTCTGACCGGCAAACAAAAGATCAGGCAATTTCTGATTATAAGGAAAACTTTGCCAATCCGTATCGAGTGGCAGAGCTAGGATATATTGATGAAATCATTCTTCCTCGTCAAACACGATATAAGTTAATTCAGGCTCTTGAAATGACAAAGAATAAATCTGTTACTAATCCTCCCAAAAAGCATGGAAATATTCCTTTGTAAATAGAAGATTATTTTTTTGATATTTGAGGTTTCATAAATGTATTTAATCTATTTGCATCTTCTAAAATCAAACTGCTTGAATAGGCTTTTAATATATGAATCCGCTTTGGTTTATTTTTTTTAATCAAAGCGGATTTTTTTGTTGTCAACAGCATTTGTACATTCTTCTCTTTTTATTCTTTTTAACTAATAAATAATTTATTATTTTTAAAAATCATTAGTAATGGTGTCATGAACGGAACGAATGACGCAGTGAAGTAATGCGGTAAAATCCTTAGGCAAAGATGGTCGGTTATTAGTATGAATGGAAATTGTAATGTAGTAATAATAAAAACGATGAAACAAAATATTAAATTATTCTTATTGGTTTTATTTTTCATGTGGAATCTGCCATTTGTCTATTCTCAAGAGCAGATTCCTTTAAAAAACAGCATCTCTCTTGGCCCATTAATTGGAGTTTCTTCTGTTTATAATAATGATTTGAGCTATTTTTCAGACAATAATATTCGGTTCAACTATGGTGTCAATGGAGAGTATGTTCATTTTTTTCATCCAGGCGTAGGAGTCGGATGCGACTATACATATTTAAAAAGTCGGGAAAGCAGCAACAATATGTCAATCAATATAGTTGGTCCGGCAATCACCCTTAGATATCTTTTTTCTCCATATTCTGCGGTGAGTCTTTCGATGGGTATTTCATATATGAATTATAATGAGAATGTCTTTTACCTAAATAAATATTCTAATTTTGATAAGAATTTTGTTACAGCGAATATGACAATGTCTTATTCTTTTCATTTGGGAAAAAATGCAAGTGGCATGTTCAAATTTCAAACTATTACAGCCGATTGGTTCGTTAATCCTGAGTTTCATTGGCAAAATGATGATGGTGAATTTTTATTCGATAATGATATGTCGTTTTTTACCCTTGGATTTTCTATAATTATAGGGAAATAAAACTTTAATGGAAAAATAGATTATTAAAACGTATACTTTAAAATATATTTCTAAGAATATTCTAATAATTAACCTCACAATGAAAAAGATTTTTTTTATTATTACATCCGTTCTCATCTTCTTCAACTCATGTTCGACTTTGAGAACCTCAAATAGTGAGTTTTCTTTGGGCGCAGGAGTTAATTTAAGTCACTGGTTGTCTCAGAATTTCACCGGTTTTGAGGGACCAAAAAGATATGAGGCGATGACATCGGCAGATTTTAAGGCTATTTCAAATAATGGTTTTGACCATGTACGCATCCCAATAGATGAGCAGGAGATGTGGACCGAAGATGGGAAGCCGATTGACTATACTTTCGGGTTACTCGATGATGCAATTAAATGGAGTCTGAAAAATAATTTAAAAGTTGTTGTAGACCTGCATATTATCCGTTCACATCATTTTGATGAACAGAAGTCGAATACTTTGTGGACTGATGAAAATTCACAAATCCGCTTTATTTCAATGTGGAAGGACCTTTCTTCTCATCTTAAGAAGTACTCAACAACCAAAGTAGCTTATGAATTTATGAATGAACCTGTCGCTCCTGATCCTGAGGATTGGAATAAACTTATAGATAAGGTTATTAAAGAGATTCGTCCCTTGGAACCTCAAAGAAAGTTTATTATCGGTGCAAATATGTGGCAGTCGGTTGATCAATTTAAAAATCTAAAGGTGCCTGCAAATGATAAGAATCTTATATTGAGCTTCCACTTTTATGAGCCCTTTATGCTGACTCATTACAAGGCAAGTTGGAATAAGGCAATGCAGGTCGATAAAACAGTTCATTATCCCGGAAAAATATTTGTTGAAGAGGTTAGCGACGATGAAACCAACCAAACTGTAAAAGACTGGAGAGATAAATCTTTCGACAAGGAATCTCTATTCAAAAGAGTTAACCTTGCTTTGCAAAGGGCTAAGGAACTTGACCTGCCTCTTTATTGCGGTGAATTTGGCTGTATATTTCCTCAGGTAGATAAGGACAGCAGAAATCATTGGTTTTATGATGTATGCTCGATATTTAGAGAAAATAATATTGGTTATACTGTTTGGGATTATAAGGGTGGATTTAAATTGTTTAATCCCGATAGAACACCTCAAGATGAGGAGCTCGTAGATATTGTGGTAAACAGTAATAGAAAAAGCCATTAATCTTAGGCTAAATATTAAGTCATTTTTTAATAGCAGTGATTTAGAAATAAATTTTTTAAAAAGCTTTTTCCCTAATTATAAGGGAGAAAAATAAAATGGAGAATTCGGATTTTTAAAATTAATGTCCAAATTCTCCATTTTATATTATATCTCAACAAATTGTTTAAAGATTATCCTCAGCCATCTTTTCCATAGCTTTCCAAAGATTGTCATCCGGCACGTGAGCAACAAGTTCTATCGATTTCTTAGAGACAGGATGGATAAAAGATACTTTTCTTGCATGAAGAGATATACCGCCATCGGGATTTGATCTGTCAAATCCATATTTTAAATCACCTTTTATAGGCATTCCCATTTTAGAAAGCTGACATCTAATTTGATGATGTCTGCCTGTCTTTAGATCTATTTCAAGAAGAGAATATCTATCGCCTTTGCATAGAAGACGATAATGAAGAATGGCTTTTTTTGAATCAGGTTTTTCAACATCATAAGCATATGACTTATTCTGTTTTTCGTTTCTTACAAGGTAATGAACAAGTTCTCCCTCTTCAGGAAAATTTCCATTCTTAACAAGAGCCCAATAGCTTTTCTTTATCTCGCTTTTCTTAAACATATCGTTAAGACGGGCAAGTGCCTTACTTGTTTTGGCAAACAAAACCAAGCCAGATGTCGGACGGTCGAGCCTATGAGTAACTCCAACAAAAACATTGCCCGGCTTGCAATATTTTTCCTTAATCCATTTTTTTAGACTCTCAGACAAAGGTTCATCACCTGTCTTGTCTCCCTGTACAATCTCGCTGCAAGTTTTATTTACAGCGATAATATGGTTGTCTTCGTAAATTACTTCCACAATTAGAATGTTTTATTGATTTACTTCGTTTGATGATGTTACAGAATTATTAATCTCAAAAACATAAAGAATCAATCAAATTCTAAAGATTTTAATTGAGATTACCTGATTATAAAATTATAATTCATTAAAGAGGTAAAACAATGATTTGTTTATAAATAAATTCTTTGCAAAGTTAATCAAATGAAGATGATAATTCAATCTAAATTATCATATCAACCTCTTTTCTTTGAGGAATGGAACTTTGAGCTCCTTTTCTTGTAACAGAAATTGAAGCGGCACAGGAGGCAAAATTTATTGCTTTCTTAAAATCCATATTTTCACTAATAGCTACACATAAGGCACCATTAAAAACGTCGCCTGCGCCAACAGTGTCGACAGCCTCAACCTTTCTTGATGCAACAAATTCCAATATATCGTTACTTAGATAGGCAGAACCTTTTGAACCAAGAGTCATGACTGGTTTTTCTGCCCCCATTTCTCTGAGTTTTAGAAGTGCAGATTTTATGTCATCATCATTTTTTATTGAAATCCCCGTTAAAAGCTCAGCCTCATTTTTATTAGGGGTAATAAGAAAAAGTTTTTCGATAATAGATTTTGAAATTTTGGCTGCCGGAGCGGGGTTAAGTACAATAAGGGCACCTCTTTTTGATGCCTCTTGAGCCACAAATTCTATTGTCTTGATTGGAACCTCCATTTGCATAAGCACAATATCATCTTTATTGATAATATTGATAACCTCTTCAAGGTCTTCAGGCAAAAGGTTGTTGTTTGCACCACCTGCAACGGAAATACAGTTTTCTGCATTTTTGTCAACCATAATTAAAGCAATACCTGAGCTGTTTTGCTTGTCAATAAAAACAAAATCAGTATTGATATTATCATTTTTATAGTTTTCTATAGCTTGTTTGCCAAACAAATCATCACCAACTTTCGCTGCAAAATAAACATTTCCTCCTAATCTTGCGGCAGCCACTGCTTGATTTGCGCCTTTTCCACCTGCTGCCATATAAAACTCACCTCCGAGAACAGTTTCACCTGGAGAAGCTAATTTTTCAGATTTGATTACCATATCTGTGTTCGAGCTTCCCACAACAATAATCTTTTTCATGTGTATTATGTTTTTGATTTAAGAAATTCAGAATAATTTGCAATAAATTTACGTATCAAATTTTATATAATGGTCAAATAATTAAAAGATTAATACAAATGCTTTCATATATTCATAATATAGAAAGACCTTTGAAATATATCAAAAAATATATATCAAAGGTCTTTGTGTTTTATTCGCTAATCCTTAAACCAAGAATAATGTCTTGTAAATTCTTTATTTAGTAATTGAATGAGGGAGGAACATCTGTATCAGCATTTCCCCAATTCTTATTTGGATATTTGCCCATCACAACAACAAGTTCACCACCTGAAATAATATCATCATGAGAGAACCAAGGTTTGTTCCAATCTTTTCCATTAAGTTTGGCAGCCTGAATATATTTGTTCTCGGGAGAATAATTTTCTGCTTTAATAGAAAATTTCTTTCCATTGCTCATAGTCATAGTCATATTTTCAAACACCGGACTTCCGATATTGTAGATAGGCAAACCTGGGGTAACAGGATAAAAACCTGCCATTGAAAAAACAACAAAAGCAGACATTCCACCTCCATCTTCGTCACCGGGAACGCCCATAAGGTCATTTCTAAACCATTCGCTGACCAAAGTTCTTATTCTCTTTTGAGTCATCCAAGGTTTACCTGAATAATTGTAAAGATAAGGAATATGAAGTGAAGGCTCATTAGCCATTGAAAATTGCCCTACGTTGCCTGTCTGATCCGGGAGCTGGGAATAAAAATCAAACTTGCTCTTTCCAAGCGACTCCCTGAATGTTCTATCCAAATTGTTGTTGAACTTTTCTTTTCCACCCATCAAAGCTATCAAATCAGCAATGTTGTGAGGTACGTCCCAGCGATAAATCCAGGCATTGTTCTCTCCATAATAATTTCTTGCGCCCAAACCACCTGAGAACTTATAATCAAAAGGCATTATAAAATTGCCCTGCGCATCCTTAGGGTGGAAAAATGCAGTTTCTTCATTATAAACAGTTCTATAATTCTTGGCATGTTGAAAGAAATAATCGGCTTCGTCATTTTTGCCAAGTTGTTTTGCAATCTGCCCAAGGCACCATTCATCATAAGAGGTCCCAAGAGTAACGGCAATAGGCTGACGCTTTTCCCAGCTATGGACTTCCGGCACGGTATCGTTTTCTCCCTCGTAAAGAGCTGGAATATATCCGTTTTCCTTATAAAAGCGATCAAGCCATCCCGCAGGTTTTGCCGACCAAGGAGCTAAAGTTTTCTCTGTAATAGCATTTTTGCACGCTTGATAAGCCTTTTCAAGGTCAAAGCTCTGCAATCCTTTATTATATGCATCGGCAACAGTGGCAACAGCATGATTAGAGTTCATTCGCCTTGAATCTCCTGTTATTTCAGGGAATGTAGGCATCCAGAAATTATCCATTTGTTCAGCCATTCTGATATAAGAATTTATAACATCGGATTCTTTTTTCTCATCAATTAAAACTCTAAGAGGATGAGTAGCCCTATAAGTATCCCAAATCCAGTCATCGGTGTAAAAATCAATTGAATCATTTTCATGGACCATTCCATCAAACGCACTGAAATACTTTTTATCTTCTGTAATATTCACAGGACGTTCATAGCAACGATAAAGAGAGGTGTAAAAAACAATTTTTGCATCCTCATCAGTGCCTTTTACTTTAATATCATCAAGTGCGTCGTTCCAAATCTGTTTTCCTTTTTTTGCAACCTTATCGATATTGTAATTGTCTATCTCTCTTTTTAAATTCTTCTCAGCTTGGTCGGCACTAATGAAAGAGATTCCATATTTCATTGAAATATCTTTTTTCTTTTTATCAAATGCCAAAGCCGCTGCAACCTGATTTCCGGAAGCACTACTCTGAGACTCATCAATTCCCACACCTTGTTTTAAAATCCCCTTTTTTGTCGGCTTTTCGCTCATTTCGGCACAGAAATAAACCACTGTGTTATTGTCTAACTTTTGTGATCCTATGACTTTGTTACCATCAATTGCAATAGATCCATTTCTTGAATTAAATACCAAGAATGAAGTTTCATCCTTAGAAAACTCAATATTATATATTGCTGATTGATGTGAAGGGGCGAATTTTACTTTTGTCTGGTTTTCATCAAGAGTTACTTCATAATAATAAGGGTGAATTATTTCATTATCATAAGTAAAATTCGTTACATTTCTTAAATCGCTCTCATTACATTGCACAGGGCTGAAATTAAAAGCCGAACTTCCTCTATGACTTGTCACAATCATTGGAAGACCATGGATTTGGTCGGAAGTATAATCGTTTCTTTCGGGATATACCCTTAGCATACTGTTTGGAAGATGAATAGTCGGATATGTAGGAACAAGCAAGTGACTGATATTGCCCATGTATGGATTTACATAATCCACCGGAGTCTTGTCATTGCTTGAAGAGCACGAAGCCAAAGCCAAAGCGCATGAAAGAAGAAAAATATTCTTAGTAGGGTTTTTCATTTGAACAAATTTATTTATTTGAAAGGCTAAAGTAAAAAAAAAGTTGAGGAAATATTGTATCTACTTCCTCAACCATTTATGTTTTTAATTTTATTATTACATATTCATGCCGCCGTCAACTTGGATAACTTGTCCTGAAACATAAGAAGAAAGGTCTGAAGCAAGGAAAGTTGCAACATTGGCAATATCTTCTGCCTGACCACCGCGGCGAAGAGGAATTTTCTTTTTCCAATCTTCACGAACCTCATCAGAAAGAGCAGCCGTCATAGCTGTTTCGATAAATCCTGGAGCAATAGCATTGGCACGAATACCTTTAGGTCCCATTTCCTGAGCGATAGATTTAGCCAAAGCGATAAGACCTGCTTTTGAAGCGGCATAGTTTGCTTGTCCGGCATTGCCATGAACGCCAACGACAGATGCCATATTAATAATACTACCACCTTTTTGACGCATCATAATAGGAACGATGGCATGAATAAAGTTAAATGCCGATTTAAGATTTACAGCGATAACAGCATCCCATTGAGCCTCAGTCATACGAAGCATAAGACCATCTTTAGTTATACCTGCATTATTTACAAGAATATCTATTGAGCCAAAGTCTTTCTTAATTTGAGCAACGACCTCTTCTGTTTGAGCAAAGTCAGCTGCATTTGATGCATAAGCTTTAACTTTCACACCCAAAGCTGCGATTTCTTCTTCTGTAGCTTTGCCATTTTCATCTATAACAAGATCTGTAAAAGCAATATTGGCACCTTCCTGAGCAAACTTAATAGCAATAGCCTTACCTATACCTCTGGCAGCTCCTGTGATTAGGGCTACTTTTCCTTCTAATAATTTCATTTTCTTATTTGATTTTTTAAATTAAATAAACACTTATATTTTTTTGTGTGAAAATCATTGTTTGAAAACACTTTAAATGCAGAAGCAAATTTATTTATCTCGAAAGTAATAAATCCTTATAGGAAAATTATTAAATAAAATTACAAGCACTCAGAGCCTTTACAAAGTTATAATTTATCAAACACATTGCCTCAATAGGGAAGCTTATAATTGCAAATTGGCAGGAGAATTAAAATTTTACTAAAAAACCTCCGCTTGAATATCCGCCTCCGAATACGCAAAGACCGACCAAATCATTTTTTACAAACTTATTGAAATTCTGAGCAAGAACCAATCCTGTAGATGCAGAACCGGTATTTCCAAGTTCTGAAATGTTATTGAGAAACACCTCATCGGAAAGTTTTAATTGATGAGCAACATTTGCTACAATTCTTTTATTGGCTTGATGACAAATAATGTAGCTTAAATCATTTATTGTCAAATTGTTGTTTCTTGTAATGTTTTCCAAGGCATCTATCATATATTTGCAAGCATGCATAAATACATCTCTTCCGTCAGGCATCGTTATCCCATCCTCCTTTGGACGAAGAGTAACAGCATGAGGTCCTTTACCAATATTACCCAATCCTCTTGTGTAAATATCAATTATTTCAGCTTCACTCTCTTTGATCTTTTCCTTAGAAACAAAGAATGCCACCGCAGCATCCCCCCAAAGATGGCCTGCCTTTGGATCAGATTGGTTACTATAGTAAGTGTTGTTTTCTGAACATATCAATAAAGCTTTCGAGGCTTTGTTCATTGCAAAATAGCCCTCAATAATTTCAAGACCATTTACTAAAGATGAACAAGCTGATGAGGCATATACAGCTTTTGCCTTTTCCATTTGAAATTCTCTTTGAGCAACATGGGCTAAAGTTGCTACAGTGTCAATAGGAGAGTAGGATGCTGCTACTATTAAATCGATATCCTTAATATCATACGGTAAGTTTGGAATTGCATTTTTTACAGCATCTATTCCCATTGTATGAGCGTCTTCGTTTTCTGATACCTTAGAGCGGGTTAAAATTCCTGTCCTTTGTTCTATCCATTCACTTGTCAAACCATTTAGTTCCAAAAAATAAGAATTAGGAACTCTTTGTGAGGGAATATAATATCCCAGCGCATTTATAAACATAATATAACTCTACTTTTTAATTCCATTAAAAACTATATCAAGAATATATTCCCGCAAAGTATAACGGGTAATTCCCAATTCATTAAATACACCTCTTATATATGGAACATCCCAACCTCTTAATGAATAATGAATGTATAAAGCAGCGACCTCTACACTTGGAAGGTTAAAAACACCCTCTTCAATGCCTTGTCTTAAAATGGTTTGTATCATGCTGATTTCTTGAGAATCAAATTTTTTTCTTGCTTGTTCTACTTTCCAGATATCTCTGAAAAATTCAGAACGCAAAGTTCCATTTCTCAATACTGCTTCCTTTATTGCATCAAGCCTTAAGAAAATATATCTTACCAATTTGTCATCTGCAGGAATATTCATTGGTAAAACTCCCTTGAGCGCATCAGAAATATGAGATAATTCGGATTCGACAACGGCCAAATAGATTTCATTCTTATTTTTAAAATATGTGTAAAGAGTTCGCCTGCCTTTTTTTGATGCTTTAGCAATATCATTCATGGTGGTATTCTCTAAACCATCACGAGCAAACAATTGCCTTGCAACGTCAATAAGCATTTCTTTAGTTTTAGACATATTCTTTAGTTTTCTTTTTTGCACATTTATCGATTCTGTGTGCAAAAATAATTATTTTATTATTACCATCAACTTTTACAAAAAAAGAATATCATTTGATTCAATAAATATTTCAGTTTCTTGTTTTTGAAATATTGTTGTTACAATTGCTGTATTAAACTGGAAGTCAAATTAATATATTCCTTTATTTTGCCTATCTGTCAGACAAATATATTAGAAATGATTAATATATTCTCTTTTAATCACATTATAAATATTATACTTTTTCCCCTTTGATGATATAAGTGGGTAATTTTAAGTGATTTTATTATTATTTTCTTTTGATTTTTAATTTAAAACTTTCTTTTTATATTTCTATTCATTCATTATTCTCTTCTTGCAAGAATATGTTTAATCATATTGACCAAAACAAAAAATAATATACATTAATTTCTTCTTCCGACCTCGAAAATTTAGCTCTAATCAGACCTACTCTATTAAAACAAACTATGTTTTAATAGACCCAAATATGTAAAATAGGCAGAACAAGTATATGGTAGAGTTTGTTGTTTTTAAAGATTCCATAAACTTATTAAACCGGTTGCTATGCTAAAAATTAATATTATCCCTCAGAATGAACAGGCAATACAGTTTTTGTCCGACAATGATAATAAGACGGCAAAAGAGCCATTTATTCATGCAGGTGCTTTTAAGTATATTTCTTGGGCATTAGTAAATGAAAATATTTATTTTCCGACTCATAGAAACGGAGCTTTTGATATGTATGTATATTTAGTTGGGCAATTCAGATTTTCAGGAGACAGCATAGATGGAATGCATCATTTTAAAGAGGGTGACATGCTGATTATGCAGTCAGGCTCAACAAATGCTCCATCAATAAGGTATATAGGACCAAATTTTAAGGCATTTGAATTTTGGTTTACAGAAGATGGGCTTTTAAAAGGTGTGGAAAAACCGGATTATATGAAATTTACCTCTTCTCAATTTCCTATTAATATAAAGAATGATGTTCTCATTCGTCATATTTTTGGAGAAGGTGCTCCAGTGGAACATATTAATGATTTAAAAGTTAAAGAATTAATTCTTCCTCCAGATACACAAATCAGTTATACTTTAAATCCATCCAGAATGTTTGGAATATATGTTATAAAGGGTAATGGTGTCATAAGTGACAATGATTATACGGATGGCGATGCAATAGAGATTACTCAAACAGATAAAGAGCATGGTAATGTGTTAATTGACTCAAAAGGTGATTATTCAACCCATATAATGCTTTTTGATATGATGGTTTAACATCTTTTGCCTATATATTCGTTTTGGTAAATTTTATTTCATGGTTAAAAATATAGATGAATCATAAGTTAATTTAATTTAAAATCCTACCTTTACATTTATCGCCTTGTCTTGATTGTTAGGTTGTTTGGCAAGGTTTTAAAAAATAAAGTTGTGTATTAATTATTTTATGAAGGATTTATGAAAAAAATTGCAAAAAGCCTTACCGAGCTTATTGGTAATACTCCATTACTTGAACCTGTAAATTTTAATAGAAATAATAATTTGCAGGCTCGTCTGCTTTTAAAACTTGAATATTTTAATCCCGCAGGAAGTGTTAAAGACAGAGTGGCATTGGCTATGATTGAGGATGCCGAGAAAAAAGGTAAACTAAAACCGGGTGGCACAATAATTGAACCAACGAGTGGTAATACCGGAGTTGGACTGGCTTTGGTTTCGGCAGCTCGCAGCTATAAATTGATTCTTACTATGCCCGATACAATGAGCATTGAAAGAAGAAATCTTCTTAAGGCATTGGGCGCAGAACTTATTTTAACTCCTGGGGCAAAAGGCATGAAAGGCTCAATTGAAAAGGCTGAGGAGCTCAAAAAGGAGATTCCAGGTTCTGTGATTTTGCAACAATTTAACAATCCTGCCAATCCTAAACGTCATCGAGATACTACTGCAGTGGAAATTTGGGATGATACTCAAAACAAAGTGGATATTTTCGTGGCAGGAGTCGGTACAGGAGGTACTGTAAGCGGAGTTGGCTCTAAACTGAAAGAACTTAATCCGAATATTAAAATTGTTGCTGTTGAGCCGGCTGATTCTGCTGTCCTTTCTGGTGAAAATCCCGGTCCTCATAAAATTCAAGGCATTGGTGCCGGATTTATTCCTCAGAATTATGATTCAAATGTAGTTGATATAGTGATGAAAGTCGAAAATGATGAGGCTATAAAAACAAGCCGAGAGTTAGCTAAAACAGAGGGTCTTCTTGTTGGTATATCTTCAGGAGCTGCAGCATTTGCCGCAAAGGAACTTGCAAAACTCGATGAAAATAAAGGCAAAGTAATAGTTGCTCTAATGCCTGATACTGGTGAAAGATATCTTTCAACTGTTCTATATGCTTTTGAAGATTACCCTTTGTGAAAATTTAATTATATATTTTTTAACTCCATCTTTTGCTGCATTTTTCTCTTTTAGATAGCCAATAAGTATTTTATAGAGCTTTTATGAGTAATTTTGCAAATAAATAAGATGTATTAAATTATGGCAAAAGATAAAAACCCTCGTCAAAGAAATTTCCCCGGGAAAAAACCGGATAGAATAGCGAGTTTTAAGGTTGAACAGGAATCGCAGCTATTGACTTTTCTGATTGCATCCCTTAATGATAAGAGCCGCACCACTATTAAGTCATATCTTGCACACAATCAGATTGCTGTTGACGGCAGGGCTGAAAGACAGTTTGACAGACCATTAAATCCTGGTGATACTGTATCTGTTAACTTTGACAATTCATTCTATGAGTTTCGCAATCCTCAACTTCGTATTGTTTATGAAGACAATGATATTATTGTGATTGATAAGGCTTCCGGGCTTCTGTCAATGGCCACCGATCAAATTAAAGATAAAACTGCTTATAGAATTATAAGTGATTATCTTAAAAGAAAAGATATAAAATCAAGATTGTTTATTCTTCATAGATTGGATAGAGATACATCCGGATTAATGATGTTTGCAAAATCATTGGAGGTACAGGCAAAAATGCAGGCTAATTGGGATAATATGATTCTTCGAAGAAATTATATTGCTGTTGTTGAGGGAAGACTTGAAAATCCTGAAGGGGAAATAAAATCATTTCTTGCAGAAAATTCAGCGATGAATGTTTATTCCACTACTCCTGAACTTGGAAAACTTGCCATTACAAGATATCGAACTATTCAAACTGCAGGAAAATATTCTCTTCTTGAATTTGATTTACTTACTGGTAGAAAAAACCAAATAAGAGTTCATATGAAAGATAACGGAACTCCTATTGCAGGGGATAAAAAATATGGAGCTAAAAGCAATCCTTCAGGAAGAATGCTTTTGCATGCTAATAGGTTAAACTTCGTTCATCCAACTACAGGTGAAAAACTGCTTTTTGAAACAGGCGTTCCTACAAAATTTAAAGCTGTGTTTCGTTAAGTTGTTTCTTTAAAAAAAACATTTTAAAAATTTATAATAAAAAGGGAGATTCTAAAGTAAAGAATCTCCCTTTTTTAATTTGTTGATTTATATGCTTTTGAAATATTTTATTGTGAAAACCTACTATTTTAAGAAAATAAAAATGTAGTAAATTTAAATTCTATTAAAACTTACTGTCCCTTTTTTTGTTATTTAATCTAAATTGTTATATTAGAAGAACTTGAATAATGAATTCTTATTTGTTGGATTCAATATCTTATATACAATTTATCTCTGATACTCTAATATTATGTTATCAATAATACTACTTTAATATTTAAGGATAACATTCTTCTATCATATTCTCAGTTAACAATCTAAAAACACAACAATATGAAAATGGATTATTATCTGGATATGTCATCGGAGCAGTGGGCTCTCCTTTTCAAAAATGAATTAATTGAAATAACAAGCTTGGCTAAAAACACAACTGATGCTCTATCCTTTGAAAAAAAATTGTCATCCTTAATAGGAGGCAAAATAAAGAATGAAAAGCTCTCATTATCTCAAAAGAATGCAGCTAAAACGATCCTTCAGATGTTGCATTTTGAGAAAAAACCATATCTTGAGGGTTCTGAAGATGAGGTGATAAAAATTGACACTTTCAAAAAACTTTGGAATGGCCTTAATAATTCAGATAAAAATATTCACCCTGATTTTTATTATGAAATATATAAATTATTTAATGAGCTTTATTATGAAAACAAACCAATAAATATTTTTGATAATAATGATAAAGATATTAATAGCTCAGTAAATGGTCAGAAAAATTTGTCTTTTTTTGTAGACAGATGGAAAAGTGGGCTTGATGAGGATGTTATTGCGATTAGAAATAAGAATAAAAAAAGAATTATTTCTCTTTTGGTGGAGGATATTTCAACAATAACCAAAAACAGGGATTCCCGTTATAAATTTAATGATGGAATTTCAAATGCCGAGAAAATAGATCTTGTAAACGAGTGGTGGTACGATTATAGATTTCATTTGGCTCAGGCTGTTAAAACGCCTCAGAGACTTAATAAATATCTAAATTATACTCTTTCTGAAGAACAAATCAATGTTTTAAACAAAGCTAAAGAAAAAGGCATTCCATTTTTCATAACTCCATATTATATTGCTCTTTTGGATGTTGAGGATAATAATTTTGATGACTCAACAATAAGAAGTTATGTTCTATACACAGAAAGTCTTGTAAAAGCCTTTGGTTCAATAAAAGCTTGGGAAAGAGAGGATGCAGCTTCGGGAGGAAAAGTTAATGTGGCCGGCTGGGTTTTACCGGATGGCAATTGCGTTCATAGAAGATATCCTGATGTGGCAATAATTATTCCTGATACAATGGGAAGAGCTTGTGGTGGCCTTTGTGCTTCCTGTCAGAGAATGTATGGATTTCAAAAAGGTGACTTAAACTTTAATCTTGATGAATTAAAACCAAAAATAGGATGGCTTGAAAAGTTTACGAATACTCTCTCTTATTTTGAAAATGATTCCCAGCTGAGAGATATTCTAATAACAGGGGGAGATGCTCTTATGTCTCAAAACAAAACTCTAAGAATTATACTCGATGAGGTTTGTAAAATGGCAATGAGAAAAAAATCAACAAATGAATTTCGTAAGGAGGGAGAGAAGTTTGCCGAAATCCAAAGAATACGATTAGGCACAAGACTCCCTGTTTATATGCCTTTTAGAATTAATGATGAATTGGTTGAGATACTTTCTGAGATTCGAGTTAAGGGTGTAAAGGCAGGAATAAAACAGTTTGTGATCCAAACCCATTTTCAATCACCTTTGGAGCTTACTCTTTCCTCTTTGCAGGCAATAAGAAAAATTCAAAGTGCAGGATGGATTATTACCAACCAGCTTGTTTATACAGTTGCCGCTTCAAGACGTGGTCATAATGTAAAGCTTAGGGAAGTGCTTAACAATAATGGAATACTTACATATTATACTTTTACAGTAAAAGGCTTTGATGAAAATTGGGCTCTTTATACTCCCAATGCCCGTTCTGTTCAAGAGCAGATTGAAGAGAAAAAATATGGAAAGATTCAAAAGTCGATGCTTCCTAAACTTCAAGATTTAGTTGAAGATCCTTTTACTTTGACAAATAATTTAAGAAAAATTCTCTCGGATAGAAATATGCATTTCATTGCCTCAGATAGAAGTGTGATGAATCTGCCGGGAATTGGAAAAAGCATGACTTTTAAAGTTGCAGGGTTGGACGAATACGGAAGACGTATTCTCGCTTTTTCGTATGATAAAACCAGAAAACACAGCCCACTTATAACAGGAACAAAACAAATTTTAATAAGAGAGAGAAAATCTCTCGCAGAATATCTTAGACAATTGAAAAAAATGGGAGAAAATATCGGATGGTATGATTCTATTTGGAGTTTTAGAAAAGCTAAAACAGAATCACGATTTCCTATTTATGAATATCCGGATTTTGATTTTGAAATAACGAAAAAATATACAAACCTTTATTGAGTTTAGAATGATTAATGAATCTTCTTGCATTGAATAATTTCAATTTTAGGTTTTCATAACAAAAACAGGGCAATTAATTTTAAATTTATTGCCCTGTTTTTGTTTTAATCTTTTGTAAATAAGATATATGCAATAATAATGTAATAATATGCGATTTAAGAAATATATATACAAAAAGTTGCGCCGCATAAATGAATAAGTATTACTTTTGTAACAGGAAAATAATTAATAAATAGAAACAATAATTTTGATGCAGCAAACTAACTCACTTAAACCATCATTCAAATTGTCGATGATTCCGGTAGTCTCGTTGGTGATATTATTAATAGTTAATGTAAAAATATTTGGAGATGAGGCATTAGACGGATCGATACAATTGGTATTGCTGTTAGCAACAGGCATAACCTGTGGATTGTCGATGTTTAGGCTAAAGACGCCTTGGTCAAACTTTGAAAAAGGGTTCGTTCACAGTGTTGCCAATTCAACACCTGCAATTCTTGTCCTTTTGCTTATAGGAGCAATGGCAGGAACGTGGATGATGAGCGGAATTATTCCATCAATGATTTATTATGGGCTTCAAGTAATTAATCCTACAATATTTCTTGCCACAGCGTGTGCTGTTGCAGCTGTTATTTCGGTAAGCACAGGGAGTTCATGGACTACAATTGCAACAGTTGGAGTAGGCCTTTTAGGAGTTGGCAAAGCATTAGGCTTTGATTCAGGGTGGATTGCGGGAGCTATTATTTCGGGCGCATACTTTGGTGATAAAGTTTCTCCATTGTCTGAGACAACAAATATGGCAGCCACTACATCCGGGGCAAATCTATTCTCACATATTAAATATATGATGATAACAACTGTTCCATCATTTACAATTACTTTAATAATATTCTTCCTTTATGGGATTTTCGGGGATCATAATGGAGATGTTAAGGTTGAGGAACTTACAGGTGCTTTATTGACTTCCTATAATATTACACCATTTGTATTTATTATACCTGCCATTATATTAATGATGATAGCAAAGAAAATACCTGCTATTGTAGTCCTGTTTACAGGTGTGATTTTTGGCGGTGTGTCAATAATTATTTTTCAGCCCCATTTGATTTCTCAGATTACTCCTGAGGAAAATGGGATAGGAACTTTGATAATGGGACCATTGAAGGCTGCTTATGGAAGTGTCTCAATTTCTACCGGAAGTGAGATGCTTGATTCCTTGGTTAAGACCAAAGGAATGAGTGGAATGTTGAATACTGTTTGGCTTATTATTTGTGCAATGTGTTTTGGAGGGGCTTTGGAAGGAAGCGGAATGCTTCAAGCTATAACAGATAAGCTTGTTTCTATGATGAAGACTACCTTTTCTACAGTTGCCTCCACTTCTTGTGCGTGTTTGTTCTTGAATTTTGCAACAGGTGATCAATATATCTCTATACTTCTTCCGGGAAGGATGTTTTCATCTATATATAAAAAACAAGGTTATAAACCTGAATTGCTGAGCCGTACATTGGAAGATTCTGCTACAGTAACATCTGTACTTATTCCATGGAACAGTTGTGGAATGGCTCAATCATCTGTTTTGGGCGTAGCAACATTAACTTATCTTCCTTTTTGCTTTTTTAATATTATAAGTCCAATTATGACATTAATAGTTGCAGCTTTAAGATTTAAGATCGTAAAAAATGAAAATCATGAATACGAAGAGGACGACTTATCTTTAATGGAAACCCCAATATGTTAGAAAATAGGAAAAAGCCGGTCATAGTTTGACCGGCTTTTTTTATAAAAAAATATTTATTCTTTTTGACTCTCTCCGCTTTTTGGAATAAGATGAGGATTCAAATCATGCCACTTATTAATTGGAGGGATCACACCCATAGAGATGACCTCGTCTCTCAATTGACACAGATGTTTATAGCTTGTTTCAAGAGCCTCCATTTCCTCTCTTTCACCCTGAGGGATTGTATAGTGAACACCCGATGTATCAATAGTTGTTTCAACAGCCATTACAATATGACTAAAAATAGGAGTGTCAACATAACATCCGACAGGGTATTCAAAAGCTGTGCCACCCATTGCAGATCTCATCATTTCTACCGAAAGAAAAGCAGGACTTTGGAAAGAAGATCGGCATCGAAGATCAATAATTCGTTTGCCTCCTCCGATAACTTTTTTCTTAATTTCCTCCCATTTATCTTTAGGGAATTCCGGAGTTCCAATAAGTCTTTTAAGAGGAGCTCCACCAATCTTTGTTTGTGAGGCAAAGACAGCCATCTGTTCTCCGTGACCTCCATAAGTTCTTGGAAGTTTAATTTCATCAGGTGGAATGTCTAAAGCCTGAGCTAAAGCGGTTTTTAATCGAGTGCTGTCAAGAGCTGCAAGGGTGCAAAGATGATTAGGAGCAATGCCTGAATAAATCAAAGTAACTAGACCTGTAATATCAGCAGGGTTGAAAACAATCACAACCATTCTAACATCAGGACAATATTTCTTAATATTCTCTCCAAGTTCTTTAGCAATCACAGCATTGCCTCTTAAAAGATCCTCTCTTGTCATGTCACCCTTTCTTGGAGCGCCTCCTGAAGAGATAATATATCTTGCTCCATGAAAAGCTTTCTCAATGTCAGATGTCCAGGTAAGGTTTACACCTTTGAAATCACTTTGATACATTTCTTCAGCTGCCCCCTCAAGTCCAGGTTCATAAGGGTCATAAGCACAAATATTTGGAGTAAGATGCATCATAAGAGCAGACTGAAGTATATTTGAGCCAATCATTCCGGCAGCTCCTACAATAACCAATTTTTCATCAGTAAGGAATTTCATATTAAAGATGTTTTTAATTGTGTAATCAATAAGATTATACCCATTAATAAAATAACATTCAAACACCTCAACCTGTTTATTGATATTTTTAATTCAAGGGGTGATAATATGATATTTGTCAATTATTTAATAGTCTGCAGGTAATAATAGTCTAAATATTTTTCAATTTCTTATTACCTTTGCATTTCTTTCTTTGAAATATTCAAAGAAAATATCTCAGCACTAAAATTTTTTTACTGCAGAATATTGCATTTCTATCAAAAAACAAAATTATTATGATATCTATAGAGGGTTTGTCGGTTGAGTTTGGGGGAACACCATTGTTTGATGATATAACTTATGTGATAAATAAGAAAGATCGGATAGCTCTTGTTGGAAAAAATGGAGCCGGTAAATCAACAATGTTGAAGATTATTGCCGGATTACAACAGCCTACAAGTGGAATGGTAAATGCTCCAAAAGAGATGACAATTGGTTATTTGCCTCAGCAGATGCTTCATAATGACAGTAGAACCGTCAGGGAAGAGGCTGAGCTTGCCTTTTCTCATATCTTCAGCCTTGAGAATAGAATTAATAATATTACTCAGCAACTTGCTGAAAGAACAGATTACGAATCGGTTTCATATAATAATCTTATTGACTGCCTAACTCATGCCAATGAGGAGCTGGCAATGATGGGGGGCATGAATTATCAGGGTGAGATTGAAAAAACTTTAATTGGCTTGGGCTTTAAAAGAACTGACTTTGATCGTCAGACCTCTGAATTCTCCGGCGGATGGAGGATGCGTATAGAATTGGCAAAGATTCTTCTTCAAAATCCTGATGTCCTTCTTCTTGATGAGCCTACCAACCATCTTGATATAGAGTCTATTCAATGGCTTGAAAATTTCCTCTCTACAAGAGCTAATGCCGTTGTTCTTGTTTCTCATGACAGGGCATTTATTGATAATGTTACAAGCAGAACGATAGAGATTACCTGTGGCCGTATTTATGACTATAAAGTAAATTATTCTAAATATGTTGTTTTAAGAGCAGAACGCTTGGAACAGCAAAAACGTGCCTATGAAAATCAGCAAAAGCAGATTGCAGATACAGAAGACTTTATAGAAAGGTTTAGATATAAGGCTACAAAAGCAGTTCAGGTGCAAAGCCGTATAAAACAGCTTGAGAAAATTGATCTTGTGGAAATTGATGAGGTTGATAATTCAAGACTAAGGTTGAAATTTCCCCCAGCTCCTCGTTCCGGCGACTTTACTCTTATCATTGAGAATCTTAAAAAATCATATGGTGAGCATGTCGTGTTTCAAAACGTTGACCTAAGAATAAGAAGAGGGGAGAAGGTTGCTTTTGTCGGCAAAAATGGTGAGGGAAAGTCCACTCTTGTTAAATGCATCATGGATGAAATTCCTTTTGAAGGTGATCTTAAAATAGGACATAACGTAAAAATAGGATATTTCGCTCAAAATCAGGCTCAATTGCTTGATGGGGAGGTGACAGTTTTCGATACTATTGACAGAGTGGCTGTTGGAGACATAAGAACTAAAATCAGAGATATCCTTGGCGCTTTTATGTTTGGCGGAGAGGCTTCAGAAAAGAAAGTAAAGGTTCTTTCAGGTGGCGAAAAATCCCGCCTTGCCATGATTCGTCTTCTTTTGGAACCTGTTAATCTGCTTATTCTTGATGAGCCCACCAATCACCTTGATATGAAATCCAAGGATGTTTTAAAAGACGCCATCAAGGAATTTGATGGAACTGTTATTGTTGTTTCTCATGACAGGGAGTTTTTGGATGGACTTGTTGAAAAGGTATATGAGTTTGGTGATGGTAAAGTGAAAGAGCATTTAGGTGGAATTTTTGATTTCCTTCAAAAGAAAAAAATGGACTCTCTTAAGGAGCTCGAACAAAAAACAAAAGTTAATACCGATAAAGCCATTTCTCAGAATGATGACACACGCCAAGTAGGCAAGCTTTCTTACGAAGAGAGAAAGGAGATTCAAAAAGAGGTGAGAAGATTTGAAAAGATGATTGCCGATGATGAAATGAAAATCCAAAAAATTGAGAAAGAAATTGCTGATATGGAAGTAATTCTTTCTACTCCTGATGGAGTCTCAGATATCTCTTTGTATGAAAAACATACCAATTTGAAAAAAGAGGCTGATCTTATTACAGAGACTTGGATGGAACATACAACTGAACTTGAGGAAATAAAAAAGAAACTGGATTAATCGAGTTTCTTAAGTCAATAAAATCTTGATTGAAAATATTTTGTTGGCTCTATGTTTAGAAATTTTAAATTATTGTTGAAACTAAAAGTTACAAATAAATTATATGGATAAGAAGATCCTTGTTTTATGTACTGGAAATAGTTGCAGAAGCCAGATGGCTGAAGGCTTTTTGAAATCTTTTGATAAGTCTTTAATTGTATGTTCTGCCGGCACAATTCCGGCTCAACATGTTAATGAAACTGCAGTTAAGGTTATGAATGAAGTTGGTATAGACATCTCTTCAAATTATCCAAAATCAGTAGATTTATACATAAATCAGCAATGGGATTATGTAATTACAGTTTGTGACGATGCTAACGAAAAATGTCCCGTTTTTTGTGGTAAAGTTGCCAACCGACTGCATTTTCCTTTCGAAGATCCCTCAAATGCAGTTGGAAGCGATGAGTTTATTAACAAAGAATTTAAAAGAGTAAGGGATGAGATTAGAGTAAAACTCTTTAGATTTTATGTCGATGAACTAATGGAAAAACCTTCTTGTGCTTGCGGTGCAAATGATTATTGCAGATGTGAGTGATTTGACTCATGGATAGTCGATAAGATAAGATTATTGTGAAATAATTTTTTGAAATTTTATTGTCATAACTAATGTTTATAAGTGTCAGATAAGAAAATAATAAATTTTATAAGATAAAACCATTGATTAAATTTAAATTTTGATGGACAGATAAGGTCGATTACTGCATATTAAGAGGTGCTGTTTTCATTTTGAAAATTTTAATGTAAAGTTTAATATGTATTATTGAGATTATATGCTTGTCAAGTTTTATTTAATTAATGGCATATCCTACATTAATGTAAAAAATAAATAACTTACAGATGAAAAAAGAGGTATATTTATCCTTAATGTTTAGTACAGTTTTAGCAGTAGGGTGTAATATGAAAGAAAAAACAAATGTAGACAATCTTGATTTGTCAAACATTGACACGACAATTGTTGCCGGCGATGATTTTTATGATTATGCTACAAAAGGGTGGCAGTTGAAGAATCCTTTAAAAGGAGAATATGCCAGGTTTGGCACATTTGACCTTCTAAGAAATGAAAATCAGGAAAAATTAAAATCCTTGGTTGAGAACCTTCTCAACACAACCAATGCAAATGGCACACCTGCTCAAAAGGTTGCCGATTTTTATAAGGCTGGCTTGGACAGCATGCGCTTAAATGAAGAGGGGATTGCTCCAATCAAAGAATATATTGAATATTTGGACACAATTTCCGATTCGAAAGATATCCCTGTCATGGTAGCAGAATTATTTAGACGCGGAATTTATCCTTTCTTTTCTCTTTATGTTGATGCTGATGCGAAAAACAGTTCAATATATATCTTAAATTTAGGTCAGGGAGGTTTAAGTATCGGACAGAAGGATTATTATCTCGAAGATAATGATATGATGAACCAAATTAGGGAGAAATATAAAAGCTATATTAAAAACATGTTTCTTCTTGCCGGTTTTAATCAAGAAAGAGCTGATAAGGCTGTAGATAATATCCTTTCTTTGGAGACTCAATTGGCTAAAGCTTCAAAATCTCAGAGTGAACTCAGAGATCCTGATGCAAATTACAATAAGTTCTCTACTGAAGATTTTGAGAAACGTTATCCTTCATTGTCTTTTGCCGACTTTTTAAGTGCTGCCAAAGCTCCCGAAGTGAAATCCTTAAACGTAGGTCAGCCGGAATTCTTTGACGAGGTTGAAAAAATTGTTTCATCAACTCCTGTCGACAAGATAAAAGATTATCTTATTATCAATATAATTTCTTCCTCCTCTCCATATCTAAGCGATGCCATTTACAATGAGTATTTCGACTTCTTTGGCAAGACTTTGTCAGGCAAAACCGAACAGCAACCCCGCTGGAAAAGAGCTTTGACCACTACAGACGGTGCTTTGGGTGAGGTTCTTGGTGAACTTTATGTTCAAAAATATTTTCCTGCTGAGGCTAAACAAAGAATGCTCGAACTTGTTGGAAATCTTCAGCAAGCTCTTGGACAAAGAATCACAAATCTTGAGTGGATGGGTGATGATACTAAAAAGAAGGCCTTGGAAAAGCTGGCTACATTTACCATAAAAATTGGTTATCCTGATAAGTGGAGAGATTATTCAGCTCTAACTATCTCATCCGAAGATTCATATCTTAATATGGTTGCCCGTTCCAACGAATTTGATTGGGATTATGCAATGGCTGATGTGGACAAGCCGGTAGATAAACAAAAATGGTATATGACTCCTCAGACAGTCAATGCTTATTATAATCCTTCTACAAATGAGATTTGCTTTCCTGCTGCAATTCTTCAACCTCCTTTCTTTTATCTTGAAGGAGATGACCCAATCAATTATGGTGCTATCGGAGTTGTTATAGGACACGAAATGACTCATGGGTTTGACGACCAAGGAAGAAAGTTTGATAAGGATGGAAATCTTAATGAATGGTGGACTGAAGAGGATTCAAAGAGATTTGAACAAAGAAGCTCTGTCCTTGCCGATCAATTTGACAGCATTGTAGTTATCAATGATGTTCATGCTAATGGAAACTTTACTCTTGGTGAGAATATTGCTGATCAGGGAGGGCTGATGGTCGCTCATACTGCTTTGGAAAATGCTCTTGAAAAGAGCGGCAAAAAAGATGAGCTTTTAAGCGGACTAAACTATAACCAAAGATTTCTTCTTGCTTATGCTGCCCTTTGGGCTGGTAATGTAAGAGATGAAGAGATAATCAGGCTTACAAAAGTTGACCCTCACTCTCTTGGAAGATGGCGTGTAAATGGAACTCTTCCAAACATTCCTTTCTTCTATGAAGCATTTTCTGTTACACCTGAAAATAAAATGTTTAAAAATCCAGATAAAAGAGTTATTATTTGGTAAAAATTTTTGGCACTTCTTTAACAAAGAAGTGCCAAAAATGTTATTTTTATGAAAAATATCTAATAATATTGTAAGAACACACTTTTAACCAATTCTATTGTGTTCGCTTTTTTGCCTTAATCTTTAATTAATTTTGCTGTTATTAGATATAAGCAGTTTGTTTATTTTGTTGAATTTCAAAGCGTTGAAATCTTTTTAAGAAGTTAATTACACATTGATATTTACTATTTTGTAATAAGAGCAGTTCTTTTTATTGCAAAGGACATTTTTTATTCAAATAATATTAAGTATTGTAAGGAATTAATTTTTTGTACAGTAATTTTTTAAGTATATCCTAAATTATATATAAACTTTAAATCAAATGAAAAATTACGTTTACTGGATTACCTTTATTGCCATAAACAGTGGCTTGCTCTTTGGATTAAATATGGCCGGAATATCAGGTGCTGTAGATTCTATCAAAGACATTTTTGAATTGTCACCAAACGGACTTGGATTGGTGGTGGGTATTTTATCGGGAGGATGCATGATTGGTGCATTGCTTGCCGGAAAATTAGCAGATAAATATGGAAGAAAAAAATCTCTTATAGCCACATCTATAGTTTTTGCTATAAGTGCTTTAGGCTGCGCATTATCTCAGGAGATAGTTTCATTAACTTTATTCAGATTAACATCAGGAATTGCAGTCGGATTAGGTTCTGTATTGGCTCCCATGTACATTTCTGAGGTTTCACCGGCAGCAAAAAGAGGAACCTTGGTTTCTTTTAATCAGTTTGCTGTCACAACAGGTATTCTCTTTGCCTATCTGATTGACTATGCTTTGGTAAATGTGCCTGACGGATGGAGATATATGCTTGGAGCTCCTTTTATTTTCAGTGTAATTTTCTTAGTTCTTCTTTTAGTTTCTTTTCCTGAAAGTCCTCGTTGGTTGCTTACAAAAGGCAAAAACTCAGAAGCACTAAAAGTTTTAAATAAAATCAATCCCGTTTCAGCTCAAAAAGAATATGATTCTATAAAATCATCTCTTAGTGTTGTTGAAGAAAAATCCAATGTATCTTTTAGCGATATTTTCAAAGGAAAACTTGGTGTTGTAGTATTAATTGGAACAATTTTAGCAATGTTTCAACAAATCACAGGAATCAATGCAATAATCAATTATGCTCCGGTGATTCTTTCTCAAACAGGTATTGGAGAAGATGCTTCAATGCTTCAATCAATATTTGTGGGAATTATAAATTTCCTATTTACAATTATAGCTTTATGGTTGATAGACACAAAAGGCAGAAAAACTTTACTGCTTTGGGGAGCAGCCGGTATGTCTTTATCATTGATTTATCTGAGTGCTGCCTTTGCTATGGGATGGATGAACATCGGAGTTTTAATTGCACTTTTAGGTTATATCGCAAGCTTTGCCGCAACTTTCGGAGCTGTGGTTTGGGTTGTGACATCTGAAATCTATCCAAATAGAATAAGAAGTTATGCAACATCTTTCTCCACAGGTATTTGCTGGGGATGCTCTTTTCTTGTTGTTCAATTTTCTCCTTGGATACTTGACACCTTTGGAGGGTCAATATTGTTTGGCTTGTTTGGAGTCTTAAGCCTTATATCATTTTTCTTTATCCAATTTTTTGTGCCTGAAACAAAAGGTAAATCTCTTGAGCAGATAGAGGAGGAGTTAAAGCTTACTACAGATAATGTAAAGACTGATTCAATTGCTGAGGAGGCTTAATCAACAATATATATAAGATTTTAAAAAAGCATTTTTAAAGCCGCTATAAATAAAAATTACATTTATATCTCTTTTATAGTTATCAAATGTTTTAAAAATTATTGATTACAAAAAGGGTTCTCTTATTTTTCTTATCCGAAATATCGGAAAGAAATTTAAGAGGACCTTTTTCTTTTTAGTTGCTTTTATTTTATTCAGTTTTAATTTTATTAAAAATAAGATTCTTATATCTTTACAAAATTATAAGATTGATGAAATCTATAATTCCATCATCATAGAAACTATAGATCTAAATAATTTTAAAATATCAATATTATGAAAAAGAAAACATTAAAAATGATGGGGCTTTCCCTTATGCTTCTTTGTGTTTCTATGAGTGGCTATTCGCAAAAGACTATTGATCTTTTCAATGGCAAAGACCTATCCAACTGGACTCTTTTTGTAGATCCGGAATCCGGTGTTAATCCTTCAGATGTTTATAAAGTAAATGATGGGATTATTGAGATAGCCGGAAAACCTTTTGGATGTATGTATACAAAGCAGCAATATGAAAACTATAAGCTTCATGTTGAATGGCGCTGGCCTAATGAAAAAGCAAATAGCGGTATATTTCTTTTCATGCAAACTCCTACAAAACTTTGGCCTAATGCCATAGAATGTCAGCTTCATGCCGGCGATGCAGGAGATTTTGTTTTACTTGGTGGTTCTGATTTGAAAGAATTCAAACTCAATAAAGGTGAAAAACGTCCTGAATATCCAATTGTCAGAAAGATGAATCAATCAAACGAAATGACTCCGGGTGAGTGGAACAATGCTGAAATCTTTTGCAAAAATGGCAAGATAACAGTTTATATCAATGGAACTCTTCAAAATAAAGCAACCAAACCTTCAGATAAAAAAGGGTTTATTGGGCTGCAAAGTGAAGGAGGTCCGATACAGTTTAGGAATGTAAGACTTACTCCTCAGTAGAAGTTTTTTATTTAATATACAAGTCCGAATGTTTTTTAATATTCGGACTTTTTTTATGATAATGCATTTTACTATCTTCGTTGGCAACTAAACCCAAGTGCATTAAAGTGCTCAATTAATCACCTAATATATCAATAATTACGGATGAAAAAGTTTTTACCCAAGTTTTTTGCTGTTTTTTTACTTGCAGCCTCCTTTTCTGCATGTCAAAATCAGGATAATAAGGAATTAAAAGATAAAAATTATACTCAATTTGTAAATCCTTTTATAGGAGCTGCCGATAATGGTCATACTTTCCCGGGAGCGTGTGTTCCTTTTGGTATGATTCAAACAAGCCCCGACACAGGTTTTGGAAGTTGGCGATATTGTTCGGGATACAATTTTGAAGATAGTTTTATCTATGGATTTTCTCAAACCCATCTTAACGGAACCGGTTGTGTAGATTTGGCAAATATTCTTGTTCTTCCTTTTTCAGGAGAAAAAATCATTGACAAGTATGGTTCATCCTTTGACAAGGCTCAGGAAACTGCTTCACCCGGTTATTACAGCGTCAATCTAAAAGATTTTGATGTAAAAGCTGAACTTACAGCTACTCAGCATGTTGCTTTTCATCGTTATACCTTCAATTCAGACAATCAATCCAATTTGCTTGTAAACATGCAGCATGGTATGGTTTGGAATATGGATCAATACGAATCAAATGTTGTAGAGTCGTCTTACAATTTTGATGATGAATATACCCTTTCCGGTTATATAAAAAGCTCTATATGGGTGGAGCAAAAGATATTTTTTGTTATGAAATTCGATCATAAGATTGCCGATTCTCAAGTCTTGGAGGCAGATTCAAGAAACAAAGCTCCCAAACTTGTGCTTTCTTTCCCTGAAATAAAAAAAGGAGAGCAGCTTTTAATGAAAGTTGCTGTTTCAACAGTCAGTCAGGAGGGAGCAAAGAAAAACATGGATGCTGAGCTTAGCAACTGGGATTTTGAAAATACAGTTGCCCTTGCCGATAAGTCTTGGAATGACATGTTTAAACGAATTGATGTTCAGGGCACACCTGATGAGATGGCAAATTTTTATACATCTTTCTATCATTCATTGATTCAGCCCAACAATATCGCTGATGTTGATGGTCAATACAGAGGAGCTGATGATTCAATTCATATATCTTCTACACGCAATTTTTATTCCACAATATCTGCTTGGGATACCTATAGAGCCGCTCATCCTTTCTATACACTTGTAATGACAGATTATGTTGGCGATATGGTTAATTCGCTTGTCGAGCAGTCTCAGATTCAGGGCTTTTTACCTATCTGGGGGCTTTGGGGAAAGGAAAACTACTGTATGATTGGTAATCACAGCGTGCCGATTATTGTGGAGGCCTATTTAAAAGGAATAGAAGGCATAGATGCTGAAAAGGCATACACTGAAATTAAAAAATCTCTTACTGTTTCGCATAGAGGCTCAGACTGGGAAACCTATGACAAATATGGATACTATCCAACTGATAAGATGAAAACAGAATCTGTGTCCAAAACTTTGGAATGTGCCTATGACGATTATGCAGCCGCACAAATGGCTTCAAAACTTGGAAAGAGTGAAGATCAAGATTTCTTTAACAAACGCTCAATGCAATACAAGAATCTCTTTGACAGTCAGACTCTTTTTATGAGACCAAAAAACAGCGACGGAACTTGGAAGTCTCCTTTTAATCCTTCTCAACTTGCTCATTCAGAGAGTATAGGCGGTGATTATACTGAGGGTAATGCATGGCAATATACATGGCATGTTCAGCACGATCCAATGGGACTTATAGAATTGTTCCCCTCAAAGGATGAATTTATAAACAAGCTTGACTCTTTGTTTACTATTGATTTATCTAAATATGGGCAGTCTCTATCTGATGTAACAGGGCTTATCGGTATGTATGCTCACGGTAATGAACCGAGCCATCATGTAACATATCTTTATTCATTGGCAGGCAAACCTGAAAGAACTCAGGAGCTTATACGTCAGATATTTGATATGCATTACAAAAACAAACCTGATGGTTTATGTGGAAATGACGATTGCGGTCAGATGTCGGCCTGGTATATGTTTAATGCGATGGGATTCTATCCTTTGAACCCTGTTTCCGGTGAATATATTTTCGGAGCTCCACAGATTAGCAGCATTACTTTAAACCTAACAAACGGAAATAAATTTGAAATTGTTGCAAACAACCTTTCAAAAGAAAATCTTTACATTGACTCTATTGAATTAAATGGAAAGCCTTATACAAAAAATACAATATCTCATTCAGATATTATGAAGGGTGGTAAATTGATTTATAATATGAGAGCAAAAAAATAAATCATTATAGCATACAAAAAAAGAATTGAGCAATGAGAGTAACTCTGCTCAATTCTTTTTTTTATTCTATAGATTGCTTGAAAGAATTATTATTGAAAATCTTAGTCAGTTTGTTAGTTTAGACCAATGGTTAAAATAACAGCCTCTGAGCTTAAATATATAAAATGATTAATACATTATAAAAAGAAAAGCGCCACTCCAACCACACTGATAAATGCTCCTAAAATCTCAATATAAGATATCTTTTGTTTATAAAGAATACTGCTTGGCAAGAGAATAATTATTGGTGTAAGTGCCATTAATGTGGATGCTATTCCGGTTTGTGTATACTGCACAGCCATCAAAGAACCTGCCACGCCAACAAATGGACCAAAGAAAGTTCCAACAGCGGCAACTCCCATTGCCTTTTTGACCTTGAAAGCATTGAAAAAGTTTCTTAAATTTCTTGTCAACACAATCAGTATGAAAAAGCCAACAATTCCTGTAATTATTCTTATTTGCGAAGCTGCAAAAGGTATCATATTCAGACTCTCTTTGGATGAATTTATCAAAGAGATATTTTCCTGATAAAAATTCATGCCAAGTTTGCTGAACACCAAACCTATTCCCTGTCCAAGCCCGGCTCCCATAGCTAAAAGCAACCCACCTAAAGGAAGTTTTATAGACCATTTCTCTCCATTTCTGCCAACTATAGAGATTATAATACCTACTAAAGTTACAATCATCCCCAAAACTGAGTAATTGCTGAGTTTCTCTCCAAGGATTATAGACCCGGCTATCGCTGCCGAAGGGGGAGCCAACGTCATCATCAATTGTGTAAACCTTGAGCCAATTAGGATATAGGATTTAAAAAGACAAAAGTCTCCAAAAACAAATCCGATCAATCCCGATACTGAAAGCCAAATCCAAGCATTCTTTCCTGCGTTGGAGGGAACAATTTCTCCTGTAACAAAAAACAGCAACCCCCCAAGCATTACAAATGCCATTAACAATCTGATAAGATTTAATGGCAAAGCTCCAACTTTCTTGCTTGAATATTCAAAACAAAGGGCAGTAACAGTCCAAAAGATTGCTACTGCCAATGATATAATTTCTCCAACAAATTGCATAAAAGTTATTTTTCAAATTCTACCTCTTTGAAAAATTCAGGAAGATGGAAATTCGGGCTTTCTGAATCTATTGGAAACAGAGATAGAAAATGCGGTTTTGTCAAATTATCGCCACACTTGTAAACATTAATCTTAGCCTTTAAATTGTCAAAGCTTGTGATGTTGTGCTTAAAAAAAGCTTTTAACGGAAGTATTGCGGTAAGCTGCCATTTATTCTCTCCAATTCTCTCATCAAAAGTCTCGCTTCCAAGTGTTGAAAATCTTTTTATCGATTCCATAGTCTCCTTATCTCCATGCACTGCATTCGGTTTGGTTTTTCTAAATCCAAGCAGAGCCTTTCCAATGCAGGTCATTTCAAGGTTGTAGTATCCGCTGTCATCAAAGGAGATGAAAAATTCACAGCATGAATCTGTCCAAACTTCGCCATTGTCCTCTTTTACATGAGCCATTGTATATTGCTCCTCTACATCAAATTGTAGCACAATATCCTTGTCAGTATGGGCAATTTTTACAAAAACCGATGGAGCATAAGGAAACTCATCAGGCCAATTGACGAAACCTATTTTTTGAGCTGTTAAACCAAATTTGTTTTCATTTATCTCTTTGGCTGCCTGCTCAGCAGAGTTAGAGGCAAGATTGATTTTAGGTACTATCATAATACTGTATTGATTATTCTATTTATTATATAAAATGTATTCGTATGTTTTGCGGTTTTTTATCCGATTGACGTTTTAATGATTTATCAAAAATGTAAATACGATGCCAAATTAATACAAATAATTATTACGGCAATAAAAACCTATGATATGTAAATATTAGTGAATGTCAATTTTTAAAACAATTATTAATAAAATAGGCGTATTGTGAAATAATTATGTTAATTTTATAAATCTTCTCTGTCAAACTTTTAAAATTATAACAATTAAACTTTTATTTAATAGTATGGAAAATGAAATGAAGGGGAAAGTTGCCGTCATTACAGGCGGAACAGGAGTACTTGGTGGAAGTATAGCTAAGAGTCTTGCAGAAGCAGGCGCTAATGTAATCGTTATTGGCAGAAGTCCTGATCATTTAAGGGAGAAGTTGGCTGAATTGTCTCAGTATCACAATATTTCGGGGTATGCATGCGATGTCTTGGACAAGGAGAAATTGGAGAGTATTAATGCCGCAATTAAAGATAAATTCGGGAAAATAGATATACTTATAAATGCTGCCGGAGGAAATATTGCCGGAGCAACCATTCCTGACAACAGCTCTATTTTTGAGCTTAATATTGATATCTTGGATAAAGTGCTCGATATAAACCTAAAAGGCACCGTAATACCTTGCATGGTTTTTGGTAAGACAATGTCTGAGGTAGGCTCAGGGAGTATCATAAATATCTCTTCAATGACTTCAATTACTGCTCTTACCAGAGTTGCCGGCTATTCGATGGCAAAAAGTGGTGTTGACATATTTACAAAATGGATGGCTCAGGAGATGGCAATAAAATTTAACGAAAAGATAAGAGTAAATGCTATTGCCCCGGGCTTCTTTATCGGCAATCAAAACAAGGCAATGCTTATCAATGAGGATGGCAGCTATACCGAGAGAAGCAAGAAGATTTTGGCAAGGACTCCGATGAGACGTTTCGGCGATATTTCAGAGCTGAATGGACTTGTTCATTTCCTTTGTTCCTCATCTGCAAGCTTTATCACCGGCGCAATTATTCCTGTTGACGGTGGCTTCAGTTCATTTAGCGGAATTTAAATTCTTATATATAATAAAACAAAAAAAATGCAGTCAATGGTTATTTGACTGCATTTTTTTTATTATGACAAGCTGTAGCAAGGGGCAAAAACTGCAATTTGAGAGGCGATTTTTAAAAATATCATCCTATCATTTTTTTGTTAAAATATAAAAGCACGAGCTTGAAAAGAAGTCTCTTAAATATGGAACTCTTCCTATTGATGGATTAAGCAACCTTGGTTTAAGGTTGAATTTGATCTCATAATGAGGGTTAATAAAATAAAGACGTCTGTTTTCTATAGAATATTTAGACTCGTTTATTAACGATTCAAAAAGTTCAATGCTGGTTGCACAATCCTTTATATCTAAAAGCTCATCAATCCTTTCCTTGCTCTCGCCGCACAATTTTAGATATGATTTGTAGAGAGGTTTTGGCAGAATATGAATAAATGGGATATGAGAGGCAACTTTTGATTTACATATCTGTTGATGGCCGCCAAACGGCATCTGCCATGCAGGAAATCCCATGCAAATTATTCCGTCATTTTTAAGAAATTTTGAGCATCCATCCAAAAACTCCTTTTTGTGTGAAATATGTTCAATCACATCATGAATAATAATTATGTCATAGAGTTTGGAAGGCTTTTCAATCTTAAAAATATCGGAAGCAATAAACCCGGCATTTGCATTGTTTTTGCTGAAAAAATGTTTTGCCTGCTCAATTCTGTTTGAAGAGATATCCACTCCCGTTACATCGCATCCTTTTTGGGCAAAGGGAAGGAGATTGCCTCCTTCACCGCACCCAATTTCAAGTATCTTTGAATCTTTGTCTATTTTCTTAAATTCTTCAATATACGGAATTATATATTTCTTGCTTGTTTGGGCAAGCTCATTAAAATACATTTCCCTATTTGTGTGTCTTTCCTGCATTGTCTTATAATGTGTTTAATACAGTTTCAAATTGATTGACAGCAGGAGCAGCGGCTCCATCGCCAAGTTTTTTAACATCAAATTCCTTTACCGAATTAGTGAGTTTTTTCAAAGAAGATTTATTATTTTTTTGTGTAAACTCACCTTTAAGAATTTGATATTTTTCAAAGTTTTGTATTCCCTCTCTCAATCTCTCAAATCTTATTGAAGAGCGTCCTCCCGGATAAACCATATATGTATCACCCGAAGCCCAAGTAATGAAACGGCTGTCAAGAAGCGGCTGTTCAACCCAGCTGTTGTAAGCCCAACGAAGATATCCGTCAAAGTCTGCATTGGCAGCATAGCCTGCAAGCCAAGCAGCTTCAGCAGGTTCACTGAAAGTGAAGGTATTTGGTCTGCCTTCAGCGCAGCAGGTGTAGAATGTTGTTACTTTACCCTCTTCTCTTCTTTTTATTATTTCATCTTGTGGAAATTGGTGTACCAATGCAACGCAATAATCATCAAGCTCATCAACCAATTCTTCAAAAAGAGTGCCTGCCAAAGACATTTTGAAATTTGGATCGGCATTTTTAATAACCTTCTTTGCAGCAAGCATAGCATCCATTGGACGCTCGTCCATTGCAATATGTGTAATTTCAAACCATCCTTTCTCTTTTAAATGTTTTGCAAATGCTGTAAGCATTGAACCCCAGAATATGTCGTATTCCTTTTCTCCTGGTTTGGATTTCAAATATTTGAATGAATTGCTTGCTTGGTCAAAATATTGGAAAGATAAAGCCCATGGAACCATTGAATAGCAGTTGATTGATTTTGTTACACCAACAGACATCATAAATTCAACCCATTTGTCAAATGTTGTGAAGTCATACATCCAACTTCCGTCAGCTTTCTTCATCCATGTAACCATTGATTCAAAAGGATCATAAGTTTGTCCGTTCCAAGGTTTATGCATTAACGATACAGTGATGCTTTTTCCACCGGCATTGGCATAATGCTCCATGTCTGCCTTCATTTTTGAGAAATGCTCATCGCTGAAAGGCTCAACGCCATAGTATCTTGCTGTTGCATAAGGGTTCTGCCATAAGTCAAGATGGAATTTCCAGTCGGCAGGAGCAGGTAAGGTCCTATTTATAACATTTACCGACAATGGAAGAGTGCCGATTTTTGATTCACCATCATAAAGAGTGACACTGCCTTTATAGGTGCCCGCTTTAGCTGAAGATGGAATATTTACGCCAATCCATACTGCCTGAGAAGAATTGGAATCAACTTTCAAATTTTTGGTAATATTATCAATTGGGTCAGCTTCAAGATGATAGTTGAATTTTTCAGGATCAGGACGATAACCACATCCGCCTGTACCATCAAGATTTAGTTCATCGCTCATTACATAGCGAACAAATCCTGTCAACATATCTTCGGCTCCAATAATATTTGAAGAACTGCCGTTTAACTTTAAGTCTGAAATTTCATATCGTAGATTGACATCTTTAGGAGTTGAAACTACAATTTGTGATGCCACTCTTTCACCTTTCCATCCCTTCAATGATGCCTGTTTTTTCAAAGAACCGGCATTGGCAGGCTCCTCTTTTTTGTATCTTATGTCAATGGTTCCCCAACCGTAACTGATGTTCTTTAGTTTGGCCCAAAGCTCCGGATTAGTTTGTTTTGGATTGTTCATCTCCTGATAACTTTCAACAGGATATGATTTTTCTTTTTTTGCCTCCTTGTTTTCCTGGGAAAAGATAAATGGTGCATTCACCAAGCAAATAGCGGTGCTTAAAAGCACAGATTTAAGCAGTCTTGAATTCTTCATAAAGGATATTTATTGTTATATGGGTTAATCTCTTGTTTTTAAAATCATGATATAAAATTGATAAAGGTTTCGCAAGCCGAAAGCAATAAACAATTGAAAGTGCAAACTTTCAAATTGTAATTGCTGAGGCGCAGCTTATCTTGTTTCAAAGATAACCCTCTCTTTCTAATAAAAAAATCTTGTATTTATATAAAAATAAAAATTATTAAATATCTATGATATATTTTATACGATATTGAGTGAAATTCAATATGAATGTGAATATCTCATTTGTTTTGTTTAGCCAAATATGGAATTTCTTAAATTATTAAATGATATGGGTTTAAACTGATAGGTTTTTTGTTTTGAAATGTTATTAATATATCAATTAAATTATTCTTCCAATAATTTGCAATTTAATTGAGTTATAAAATGCGTTTATAATTTTCTATATTAAGATAATTATTTTGACCGTTAAATCAATAATTTTAATTAATCAAATTTTAAGATAACTTAAGTAAGTCTTAAGGAAAACTATAATATAATTATTACAACATTATAATATATATTAATAAATACTCGAGTTATTTATAAAAAATGACAATGAAAATTAAAAAATAATTAATGATAATTTTGTTTGGATAGTAAATCTCTGTAAATCGCCATACTGTATTCTGATATTAAACTGCCAAAAAATAGTGGATAATTGGTTTCAATCCTTTTTTTTGTGTAAAAAATAACATACAAATAAAATATGTGTTAATTTATTTTGTTCTGTTTTTTTTTTTTTAGCTTTATGAAGTTAAACTGTTCTTTTAAAGAAAGATAGTTTGAAGAAATATTTTCAACTTATAAATTTAACTCAATTACTTACCTTAAAATTAAATACTAAAAGAATTTATATGGCGCATTTGTACCTTAGTGTTAAAAAATAGAATATATACAAATGAAACCGCCATAATTCACCTAAAGATGAGTTGCCAAAAAATATATAAATGAAAAATCGAACATTAGTGCTCTTATGTGTAATTATGTTTTGTTTGCACTGTATGATAAATGTCAGTTATTCACAAAAGAATAACTACTATAGTAGAGCTTATGATTTAAATTTTTCATTTAAAGATGATTCCTTATTAATATTTCCTTGGGTGGGGAATGCGGCTTATAATAATTACAGCATTTCAGCAAAAATTAAAGAAGTAGATACATTATTTGCATTATTATATTTTAAAGGATCACCTATAAATGATAGGTTGAAAAATGAAATTTATCAAGTAATACCCCTTCCAAAAGATGAATTTAAACAAGGTGAATTAAAACTCGAATGTAAAGGTAAAAATATAAAGTCTGTTTCTCTAATTGCAGATATAATAGATAAAGATGAGAATCTTGTTAGAACCAATATCTTAAAGTTTGCTCCGGATTCAGTTATGAATATTTTTTCCTCAAGAATAGATCTGAATTCGGGTAAGTTAATGAATATTACTATAAATACTGAAGGAGAGAGTAATAAAGAGTCTTTTATAATATTTTCAAAATTAAACATTTTAGTTGATAATATTCCATTAGATAGCCTCCCGTTAAATGAGATTGTTAAACCAAATTTCACTCCGGAAATTTTGGACTTTGATGCAGTTTTGCAAAAGAAAACATTCAATAATAGTATAATTGGTTTTGGTGAATCAATGCATGACAATCCTATATTGAAAGATTCTATATATAAAATGATTATTAATGAGGTTGTGAATAATAAATGCAAGTTGGTGCTTATAGAAAAACCTATGGAAAGCACCCTTTCATATAATAGGTATATACAAGATAAGGATTTTAAGTTTGACTCATTAGAAATTGTTGATAAACAAACTCTTAATTTTCTTGAAACTTTGAGAAATTTAAATCAATCGTTTCCTTTAGAAGAGAAAGTATTGCTTTTTGGATTTGATTATAATTATAAAATAGATAATAATCAGGGTTCAGCCTTGGATATATTTGAATTTTTAAGCCACTTGAATAATAATTCTGTCATAATTAATAAATTGTTGATTCAATTATATAAAAACAATATAGAAGAATCACTAAAACTTTTGTTAGATAATAAAGAAGAAATTCAAGAACTCATTTCGAATGAAGAGTATATGAGTATCATTCACATACTTGAAATATCGAAAGAATTAACTCAGGATCCAATAAAAAGGATGATACTTCGTGATTCGGTAATGTTTGTAAATACTCAATTTATAATAGAAAATTTTAATAACAATAAAGATAACAAAATTGCAATATATTCACATGCTCTTCATTTGAACCCCATATCAACTTATCCTACAGTGCCATGCAAGCCTTTTGGCTATTACATGAAAAAAGAATATAATAATGATTATGGATGCTTTTTGATAGTTTCAAATAATGGATATATAAAAACATTGGATAAAAACTTTAATGAGGTAAATTCTTCTTTGGAAAGATGTCCAATAAATAGCGTTGAGTATTTATTTGAAAAAAATAAAGAAGAA
>JAUNSR010000002.1:167297-170592 GCA_030539115.1 Bacteroidales bacterium
GCCTTAATGCTCCAATCCCTGTTCCTGCAATCCCAAAATAGTCTATATTATTTCCCTGTAGATGAAATTTTTGATGATTATATTCTTTGTAGAATTATAGGAAGTCATAAACTTCCAAAGGAATATGTTGCACAAAATTTATATCACAGATATAAAGGGGTTATTTGCATTTATTCAAATAAAGAGATGCCGGTTAGTCAAGATATTAAAATATATACTTTGAATGAAAAGTACAAAAGGTATTTGCAAATAATTGAAAGAAGAAAACATATTGTTGAAAAGCTAAATCGTTAGAATGTAATATATCATTTCTTTAAAAAAAATAATTTTATATAACTGAACTATCTCTATTAACAAATTTCACTTCATATAAAAAACTATGCTTTTGATATGAAGTGAATTTTGTAAATCATTATCCTTATTTTAATCTTGACAACAATTTGCAGGTCTTGTGGATTTGCGGTCAAAAAAAGGATTCTTGCCTGTTGCAGAAAGAGGAATTGCAATAACCATAAAGCAATCAGAAAGCCAGTTTAACTCTTTTGCGGCAACACCTGCAGAATACATTACTCTGTTGTCTATCTTGAAATCTGAAGCCATTGAAACGGCAGAGCCAACAGCCAAGCCTAAATCGTGGGTGTTAAAAACGCATGGAGTAGAGATGGAATTAATATTCTTTTCTTCACAAGTTGTAAAGCCGCACAAGCCGCAGTTTAAAGCTTGAACTTTAGATTTACTGCCAATAAAAATGACAGCCTGAGAACTTTCAATATTGCCAGCATCGCGAAGAAAAAACTTCTGACCATTATTTTGGCTTATTTCTCTCATCTTTTCGGCAAGGATGCTGATATCTGAAGTCTCAGATATCATTACTATTTCAAGATTGTCGACACCACAGGCTTTAGGAGCAGTGCGGGCAGCTATCATCATGTTTTTAGCAATAGCAATGATACTCTCTTTGTTTATTTCTTTTTCGTTCACTACCATAATAGTATCTTTTAGGATATATCTTTTGTTTAGACAAATGTAATTATTTTGATGATTAAGAAAATAAAAAGACATACCTCATTTAAGTGTGAATTACAATAGAACTTATATGAATGGCAGATTTAAAATATTTAATAAGAATTTATACTTTATTCATTTCTGTGATTAGTCAAAGCTTGTTTCACCTTGCCAGCTTTAGACTGAATGATTGAAATCACAGTCTTTAAATTATTCGGGAACGTTTCCCCTTTTTTAAGTATCCTGTGACAGGATAAAAATGCTTTAGATTGAACAATTTTTTATTAACAATTAATTTTACATGCTTAGATTGAATAATTGATCAAATTGTCATAATGTTTACTTACTGTAATGATTGATTGAATGATGGTCAAACACTTTTATTTTGTTTGACGCATCAAAGATATATTTACCAATTAAAGTGTGTATAATCAAAACGGCTAATTAATGCTAATAAAAAACAGACTAAAACTCTATTTTGCCGTTATTTATAATACTTTTATTTAACCTCTTTTTTAGCAACTATAAATCTTTTTTGTTACCTCATTTTTAGTTTATAGTTGAAAAAATCACTTTTAGCGCAGTTAAAATCATATTTAAAGATTGAATATTTGTTTCTTGAAATTTGAAGTTTTGAATAATATCTCTATTTATTTATAAATATTTTAAATAGAGAAGGGCTCTTTTTGTTGTTTAATCCATTTTGAAAAAAAAATTGACCGCCATAACTTAGATAAAGTAAAGATACATGCTTACCATTCTTCCATTTTACAATTTGGCATAAAAAGATAATTATATAAAAAAAGCTCCGGAAAAAATTCCCGAAGCTTTTTGCGGTATGGACGGGACTCGAACCCGCGACCCCCTGCGTGACAGGCAGGTATTCTAACCAGCTGAACTACCACACCTTGATTTGGTCTCAATCGTTTTTCCCTATTGCTTTGCAAATGTATAAATGAAATCCTTATTGTGCAATAGTAGGGACAGTATTTTGCTGTGTTTAATTATCAATTATATTGCTGTTGGATCGTAACATTTTGTTGATCAAGAATATATTTAAATGAGATGAAAGTCATAAAAATGTTATTATTAAAATGTTCTAATTGACACATCCAATTTGGTGATTGAAATATTATAAGTAGATTAAATTTACCAGACAGATAAACAGAATAATATATTTTATTTCAAGACTGCTTTTATTAATCGTAAATATTTGTTTTTACTAACTTTGTGTTATGAAAGGAATATAAATGTAATTTTTATATCTTAAAGTAAAAAAGAATATTTTTGTTTTACTTGAAAGCCGGTGAGCCATTAATGATGTTCAGCTTTCAAGAGATAGTATAAAATAGTTTAGCTTTCAGTTCTGGAGACAAAAAATATAATAGTTAAGAAAATTTTAAATATAAATCTAATTAATATGAAGTCTAAAATTTTTGCAGTAGTTGCATTGCTTTTTATTTACGGCTGCAGTACTGTGCCTTTAACAGGAAGAAGACAATTGAATATAATCTCTGATCAAGAAATTCTTTCATTAAGTAATCAAAGTTATACGAGCTATATTAATTCAGCAAAGAAAAGTACAAATGTCACACAATCGACGATGGTTAAGAGTTGCGGTAAAAGAATTCAGAATGCTGTTGAAACATATTTGGCATCTCAAGGGGCTTCCTCACAAATAGCAGGTTACCAATGGGAATTTGTTCTTACCGAAGATAATTCAATAAATGCTTTTTGTATGCCCGGTGGAAAAGTAGTTGTTTATACAGGCATTCTGCCTTATACAAAAACAGAAGCCGGATTGGCTGTTGTTTTGGGTCATGAAATAGCTCATGCAGTGGCAAAACATTCTAATGAAAGGTTAAGTCATCAGATGTTGGTTCAAGCAGGAGGCAGTTTGTTGGGTACAGCGATAGGAAATAAATCTGCGACATTTCAATCGGTGGTTAATTCTGTTTACGGTCTTGGCTCTAATGTAGGCATATTGCTTCCATTCTCGAGAGAACAGGAGTATGAGGCTGATAAGCTTGGATTAATATTTATGGCAATGGCGGGATATGATCCGACTGTAGCAATAGATTTTTGGACAAGAATGGCTCAAAGTGGCTCTTCAACAACCCCTGAATTTTTAAGCACTCACCCTGCCGATGCAAAAAGAATCAATGCTATAAAAAATATTATGCCGGAAGTGCTTAAATACAAAAAGTAACGTTCTCTAAATCTATATATCTATTTTATCATTGCTGTCCACTTAAAAAAAGTTGAGTGACAGCTGGTTATTATTTTGATC
>JAUNSR010000076.1 GCA_030539115.1 Bacteroidales bacterium
TAGATACGAGAGAGCAGTGGAGTGGATGAAGGCAGTATCAGCGGAGGAGGTTTCCATCGACGGTGCGCCAATGCTTCCCGAAGAGGAGTTGTCCCGCCGCTCACAGTTCCAAATTAAGAGTAATCCCAAACGTGTAAATCATTACTAAGATGAGAAAGAATAAAAACAATAGGAAAGGCAAGATAACCGTCAGCGGTAACATTCCTCGCCCCGACCAAAAACAGCCGGCTGTAATCAGACTTACCCAGCCAAAGAGATTCAATATAGATATTGCCGACTATACGAGTGCCGTGCGTTCTGCAGAGAATGTTGATTTCTCACGTCGCTACAGGTTGTATGACCTATACGATGATATTATGATGGATACACACCTGTCGTGCGTAATAGGCAAGAGGAAGAACGCCGTGCTTTGCTCGGCCATAGAGTTTCAGCGCAATGGCAAGCCCGATGATGCAATCAATGAGCAAATCAAGTCCCCTTGGTTCGGTCGCCTTGTGGAGGATATCATAGATGCCAAGATGTACGGCTTCACGCTATGCCAGTTCTACCGAAATGGAGACTGGGCGGACTATGACCTTGTGCCACGCAAACATGCCGACCCTGTGCGCCGCTTGATTCTTCGCAACCAGACTGACATCACGGGTACATCATGGGAAGAATACCCCGACCTGCTTTATGTGGGTGAGGATGACGACCTCGGTCTGCTTGCCAAGGCTGCTCCTTGGGTTATATACAAGCGTAACACTACGGCTGACTGGGCACAGTTCTCGGAGGTTTTTGGTATGCCTATTCAGGAATATATCTAGTCAGCCTTTAAAAACTATATAACAATTTAATATTCAATAATATAAACAATAAAATCATTGTATAAATCTGCAAGATTATGTACCTTTGGATATTAAAACTTGCAGATTTTTATGTATTTAGAGCCTACAAAAGACAGACAAAAAGGATTATTTTTCTCTTTAGAGGATACTCTTAATTCAAAACATCCATTATATGTATTAGCCAATAAAATTGATTGGGGTTTATTTGAACTTGAATTCAAGAAATTATATTGTGAAAATAATGGTCGTCCATGCAAACCGATACGTCTTATGTGTGGATTGTTAATTTTAAAACACTTACGTAATGTTTCCGATGAGAGTATCGTTGAGCAATGGAGTGAGAATGCTTATTATCAATACTTTTGCGGGCTTAATGATTTTTCTATTGAGCCGGCATGTACACCGACAGAACTTGTACATTTCAGAAATAGGATAGGTGAAGAGGGGATAGCATTGATATTGAAGGAAAGCATAAGAATTAATCAGGATGACATTAATAAACACAATAAAAGACCTGCATTCATAGATTCAACAGTTCAAGAAAAAAATATCACCTATCCAACCGATACTAAGTTGCATAAAAAGATAATCAAGAAATGTTTGAAAATAGTCCTGGATTTGTCTCTTCCTTTGCGCCAAAGTTACTCTCAGACCTTAAAAAAGCTTTACAGGGATCAAAGATTTAGGAATCATCCCAAAAACAAAAAAAAGGCCCTCAAAGCAGACAAAAAGATAAAGACTATAGCCGGGAGATTGTTAAGGGAACTGGAAAGAAATTTACCATCAGATAATAAATTTAAACAACTCTTTGAACTGTTTCATAAAATTCTTTCACAAACAAAAACATCAAAAAATAAAATCTATTCTATTCATGAACCAGAGGTAGAATGTATAAGTAAAGGGAAAGAACATAAAAAATATGAGTTTGGGAATAAAGTCTCCATTATAAGATCCTGGAATGGGGTTATTATTGGAGCTAAATCATTTAGGAATGAATATGATGGACATACAATTGATGAATCTCTAAAGCAAGTTTTTGAATTAACAGGCTTGCATTTAAATGAGCTTGCAGGTGATAGGGGCTATAGAGGTCAAAAGCAATCAGGCGAAACAAAAATACTAATACCTGATTCTCCAAAGAAAAAAGATAGCCTTTATCAAAAAAGGAAAAAACATAAACTGTTTTGCAAGAGAGCTGGTATAGAACCAACAATAGGACATTTGAAAAATGATTACAGACTTAATCGCAACTTTTATAAAGGTGTGACAGGTGATGCTGTGAACTTAATGTTGGCTGCCGCGGCTTATAACTTCAAGAGAGCAATGAATGCTCTTTTATTTGTCAAAATTTTAATTTTAAAATGCATGATAAATATTAAAAACACCTTTGATTGTAATTTATTCTATCATGCATTGTGCTATTAATAGGCCTTTTTAAGGGCTGACTATTTATCAGTTTTTCTTAACTCTCATCGCGCTGATGGTCAGATAAACCAGCAGCAGTGCATACAGTGCAAGGCCGAGCCATTGTGATGCGTTCTGTGCCAGCCATTCTGTATTTACAAAATCATATCCTGCAAAACGGATGATGGCGCTTACCACGCCCATAAGTGCACCTCCGGCAATAAATCCA
>JAUNSR010000003.1 GCA_030539115.1 Bacteroidales bacterium
AAAGCTCATAATTAATTATTAGGTTGTCAATACCACTCTCTTGGAACGCATACGTTCATTCCAATGCGCATCATATTTCCGATTGGGTCAGTTTCAATATTCCCAAAATCACTGGAAATATAACTCGTGAAATGACTCGGTGCATCAATAAGGGTAAGATACCATTGAAAGAATTGGAATCTTACCTTTATTCTTTTTTCTGCGTTGACTCTAAGGATTGTTATTGCTTCTATACGGATATCAAACGTCGAAAGAAAACCAGCCGTACTTATTTCATTGATACTATGCAGGAGTTGTTGAATGCTAAGATGCGACGAGAAAATGAACTGGAGAGATCGAGAAGATAGAAAATGACGATTTGCTGAAATAACAGATATTGCTAAAAAGAAGAAACAGCAAGATATAAGCTAAAATAATTTTGATAGTTTAAAATCCGATTTTGTTGTCTAAGTTTGCAATCCACAAACGATTAGAACCAAACTTATCGTTAAGAAGTTATAATTAAAATATTATGTTTGACAAAATATTAATATACTATTTAATATGTATCTAAAAGGGAATAAACAGGAATGGGGAAAGATTTTTGCTATCTTGAAACTATTGCATGAAGGGGAGATCTACATTGGCTCCAAAAACAAAGAAAAGAAAGATGACAACGCTCTTTTATTTGTTAAGATGGTTCGCCAAACAGAAAATGGCAGGGTGTTTTTCTCAAACAATGCTGATTATATCACAATAAAAAGCAACGATGAAATCAAATCAGTCAGCAAGGAACGAATAAAGGCTGTGTCGACGACTCTGCTTTCACTTATAAAGGGGAAAGATGAAGAATTCGAATGCGGCGAAGCTGAAAATCTTATGGGGCAGATGTCGATATTTGACTTTAACTCCAATTCTCTTGATGGTGATGACTATATAATTACTTTTTACAATCAGCAGTTTGAGGCTGAACAGACATTCCCGGTAAAGATTAAATCAAATCTCTCAAAGCTTTATCTTATCGCGTCAAACAGGGCATCCAATTTCAGATACGACATACTGCAATTAAAACTCTCAGGACCCGAGATTCAAAAAATCAATAGTTTCGGAGACAACGAAACAGGCTCTTTGCTAAGACTTGACGAGATAGAAAGATTGGGCGGTAAAATTAAATACAACGGTGTGGAGGGAAAATTCTTTTTCAATGCCATGCAGCTTATAGACATGCAGCTTCCAAAATTAATCGGCGAAATGGTAAGGCTGTTTTATACCGGCGAACATGTTACAGTCAAAGAGCTTACCCACGACATCAACGAAATAAATTTGTTTAAGGTAAAAACAGAATTAATAGAAAAAGGAAGAATTTACGAATATAAAATTCGTCAGTTGCTTTATGCGGCAGCCTGCGGACTTAAGCCTACAAAGACCTGGAGAGGAAATAACACTCAGCACTCATGGATTTTCGTAAATGAAAAAGCTGAAATTCTTCTTTATGAAACTAAGGACAAGGAGGATTTTGAAAAATTTCTTTTCTTCAACACAAGGTTCTCGATTGCAAATGAAGATAAAAGCAAATTTGGAATTATAGAAAGAGAGAATGGCATACCATTAATAAAATTAAATTTTGAAGTGCGTTTTATATAGAATTATATCATAAATATTATGCTGCAAGCCTATTTAGAAAAGGGAAGAATTGAAGCCGGATGCGATGAAGCCGGACGAGGATGCCTTGCGGGACCGGTTTTTGCCGGTGCTGTCATTTTACCTGAAGATTTTGTTTCGGAAATGCTCGACGATTCAAAAAAGCTGAGCGAGAAGCATCGTTATGAGCTTAGACCTATTATAGAGGAAAATGCTATTGCATGGGGAATTGGTATAGTAAGCGAAGAGGAGATTGATAAAATAAACATTCTTCAAGCCTCATTTCTTGCAATGCACAGAGCCGTTGACAATTTAAAAATCAAGCCCGAACATCTGCTTATAGACGGCAACAGGTTTAAGGCGTATAAGGATATTCCTTATACGACAATTGTAAAAGGTGATGGAAAAATGCTTTCTATTGCCGCTGCTTCTATTCTTGCCAAGACCTATCGTGATGATTTTATGAATAAGATTGACAAAGAGTTTCCGATGTATAAATGGAAAGACAACAAGGGTTATCCATCTGTTGCTCATAGAAAAGCTATCGAAGAATTTGGCCCGTGTCATTATCATAGAAAAACATTTAGGCTGTTAAACACTCAGCTGTCAATTTTTTAAAGTTTCTCTCTTTAGAAAAATAAAGAAATTAGGAATAACTATTTATAGGTTATATAAAATAAATGCTCAGAAAGCTAAATTGTACTTTCTGAGCATTTTTAATATAAAGAATTATTCATTTTCCTTTGCCTTGTATGCCATGGCATAAAGTCTCATTTGCTTTACCATAGATAAAAGCCCGTTTGAACGGGTTGGAGAAAGATGCTCCTTTAAACCGATTTTATCTATAAAAGACAAATCTGCATTTAATATCTCATCAGGAGTATGGCCGCTTAAGACCTGAATCAAAAGCGAAACCAAGCCTTTAACGATCACTGCATCACTTTCACCTTTGAAAACCACATTTCCATCCTTATAGTCAGCCTGAAGCCAAACACGACTTTGACAACCTTCGATAAGATTATCAGGAGTTTTATATTTTTCATCAAGAGGCTCTAAAGAGTTCCCAAGATCGATAAGCATGGCATATTTATCCATCCAATCATCCATAGAGGAAAAGTCCTCAATAATATTTTCTTCAATTTGTTGAATTGTCATATCAAAAATATTTTGTTAATCATTCGTTGTAAATTACATGCATAAGTGTTTCACCAACGACAAACAAAGTCTGCGGGTCGATTTTTTCAACAGTATCGTGCACTGTATGCCAATGTTTAAAGAATCCGGTTTTTGTGCTTTTATCAAGATGAATAATATCGACACTTGGAATCTTTGCTATTTGATTTATATAGACATGGTCGTCTGTTATATAGCCACCAATATCATCGATAAAGTAGTCGCCATGACCAAGCTCTTTTGCCTTTTTCCAAATCTTGTCCTGAATGGATGGTGCATAGTCTTTTGAATAGCTTTCTCTAAAGAAAACAGCATCCTTTGCCCCTACCATATCGAGAAGTATTCCATAACGTGCGCGATATCCCGGCTTATGCGGACGTTTTGCCCAATATTGTGCTCCAAGCGCCCAACTGTCTGCCTGATATTCTCCTGTATAAAACTCCGGAGTGCCATAATCTTCAGAATCAACAAATAAAATGTCGATTCCTTTATCGGGGCTTTTCATTCCAACCTGACGGGCAATTTCAAGCAAAACACCAACACCGCTTGCTCCATCATTGGCTCCTGAAATCGGTTTTTTCCAATTATTTTTGTCATTGTCATGATCTGCAAAAGGACGGCTGTCCCAGTGAGCAAACAAAAGAATCCTGTCTTTCTTCTCTGGATTAAACGATCCGATTATATTGGAAGAATTAAGTATCGTACCATCAAACGCCTTTAATGGCGCATTCTGAACGGTGACTTCTGCATTATGCCTTTTGAGTTCACTTGCAAGCCACAAAGCCGCATCATCGTGAGCTTTTGTATTTGGCACTCTTTCGCCGAACTCTACCTGTTGCTTAACGTAATAATAAGCCGAGTCTGTATTAAAATCGGGAACTTCAACTGTTGCTTTCACATCGGCAGGTTCCTTTGCTGATTGTGTTTTATTTGCATTTGAGCAGGACAATAATGCTCCCAACACTGCAGTGTATAAAAATATTCTCATCTATTTATTTTAAAACTTTTCAATAGTATATGTAAATATCATCAATAATTATTTCTATTGCCACATATAAACAATAATACGTTTAGATCACAAATCTTTCCATCGCATTAAAAAACCTCACTCAACTACTGCTTAAAAATATCATTATATTTAAAGAAATATGTTGAATATATATAATGTATAAATCAGAGATTTAAAGATTTATATAATGGAATAATATTGTTCCGGCAAAAGTAATAATTCATAAAGATATAGTTGTCTGAATATTTGTTTTTGGAGTATAAATAGGTCTAATTTTTACAAACAATATTCATTACTCTCAAAAAATTCGCACCTCTAATAGCTTTGATATCCTCTTTTGAAAAGCCTGCAAGAAGCAACTCTTTGGTAAGATTTATCATTTCATTCATTTCATTGCACCCTTCAACGCCGCCATCTCCATCAAAGTCAGAGCCGACACCTACATGCTCGACACCTACAAGATTTGCTATATATTTTATATGCGCAATAACATCTTTGATATTTGCATTGCCATCCTCTCTTACAAAAGGAGGATAAAGACACACCTGAACCACGCCGCCTTTTGAAGCTATCCTTTTTATTGACTCATCGCTAAGGTTTCTCGGGTGATTGCATATAGCTTTTGCGCCTGAATGTGAAGCAATAATAGGGTCATTGCTTAAATCAAGAACATCCATTGTAGTTTTTTCAGAAGTATGAGAAATATCAATCATTATTCCAAGACGGTTCATTTCCAAAACTACCTCTTTCCCAAAATCAGAGAGACCGTTGTGCTCATTTTTTCCTTTGGCAGAGTCACAGATATCATTGTCTCCGTTGTGCGAAAGAGTGATATACCTCACGCCCATATCTTTAAAGAATTTGATCTTTTTCAAATCCTTTCCTATGGCATAGCCATTTTCAATTGCAGTAACAATGCTCTTCTTTCCTATCGATTTATTATATTTTATTTGCTCAACACTCTTGGCTATGGCAACTTTCGAGCTGTTTTCATCAACCTCTTTTTCTATTCTTTTAAGCAAAGAGACACATTTATGAAATGCTGCATCAAGAGCAGCGGCATCTCTTTCCCCCTGCTTAAGATAAGCGACCATAAAGACACAATCCTGCAGTCCCTCCTCCAGCTTAGGCAAAGTTACTTTTGAGCCATTTTCTCTTTCTCCCAAAGAAAAGTCCGGAGTAAAAAGCATAGGTGTATCAGTGTGAGAATCTACTGTAATAATTTCACTGTGAATCTCTTTGCACTCTTTAAACAATTTTGCCTGAAGAATAAAATATTTGAAAATATCAAGCATCTCTATATTATTGAGTGTCGCCATTCTCTCAGGATGCCACTGAACAGAAAAAATTGATTTGCCGGTTTCAGGAAGCGACTCCATAGCTTCATTTATTCCGTCTGAAGAAAAAGCGACTCCTCTAAAACCTGGGGCAATCTTTTTTACAGCCTGATGATGGAATGAATTTACACCTATTTTTTCTTCTTTAAATATCTTTCCAAGTTGAGTGGTTTTGTCAACATTCACGTAATGTGAAGGAACAAAATTTTCACAACTTTGAGAATGATTTATCACTTCCCCATCGATCTGAGAATAGATATCCTGATATAATGTGCCTCCAAAAAAGGCATTAATCAATTGGTGACCTCTGCAAATGCCAAATATAGGAATCTGCCTGTCATTGGCAACTTTGAGAAGCATCCAGTCAAAACTGTCTCTTTCTGCATTGACGCCTCCGAGATTTTTTATTGGATCTTCATTTAAATAGAAAGGATGTATATCTCCTCCACCCGTAAGAAGCAGCCCATCGAGATTTTCAACAATGGAAAGCAGACAGTTGATGTCATGTTGAACAGGGATAACAACAGGAATCCCTCCTGCCAGGATAATAGAATTGGTATAGTCATTATTTACACTCGAAATGCCGTTGTCAAGCAGATTGGCAGAGACGCCTATTAATGGAAGTCTGTTATTTGAAGAAAAAGTTTTGCTGCTGTCATTGCAGAGCTTAATCAAATGCTCCTTATCGGGCAAAATATATTTTTCATCTTTCATATAAGCACTATTTTAATTATCAACCTCTAAATTAGTCAAGTTGAATTAATAATAAGACTTTATATAATAAAAAAACAGGCTGTTCCTAAATAGAAACAGCCTGCATATATTTTAAAATATGAGATTAAAGAGCGTTTTCTTTAATCAGATATTCTGCTATTTGAACAGCATTTAGAGCAGCGCCTTTTTTAATTTGGTCGCTGACAGTCCAGAAAGTAAGACCATTGTCGTTACAAAGATCTTTTCTGATACGTCCAACAAAAACAGGATCCTTACCTGCAATATCCAAAGGCATAGGATATACTTTATCCTGAGGTTCATCCATTAAGACAACGCCATTAGCTTTTGAGAAAGCCTCTCTTGCCTGAGCAACAGAGATCGGATTTTCTGTTTCAATCCATGTAGATTCAGAATGAGCACGCATAACAGGAACACGTACACACATAGCACTGACTTTGATGTCTGAATGCATGATTTTACGAGTTTCATTAAACATTTTCATCTCCTCTTTAGTATAAAGATTGTCTGTAAAGACGTCTACCTGAGGAATAACGTTGTAAGCCAACTGATAAGCGAATTTAGAAACGGTTGGCTTCTCATTATTTATGATTTGTTCATATTGATGAGCAAGCTCATCCATTGCGGCAGCCCCTGCTCCGCTTGCAGCTTGGTAAGTAGAAACATGAACATTTTTAATATGTGATATTTCCTCTATTGGTTTAAGAGCAACCACCATCTGAATTGTAGTACAGTTAGGGTTAGCAATAATACCACGGGGTCTTATTTTTGCGTCTTCTCCATTTACTTCCGGCACTACCAATGGGACATCATTGTCCATACGGAAAGCGCTTGAGTTGTCAATCATTACAGCACCATGTTTGGTGATTGTTTCTGCAAACTCTTTAGAAGTTCCGGCTCCTGCAGATGTAAAGGCAATATCAACACCTTTAAAATCGTCATTATGTTTAAGCTCTTTAACGACTATTTCTTCTCCACGGAATTTATATACTTTTCCTGCACTGCGTGAGGAACCAAAAAGAAGTAGTTCGTCAATAGGAAAATTTCTTTGTTCTAAAACACGAAGAAATTCCTGTCCTACTGCACCGCTTGCACCAACAATTGCTATTTTCATTTGTTTATTATTTAATGTTTAACACCAAGGTACAAATGCGCCTTTTTTATACCTTTTATATGGTATCTCAACTTTCGTGAGTGATGGCGATTCATTTGTTTAAATAATGGTAGGATTAATAATTATAATAATGATTGACAAAAACTTTTGTATTTATCAATCGCAAATGTATAACATTCGTCAAAAAAAACCTTACCGCCATGAGAAAAATTATAACATTATTAGAGCTTTTGATTTCATTTTGTTGTTTTCCACAGTTAAGTGAAGACTTTTCCAATCCGGATTTTTTATCGAACGGCAATTGGGGTGGAGATAAAAACTTGTTTATTGTAAATAAAAAGCTTCAGCTTCAATTAAACAATCCACAAAATCAAGACACCTCCTATATATATGCTGTCTATCCATTTAAGGAAATTATTGAGTGGAATTTCGATGTCTTTCTTTCGTTTAATCCTTCAAAATATAATTACACAAGAATCTACCTTGCCTCCGACAACAACAAATTAAAAGACAAGCTTAACGGTTATTATGTTTTGATCGGAAACACAGATGATGAAATAGGACTTTACAGACAGGATGGAGACAAACATACCTGTTTAATCAAGAAAGATAAAAGAGTTGACTTGTCTTCGAGCTGTTCAAAAATCAAGGTTGAAAAAAACAAGTCAGATTTCAAGCTCTATTCATGTGTAGGCGATGAAACTGATTATAGCTTTCATGGTCAGGCTGAGTCTGATTATTTTCCTTCAAAATCTTATTTTGGCATCTCTTGTATTTATACAAAAACCTATAGCACAAAGTTTGCCTTTGATAATATTGTTATAACAACAAGTTCATCAAATAATGATAAGGACAATCCGGATGACCCATTAACTCCCGAAGACCCTGATAATCCCGACATTCCCGACAATCCCCAAAATCCGGATAATCCCGACCCAGTAAATCCCGATGATCCGAAACCGACTGAACCGTCCAACAATAAGACTGTAAATATCGATTCTGTAATTTGCACCTCTCCCACATCTATTGTTGTTTATTTTGACAAGGAGATTAAAAAGGGAACATTTTATATTCAATCCCACGAATATAATCTGATTATGACTCCATCCTCAAATCCCAAAATCTGGAATGGGAGTTTTGATATTCCATTAATCGAGAATAAAATCTATGCACTTTATTGCTGCTTAATGTATGATTACAATGATGTTCTTCAGAATATTGTCATTTTTTCTTTTACCGTGGTGTTTAAGAAAATCGATACTCCGAATGTCGATCCCGACAACCCTGATGAGATTATAACCATTATAAATGAAAATACTCAAAATGAATATTACATAAATGCTTTAAAAGAGATTAATGACGGCAGTATAGAGATAAATTATTGTCTGCCATATAATAATTTCACATTAAAAGCATCGCTGTATTCTTCTTCTGGAATTTTATTAAAGACTTATCAAAGCCGGATTTACAATAACAAGGGGACAATAAATATTGGCAAAACTGCAAACACCCGAGAGCATGTAAAGTTTCCATATATTTTGGATGTGATAATAACCAAAACTGACGGTAAAAACATCCGTAAAAACATTATTGTGTTAATGTAAACAAAAAAATAAGGATTAAAAATATTCATTTCCCTATTCTTATAATGGATTTAATTAAACGATTATTAAATTTACAAAACCGTTTAGTATAAAAGCCAATTAATAAATAAGTGCTTATGGATTACCTCCGTTCAATTATTCAGATTCCATTCACTAACCCTACGCTTATTTTCTTTATAGTGCTAAGCATAATACTTCTTGCACCAATAGCATTAAATAAAATACGTGTTCCTCACATTATCGGTCTTCTTCTTGCCGGAGTTATTATTGGTCCCAATGGAACAGGCATTCTTTTAAGGGACACATCTTTTGAATTGTTTGGGAAAGTCGGACTTTTATACCTGATGTTTCTTGCGGGGCTTGAAATGGACATGAATGATTTTGTTAAAAACCGAACCAAAGGGATAGTTTTCGGACTCTACACATTTATCATACCAATGGTCCTGGGAACTTTGGGAGGCTATTATATTTTACACTTTTCATTAATAACATCAATCCTGCTTGCCAGCATGTATGCTTCACATACTTTGGTTGCCTATCCTATTGTAAGCAGATATGGAGTAACAAAAAACCGTTCGGTAACAATAACCATTGCAGGAACGATAATCACAGTGCTGCTTGCATTGTTGATTCTTGCTGTAATAACGGGGATGTATAAAGGGGAGTTGAACGCAATGTTTTGGACAAAGTTTGTATTGGCAAACATAATATTCTGCTTCATCCTTTTTTATGCTTTTCCAAGAATTACAAAATGGTTTTTCAGAAAATATGACGACAAGGTATCACAATATATCTTTGTTTTGGCTTTGGTATTCTCTGCATCTTTCGGAGCAGAGCTTGCGGGCTTGGAGGGGATTATCGGAGCTTTCCTTGCTGGGGTTATTTTAAATAGATTTATTCCTGCTGTTTCTCCTTTGATGAACAGAATTGAATTTGTTGGAAATGCCCTTTTTATTCCGTACTTTCTTATCGGAGTCGGAATGTTGGTCGATTTAAAAGTTCTCTTTTCAGGCACGGAAGCTCTTTTCGTTGCTTTAAACATGTCGGTAATAGCAACAATTTCAAAATGGCTTGCCGCATGGCTTACCCAAAAAAGCTTCAAAATGACAAAGGTGGAAAGAAGAATGATTTTCGGATTAAGCAATGGACAGGCTGCCGCAACTTTAGCCGCTGTGCTTATCGGTTATAACATTATCATTGGAACCGATGCAAACGGAGAGGTTATCAGACTTTTAAATGAGAACATTCTTAATGGCACCATCATTATGATTTTGGTGACATGCACCATAAGTTCAATTGTCACTGAAAAAGCCGCTGTCGATTTGGCTACTCAAGAGAATAATATCACACCGCATAAAGCAAGCATAAACGAAGAAAGAATTTTGATTCCTGTTGCCAATCCCTCCACCATTGACAATTTGGTCAACTTGGCGCTTATGCTTAAAAATTCCAAAAAGAAATCGCCGCTCTATGCTCTCAATATAGAGGTGGATATCGACGGCAGCAAGGAGATGAAAAACAATAATGCCCTTTTAAACAAGGTTGCAAACATCGCTTCCGCCGCCGACACCAAAGTTAATATGCTTTTAAGGGCAGATATCAATATCGCAAACGGCATTATTCACACCATCAAGGAAAACAGCATTACCGAGGTTGTTGTTGGATTTCACTACAAGGCTGATATTGCCGACACATTCTTTGGACCTACAACTCAAATGATTCTAAGAGGTACAAACAGAATGCTTACCATCCTTAAGGCTGACATTCCGGTAAATACAATCAATAAAATGGTGATTGCCGTGCCTGCTAAGGCAGAATATGAAACCGGCTTTACAAGATGGGTTGACAGGATCTCGAACATCTGCGTGCAAAGCGGATGCAGGGCTGTCTTTTATTCAAATGAAAATACGCTCAACTGCATTAAGAATGTAATAAATATTCAAAAGCACAATTACAGGTTCGAATGTGAAATATTAAAGGACTGGGACGACTTCAAAGCACTTAAGGATGTTGTAAACAAGGATGACTTCTTTGCCGTAATATGCGCCCGTCATACATCTATTTCATATCATCACTCGTTCGACAGACTTCCAAACATTCTCTCTGCCGGTTTCAGTCATACGAATCTTTTGGTGATCTATCCTGAACAGTTTGGAGACGAGTCGCAGACAAATTTCTTTTCGGATCCTCAGGCATTGGATGTTCAAAAGCAATTGCCAAGCCTGAGATATTATCATTCCTTGTTAAAGGATTTCCTTACCGGCAGGAAAAAATAGTTTTCAGTTACACATATATATATTACAGCTTATGAAAAATGCCATTAATATATATTTGAAACAAAATATACAGTTTCACAAATGAAAAGCAAAAGGGGAGACAGCTCTGGCTGTCTCCCCTTTTATTTTTATATAATCAATTATATAGTATAATTTGACTTGAATAATTTATAGCTAAAAGATATCGCATACCTTGATGTAAGGCCTCTTATCTTCTTCTTTCGGTTCTTGTTCCCTGAGAATCTCTGTCCTTGTATTCTCGTCTGCCATTGCCTCTTGAAGAATTATATCCTCCTCGATCGGAACGGTTACCGGAATTGGAACGGCGATCTCCAAAAGAACGACGGTCTCCGCCTCTTCCGCCATTACGGAAAGAGCCTCTTGAAGAACCTTTGTCTTTTTTATCCTGAGCAACTTCAACAGAAACGATTCTATTTTCAAAAGTAGCTTCAGACATATCCTGAAGGATAAAGCGTGTATCATTTTCAGGCACCTCAAAGAAAGAGAAGTTCTGAAGAATATCAATTTTACCGACTTCAACTCTGCGTTTTACATTCTTGTTGATAAGTTCGATAAGATTAGCAGGGAAAAGTCCGTCAGTTTTACCAAGATTAATAAAGATTCTATTAAAACCTGATTCTGCCTGACGACGGTTTCTGCCGCCATCCTGTCTTCCCTCTTTATCAGAACGGCGCGCGCCTTCATCAGGGATGTCGAGTTCAGGAGTACCTTTATAGTATTCAAGCAAACGGTTGAATTCAAGAGAAACGACACGTTTAATCAAATCTTCAGTGCTTAACCATTCAAGTTTTTTATAGATAGGATCAAGATATTGAGCAATTTCTTCCTCGTCGACTTTAACCTTTTCAAGGCGGTCAGCAAGGTTGAACAATTGCTTTTCGCAAATTTGCTCACCTGAAGGCACGGTTCCTTTTTCAAATTTTTTCTGAATCATTCTCTCTATATCACGCATACGACCCTTTTCTCTGACATGCATAATAGCAATTGAAATGCCGGACTTACCTGCTCTGCCTGTACGGCCCGAACGGTGAGTATAGGTTTCGACATCATCAGGAAGACCATAATTAATGACATGAGTAAGATTATCCACATCGAGTCCACGTGCTGCAACATCAGTGGCAACAAGAAGCTGGATGTTTTGTACACGGAACTTCTGCATAACAGCATCGCGCTGCGCCTGAGAAAGTTCACCATGAAGGGAGTCTGCATTGTAACCATCCTGAATAAGCATGTCTGCTATTTCCTGAGTTTCACGGCGGGTACGGCAAAATACGATTCCATAAATGCTCGGATAATAATCGGCAATACGTTTCAGTGCCGCATATTTATCTTTGGCATGCACCATATAGTAAACATGCTTAACATTTTTATTTCCCTCATTCTTGTGCCCGATAGTAATCTCTTTAGGATTTTTCATATACTTTTTAGAGATACGGGCTATTTCTGCAGGCATGGTAGCAGAGAAAAGAAGAGTGTTTCTTGTCTCAGGCACTTCAGCAAGAATAGAATTTATGCTGTCGGTAAAGCCCATGTTAAGCATCTCGTCAGCTTCATCCATAATCACATACCTGACATGGCTGAGATCAACGGTTTTCCTGTTCATCAAGTCAAGAAGACGACCGGGAGTGGCAACAATAATATGTACGCCTTTCTTTAAAGAACGAATTTGGCTTTCAATACTTGAACCGCCGTAAACAGGCAGGATATGAAGGCCGCGGATATACTTTGAAAAGTCCTGCAAATCGCCTGCAATCTGAAGACAAAGTTCACGTGTAGGACAAAGAATCAAAGTCTGGGGAACAACATTTTCTATTTCTGTCTTTTGGATAACAGGAAGACCGAAAGCCGCTGTTTTTCCTGTCCCTGTCTGTGCTAAAGCCACAACATCTGTGTCTGCACTAAGCAAATAAGGAATAACCTCTTCCTGTACGGGCATAGGATTTTCAAAGCCCATTTCTGTAATTGCTTTTAATACTTCGGCATTTATACCAATTTCTTCGAATGTTTTCATTAATTAATTTTTTATTTTTAACACCACGGTTGTTTTACGCCCCTCAAGAACATTCTATTTGGTATTTCAACCTTAGTTGAACAGGGCGTTTTTGTTTGAATTTATTTATAAAAGTAGGCAAATGATTTCCCCTCCTACATTTTCCGTGTGCCGACAGTATATCTTGGGGGAGCTCATCTGATTAATTTAATTTAAAAAATATCTTTATTCGATTATTTATAAAACTTAAGCCCGTCACGAGCTGATATTAAGGAGGGTCTGAAATCTAAAAGAAACAGCCTTATTGTAGAAACATCCTTATTTACTGCTTCAGCAGGTTTGAAAATTTTCACAAATTTAATTATAATAATCTTTTTATTCCAATAATATATGCTTTAGCTGCCTGCGGCACTCTTCATCTACACCGAGTTCCTTTTTCAAATATTGATTGACAGAGCCATATTTTCTCTTTACTGCATCCAATGCAGCCATAAGATAATTTTCATCGCTTATCATCATTGTTGTTATGGCATCCTGAGCCTCCAATGGCAGTTGCTTACCTATGGCGGCTATCTTTCGCATATTAAAATACTTATTGTTCAACAGATAGTCATCTATTATTGTCTGTTCAGGCACATCGAGAGCCGACAATATTAATGCTATTGCAATGCTTGTCTGGATAGTTCCATATCTACAGCAGATTACTACAGGATAGTTGTCATCTTTTGAAAGCACCTCAAACATGTTTCTTAATGATTCGGTCGAGTTAAGAATCATCTCTTTGTTAACATCCTGCATAAATATCGCAGCATCTCCCCTTTTAAACTTATTGCTTCGAATAAGCGGAAGAGGATCGGCTTTTTTTGTGCTTACCGGAAAATGAAAATAATTTACTATCCCTGTTTCCGGTGAAATGGAGTCTATTTCCGGAGTCATCCGTAAATCGATAAGGGTTTTGATACCCATTTTTTCTATTCTTTTTGCATGAGCGGGGTCTATTTTATCAAGATTTCCGGAACGATAGAGTTCACCCCACTTGATAGACTGATGGTCCGCATTTTTAAAGCCCCCCATATCTCTGAAGTTTTCGACTTCCCTGCCAAGACGCTGAGCCCTTACCCCGACTACAGTCTCTGTATGATCGCCGAACTTTAAAAGAAAATAACGACGGTTAAGGCTTCCTTTAATCATCATGTCAGCTCTTCCTTTTGCTACATCTTCTACGGCGACAGGATATCTCAAATCAAAATATGAAGGAGTGCCTGAGGAGAAAATCTCAACTTTACCCTCGGGTAAAGGCCTTATATCCCATTTTACAACATAATTGTAAACATCATTTACCTCACATACAGTTTGCAGTTCATAGGCTTGACGGGCACATGAAGAGATAATTGTTATCAGTGATAATAAAAAGACGGAATATGCCGGGCTTTTTCTCATATATGAAATTCTTTTTATTAATTACTTTTCAAGCAGGAAGATTTATTTTTATTTTTTGATAAATAAACAGCTTTAGTTATCAAAAAGACAGATAATCCTTACAGACCTATTGAAAGTTAAATTAATTCGGGTGTAAAGATACCCCTTTACTTCCATTTTTTAGTCAATATGTACTCTATATGATATTATTTTTAATTATTTTTTGATAATAGCATCGGCAAATTTAACGGATATATAGTTTTCCATCGATTGGCAAACCTCGGAAGCAAACTCTATAGCCGTATTTATTATCTCATCCCAAACCTCTTCGGTTATATCATTAAGACTTTCCTTTTCTATTTTATTCTTTGCCAGCGAATGAAGAAGTCCCGCATTAAAGGAATCGCCCGCTCCTATTGAACTGACTGCATCGATTCTTTTAGCCTCATAATGTTTTTTTACAAGAGGAGTTCTCAGGTCGACGCCGCCCTCTCCTTTTGTACATATAAATATAGGAGTATAAAATTTTATATGATTATTGTATATCCTGTCGGTGTCTGTTTCATTGTAAAGGTTTAAAAAGTCTTCATCTGAGCCTCTTACAATATCTGCAAACTCAAGATTCTCAATAATTGAGGGCATAAGTTTTAAAGCCATCGATGAATGATTTTTTCTGAAGTTGGGATCATAGTAGATTATAGCCTTTCTGTCACTTGCATACTCCAAAAGTTCAGCTATTGTCTGCCTTAAATCAGGATTAATTGAATAATATGAGCCAAATATCAATATATCATTGTTGTCTATCCTTGGCCAAACAATATCAAGACGTCCTTCGGGATATTGCATATAGAAGTCATAGCTTGCTTCATTTCTTTCATTAAGAAAAGCCATCGAAACAGGAGTCTTTCCCTCAAAAAAGCGATAAACATTATCACTCTTTACACCATTCTCTTCCATAAAGGAGATTATCATCTCTCCTATCTTGTCTGTTCCAATCTCACTCATAAAGGCAGGATTGTATCCTAACCTTCCAAGAGATATCATTGTATTAAAAACAGAACCTCCTGCAACACCTCTTATTGGTTGGTTGTCTTTAAAGACAATATCATATACTGATTCACCTATTCCAAAAAACATACTTTTGATTTTTTATATAATCCTTTCTTAAAATAAGTCATAATGATTATTATTTAACATATAGCCAAACAAATAGTTACCCTTTTACCATTAAAACTAAAACGAAGGTATACTATTTATTTTTTTGTTGTTATTATGATTAAGTTTTTTTATTCATAAAAAAAGAGGATGCCTTTTGGCACCCTCTTTTATATTGAGTCTTAATTCAGTTTATTGAATTAGTTTTTCTTAGCTTGACCTATAGTCTTAACTACATTTACAGTTACTTCTACTTCATCTGTAGTACCCCATTTGTAAGTTACTGTTACAGGAACTGTCAAAGTATAAGCTTCGTTTACAGTTGCTGTTCCATTGTAATAAACAATGTAACCATATTTAGAAGTAAACTTAGCAGCTTCGCTTGGATAAGCTTGTTTCATATCTGCAGCTGTCATAACATCGAACTCAGTATTAGTACTGCTTAACAAGATAGGATCACCATTAACTGTAGTCTTAACATTTTCTTTGTTAACATTGATAGATTTTTCATCAAGACCATAGAAACCATAGAAATGAGCATTGTCAGCAAATGCAAGTTTTCTCCAGTCAGTCAAAGCAACAAGATCTTCCAAAGCAACATAAGAACCTACATTACCTTTATCAACAGCATCGATAAATTCGCCTGTTGCAATACCTGCTACATTGATTGGACGGATAAAGTTAGCTTGGAAGTAATCCTTACCATTGAAATCAATAGTAATAACCTTAGCTGGATCTTCAGCACATTTAACTGTAGTTGCTCCAACATAAGCAAACATAGCATTTGTATTTAATAATGCTTTAGCTGTTTCAGTTCCAGCGTAAGTTACAACATTTGTACCTTTAACGTCACCAACTGCATTTGTATTTTTAATTGTAGCAACAACTTCAGAAGCCTTTGTTACAGCTTTACCATCTACTTTAAGGATCTGAGCTTTAAGTGTATCGTCAGCCAAAGTAACCTTAACTGTGTATTTACCAACAACAAGAGCGCTGTTTTCATTTTCTTTAGCGAAAGCGTATGTAATATTTTCAAATCCTTTGATAATACCGTTTTCAGTTACGAATGGGTAGTTCAAATCATTTTCAAATTTACAATTATCAGGGTTAGCATCAGTTGGAGTAGTTGGAACTGCTACATTAAACTTAGCATAGCTGTAATCAGCTGCCCAAATATTCTTAAGCATGTCAGCAGTTTTAACTGAAGCAGTCTTAGTAATATCTTCAACATTGATTGTAAATGTAATAACTACGTCTGGTACGTTAGCGCCTTTATAAGTTACTGTATGTTCGATAGTCTTACCTGAGTTAGCCCAAACATCATCTTTAGACATAGTAAAGTTGATAACATAAGTTGTTTCATCACCTGGTACTTCTGTCTGTTCTGCTTTAATACCATCATTCTGATCTTTATCTTCTAATGTTTGATAAATCTTATGGAATTCAGCTTTTGAAAGACCGGCTGCAAGATAAACCTCTTCATTCATTTGTTTAACAGTGATAGCAACTTTTGCATCTTTTGCACAATCAAATGCCAATTCATCAGCAACTGTAATCTTAATTGGATCGATTGGTAAAACTTCTTTGTCAGTAATCAAGATTTTGATATAAGCTACTTTAACAACTTTTGTACCGTCCATCAATTTAACACGGATGATTGGAGTACGACCTACAGCAGCAATACCTTCTTTGCTGTAAACTTTAGAAGTAATGTTACCGTTAGCAATATCACTATCATCAATAAAATCAGCCTGATCAGTAGCAGGAGTTCCTAATGTATAGTTCTTAACAAGTTCAAACTTGTAATTCAAACCAAATTGTTCGATGTCTATAGCAGAACAAGTAGCTCCTCCATCACCACTTACAGGATTATGAGTTTCAACATAATCGAACAAATTAATAGTTTTACCATAAACCATAGTAAAGTCTTGAGAGTCAGGACCTCCATCCCATGCTGCTAATTGATTACCGGCTTCAGTTTGCGGTGTATTAATAGCTGTTCTATAATGATAATTACCTTTTACCTTAGGATTTGCCAATTCAAAATTACCAATAGTTTTAGGTTCTACAGTTACATATTGTGTAGAAGTAATAACTTCATCACCTACTGTTGCCTGCAATGCTATTTGAGTAATTATATCAGTTTCAAGATTATTGTCAACCCATTTTGTAAAATCATCACTAAATTTAACATCAACAGATAGTTCTCCATTAGCAAAAGATCCAAATTGAGCATCAATTAAAGATTCAGCTTTAGTTGCAATCATCTTTGGCATAATATCTTTTGGATTGATTATGTCATAAGAAAGATTTTTCAAATCTGCTTCCTTAGCATTTGATGGTGTAACCTTATATTTGGCAACCATACCATTGTTGATATTCTTATATTCCGATCCTTGTTTCCAAGACTCAGTCTTAGAATCTTGATTTGCAGCTGTCAAAGAACTATATTTGAAAATAGGATACAACATCCAAGGTTCACCTAACTTAGTGTACTCAGGCATAAAAGTAAATCCTCTTAAAGCACTGCTTAAAGAGATAGTTACAGTACCTTCAGTTCCCTCAACTCCGCTAAGAACCAAATCAGTACCTGTCAAAACTGCAGAAAGACCAGCAGCCTTCCAAGAGATATTTGAATCTTCTACAACTTCATTTCCTTCTGCATCCCAAGTAACTATATCGAAGTTTCCTGTTTCAGTATTTGGACGATAGATTGCACCATCTTTTCCGTCTGCACCAGGAAGACCAGGTTCGCCAGGAGCACCAGGAGTACCATCTTCGCCAACAGCTTTATACTCAGTTTTAACACCGTTTTTAGCCCAATAGCCATCAACGATTGTCCAAACGTCTGCATCTTTACCGGCAGCACCGGCAGCACCGTTAGTTAGTTCGAAAGTATTACCATTACTTAAAGTTACAGTAACGCCATTAGCTGTTTTTGCCACATTAGTGATGACAGAACCGCTTGCAATCAAAGAATTGATTTTTTCGATAGCAGTCTTATTTGCAGTAATTTGTTCCTGCAAATTGTTGATGTCATCATCATAATCTTTACAACCAGTAAAGGTTGTTCCCATAGTAAGCGTTGCTAACAACGCTGCACTTACGAGTTTCAGATTTTTTTTGTTCATACTAAATTAATTAATAGTTGGTAATTTAAAAAAATGAATATTTCTCATTATTTAATTATTTCTTCTCTATGTAAGCAAATCACAATTCAGACACTCCTTATCAAAGGAAATCTTTTAAAGTGAATTATGGCGATTTACTTTATATACATAAGTTATCCACCCGACAAAAATCAACGAATTGAGCCATTTATCTCTTGGCCGAACTCACTGATTATTACTATCTAAGACAAACAACTTTTTTATCATCGTTTTATTATGTCTATTCAATAAACCTATTTTAATATCCGAAGCACAAATATAAAACTAAATTTATTAATATATACAAGTTTTATTAAATTTAATTTATATGATGTTAACACTTAACTGCCCCTCAAACTCATTTAAAAGCATATTCGGCTTTTAATCTCACTGTATGATAAGCATCTGCAACATATTATATTTTAAAACATCAATATTTTGAAAAGAGGAGGAGTATATTACCGGTATTGGCTTTTTACTTAATTTTTTATAATTCCTTTTTTCTGCCGTTTAAAACCAGATGTGATTTCAAAATCCTAAAAAAATCAAAGCTCCGACTACCAAGCGAATATCTTGTTGGAGATAATAAGCTGAATCAGGCATTAAGCCAAGTTTCCTTTTGTGAATACCGATAGCCGGAGTTTGATGGTTTTTGTAGTTACCAACTGTTTTTAAATTATTGAACTTAAAAAATATCTTACATATAAATTATATATCTGTATTATTCCCCTCATTGCACCGCTTCAATATCGGTTAACCGGAAACAACGCAATTTGTGGTTTAAAACAATTATTTACAAAGAAAGTTTAATTTTAAATACAATGTTATTTTAAAACACATTTTTTCATGCTTTTTTTATATTTTCTTCGAAATTTTACCATTTTATCATAATATATGTAGATTTATCAGCCCTGTCGGAAATATTATCGATGATTGCTGCACCTCCGACCTCTATACAATCTATTCTTCAAACAGTAATTTCAGAATACTTAAATACGGAAATACACATTATTATATATAGGGCACACATTTACTTTTTCTGTACAATGTCCGGGTCTGACGACTTCATAAAAAAGCAGTAATAATCATACAAAAAAGAGCAAATCAAGAGTGCGACAACTCTGATAAAAATGCCATAATTATATGTTTAATTCTATTAAAGTAAAATGATTTAGAGAAAAGCCTCCTCAGATTGATTTAATTTTGCACCTTTGCCAAATAATGTCAAGACAATTATAGTAATATGCTGTTTACTGAAAGAATAAAAGAGCTCCGTTTTCAAAACCGATTGCCACAACGCAAGTTGGCAGCAGCTTTGGATATAGACACTGCAACCTATTGTAAGATAGAAAAAGGTGAACGTAGAGTAAAAAAAGAACAAATTGCAGTTCTATCTAAAATGTTTCATGTAGAAACTAATGAATTGCTTACCTTATGGCTTGCCGATAAGGTGACTGATGTGGTCTCTGCAGAACAAAGGGTTGCAACAGAAGTGCTTTCCATTGCAGCTGAAAATTTAAAAAGAATAGGATGATATGACTAAAACAAAATCATATATACAAATAAAACCATCTAAGGGGATCGCAGCAGGGCTTAGAACTTATATCAGTCTTTTCAGCAGCGCCGGCATTGGGTGTTATGGTTTTAAAGAAGAAAATTTCTATTGCATAGCAACAGTCGAATTACTTGAACGCAGATTAAAAATCCAAAAATACAATCAAAAATGTGCTTATGAAAGCGGTTATATTTGTGGAGATATGACATTGCAAGAAACTCAAGATAAAGTTTTTTCAGAAATGGACTTATGGAAGAAAGGGTTCAATATAGAAGATTTAGATGTTCTTATTGCAACCCCTCCATGTCAAGGAATGTCAGTTGCAAATCATAAAAAGAAAGATGAATTAAAAAGGAATTCTTTAGTTATAGAATCCATAAAAATGGCTAAAAGAATAAAGCCTAAATTTTTTATTTTTGAGAATGTAAGAGCCTTTTTAAGAGCGACCTGCACAGACATTGACGGTCAGGACAAGACTATAAAAGAGGCTATTAACTATAACTTATCAGGAGAATACAACATTCTTTGTCAAATCTTAAATTTCAAGGATTATGGTAATCCTTCAAGCAGAACAAGGACATTGGTTATCGGAGTGCGAAAAGACTTGAAAGAAATCACGCCATTTGATGTTTTCCCTAATAAGCAAAAAGAAAGGACTTTGCGTGATATTATAGGGGGGTTACCATCATTAAAAGTTATGGGAGAAATATCTAAAAATGATATATATCATAATTTTAGAAAATATTCAACTCGTATGGAGTCATGGATTGCAGATATAAAAGAGGGACAATCTGCATTTGATAACGTAGATACAACGAAAATACCGCATACAATAAAAGATGGTTTAATAGTCTATAATGCTCGAAAAAATGGAGATAAATACACAAGACAATATTGGGATAAAGTAGCGCCATGCATTCATACACGTAATGATATAATGGCGAGCCAGAATACAGTTCATCCTGTTGATAATAGGGTGTTCAGTATTCGAGAGGTCATGCTTATGATGTCTGTGCCGAATTCATTTAAATGGAGCGATATACCTTTTGAAGAATTGAATAAATTACCGACAAAGGAAAAAGAAGCATTTCTGAAAAAAGAAGAAATGAATATACGACAAAATTTAGGTGAAGCTGTGCCGACTGTCATATTTCGGCAGATTGCACATAAAATACGTAAAGTTTTATGCAAGCCTGCTCTGTCAGAGCAAGACATTAAAGCCCTTATAGAGAAAAAACGATTGACAAATCCATCGTGTTTGCTGGACTACATTAGAACTTCCAATTATCATGACTTTAGGGATTTATCCAAGATTGCAGAGTTGGCAAATGCACAAAGAGAAGACAATGCAGCGTACTACACGAGGCAGGATATTTGTTTCTCTATTGTTAATAATCTGCCTGAAGCGAGAGAGTATATAGAATTAAATATCTTGGAGCCATCTATTGGTGTCGGTAATTTCCTGCCTACTTTGATACAGAAGTATTCAAATGTACCTACTGTGAATATCGATGTTGTCGATATTGATAATGTAAGCATTGAAATACTTAAAGAATTGGTAAGGAAGATAAATATTCCATCCAATATACATATAAACTATATAAATGCAGACTTCTTATTATATGAATTTAACAAGAAATATGACATTGTTGTAGGTAATCCGCCATATAAGAAATTGACAAAAGAAAAAGAGTTGCTATCTGCATATAAGTCCAATGTTTATAATAAAGACACCAATAATATATTCTCGTTTTTTATAGAGAAAGCTATGAGAATAGGTGATATTGTATCGTTGATTGTACCTAAAAGCCTGATAAATGCTCCTGAATTTAATGCTACACGTTCATTAATGAAAGAAAGGAGAATGTCGCATATTATAGATTTTGGGGAAAAGGGGTTTAAAGGTGTAAAAATAGAAACAATTTGTTTTATTCTTGATACTCAGAAAAAACCGAAAACTACGATTGTTGAATCATATATCACTAAACAAGTATATGCGAACCAACAAGCGTATTTAATGGATGATAAATTCCCATATTGGCTAATCTATCGCAACGATGAATTTGATGAAGTCGCTAATAAAATGGATTTTAATGTATTTAAGGCATACAGAGATAGGGTTATAACAAAATCCATAACCAAAAATAATGGAAGAATCCGAGTTCTTAAATCGCGTAATATCGGGGACAACAAGATTGTAAATATACCGGAGTATGATAGCTATATTGATGATATAGATAGTTTGGATGTTGCAAAATATCTAAATCAGACAAATTGTATCTTATTGCCAAACCTTACATATAATCCACGTGCCTGTTTCTTACCGAAAGGGTGTATAGCTGATGGTTCTGTTGCTATTCTTACGCTTGTAAATGATAGTTATTCAATCACGGAAACTGATTTGGCTTTTTATGCGACGGATAGTTTCACAAAGTTCTATGCAATTGCACGAAATTTAGGAACACGTTCACTAAATATCGATAATAATTCTGTTTTCTTTTTCGGGAAACTTAAATCGCAACAAATATGAGAGAAATTATAACTGAATATCTTGGTCAATTTGATTTGGACGTGCGTAAATCTCATGATGCAAGATTTGCAGACCAAAAATGTACACCTGACATTGTTTGCTTTATGGCTGATTGTGTGATGAATATGATTGCAACAAAGTCGGTTTTTGTCATCAATGATATATGGGAAACTCAATACTTTATTCTAAATTCAAGAGTCATATTCAATAAGCCATGGGCAAATGACAAGAAAGCATATAATGAGTATAACAAAGTACTGTCGCAACCTTTAAAGTTGTTGGCTTATGCCCATGTTTTAAACGTTGAAAAGGTAAATGGTTCACTTACTTTCTCTGTTGCTAATGAGGATTTATTGGACTACATTTCAAGAAAGGACCGCAATGCATACAATTTTCTATATTGTTATTTTATGAAAGTAATGTCTGACAGTGGTTTTATGAAATACTTTGATGAGTATATTTCTGCAAGTGTCGACAACCAAATTGCGACAAGAGATGAAATTTACGACAGATATTTCAAATTGATAAATGGAAATACGCCATCGCATTCCCGATTGGATATTAGACGAATGTTCCATAAAATATTCAATGTTTATGCTGCCGAGCACCATTTAAATGGCAGTAATGGGAAGATTGCATATTATTCTGATCTAATGTACAACAAAAAGAATTGGCGGGATTTGGATAAGGATAAAACTATAACCCGCCAAGAATCAGTGACTCCTGAAAAGGCAGAAAAACAAGAAGCTATAAATACATATTACGTACAAAAAGCGATTGCTTTAATTCGTAAAATACAAGCAGTCAGTGAAGTTAACGATAGTTGGGCTAATGGGGAGGCGACACAGGTTCACCATATCTTCCCAAAATCCCAATTTCCACAGATTGCTCATTATGCTGAGAATTTAATATTGCTGACTGCAACCCAACATAACACAAAGGCTCATCCAAGCAATAAAACACAGCAAATAAACAAGGACTATCAATTAGTTTGTCTATTAGCCAAAGCTGATACAATTGAGAATTCGCTGCAACTTGTTGGTGATCGGTATTACAGGAAAGAGTCTTTTGTATATGTAATAAATACAGGCTTAATGACTGATTTTAGCGTAAGCCTATCTTTTGGAGAAATAAAAACGAAATTAATAGCAATTTACAACGCAGCGTAAATTGTATTAAAGAAAAAAATTGCTCTATGGTCTTGCTATGATTCTTGATTATAACACCACTATATTTTTAGAATGCAGCCTTTCTGCTCCGGATTATTTTCACGCCACATTTGTTTTTTAATCAGCCGCAATCAATTTCCAACCGATCATTTTCAGTTTTTAACCGTCAAAAAGCAAAGAATATCGGAAGAAAATCACACAGGATGCTTAAGAAAAATTTGTGTCATAATAATAAACTGAAAAAGACCGAAGAAAATTTGAAAATCGACGGTCAAAATCGAGTTTTCTTCGGTCAAATTTTTAAAATCGACAACCAAAAAGACAGAATCTGTTTAATATATTGATTTACAAAACTTTAATATTTAGACATTTGCATAAAACACAAAAAATAGATATATGTCAATATTGTAAACTCTTTAAGTTGGACTAATAGGCAAACATATTTCAGTTATTAGTAAGTGCCTGGTCCATTGCAACAAGTATAGAGCAGCGAATAGGTAAACATATTTCAGTTATTAGTACCGACAGAATCGACTATTTAAAGTATTAAGATTAAGAATAGTCAACCTGAATCAGGATAACGCACTCAATCATAATTTTGAAAGCCAAGCCGGTAAGAATCACTCTAAAAAGACAATTTCCCGCCAATGCTAAAACAGCGCGGAAGTTGAGGTCCATAAAAATATTTTGAATCCTTGTTCATGCCGTAGTCAAGGTCGGGCTGATACTGATCAAAAATGTTTCTAATGGCGGCAGAAAGAGTAAAGTTGACCTTTCCTGAGAGTTTAAAATCATAGGCAGCTCTGAAAGAGATGTCGCAGAATCCGGATGTAGTTTCGTCCTTATCGGCTTCAATGGCTCCCGCAGCATGCTGCATAATCATTTTACCTGTAATTACAGAGTTCAAAGATAGAGTAAGAGGAGACACGGGCTTAAAGTCGAATGTAAAATAGCCGTAATTATCGGGGGAATTAAACATTTTTCGTTGAGCGTTAACATTCTCGCTCCATTTAAAGTCATATTTATAGCGGCTTCTTTGCAATGTATAGCCACCCTGAATGTTTATTTTGTCTCCATGGGCAATTCTTGTTTCAAAATTCAGTCCGTACACTTTTGCACCTTTACCATTTTCCCTTAAATATAAAAGGTTGTTCTGACTGTCCCTCCCATTCTCCACAAGAACGAAAACGTCACTCAAATCTGTGTAAAAACCCTCGATCAGGAAATTTGCCTGCCAATGACCCATCTGCTTCCAATAATCGAGAGAAAGATTAAGGCTGTTTGAATTTTCCGGTTTAAGATTATCCGACACCTCAATCAAGGAGACTTCGCCACCGACGGCTCCGACATGAAGATCTTCATCATAGACCTGCGGCGCACGATAGCCCATTGCATATCCTGAGCGAAGAGTAATATTATCATTAAGAGCAAATCTCAATGTTGCCCTTGGCGAAAAAATCGGGTTGTCAATCATAGAGTGCTTGTCAAGGCGGCCGCCAATCAATACAGAGGCTTTCTTTGTCGACCACTCGTTTTGAGCGTACACTCCAACAAGATTTGTTTTCTGGTCGATGGTTCTGTTATACCCGAGCATCTTGTCGGTAAGGCTGTTGTAGGTGTAGTCTGTTCCAGCTGTAAACGAAGCGGGCATAAACCAAAGGTTTTCAAAGCGATGAATCCACTGAGCCCCCGCATTGAAAGTAATATCATCAGTTTTGCCATAGGCATCAAGATTCATATTGGTTCCGAAATATGATTTACGGTCGATATTCTGGGCGGAAGAGTATATGTTGAATGAATTTCTTAAATTTTTTGACAAATAGTCATAGTTAATGCCACCGCCATATATAGAATGTTCTATTTGCTCAGCCAAGGATGCTTCATGAGGCGGGTTTTCCAGATTGTCACCTCCTCTTCTAAACTCATCTATGGCATGAAATTCGGCTGTAAGCTTAGAGGATTGACCGATTTTCCTGTATGCCCTGAAACCCATTGTTTTATTGTTTATCTGAGGCAGTTCACTATATCCGTCATCATTTCTATCATATACGGAACGATCTCTCATCATTGAAAAGAGATAGACACCTGTTTTGTAATCGTCGGAAACGATCGAGCCGTTGAGGGATGTGTTTATATCCGACGAGCCTTTTCCTAAAAAAACCGACTGATTAGAGAGCTGAATCAATGATGAGGTTGGCTCCTTTGTTATAATGTTTACAGTTCCTCCGATTGCATTTGAGCCGAATAGAGCAGAACCGCCACCTCTGACAACCTCAACGCGTTCGATCATTGCCGCAGGCAGCTGTTCCAATCCGTAAACCATTCCCAATGAACTGAAAATAGGACGGCTGTCAAGGAGCATTTGAGTGTATTGTCCCGACAATCCGTTAATTCTAAGCTGAGGCACACCGCAGTTACCGCAATCATACTCCACCCTTAATCCCGGTTGAAAATCGAGGATATCCGCAGGACATTTCGCCATTGTGTTTTCAAACATTTTCGGTGAAACAACGCTTACAATCGATGCAGTCTCCCTCTTTTTAGTGGCATATCTGTTTCCCGTCACCACGACCTCTTCGAGGTCAGTCTGAGATGGGTCAAGCTGAAAATGCAATATAGAAGTATTCCCCATAGATGTTTTAATTGAGGCTGTCATCGGCTCATAACCAATAAATGAGGCTTTAAACGTGAGGGTTCCCTCCGGAAGATTTGTAATCATGTAATGGCCGCTCTCATCAGAAACTGCGCCGAAGCTTTGAGAGCCCGAATTTTGCTTAACACCATTCTCATCAGTTACCGACAAAAGCACAATCGTTGCATAGGGAATATGCTCGCCTGTAGTTTTATCCTTTACATGTCCGGTTATATTTATATCTGTTTTAAGCTTTTTGCTCTGAGAATAAAGAGGAGATATCATTGCAGAAAGCAACGATATGAAAAGTATTATTTTAATTTTCATTTGTATATATTTTAATTAAATATTTTTACACTAAGGTACAAATGCTCCATTTATATACCTTTGGGCGGGGTATCTCATCTTAATGTGAGTTATGGCGATTGAATTGATTTGCAGTTCAATTATTTTCAATAAGGAATAAACAAGGCATTTACATATCCTTTTTTAAAAATCTCAGCCTGAATAAGCCGGGCATAAGCTCACCCTATCTCCTTAAAAACAAGGAGATAAATCTAAGGAAATGAGATAAAATACAAAATCAAGAAAAAATTGGAGGTGCTCTTAGTGCAGGATGATTCCCTGATATAGTTATAGGGAAATATTCTACGGAAGGATTGATTATTGAGGCAATACCGAGAAATGGATTAAGAAACAGATTCTGCTCCTGCCATAAAGCCGCATTAAGGGCAATTGCAGAGATAAAGGAGACTTCAGAAGCCGAATGTCCATGATTGCCTGACTGATAAGGATGAGAGTGGGTAATTAAAATGCCATCTATCTCATGAGTATGAATAAACAAATTTGAAGATATCCAAATGCCGACATACAATGATATAAAAAACATTGCAACAAGCATTTTCATATTTCTAATTTTATTTGTCAAACTCTTTCCTTAATAAAAATTGGTAAATCTTAGCGTGAAAACGAACTTTGTGCAAAAGTATTAAAAAAACAGTAAACAGCCTGTATTTTAATTCTCCTTTTAGTTAATAGATGATTAAAGCAATAAAAAAATTTTCTAACAAATAGATTTAAACCTGTTTGCAAAATTATACCGTAACTTCTTTTTACCTTTGGCATCATTTTATAAGAAGATAAAAAGTAAACAGAAAAAGATATGATATATCAAAACACTACTCTTGAAAGCGGACTCAGGATTGTTCACATGCCGGTAAATTCGCCGGTTTTTTATTGCGGCTTTGCAATAAATACGGGCAGCCGCGATGAGAGTGAGGAGATTTTCGGGATGGCTCATTTCACAGAACACATGATATTTAAGGGAACCAAGAAAAGAAGCTCTTACAACATTCTTAACCGAATGGAAAGAGTCGGCGGCGACCTTAATGCCTACACCTCCAAAGAGGAGACCTTTGTTTATTCTATTTTTCTTAAAGAAAACTTTGACAGGGCGTGCCAGCTGCTCTGCGACCTTGTCGTAAACTCGACCTTTCCTGCAAAGGAGATCGAGAAAGAGGTCGGAGTTATTGTCGATGAGATAAATTCCTATCGTGACAACCCTCCTGAAATGATTTACGATGAATTCGAGAACATGATTTTCGCCGGTCATTCTATGGGACACAACATTTTGGGTGATGAAAAAACTCTCGAGAGTTTTGATTCCGCCAAGGGAGTCAGCTTTCTTAAGGAAAGATATATTCCTGAAAAGATGGTGTTTTTTACCATGGGCGATCTTCCTTTTGACAGCATAGTAAAGAGTGTGGCAAAATATTATGAACCGGATTCAAAGTCCAATCATCCTGTGCCAAAAAGAGAGATGCCGGAAGAATATAACAAGGCTTTCAGAAAGGAGGAGCTCGACACTTACCAAAGCCATGTAATCATTGGGGGACGTGCCTATAACATGTTTGATGAAAAAAGATACTCTTTAGCTCTTTTAAACAATATACTTGGAGGTCCCGGCATGAACAGCCGTCTCAATGTAAGCATGAGGGAGAAAAGAGGATATGTTTATAATGTGGAGTCAGTCTATACTCCATATACCGACACCGGTGTTTTCAGCATCTATTTCGGTTCTGATCAGAAGAAGACTGAGAAATGTATTTCACTGATAAACTCCGAACTTAAGACTCTTCGTGACAAAAAGCTCTCTTCAATAGAGCTTGAAAGGGCAAAGCGTCAGATAAAAGGGCAGCTTGGCGTTGCCACCGACAATAGGGAGAATGTGTGCATGAACATGGCAAAGGCATTTCTTCATTTTAACAAATATGACTCTTTGGAGACGGTATGCAAAGAGATCGACGCGGTAACGGAATCTCAAATACTTGAGTGTGCCAATGAGATAATGGATGATTCTAAGCTCTCTACTCTGATATTTCAATAGAATGATGTTCATTTTAGCCTGAACATCTGAAATGCTTTTCGGCATTATCATCATAAAGTGTAAAAAAATTTAATCAACAGCTTATCAATGATACCTCACAGCGGGATACCTGACGATAAAAACAGTATAGAAAATAATAAAACCAAGGTGCTTTTGGGGATGAGCGGAGGCACTGACAGTTCGACTTCTGCACTCATTCTTTTGGAGCAGGGATATGAGGTTATTGGGATAACATTTGTATTTTGCGATGGCAACGACCACCATATTGCCGATGCCGCTTCTCTTGCCGAGCGTTTGAATATTAAACACATCGTATATGATGCAAGAGAAATATTCAAGAAAAACATTCTTTCTTATTTTATTTCAGAATATATGTCGGGACGTACCCCTGTTCCATGTATTAAATGCAACAATTATCTTAAGTGGCCTCTTTTAGCTAAAACAGCCGATGAAATGGGTATTTATTATATTGCCACCGGGCATTATATAAAAACTATAAAGAGAGGCACAGTCGAAGATGAAAAAATTTATATTTCCCGGGGCAATGACCCCGACAAAGACCAGTCGTTTTTTATGTGGGGCTTAAAGCCTGATCTTCTTAAAAGAATTGTTGTGCCTTTAGGTTCATTGTCTAAAAGTCAAGTAAGAGAAATAGCGGCAAACAAGGGTCATAAAAAAGTTGCTGAAAAGAAAGACAGTCTGGGGGTTTGTTTCTGCCCCGGTGATTACAGGGACTTTCTTAAATCAAATGTGCCGTCGGGATCGATTAAAGAGGGATATTTCGTGGATACAAACGGCAAAATATTGGGCAAACACAGCGGTTATCCGTTCTTTACAGTTGGGCAAAGACGCAATCTTGGCATACACCTCAACAAGGCGATTTTTGTCAAGGAGATAATAGCTCAGGAGAACAAGGTAGTTATTGCGTCAGGTGATGAGATGTATAAAACCGTTATGTATCTTAAGGAGGTAAATGTGAATTATCCTGAGGATTTAAGCTCTGATTCTGCCAATCTGAATTATACTGACCCGGCAAATGTGGCTGACAATACAATTATTTGCAGAATAAGGTACAGGAAACAAAACACTCCATGTTCTGTTGAACTGCTCGATGGAAACAGGGCAAAGGTTACTTTTCATGAACCGCTGAATTCTGTTGCTCCCGGTCAAGGCGCGGCATTCTATAAAGGAGAGATACTTGTGGGCGGAGGAATAATAGATTATGCTCTATAAAAGTATCTTTCTGTAAGTAGTCGGCAAAAAAGCATCGTACAAGGCGGTGTGCTCTGCTCTATAAAAGACTCTTTTTGTAAAGTGAACCTGAAAAGTTTATTTTAAGAATCTATTTCACCATCACTTTGCCAGAAGAGACTTTGTTTCTTTCCCTTATATTAACGATGTAGACTCCCGGAGAACTTATATCAAATTGAGCGACAACATCCAAAGTCTTTGACACTGAAATAATTTTTCCATCCGGAGCGGCAATTGTTATTTCTGCTCCTATGCTTACTCCTAAGACAATGATTTTACCCGACTGAGCGTAAATCAAAGGCTTTATCTCTTTTTCGTTTTCTATCGATGAAGGGATTGTATATGGGATAAACTGCCATAATTTGTCAGAAGCATCATCGTTGTTATTGTACATAACAATGCGGTTGTCATCTTCACGAAGTCGGTGGCGAAGAAGAAAGCCGTCAGCCTTGGAAACGATTTTGAAAGATGTGGTATAATTCTGAAGATTCCACACCTGACGTTCATCATTTTTATCTGTATCAAGCATTTGGGGCACAACATTGTTTACTCCCGCTGCCGTGTTGGCAAGAGCTGAGTTTTCATTTGAATAGGAAATCGTTATATCGTTGGGAGCATCGTCATCATAATCAACTCTCCAGAAGGAGTTTTGACTGTTTGATTCAGTCATAATAGGATTGCCTGAATTGTCAACGCTCAAATATTGTGACGAGGAAACATTTCGTATCATATAATTTCCTTTTTCAATCATCGGCTTGAGAAGCCAGTTTTCATCAAGAAATGCGAGTCTCAAAGAGATCCAGTTTTTAAGATAGTCAATCTCATCGCTGTAAGATGTGGAGACATAATAGTTTGGCCAGATATATTCGCCCCATTTGGGCCATGCAGCACTGTTTCTCTGCTCGGCATCTTCAACAGTTAAAATCAAGGAGAGAGAATCTATAACATTATCTATTCTTTCATCTGAAAAAGAGGACTTACGATAGTTTGCCCAGTTGTTTCTTAGAAGTTTCATGAAACTTTGGTCGGCAAGCATCTTATACCACCAGAACGGAACGAGCTGATCATTGCCTATGTTGTTGTAATTGTACGCCCAAGAGGAGGTATTCCAGCCGTCGGCATAATCGCAGTTGCCTAAAGAGATATTAAAATCCCATAAAGCTGTCCTAAACTTGCCTCCGTCCTTTGAATCACGGTATTTGTATAATGGTGAGCTGAGGCGGTAACCATCGGTATTTCTTGAAAACTCGGTTGAAATCATAAAATTGACAAAAGAGTTTTCATCAGCATATTTTCTCCAGCCATTGTCGGGGTCCTGATAGTAGGATGAGGTAAAAGATGCTTCAAATGTGTTGATAGACTGATGAAGATAGAAAAGCTGCTTTGCATCCATATCCTCATAATCGGGATATTTGTATTGAAAGAAGGTGCGTTGATTTCTTTCAGAGCCATCAGGGTTGATCGAATAGAAAATAGATGTGTAATAGTTGGGCTCGTCATTCCTGTCAACCTCAACCATATATCCTCCTGAAAGGGCATCACCCTCAAGACCGGGCTTTTCAAGATTTATTCTGTTTTCGCCTTGTCGGATACGGCTTCCGATAATATAGATGCCGTAGTAAGTATTGTCGAGAATAAGCTCGCAGTATTTAAGTTGGGGTGTATATTCAAAATTGTGTTTTGAAAGGGTGTAAACCAAGACATCCCTTATCATGCTTCTATCTGAAAAAGGAGCAAGAAGAACCCAATCGGTATCTTCTCCTATTCCAAGAATTGAGGCATTCATTTTCTTTCCTTTTGCATTCTGAGTTCTAAAGCCGAATGGCTTTTTATCTGATGAATTGAAAGAGGAATTGCCTCTGTATTTTAAGCCGATTTTTCCTGAATAGTCGAATTTCTGAGTCGGATTGGCGATAGTATCCAAATAATTAAGGTTTCCGTCTCCATTATAATATATCTTCATGTCAGCCTCGATCCTCTCCTCTCGGTCGATAATCTGATTGTTGGTATTGATCACCACAATAGGAAGATTGGTTTTCTCTAATTTGACGGATATCAAAGGCTTGTAGTTATCTGCCCTTTGAGCCTGCAAAGCACCTGCCAAAGAGAAAAAAATGATAATCGAGGAGAGAAAAACTTTCATTTTTTTATAATTTAATTTTTAACACCAAGGTACAAATGCGCCTTTTATATACCTTTTGCCGGGTATCCCGACTTTGGGTGAGTTATGGCGTTTTCATTTGTTTGTCATTATAATAAACCTGACATTTGAAACTTGAAAAAAGAGCCTGTAATAATGTGCCGGCATTTAATGTGTGAAGATATGCCGGCACTTAATAAGCATTAATTAAAAAAAAGTGATGAATTCGACAGTGAGATAAAAGAAGAACATTGACATTTATTCTTTTATGTCACCGACTGCAATTTGATATTCTTTCCAAAGATTTTCTATCTTGTATTTTTCATTTTTTCCAAAAATCTTTTTGAAAGCACCCTCAAAAGACCATGGAATTACTTCAAGAGTCGTGCGGTTTAGCTTTTTAAGAAAGTCCTTGTCCTTGTTGTTCATTATCCAGCAGAAGAAGAAACCTGTAGTGCGGTAGCCATCCATATAATTTCCGCCTTTTGGTCTGTCCTTATCGGTAAAGCATCCGTTTGCAACCCTGACGGCATCTGCCATTCCTTCAATCAGAGTCCAAAAAGGACCGCCGTCACCATAGGAACCGCACTGCTGAGGCTCCAATTGATAGGCATGAGTAAGTTCATGGTAAAGCACTCCCTTGGTTTCATAGTCGAGTTTGTCGGCACCGCCGTTTTCAAAAGTTTTTTCCACCCAACGTGTGCTGTAAGCAATCTGAATAAAGTCACCGTTACCGCTTTTGGCAGAGATTCCATCATAGTCCTTAAGAATATATTTTATCTCCTTAATATATGGGATGCTGTCTTTGGGAGAAAAATAGAGTGTATTGAGCACTTCCCTTGCGGCATCCTGAATATAAGTTTTTGGATCAGTGATCATGTTGTTGTAAAGCTCGGTTCCTTTTGCTTCGGGAGAAGCGACGATGAAGTTTACATTTCCTGTAAAGTATTTATCCCACTTAGACTTCTTATGATTTTTAACTTTACTGTCGGAGGCAAAAGATGTGCCCGCCTTATCAGCCTTACCGTTTGTCCCGGCAGATAATTCTACGGGACAAACAGATAAAGCCATGATAAAAATTAATAATAGATTTTTCATTAAATAATTTGTTGTGGAAAAATTGCGCTGTTTGATGGGTGGTAAATATTAATGAATATTTATATCATCATTTTTACCCTCCTGTTTAGTGCAATTTATCTTATAGAATTTAAAAGTTCAGGCTTCTCTTTTGAAAGCTTATACAGCAATTCGCCAAGGAGTGTATTTGCCCATGCAAACCAAGAACGGGTAAATTTGGATGCATCATCCTTTTGGAAAGATTCATGCATAAAGCCTGTGCCTGCATGAGTGTTTAGAAGCTGAAGCACACACTCTTTTATTTCATTGTCATCTTGAGATGTAAAAGCCTGAGAGATTATTCCCATTGGCCAAATCCATTCTCTGCCAATATGAGGGCCTCCTACACCATGACCTGCAGCACCTTTGCTGTAATAAGGGTTTCTTTCGCTTAGAAGATGCTTTCTTGTGTTTTGATATAGTTTTGAATTGACATCGATGGCGCCAAGATATGGAAGAGAAAGCAGATTGGGAATATTGCCGTCGTCCATAGACATTTGGTTTCCAAAGCCGTCAACCTCGAAAGCAAGGATATCGCCCGATACCTCATCTTTTTTAACTGCATATTTGTAAAGTGCATCTTCAACCTCTTTAGCCATTGCACGGCAGTCGGAAGCAAAAGATTTGTCGTTGAAAATCTCTTCTACCATCTCTGCACTTTGACGAAGAGAAACGACAGCAAAGAAATTGGATGGCACTAAGAAAGGAAGAATGGTTGCATCATCAGATGGACGGAAGGCTGAGACAATAAGACCGACCGGATTGATAGGATTGCCATAGCCATGACAAGGCTGGCTGTCCTCGACTCTGTCGCCGTTTCTTAAAAATGAATATGGACCTTTGTTCTCTTTTCTTTGTTGCTCTTTGAAAGTTCTATAGATAATCTTTTGCGCCTCAAGCCATTTGTCATCAAAGGGTTCTTTGTTTTTTGTTTGCTTCCAATAGCCATAAGAAAGACGAATGGTGTAGCAAAGGGAGTCAATTTCCCATTTTCTTTCATGAAGCTCGGGCTTCATATCAGTAATATCTGTTTCCCAATGACTTCCTACAGGAGCATTATTGAAAGCGTTGGCATAAGGATCGAAATGTACGCATTCAGTATGTTTATTGATTACCCCTTGTATCATTTTGTCAAGCTTCTTATCCTTTGAGACAAATGAAACGTAAGGATAGACTTGAGCAGAACTGTCGCGGAGCCACATAGCGTCGATATCTCCGGTAATAACATAAGTAAACGGCTTGCCGTTTTTCTCTTCATAAAATACAGTCGTATCAATTGTATTTGGAAAACAGTTTGAGAAAAGCCATTGTAGTTCCTGGTCTTTTACTGTTTTGTTGAAGTCCTTAATTGTCTGCTCAATAATAGTACTGACAAATTTTCTCTCTGCCTGAGCAGGACGTTTGTCAAGGAAAAGCGTTTTAGCATCAACTTTAGTCTTGTTTTTTGGCTGAGAAGCCAAAACAGTTGAGGGCATAACCGAAAATGCCATAGCAGACATTCCCAAATTCTTTAAAAATTTTCTTCTTGAAATGCTCATATTCTCTTTGTTATTAGTTTAAGTGTATCTTTTAAATCTATTAATATATTTATTTATCTATCATGTAATGAAGATCTCTTTAATAATAATGTGAGGGATTAATCGAATCTAAATTTATCGATTTATTTATCCTTTAAAGTATAAAGAGAGTATTAATAGCGTGAATTATGTTTTAATATTAATAGTTTATTCCGGTAAAAATGCCGATAAAACAAAATTTCAGATAATAGAAATCAATAAATGTTCTATAAGGATCTGGAAATGCTTTATATGCATCTATAAATATTCTATAGAGATCTACAAATGTTACATATGCATCTATAAATGTTTTTTACTGATCTATAAATGTTTAATATGTATTTATTATTTGTTTGATAATAAATGAAAAATCTTCAATTTAAAAGAAATTTAAATCCTTTTGATATTCATTCCACAGGTTTTCAACTGTAAATTTCTCATTCGGTCCGAAGATTTGCCTGAAAGCTTTTTCAGTTGACCAAGGATTAATATTTACCGCTGTTTTATTAAGTTTTTTAATAAAGTCGGAATCCTTGTTTTTAACAAGCCAACAATAGAAATAACCGGTTGTACGGTAGCCTGAATAATAGCTTCCACCCTCTTTTGGCTTTGAATCATGAAAACCGCCGTTAAGTATTCTCACAGCATCGCCCAAACCCTCGACATAAGCCCTGTAATCTTTATTATCCAAATAGGTTCCGCACCCAACAGGATTAAACAAATAAGCGTAAGTAAGTTGATGAAGCAAAAGTCCTTTCATCTCTATGAAAGAGGCTGTGCTGTCGTTTGGAGAAAAGGTTTTCTCAATCCATTGGGTGCTCAGCCTAATAGCTATTGTTTTAGACTCTCCTGTTTTTTCAGTTATTCCTGAGAAATTGCTCAATGAATAATGAATGTTTTCTCTTTCAGGAATGGAATCCAAGGGAGAATAGTATAAAGTCTCAAGCACTCTTATGGCATTCTGCCTGATAAAAAGCGATGGATTTTTTATTATTCCGTGATAGATTTTGGAGCCCTGTGTTTCCGGAGCCAAATCAACAAATTGGAAATCCTGAAAGTTATAAGATTTCCATTTTATCTCAAGTTTCTCAATATCTTTATCCTCATCCTCCCATACAGTTTCAGATTTGCATGCTGTAAAAAGGAAGACAAAAGATAAAAATACAAATAGTAATATTCTGTTCATTTTTATCTTAGTTGATGCCCTCGGTAAAAGAATAAGGTTTTGAATCCCTGTCAATACATCTTTTATAATTAGGGCGGGAACTCATTTCAAACTCGATAACAGCACCATTTATAAGGTCTTGATGAGTAAAATATGACTTTGAATAAGCCTTTCCATTTAATTTTACCGATTTTATATACCTGTTTTTGTCGCTGACATTGGGAGCTTTAACCACTATCTTGTTGCCATTGTCGAGATTGACGGAAATAAATGGCAAATATGGAGCTCCTATGACATATTGGTCGGTTCCGGGACAGACTGGATAGAAACCCATAGCGGAAAACAGGTACCAAGCCGACATTTGTCCGCAGTCGTCATTGCCGCATAAGCCGTCAATATTGTTTTTATACATTTTATTCATTACTTCACGAATCCAATACTGCGATTTCCAAGGCTGAGAACTCCAAGCATAAAGATAAATAATGTGATGGCTCGGCTCATTGCCGTGAACATAGTTTCCCATAAGTCCCTCTTCGGTCACATCTTCAGTATTCTCAAAGAACTCTTTTGGAAGATGCATCGAGAAAAGAGAATCGAGATTGTTTACAAACTTTTTGTCACCTCCCATAGCATCTATCAACCCGAAAACATCGTGAGGGACATAGAAAGAATAGTTCCATGAGTTTCCTTCAATAAAACCTTCGTTATGTGTGTTTAAAAGAGAAAAATTCTCTTTCCATTTGCCGTCTGAGTATTTAGGACGTGCAAAACCAATATTGTAATCGAAAACATTCCTGTAATTAAGAGCTCTTTTTCCATACTCTTCAGCCATCTCCTTGTTGCCCGCTTTCAAGGCAGTATTATAAATGGCCCAATCATCGTAGGAATATTCCAATGTAACCGACGCGGCACTGCCATCCTTGTCAAAAGGGACATATCCAAGAGAGATATAATCTTTAAGATTTCCGTAATATGGGATTGTAGAGCTGGTTTTCATAGCTGAAAGAGCTTTTGACAAATCTATGTCAGCTCCTTTTGTTATTGCATCGGCTATAACAGAAACGGCATGGTAGCCGATCATGCACCAATTTTCATTTGCCATGTGCGACCAAACCGGAAGCGCCTTATGAACGCTCTGAGAAGAGTGGGCAAGCATGGAATTGACCATATCCTTATTTTTTGATGGATGAAGGATATTCAAAAATGGATGAAAAGCTCTGAAAGTATCCCAAAGAGAAAAGACTGTATAGTTTGTAAAATTATCTGCCTGATGAATATTATGATCAAGACCGCGATACTTACCGTCCAGATCCATATAAACAGACGGATTAATCATTGTATGGTATAAAGAGGTGTAAAACATTGCCTCCTGGTCGGTTGTACCTTTTATCTCGATGCGTTCAAGTTCATTTTCCCATTTGTTTTGAGTGATTTGAGCAATCTGGTCAAAAGTTTTTCCATCTGTTTCCGTCAAATTAAGAAGAGCGCCTTCGGTACTGACTGCTGAAAGAGCGACTTTCACCTCTAACACCTCATCTTTTGACAAGTCGAAATCAAAATATGAAACTATCTTGCGGCCTGTAATCTCAGGGAAATTGTTTTCCATCTTGAATTTTCTCCAAAAACCGTTATATAAAGGCTTATCCTTTTCTACATAACCGTAGTTTTTAATAGGCTTTGAGAATTTTACGGCAAAATAAGTGTAATTTGTCCTTGCCCAGCCGTTAGTTATTCTATATCCTGTTAAAATTGTATCATTCTCTACTCTTAAGTTAGCCCAAAGGACTTTCCCGTCATAATTGTAAATGCCATGAACAAGATCCAAAATCAAATGCGAAGGCTTATCTTTTGGAAAAGTATATTGATGAACCCCCACTCTTTGAGTAGCAGTCAAACGTGCCTTAATATTATAGTCATCAAGAACAACCTCATAGTATCCGGGAGTGGCTTTTTCCGTATTATGAGAAAACCTCGAGCGATATCCATTGTCAGGATTGTCTGAAGTGCCGGGATTTAACTTTAAATCGCCGACAATAGGCATAATAAGAATGTCTCCCAAATCTGAATGACCGGTACCGCTGAGATGAGTATGGCTGAAACCGACAATTGTCTTATCCTTATATTGATATCCGGCACAATATTCGTAAACATTCTTTTGATAAACGCCATCTACATTGTGAGGAATCGTATCCGTATCAGGGCTTAACTGAACCAAACCAAAGGGGGAGCAGGCGCCGGGAAAGGTATGTCCCATACCGTTTGTGCCGATTATCGTATTAACCTTTGAAACGACTTTTGAATCTCGGGTCTCAATTTCTTTGTTTATATTATTGGAATATAGATTTCCAAGGAATCCTTGGGCGATAGGCAAAAGTAAAAGGAATAAGGTTTTTGTTTGCATATATATTTATTTGTATGATTTAGCATCAATATCCTTAAAATCCGAATTATATATCTCCGATATTGAAATCTATAATTGCATGATCTGATTTCTCTATAAAGGAAAAAGATTTTTGGAGGAGCTATAATAATTATGATACATCCCTTTCCCAAAAGAAAAGATTCAGAAGTAAAAGCTGCCTAAGCGCGAACTATTATTTTTTTTGCATCTTTTAAAACGAAGTTCTTTTAGGAAGCGGGATGACATAAACAACCCTTAATCAAAAAGGCTGCATAACAAAAATATATATATATACTTAGTAAGTAAGAATCTTAATTCGTCATAAATGTATAGAATTTAGGTATTCATATAAATAGACACAACTTTGATAAAATAAGACACAAAGAATCAATTATACAATAGACAAATTGTATAGGCTTTATACATGAATTACATATGCAGATTAAGCAAATATTTATGCGAGAGACAAATTGAATAAGATTTTTCTGCTATGGTTTGTCGGAATTTAATATAGTAGAATCGATTTCACGGTTTGATTCGCGGTAGTTCTTAGGCGTCATTCCGTAAATCTTAGAGAAATCCCTGTAAAAGTATGATCGATTTGAAATGCCAACTTTATAAATCACCTCCTGTATTGACAGATTTGTCGTTAAAAGAAGCTTTGCCGCAAAAGCAAATCTTCTCTTTTTAATAAAATCACCGGGAGAAAAGGAAGAGACATTTTTGAATTTGCGATAGAACGATTGATAAGAGTATCCCATTTCGCTTGCTATGAAAGCCGCATCCAAATTTCCGTCCGACATATTTTGATCTATCTTGTCAATTACTTTAGAAAGGAATTCAGTATCTTCATGATGTCTTGGAGTACCGTTATCAATGTCAAAAGCACTTGCAGAGGAATTAAAATATTTTTTTCTATTCTCCATATTAACAATAAGCCTTTCTGTTGTTGCCTGCAAAAGAGAAAAATCGAAAGGTTTTGTAAAATAAGCATCTGCTCCCGCATTTAATCCGTTAACCTTATCTTCATTGCCGTTTTTGGCAGATATGATAATTATTGGAAGATGCTTAAAGAACCTATCCTCCCTGATAATATTGACAAGTTTTATTCCATCAATGCTTCCCGGCATCATAATATCGGTAATTATAAGCCCCGGCATCTCCTGTTTTAATATTTCTAAGGCATTCTCACCATTTGAAGCATTTGCTATCCTGTATTTCTGAGAAAGCAAATCGGTAAGCATGAATATTATCTCTTTATTGTCATCAACCAAAAGAATTAAAGGCTTTTGATTGACAGAGGAATAATTATTATCGATTGAACCATTATTTGAACCTGATATTAAAGAGTTGTAATCTTTATGAGTTATTTGCTCATTTGATTGAGCAGGCTTCTCATTATTAAAACCGGAGGCAGAATTGTCAGACATTTCTATAACATCATTTCCTTTATTGCCAATCAAATCATTTTCACTGCCGCCAATAGTTACGGAGGCGACAGGCTCATCAAAAACACAACGGTCTTTAGCTTTCGGATCACATTGAGCATTAGGAATTGCAACTTCAAAACAGGCATATCTGTTCTCTTTACTTTCAACACTGATAGTTCCACCAAGAAGCTTGACCATACTCCAGCAAATATGCAGCCCAAGGCCATTTTGATACCTGAACTCATCATTCTTCTTGGAAGAAAAATTATCAAGGACAACAAATCTATTGAAAACCGATTTCAATTCTTCGCTTTTAATGCCGTGTCCGGTATTAAAAACTTTAATCAGCAGGCTATTTTCATCATTAACAGAGATTGATATTCTTATCTCACCATCATTATTTACATACTTTACAGCATTTGATACAAGATTAATGATTATTTTATTCAGACAAAGAGAATCGGTATTCCATAAAATGGTATCAGGGGCTTCAATATTGAAAGAGATATTTTTTCTGTCGGTGATATCGGAAAATTGATACTTAATAGACTCTACAACCTTGTTTATATTAAGTTCCTCAATATTTTTGGTGTACTGACCTAACTCCTCAAATCTTTGAATATTGATTACCTCCTGAATAAGGCTTTGCAGTTTGTCGGCATTAACCTTAAGCAGATTTGTATATTTAAGAACAAAATTATCTGCATTTTCATAATTTAAAATCCTATCACAAGGTCCCTGAATAAGAGTCAACGGAGTAAGGAACTCATGAGTAATGTTGGTAAAGAACTTCATTTTTGCCTCATAAAGTTCTGTTTTCTGCTTCTCCTCCATTTCAGACATCCTTTTTAAAGCCTTTTTCTTTTGATATCTTATAAAGATTATAAAGCAAATAAAAATTATCAGAGCAATAAGAGAGTCAAATATGATTAAAACTATTGTGGTTTTATACCAAGGAGGCAGAATCCTGATGTTTATGGAATAGATTTGAGAATCGTTATCATAAACATCCTTTTTGTATTTAACCTTTAGGACATAATTGCCTGATGGTAAATTCTCAAAAGCAGCGTTGTTAACCCTGTTGATATTTACCCATTCGTCATTATAATTATCAAGCTTGTAGGAATACTCTATATTATCGCCTCTAAGATAATCTATGGCAATAAAATTCACAGTAAAACTGTTCTGCTTGTTTTTTAAGACAATTGTTTTACTATCCTCTTTTGGATCTATATAAGAGTTTATGGGCACACGCATCCCGCCAATATTAAGACCTGTAAACTGGACCGGGATATTAATATTATTTTCTACGTCCTTTGACAAATCGATCTTTACAAACCCATCTACACCACCAAATAAAAGACAATCGGAGTTTTCAGACTTTAAATAAGCGTCATCACTGAATTCAAAAGTCTCAAGGCCGCGGTAATTAAAGTAATTATGAAATATTCCATTGTCAGGATTGTATTTTGTCAGCCCCTTATTGGTGCTCAACCAAAGACAACCGGTATTATCAGTAAGTATGCCATGAATCATTTCATTTAAAAGGCCGCTTCTTTGATTGTAAACAGATACATAGGAGCTTCCATCCTTGCTTGTTTCAATTTTCAGCATTCCGCCGCTTGTGCCGAAGAAAGTTACTTTATCCGAATAGGGGCATATTGAAAGAATATCGTCCGACATCGAAAATGAGGAGAAATTTGTAAGAATCTGTTTATAATTTCCTGTATTCTTATTATATCTTATCACTCCATAACCACGGCTTGCAAACCAAAGATTATCTTTATCGGCAGCCTCAATGTCAAAAAATTCATCTATTTCATGTTCCCCCTCATTAAAAATTATTTGATCAATATCTTTGGCGTTTATTTCATATCCAAGATTTTCAATTTTCACCTTTATAATGCCATCTCTCTGAGTAGCCAGCCATAAAACATTGTTTTCTTCAAAATAAATATCATGAATGCCATTTAAAAGAGAGTCGTCATTTGTTTTTAACTTATGGATCAGCCTGTCTTCAAAGGAATAATAGTATAATCCTTTTTCATCTCCACCTATCCAAATAAGGTTTAAATCTTTGTTTTCCTTTAAGGCAAAAATTTGAGTCAAACCCAATGAGGAGCTTTTATCAAAAACAGAGACTGAATTTATCGGTATGTTTCTTTCAGCAAGATTCCTGTAGTCTGCTATTCTTATCAAGCCGTCACCTTTTGTTCCTATCCAGAGATTACCCAATCTATCTTCCAAAAGTGTTCTCAAAGGTTTTCTAATATTTATTGGCAAAGAAGATGACAGTGTTGTAGAAAAAAGGGAGTATCTTTTTGTGTAACTTATCAATCCCCGTCCGTCTGATCCCGCCCATAATATGTCCTGATTTCTGTCTTTATACAGACAAAAGATTCCTGAATTGATATCTACAACCTCTTCACCGTAATTTTTCTCAGGCACCAAACGAATAAGTCCGCTTGATTTAAATGAAATAAATACACTATTGTCAAATTCCACTATTGAAGATACTTTCCCATATTTAGATGTGAGCAATGAAACATTTTTTAAAAGCTTCTTCTGTCGATTATTATAGTCATACTCAAACAATTCACCATTTTCTGTTATATAAAAGACGTTGCCTCCATCCTTAAAAACATATTCCGCCCTATCATCACCTAAAAAATCATCCTCCTTTACATCATAATCCAACTTTTCCTGATTTATTGAATCATGAAAATATATTTTATACACCTTGCTCTTGGTAAAAATCCACATAATATCATTTTCATCAAAGAACGCAGACATTATTTCTGAGGGATCGATCTTTAGAAAAGGATACTCATTAAATTTCTTGTTTGAAATGATATATTTGTCTATTGTCCCCTTGGAAGTGATAACAAATGAATATTGTTTGCCATTTGTTACCAATCGATATGGGTCCTTATAGTCATTAAAACTTTCGATTATTTTTTCATTTTCAATAGAATACTTATGAAGTCCCATAAATGTGGATATCCAAAGACAATTGTCATCACAATCTGATATGGAATGAATTATCCCACTCTGGATATTCATTTTGTCAAAATAGATTTGCTCAATAAAATTCCCGTCATATTTATTCATCCCATCATAGGTCCCTATCCAAAGGAAACCTTTGTTATCCTGAAAAACAGACAATACGGCACTATGAGAGAGGCCGCTTCTAATATCAACATTATTGCTTTGATATGCAGTGGCTGATTCAGAATAACCATTTAAAGAGTTAAAGAATAATATAGTTAACAGGAATAGACAGATAAAATACTTCATGAAAATGAATGGTTCTACTGATAAATTAATAAAAAGGCATTTACAAAAATATAATAATTTTAATATCTATATAAAAAAAAGGGCATCGACTTTAAACAAGTGATACCCTTTATACGTAATATTAATAAATTTTAATTTATTTAATTTCCCATGTATCCCCTTTCAGCAAGAAATCCTGAAGAGAACGCTCGCTTTTCTTTGTCTGAACATCTTTAATTTGGTTTTCAACCTCCTCATCATAAACAGGAGCATCAACACAGCGAATCACACCAAAGGCAACAGGAAGCTCACCGCTGCCCATCATAGCAAGTTTGAAATGCAATCCATTATCTTTTGTTGTTGCATCATGAACAAGCAAATCTTTCTCTGTAATTCCGTTCTCTCCTATTTTAACAACCTTAAGATTAAGACCGTCAAGAACAAGTCCCTTGTCTCTGTTTGCTCCAAAAATCATAGGCTTACCCTGTTCAAGAATTATTGAACGGTCTGCGCGGAACTCTTTATCAGAAACATATTTGTGAATGCCGTCATTAAAAATCACACAATTCTGAAGTATTTCAACAACAGACGCGCCTTTATGCTTGGCAGCGGCAATCATTACATCTTTCGATGTTGTCAAATCCACATCAAGAGCTCTTGCAAAAAAGTTTCCTCTTGCACCAAGAGCAAGTTCAGCAGGAATAAATGGCTCCTCAACAGTGCCATAAGGAGAAGACTTTGTAATGGCGCCTTTATCGGAAGTTGGGGAATACTGCCCCTTTGTAAGGCCATAAATTTTATTATTCAAAAGAAGAATATTTAGATTTACGTTTCTTCTTACTGCATGAATAAAGTGATTTCCACCAATTGCCAAGCAATCGCCATCACCCGTAATAGACCAAACAGTTAACTTTGGATTAGCTACTTTTACACCCGTTGCAATAGCAAGTCCACGACCATGAATAGTATGAAAACCATAAGTATTCATATAATATGGCAAACGAGAAGAGCAACCGATACCTGAAATAACCACAGTATCATAAGGAGCTACTCCAACTTCAGCCATAGCTTTCTGTAAAGTATTTACAACAGCATGATCTCCGCAACCCGGACACCATCTTACATATTGATCACTTTTATAATCTTTTGCTGTATAGTTCATATCCATTTTCTAATCCTCCATAATTTTTGTTATAGCCTCTTCAATATCCTTAACTTGGAAAGGCTGTCCCTGAACCCTGTTAAACTGATGAATCATTCTGCCCTCAACTTTTGAACGTAAGTAAGATGCAAACTGGCCATTGTTTAGTTCACAGACAATAATCTTTGGATATTTATTTAATATCTCCTGAGTATTCTTCGGAAGTGGATTTATATAATTAAAATGAACATATGCCACAGCCTTATTCTGATTATTCAATGATTCAACTGCAGAATAAATATGACCGTATGTTCCTCCCCATCCAATAACCAAAGTATCGGAATCCGGATTGCCTAAAACATTTAATAGAGGTATATCATTGGCAATGGCATCAATTTTCGCCTGACGTGTGTCAGTCATTATTTGATGGTTTTCAGGATTTGTAGATATAGCACTTGTATTATAATCTTTTTCCAACCCTCCCAAGCGATGCATAAAGCCTTCCATACCAGGAATAGCCTTATATCTTACATTATTCTCGGGATTTCTCTTATAAGGGCGCCATCCGTCCTTTATTTCTTCACTCACCCAAGGAGATTTAATCTCCGGATAAGATGATATATCAGGTATTCTCCATGCAGAAGAGCCATTTCCAATAAAGGCATCTGTAAGAAGAATTACCGGGGTCATATGTTCGAGCGCTATTTTGCAAGCATTAAATGACATATCAAAACAATCGGTTGGTGTTGATGCCGCAACAACTACAGCGGGACATTCACCATTTCTTCCATATAAAGCCTGAAGAAGATCTGTCTGTTCCGTCTTTGTTGGAAGTCCTGTTGAGGGTCCTCCCCTTTGAACATCAATTACCACTAAAGGAATTTCAGCCATAACAGCAAGACCTATGGCTTCACTCTTCAAAGCAAGACCCGGTCCTGATGTGGATGTAGCAGCAAGGTTGCCTGCAAAAGATGCACCAATGGCAGTACAAACTCCCGCTATCTCATCTTCAGCTTGAACCGTCTTTACGCCAAGTTCCTTTCTTTTAGCCAGTTCATGAAGTATGTCCGTTGCGGGAGTTATAGGATAACTTCCAAGAAAAAGTGGGCGTCCGCTTTTTTCCGATGCTGCAATCAAGCCGTAAGCTGTGGCTTTATTGCCGTTAATATCCATATATACTCCTTTTTGAGCATCATCTTTTTCTATTCTATAGGTTGACACTCCGGCATGGATGTTATTTCCATAGTTGTATCCATCGGTAAGAACTTTAATGTTTGCTTCAAGAACAGATGGTTTTTTCCCAAATTTATTCTTAAGCATATCCATGGCATGTTCCAAAGGACGGTTAAAAAGCCAGCAAATAAGTCCTAAAGCAAACATATTCTTGCTTCTTAACATAGCCTTATTATCCATTCCCATATCTGCCAATGAGCTTTTGACCATTGTCTCCATCGGAACACCTACCAACTGAACATTTTTTAATCCTAATTCTTCAAATGGATTTAGTGTTTTATAGTCCGCTTTCTTTAAATCAGTTTCTGTAAAGCTGTCTTCATCAAACAAAATTACAGTATTTGATTTTACATATTTTGAATTTGTTTTTAATGCAGCCGGATTCATTGCTACAAGAACATCACATTTATCACCAGGTGTATAAATATTTTTACCTAAATGAACCTGGAAACCCGAAACACCACCCAATGTACCTTGCGGAGCACGAATTTCTGCCGGATAATCCGGGAAAGTGGAAATTTCATTTCCAAACACTGCAGACAAATTAGAAAATATCGTTCCGGCAAGCTGCATTCCATCTCCGGAATCGCCAGAAAAACGAATTACGACTTTTTCTGCATCAATAATCTTTGTTTTTTCAGACATAGGAATTGCGATTTAAACTATAAGATTTGTAACACTTTATAAGCTTTTCTTTTTTATTGGGCGAAAATTACTGTAAAACAATCTAAAAAGAAAACATTATGTAATAAAAATTTATTTTTATTGATAAAAGCTACTATTAATTGCATATTGTTGCAATTATTTATGAAATCAATGCTGCTTTATATCAATTTTTATTCATTTTATCATTAATCCATTACTGTTTTAATGATAAAGAATTGAATATTCTTGTTAATGGTAACTATTAAAAAATAATAAATTATTCTATTGAAAAGGTGCAAGAAACAACATTATATCGCTCCAAGGTAAATTAAAATGCTCACCAACAAATTTATTTACAATCTTCCCGTTATATATATATACTCCGTTTCTAAAGTTCCTCTCTTTTCTCATATGGTCATTTATATTCCCTGAATCTGCTATTTTTATCAACAGAGGCAGGCAATGATTGCTTAAAGCTATGGATGTGGTTCTTGCCACCCTTGAACTAATGTTCGGAATGCAATAATGTATTACTCCGCACTGTTCATAGAGAGTCTCTTTCATTGAATCAGGACAGACAGAAGTTTCAAAGCAACCACCTTGGTCAATACTTAAATCGATTATCAGAGCACCTTTCTTCATATTTGCTATCATATCTTCCGATACAATAAATTTTTTTTCCCCATTTTCAAATCTAAGAGTACCAATAACAATATCTGCAGACTTAAAAGCATTTATCAAAACGTTCGGATGAAGAGTTGATGTGAATGTCGATGGAGAAACAAAAGTTTGTATTTCTCTAAGCAAATCAATATTATTGTCAAATACCTTAACTAAAGCGCCCAAAGCATCGGCAGTTCTTGCCGCCTCTCTTCCCGCTCTCCCTGCTCCAATGATTACTATTTCCGTAGGAGTAACTCCCGGACATCCCCCAAGCAAAATTCCTTTTCCGCCATTGGTATTAGTCAGAAGTTCTGCCGCCAGCACAATTGCCGTCTTACCTTCAATTTCAAGTATTGAATTAATTATAGAATGCTTATTTTGTGAGTCTGATATTAGTTCAAGAGAAACTGCATTTATTCTCTTTTCTGTGATTTTCTCAAGTGCTTCTTTTGAGAACATAGAAAGCTGCAGGAAAGAAAGAAATGTAGATTTGTTTTTCATCATTTTCACCTCGTTTGCACTTGGTGGAGCAATTTTAATAACGATATCACACTGCCAAATTTCTGCAATATCTTCACAAACCAAGGCTCCTGCCTCACTGTAAGCCAGATCCGAATAAAAGACATATTCTCCTACTCCTTTTTCAATAAAAATTTTGTGACCCATTGAAGTCAATATTTTCACTGATTCGGGAGTTAAAGGCACTCTTCTTTCAAACTCTCCATTTTCTTTAGGGATTCCAATGGTTAAGAAAGAATTTTTCTCCTCCTTAATATACAATTTTTCCTGTGGAACAATCGATTCTGAAGCGAAAGTCATAAGTGTCTTTTTCATTTGTATATATTTTATTTTCCTAACCGTTACCTCTAAGGTACAAATGCGCCATTTATATACCTTTTGTGGGGTATCTCTTCTTTTGGTGAGTTATGGCGGTTTCATTTGTATATATTTTATTTTCCTAACCGTTACCTCTAAGGTACAAATGCGCCATTTATATACCTTTTTGGGGGCATCTCATCTTTTGGTGAGTTATGGCGTTTTCATTTCATTCTTTAATTTATTTAATTAAAGCATTTATATGCCAATACAAAAAGCGTTTGTAAAGGTTATATCAGGTAATAATTTAAAGCATGGTCATTTATTAAAGATTGGAATATCAATCGTAATCTTTAAGCAATGAACAGAGTTTGTTTGTTGCAGCCTCGATTTGTTTATAATCGTCCAACTCGTTTGCATCAAAAATCAATTTTGCCGCCTCATAGGCTGATTCTCTTTTGTTAAGGTTCTCCTCTATAAAAGAATACAATTCCTCATCAGTTTTATCCTTCAATATTGGTCGGCTTGCTTTTGCTATCTTAAGTCTCTTAAAAAGCACAGGCACACCGGTCTTCAGATATATCGTTACACCTTGTTGATTCATATACTCCTTGTTGTCAAAAAAACAAGGCACTCCTCCTCCCGTTGCAATTACCACATCTTCAAACTCACCAACCTCATGAAGGGCTTTTCTTTCAATCTCTCTAAATCCATCTTCGCCCTTTTCTTGGAAGATTTCATTAATGGTTTTTCTGTAGCGGCTCTCTATATATAAATCAAGGTCAATGAATGAAAGCTCCATTTTTTGAGAAATAAACTTTCCCAATGTTGTCTTTCCTGCCCCCATATAACCTATAAGAAAATATCTTTTCATTTATTATAAATATGTTTTTTACATCAGGATATAAATATGACATTTATAAACCTTCTATCTTTTATCTCCACTTTTATTTGCTAATGCAATATCTATTAGCCACTTGGGTAAAACTAAGGTTGTAAATATGGCATCATAAATAGGCAATATTTTCAATAAAACTAAAGCATTACAATTTAAGCTGCAATAATAAATCTTTTAAATATCTATGGTTTGTATTTTGTTTAACCTTCAGATGAAATACTACCGAGATTAATAAATATGCATTTATTATTTATTTTAGCAAATTTCTAATTTTTTTTAGCTGCCCAACAATATTTACCCTCTTTTAACATCTAAATAAACTGTTTGTTTCAAATTTCATAAAATCCGAATGTCCCGATATCCCTTTGATAATAATTTTCAATATATGTGAACAGAATAATAAACAGTGACATTTATAAAACTCTTGATATAAATATAAACTTTGATGATGCGCCATAAAAGAGGTATGAAATTTTTCTGACCAATAAATTAAATTATTCTTTGAGGATAAACTATATACCTGTTTGTTCCATTCTTATTATTAAATTTGTCAAAACAAAAAATGTATTCTATGGCTAATTCTAAATATTACGTTGTTTGGGAGGGCTTTGCTCCCGGAGTTTATGATTCATGGGAGGAGTGCAGGCAGCAAATAGAGGGATATAAGAATGCCAAATACAAAAGCTTTTCAACAAAGGAAAAAGCCGTCGATGCTTTCCGTGCCGATTATTCCGAGCACATCGGCATTCTTGACGGTGTTGCCAAAGCTCTTTCGGCTACTGCTCCCGTCAAATCAAACTACATCATCGAATCGCTTGCTGTTGATGCCGCATGCAGTGGAAATCCCGGGAAAATGGAGTATAGAGGTGTTTATGTCCGTACAGGTGAAGAGATTTTTCGAATAGGTCCTTTAGATGACGGCACAAACAATATAGGAGAATTTCTTGCTATTGTGCACGGCATATCGCTTCTAAAACAAAAAAATATTTTACTTCCAATCTATTCTGACAGTGTAAATGCAATGTTGTGGGTAAAAAACAAGAAATGCAGAACAAAACTGGAAAAAACGCCTCGCAATCAAAAAATATTTGAAATGATTGAACGCGCCGAAAAATGGCTTGAAAACAACACCTATTCAACAAAGATAATGAAATGGGAAACCAAGCAATGGGGTGAAATTCCCGCTGATTTCGGAAGAAAGAAATAAGGTTATAATGTTTATAAAGTTCGCTTAAAAAAAGATGTATCTATTTAAGCGAACTTTTCATAAAATATTGTCTCTCCTCATCAGACAATTTCTCAATTGCATATCTCAATGATGTACGGGAAAGCCTTTTTTTGTTTTCTTCAAGATAATCCAATAAAAGCTCCTTATCCTTTTTCCCAACTTCACGGAGCATCCATCCAACAGCTTTTCTTATTAAATCATGAGGATGAGATATTAATATATCACTAAGAGCAAGAGTGTCCTTATAATCATATTCCCTTATTATTGTCCAAGTGGAAACGATGGCTATCCTATTTTGCCACAAATTCTCACTCTTGGCATAGTCATACAATATTGTCCTGTCTTTGTCTTTAAGCCAATATCCAAGAATCTTTGGAGCGGAAAGATCTACCAAATCCCAATTATTTGCCTTATGAGAATTTAAAAGGTAGAAATCAACTATCTCTTCTTGTTTTGAAATATTCTTTTTATTTTTAGAGTAAAGAGTAACAAGAATCAAAAAACCGCACAGTCTAACTTCATGATAAGGGCTGTCAATCAACTTTTGGATCTCTTGAAAAGAAAGCCCCAATGATTCCTTTACCACCATCTTCACCTCCGGATTTTTTAGACCAAGAAAAATATCACCTTCGCCATACTCACCTTTTCCTGTTTTAAAAAATCGAGATAAAATCTTTGCCTTATTCTCATCGGCAAACATGCAAAGAGCCTCAATGACATCATCCGATTTTAGATTCTCTTTCATATCAATAATTATTAAAAATTAATTTACCCTTGTAATTTTACCCCCTTCAAAGAAATTTATTATGTTTTCCGAAACGCAGTAAGCCATTTCATTTCTTACATCAAAAGTTTGAGTACCGATATGAGGAGTTAATACCACATTGTCAAGTTCAAGCAGTTCATCGCTCACCTTATGTCCAAATTCAAAGACATCAAGTCCTGCTCCGTAAATAGTCTTATTCTTCAGAGCCTTGGCAAGAGCCGCCTCATCCACCAAAGGTCCACGAGCTGTATTGATAAGAATTGCCGTTTTCTTCATTTTCTCAAGCACTTTCTCATTGATAATATGATGAGTTTCATTTGTATGAGGTGCATTAATGGAAACGACATCAGAAGTCGTTATCAATTCTTCAAAAGAAACATATCTTGCATTAAGAAGTTTTTCCTGCTCCTCGCTTATTGGCTTGTGATTATGATAAACAATCTTCATGCCCGAAGCAATCGCCCTTCTTGCCAATGCTTTTCCAATTCTTCCCATACCGAATATACCCAGCTGTTTTCCATATAGAGAATAGCCCAAGTTATCAAGTAAACCCCATTCTATTTTGCCTGGTATTCTTAAGTTTCTGTCACATTCGCTTATTCTCCTTGCAACAGAAAGCAAAAGCCCCATAGCCATATCGGCAGTGGGTTCAGTGACAGGGTCGGGTGTATTTGTAACCACAACACCCTTTTGAGTTGCATAGGGAATATCTATATTATCATATCCTACAGCATAGTTTGATACAATCTTTAGTTTTGTGGCTTTGTCTAAAAGATTCTTGTCTACCGGGAAATTATACATAGACTGAAGTGCATCATACTGGTCTATCACCTCCATAACCTCATCATAAGAAAAGCATTCTCTGTCAGCAGGCGGAAAAGTCACATCATATTTTTCAATAAGTTTGGAATATCCTTCACGAAACATATTATATGTTACAAGCACTCTCTTTTTCATTTGTATATAATTTAATTTACTAACCGTTACCTCTAAGGTACAAATGCGCCATTTATATACCTTTTGTAAGGTATCTCATTTTTAGGTGAGTTATGGCGATTTCATTTGTATATAATTTAATTTACTAACCGTTACCTCTAAGGTACAAATGCGCCATTTATATACCTTTTGTGGGGTATCTCATTTTTAGGTGAGTTATGGCGATTTCATTTACAGTTTATTTAAGTTTTAAAAATAAGGTAAATCAGTTTTCTCAACAAGACTTACTGTGTCTGCCAAGCACAACAATCAGCCATAAAACCAAATTAAAGATTGATGTATCTTCAATTATATGGCAAAGCTAAAATATTTATAAAAAACAAATAAGCTATATGGTGAATATATTTATCCAAAAAAATGAATCATTTTGAATGATGGTATTAAAAATTATAATTTTAACATTTTATCAACAATTAATTTATCATTTCATGCTTAATAAGTATATTTAAAATCATTTTAACAATATGCTTAAATTATGGTTTTAAATTATATTTGGATAGGCTTCTTCTTAATTGCTTTTATTATAGCTGTTGCAGCAAGCATTTTCTCAGGAAACATCAATATATGGTCTGAAATAATGAATTCCACATTCTCGTCGGCAAAAACAGCCTTTGAAATATCGTTGGGGCTAACCGGAGTGCTCTCTCTTTGGCTTGGTCTAATGAAAGTTGGCGAAAAAGGCGGCGTAATAAGTCTTTTTTCAAAATTTGTTTCCCCTCTTTTTAGGAAAATATTCCCGGGCATTCCGGAAAACAACCCAGCCACAGGTGCAATTTTTATGAACCTTTCCGCAAACATGCTCGGTCTTGACAACGCTGCAACTCCTTTGGGATTAAAAGCCATGCAGGAGATGCAGAACATCAATCCCGATAAAACCACTGCAAGCGATCCGATGATTATGTTTCTTGTGCTGAATACTTCAGGGCTCACCATAATTCCAATAAGCGTTATGATGTATCGCGCCCAGCTTGGGGCAATGAATCCTTCTGATGTTTTTCTTCCAATATTAATTGCGACATTTATGTCCACTCTTGCAGGACTTCTCATTTGTTGTATAAGACAAAAGATCAACATTTTTGATAAAGTTATTATTGGCTCTATTGGAACTCTTTGCGCTGTGATCGGAGCAATAATATTTGCCGTGAGCCGAATGGATCAGCAGACCATAACAACCTACTCCTCCTTAATTTCCAATGCTATCCTTTTCACAATAATCTGCGGGTTTATTTTTGCAGGTGTAAAAAAGAGGATAAACGTTTACAATGCCTTTATTGAGGGAGCCAAAGAGGGATTTCAGACTGCAGTAACTATTATTCCCTATTTGGTTGCTGTGTTGGTTGGAGTTGGCGTCTTCCGCGCCTCCGGAGCTATGGATTTTATGACAGACACCTTTGCTTATATTTTCAGCGCCATTGGAATCCCCGCTGATTTTGTCGGAGCTTTGCCTACTGCCTTTATGAAGCCTCTTAGTGGCAGTGGTGCAAGGGGTATGATGGTCGATGCGATCAACACCTATGGAGCAGACTCATTTGTAGCTCGAGTGTCGTCAACTATACAGGGAGCTACTGATACCACATTCTATATAGTTGCTCTATATTTCGGCAGCGTGGGTATTTCAAAGACAAGATATGCGGTTAGTGCAGGTTTAATTGCAGACTTTGTTGGAATAATATCCGCTATTTTAGTTTCATATTTGTTTTTTGGATAACTTTGATATAAACTAAAATCTTAAGATTATGGCTATAAATTTTTACGCACAGGATGTAACTCTTCCAAATATAAAAAAGAATGAGACAAAAGAATGGATAAAAAAGGTCGCTCAAAAATATGATATGAAGGTTGGCGATGTTTCTTACATCTTTTGTAATGACGAGAAAATTCTTGAAGTAAACAACGAATTTTTAAAGCATGACTACTATACAGATATTATAACTTTCGATTATACAGAAGGCAATAAAATAGGAGGTGATATCTTTATCAGCCTCGACACAGTGAAGAGCAATGCAGAACAATTTCAGCAGGAATATGATCAGGAAATACATCGTGTAATTATCCATGGCATTCTTCACCTTTGCGGCATAGACGATCAGTCTCCGGAACAAAGAGCCAATATGATCAGTAAGGAGAACGAAGCTCTCGAGCTTTTAAAAGAGATGACTCAGGAGAATTAATATTCATCATTATCTGTTTAAAGGAATATATTATATATCCGTTTTTGCTTTTATTGCTGTTATTTAAATTTACCCGTTGCTTCACATATAAACCTTATTAAAACTAAAACCGTTTTCTTAATAGTCAATACAGCAATCTATTACTGACACTTTTTAATTTTACTTGTCGAACCTTTAATTTCGATTGTCAAAAAAATTAAAATACTTAAGTTATTGTAAAATTTTATTATAATAAAGTTCAGTAAACACTCTAATATATTTAATGATATATTAGAGTGTTTTTATTTTTATGAAAATCAAAATTACAAAACAACTGATGAAAAAATTTCAGTTGAGAGTCTTATTAATAATATGCTTTGAAACGATCAATAAATGAAAGCTGAGCCACATTATTAATAAAATAAAAAACGCCAGTTTAAACAGAACCTAAACATTATAAATGAGTTAATAATAATCTCTTTTAGGGCAATTTAAGTTGATTTGGGTTAACGGCACAAAAGTTATTGTATCTTTGCATAAGATATGCTTCACCTCATTAATGACAATTTGAAAGCTTACTCTTTCAATTGTTTATTGAATTGGGTTTGCAATATATTGGCATCATTATTAAATTTAGACATCTAAAGTTTAAAGTTTCAGTCATTAATTATCATACAATCCAAAACACATATAGTGATAGATGGAAAAGGCAAACAAGTCAATTTGCCTGAGATAATTCATGTAAAAAATAAAAAAGGTAATAAAAGAAAAGTATCAAAATAAATGGATTTTAAATATGACGTTATAGTAGTTGGGGGTGGTCATGCGGGCTGTGAAGCGGCATGTGCTTCAGCTAACTTAGGTTCAAAGACCTGTTTGATTACAATGGACATGAATAAGATTGGCCAGATGAGCTGTAATCCCGCTGTTGGAGGTATAGCCAAAGGTCAGATTGTTCGCGAGATTGATGCATTGGGAGGATATATGGGAATTATCAGTGACAGGACTGCCATTCAATTCAGAATGCTTAACCGTTCTAAGGGTCCTGCCATGTGGAGTCCGAGAAGCCAAGCCGACAGAGCAAAATTTATTGATACTTGGAGAGAGATGATTGACAGTACGCCCAATCTAAATGTTTGGCAGGACACCGTCATAGAACTTATTCTTGAGGACGGCAGGGTCAAAGGACTTAAGACTTCAATGGGAGTGACTTTCCATGCAGACTCGGTGGTTCTCACTTCAGGAACTTTCATGAACGGTCTTATGCATTTCGGCCGCACAAAGCTGCCGGGAGGAAGGATTGCAGAACCTGCATCTTATGGCATTTCCGATCAATTGAAGAATGCCGGAATTATCACCGGAAGAATGAAAACAGGAACTCCGGCAAGAATTGACGGAAGAAGCATCGACTTTTCATTGGCTGAAAAAAATGAAGGCGACAGCGATTTTCATAAATTTTCATATCTGAATTATCAGACTCCGATTTTGAAAGCCAGACCCTGCTGGACAATATATACAAACGAAGAGTGTCATGAGGTTTTAAGAAGAGGACTTCCCGATTCGCCTCTTTATAATGGGCAGATCCAAAGTATCGGACCCCGCTATTGTCCAAGCATCGAGACAAAGATTGTAACTTTCCCTGACAAGACAAGACATCAGCTTTTTCTTGAGCCGGAGGGTGAGACAACAGAGGAATACTACATAAATGGATTTTCTTCTTCTCTTCCTTTGGATATACAGCTTGAGGCTTTAAAGACAATACCTGCTCTTAGAAATGTGGTTATTTATCGTCCCGGCTATGCAATAGAATATGATTATTTTGATCCAACTCAACTTAAACATTCTCTTGAAACAAAAGCTGTCGGGGGTCTTTTCTTTGCAGGGCAAATAAATGGAACCACGGGTTATGAAGAAGCGGGCGGTCAAGGGTTAATTGCAGGTATCAATGCTCACCTTAAAGCTCACAAAAAGGATCCGTTTATTCTTGGACGTGAAGAGGCTTACATAGGAGTCTTGATTGATGATCTTGTAACCAAAGGTGTGGATGAACCATACAGAATGTTTACTTCCAGAGCAGAGTATAGAATCCTGCTTCGTCAGGATGATGCTGACATGAGGCTTACCGAAAAATCATATAAACTTGGATTGGCTTCAAGAGAGAGATACGATCTTCTTGTAGAGAAGAAAGAACATCGAGACAGAATAATCGAGTTTTGCCGAAACTATTCCATCAAGGCTTCTTATGTAAATGACGAGCTTGAGAAATATAATACTGCAACATTAAAAGACGGATGCAAACTCATAAGTCTTGTTGTAAGACCTCAGCTTTCGCTTGAAATAATCAGTTCCTTTGTCCCCGCTCTTAAGGCTGAAATAGAAAAGATACCAAACAGGAAAGAGGAAATAATTGAAGCAGCAGAGATTTTGATGAAGTATGAAGGCTATATTGAAAGGGAAAAGATGATCGCCGAAAAGATTTCAAGACTTGAAAATATCCCTATTAAGGGCAGATTCGAATATGATTCAATCAAGTCGCTCTCTACTGAAGCAAGACAAAAGCTGACCCGAATTGACCCGGAGACAATTGGTCAGGCATCAAGAATTCCCGGAATTTCGCCAAGTGATATAAATATATTATTAATTTTACTGGGAAGATAATCAGAGTATAAGACGTATTGCCATATTAAAGTAAAACTTCAAAATGTTTCACGTGAAACAATATAAAGTTTTACTTTAACAGCGGACAAGAAAATAAAAGACAAATATTATGGGAATAAATAGAATTAAAGAAAAAATTAGAGTAGTAGAGGATTTCCCAAAGAAAGGAATTCTCTTCAGGGATCTCACAACTGTTTTTAAAGACTCTAAATGCTTGTACGATCTTTCTACTCTTATGACAGACCTTTATAAAGATAAAGGGATAACAAAAGTTGTAGGAATTGAGTCAAGAGGCTTTATTATGGGTCCTGTTGTTGCAACCAACCTAAAGGCCGGATTTGTCACTCTTCGTAAACCGGGCAAGTTACCAGCAGAAACTTTTAAAGAGAGCTATGAAAAGGAATATGGTCTTGACACTATAGAGATACACAAGGATGCTCTTAATGAAAATGATGTTGTGCTGATACATGATGACTTGCTTGCAACTGGTGGCACAATGCTTGCGGCTTTTGAACTTGTAAAGAAGTTTAAAGTAAAAAAGATCTATATTAATTTCATAGTTGAACTTGAAGATTTAAATGGACGTTCTTTATTCCCGGAGAATATAGAGATAGAGTCTTTGATAAAATATTAGCATTTACATATAGTGAGCCGGGGTAAAAATGGCGTTTAAAAATTATTTTAAACTCATCATTTTTATCCCGGTTTTTGTTTTTTAATATTATATATTGTCATCAATATAGTTATTATGAAAATAAACGCGGCGCGAATAAAAAATGATAGAATAGAGCATCTGAAATCTATTATTTCAATAATGCCGGAAACACCCGGAGTATATCAGTATTTCAATAAAGAGGGCGAAATAATATATGTAGGAAAAGCAAAATGTCTAAAAAGAAGGGTCAGCTCTTATTTCAACAAGGTGCATGATTCTAACAGAACAAACAGGCTTGTAAGGAACATCCATGACCTTAAATATATTGTCGTAAATACAGAAGAGGATGCATTGAAGCTGGAGAACTATATGATAAAAGCTCATCAGCCAAGATACAATGTACTTCTTAAAGATGACAAGACATATCCTTACATTTGCATAAAAAATGAACCTTTTCCCAGAGTTATGATGACAAGAAAGGTGATAAAGGACGGTTCACTATATTTTGGACCATATACTAATTTAAAGGTTGCGTATGCTCTTTTGGAACTTTTCAGACAAATATATAAGGTCAGGACATGCAATCTGAACTTAAATAATGATAATATAAATTCTCACAAATATAAAGTCTGTCTTCAATATCATATAAAGAATTGTAAGGGTCCATGCGAGGGAAGAGTGACTCATGAGGAATATGACAAGGATGTTGCTGAAATAAAACAGATATTGCAGGGGCACACTAAGGATGTTTTGGATTTTCTTTACAATGAAATGATGGTCTATGCATCGAAACTTAAGTTTGAAGAGGCTGAAGAGATAAAACACAAGCATAGGATTATAGAAAATTATCATATTAAAACATCAATAGTTCAGCCTGTAATTACCAATGTGGATGTCTATTCATATTCAGAGGAGGAAAATTCTGCTTATATCAATTATTTTCATATTATAAAGGGTGCAATAATTCAGTCCTACAGTTTCGAATATAAAAGAAGAATAGATGAGCCTAAGGAGGAGATTTTAGCTCTTGGTATTTCAGAAATGAGAGAGAGGTTTAACTCACCTGCAAAGGAGATTATTGTTCCGTTTGTGCCTGAAATGAATATTGAGGGGGTTACATTTACTGTTCCTCAAAGGGGAGAAAAGAAAAAGCTTCTTGATCTGTCAGACAAGAATCTTAAGCAATTTCTAATCGACAAACTTAAGCAGGCAGAAAAACTCGACCCTGAGCAAAGAAGTATCCGCCTAATGAAGGAGATTCAAAAGGAGCTTTCCTTGGAAAAGATGCCCATGCATATTGAATGCTTCGACAATTCTAATATTTCCGGCAGTGATGCTGTGGCTGCCTGTGTTGTTTTCAAGAAAGCAATGCCGGTGAAGCAGGAATATCGCAAGTATAATATAAAAAGTGTTGTTGGTCCTGATGATTATGCTTCGATGAAAGAGGTAGTCAAAAGAAGATATTCGAGACTTATTGAAGAAGGCTCACCCCTGCCCGACTTGATTATTGCTGATGGCGGCAAAGGTCAGATGGAGGTTATAAGGCAGGTCGTGGAGGATGAGCTTAATTTGAAAATTCCTATTGCAGGGCTTGCAAAAGACAGCAGACATAGGACCTCTGAACTTCTTTTTGGTTTTCCTCAAAAGGTTATCGGGATAAAGCCTCAAAGTCAACTGTTCAGACTAATGGAACAAATACAAAATGAGGTTCATCGTTTTGCCATAACATTTCATAAAGACAAAAGGAGCAAGCGTCAAATAGCCTCTGCTCTCGACAGCATAAAAGGTATCGGCGATAAGACAAAGGAGATGCTTCTTAAGGAATTTAAGAGCATAAAAAGGATAAAAGAGGCAAATCCTGAGGATATAGAAAAAGTAATTGGTAAGGCTAAAGCTAAAATACTTTTGGATTCATTTTCCAAAGATCAAGCAAAAATAAATAATTGAAATATTAAGCTGTTATAATCATTACATTTGCATAAAACTTTTTTAAAGATGAGAGTAATTATACAAAGGGTTACGAAAGCATCGGTAACGATAGACAATAATTTAAAATCCAAAATAGCTAAAGGATTGTTAGTATTGGTAGGATTTGAAGCTGAAGATAATAGTGATGATATCGACTGGATGTGTAAAAAGATTCTGAATCTGCGTATCTTTGACGATGCCGATGGAGTAATGAATCTTTCTGTAAAGGATATTGACGGAGATATTCTTCTTGTGAGTCAATTTACCTTACATGCAATGACAGCCAAAGGAAACAGGCCATCTTATATTAAGGCTGCCAGACCGGAAATTGCAATTCCTTTATATGAATCCACTATAAAGAAATTAACTGATATGCTGGCAAAAGAGATTCAAACAGGCACTTTTGGAGCAGACATGAAGGTGGAACTTATTAATGATGGTCCTGTAACAATAGCTATAGATACAAAAAACAAGGAGTAATTCTTATATTTGAATATATAGCATTGAAGTAAAATAATAAAGGATATTCTAAATATTATGGAAATAATTGATTCTGCCGAGCAGATTACATTGTCACAGGCGCAGAAAACTGTTGATAATTGGATAAAAACCTATGGCGTCAGGTATTTCAGTGAACTTACCAATATGGCAATACTTACTGAAGAGGTTGGTGAGGTTGCGAGGATTATGGCAAGGACTTATGGCGACCAATCATTTAAAAAGGAGGATTTATCTAAGAATCTTGGGGACGAAATGGCAGATGTCTTGTGGGTTTTAATATGCCTCGCCAATCAAACAGGAATAGATCTTACAGAAGCTTTTAGAAAAAATATAGAAAAGAAAACTAACAGAGATAAGGACAGACATATTACAAATACTAAACTATACTAACTTATGGACGAAATGGATAAATATAATCTGGTATTGAAACAATATAATACGGATTTAAAAGACGAAGAGGTTAAACAGGCAGTTGATAAAATCTTAACTGAGAATTTGGAGAAGTATAAAAATACTGACGTCTATAAGTTCTTGTTGAGTATTATCGATCTTACTACCCTTTCTTCAACCGACAATAGGGAAAGAGTTTCAGCATTTACTAAGAAGGTAAATGATTTTGAGATTGAACATCCTGAACTTGAAAATGTAGCTGCAATCTGCGTTTATCCGAATTTTGCAGAAATAGTAAGGATGAATCTTGAAGTTTCCGAGGTTAATATTGCTGCTGTTGCAGGCGGCTTTCCATCATCTCAGACATTTCCTGAAATAAAGGTGGCAGAGATTGCAATGGCAGTACTTGCCGGTGCAAATGAAATAGATATTGTGATAAATCAAGGTGAATTTTTGGAAGGAAATTATGGCGATATGTGCGATACAATTTCAGAATGTAAAGCAGCCTGCCATGATGCGCATTTAAAGGTTATCCTTGAAACTGGAGCTTTAAAAAGTGCTTCAAACATTATGAAAGCTTCTATTTTATCTATGTATTCAGATGCTGATTTCATAAAAACTTCAACAGGGAAAATGGAACCTGCCGCTACTCCTTTCGCTGCCTATGTAATGTGCAAAGCTATTAAGGCTTATTATGAAAAAACAGGCAGAATGATTGGCTTTAAACCTGCCGGCGGTATTGTAACTCCGGAAGATGCTGTAAAATATTATTGCATTGTTAAGGAAGTTTTGGGTGATGAATGGTTGGATAAGACAAAATTCAGACTTGGGGCAAGCCGTCTTGCTAACAATTTATTGAGTGAGATTTTAGGAAAAGAAACTAAATTTTTCATTTAGTTTTTAGAGACAGGTAATAATCTATTATAATAAAAATGCATCATAATTGGCGTTTGTCATTTATGATGCACTTTTTTTTATATAATAATATGTAATTTGAAAGTCTACTTTTGCTGTTGGAGAATCCAATCATTTATAGCTTTATTCATTGGAATTTCGTACAAAAACATCCAATCATTGTTATTAGTCTTTGAGGCAAGGTGCCTTGCATGATTCATATCCAACATATAGCCTGAAGGATTGGACAAGAAACGTGTTTTAGAGTACACATTTTCAATTTCATTTCTTAAATCTGTAAATCCATCATTGATTGTCTTTATTTTTTCAAGCGCCTCTCTCCTTTCATTTTCATTTTTTGAAAGGTCATATTCGTTTAAAGCAATAATGATTTGTGCAGGGAAATAGAAGAGATTGCTTAATTGTTGGTAAATCTCTAAAGTATATCTATTCCTTAATGCATTTGATTTTGCTTTTTCAATTTCGGCAGAAATGGTTATGAATCTCTCCTTTTGAGCTTTTGCCTCCTCAATTCTGTCAATGTATTTTTCATTCCATTTTCCTTTGTTGTTAATATCGGGAAGGTCTATTATTTCAAAGTAGTTTACTCCCCATGCAGGATTTCTTCTTCCTGATTTTACTAAGGCACCATCAAAAAAGAATACTGACTTTTCAAGAGAATCGATAAACTGAGTGTAATTATCGTCATAATTAAGTCCAAATTCTCTTTGAGAATGTGCTTTTTTGAACTCATCAATAGAGCGTTTGGTAGGGTTCCATCCAAATTCACCCTGTCCAATAAATCCTCTCCAAACTGTTTCCCAATGTGGAGAGCCATCATCCCAGGCTGTAGCCAATATTCCTTCCAAATGATTGTTTGCGGTTAAAGTACTAAAGGCTTTAATGTATGGAGTTCGGGTGTTATTGCGAGGCATAAAGGGAGAATCGCCGGCAGAAGCGGATGTTGCAGCCATTACTTTAAGACCTTTGTCATGATACCACTTTAGGATTTTTTTATGTGCTGTTCTTTCAGGATCTTCATAGCACCATCTCATATAGATACAATCTTTGGGGAACATTTCAATTGCCTTATCGAGTTTTTCTGTATTCCAAACCTCATTTATCTCTTCGTCTGTCTTATCGGCAAAGATAAGGTCCCAGACTTGAGCGTATTTTAAGGGCATATCGTCCCAGAAAATTGGAGTTCGACCATTCTTAACAGCAAAATCACAGACTTTAGAGAGCCATTCCATCTGCAACTGGAAGGCAGACAAGCCTCTTTCTGTGCATCGCTGATCAATTCCTATTTGTGTTATTTCATCTCCTCCAACATGAAGATAACGACCGTAAGGCATTGCTTCTAAAGCGTCTCTATATAAATCGAATTGTATTTCATAAGTTTGAGGATTTGAAGGACAGAATTCCCAATCGCTTTCGGGATTTTCTCTTACCTCCCAATGATGTTTTAAGATAAAACTTGCATGACCTAAGCCTTGAATTAGTGGAGAAATTTCAACATTTCTATCAATAGCATATTTAGATAAGGCTTGCATTTCTTCGATGCTCATGGCATTTTGAGCGCCGACTTCAGGACGTCTGACATATCTTAGTTTATCTTCTATCTCCCATATAACAGCATTGATTTTGTAATGTGCAAGTTTGTCGATACATCTGTAATAATAATCCATCTTGTCAAGATGATGTTTGGTATCAAAGTGGACTGCACGATAATCTATTGATGGAAAATCTTCAATGTGTAATAAAGGTATCGATTTGTTGAAATCTCTGCTGTCTTCCAAAAGCTGTTCAAGAGTTTGAACTCCATAAAAAAGACCTTTATTGCTGTTAGCTTTTATTTCAACTCCGGATTTTTGAATATCCAAGATATATCCTTCCTCATAATTTGGTGTAACCGATTTATCAATTTTTAGAGTTACCCCTTTCCCACTCCTTTTTGTTCTTGGAAGTTTATCTGTTATATCTCCTAACACCGGAAAATCGTTATTCTCTGATGATATATATGTAATGTCATTGAATTTTATTCCATTTAAACTCCTTACTTCCACTTTTTGAGGAGAAGGTATTAATTGGAATTGCTTAGGCAGGTCTAGAGCAGTAGCCAAGCAAGAAAATAGAAGGAAAATTGAAAAAAATGTGCACTTCATAAGCTTTGGTATTACAAATTAAAAGGTAAACGAAGATAATGAATTAGTATATAAAATAAAAGCCCGAATTGACGGGCTTGAAATTTATAATTTGTCTTATTATGTTTTTAGTTGTAATATTTAGAAATTCAATAGGAATAACAATTTGTTTGTTTTATTGAACGATTAAGGACAAATATTTATGCGGCTAAAAAGAAATGATAATCAAATAAACATTTAATGAAGTCTGTTTTTAAACTCATATATGAGATAGTAAAACAAGAGTTTTCATTTACTTATCTCTATCTATAATATAATCGACAAGAATAATGAAAGCTTGTTTTGAAGGGGAATCTTCAAACATGTCCAATATAGTTTTTGCTTCGTAAGCATATCTTAGCATTGTAGCTTGGGCATATTCTATTCCTCCGTTGGCCTTAGCATAATTAACTAAAGAAGAGATATCTTCTTTGCTGAGAATATCCTTGTTTAATAGAGACATCATATTTTGATGTTCAACTCCAGAACCATTTTTTAAAGCGAACAATAAAGGAAGAGTAATTTTTCCCTCTCTAATGTCATTTCCTGTGGGTTTGCCAATAGTTGTGTCATCAAAATAATCAAATATATCGTCCCTAATCTGGAAGATAATTCCTAATTTTTCGCCGAAAAGAGCAAGCCTGTCAACAACAGATTGAGAAGCATTAACAGAAATAGCACCCAACTTCATACAGGCTATGAATAAAGAAGCAGTCTTATTCTTAATGACAGAGAAATAAGAATCTTCGTTGATTACACAGCCTCTTGCATTGGCCAATTGCTCTAATTCACCCTCAGCAAGGGAAGAAGACAGCTTGGCTAATACCTGTTGTATCTCTAAAGATTTAGTAAGAGTGGACTGTTCCAAGCATCTTGCAAGGAAAAAATCTCCCATTAAAACAGCAACTTTGTTATCCCAAACTGCATTTACTGAAGAATGACCACGTCTTTGCTTTGCCTCGTCAACAACATCATCATGGATAAGGCTTGCATTGTGAAGAAGCTCCAAAGCAACAGCTGAATGCATACTGTTTTTTGTAACATTCCCATTGCTGCAAAGTTTTGAGGCTAAAAGCAGCATAATTGGTCTTATCATTTTGCCTTTGTTCTCAAGGAAATAATGAACAACTGAATTAATAAGAGGAATTTGGGATTTCAATGAATCTCTAAGAAGTAAGTTTTGCTCTTTTAGTTCTTTAAGGATGGGATTTTGTATTTTAGCCAGTATATCCATAAATTATATAATATGTTGCAAAAATAGTAATTATACCTTTTCTGCAAGGAAAATGTAGTAAATTTACGTCAAGGAGAAAACATTGATTAGTTAATGAATGTTCACCCAGTAATATTGATTCATTAATATAGAAAAAATGGAAGAGAAAAAGTTATTCCTCTTGGATGCCTACGCTTTGATTTATAGAGCATACTATGCTTTTATCCGTGCTCCCAGAATTAACTCAAAAGGAGTGAATACTTCTGCAATATTTGGTTTTGTAAATTCACTTGAGGAGGTTCTTAAAAAAGAGAATCCCACTCATATTGCAGTATGCTTTGATCCTTCGGGACCGACTTTCCGTCATGAATTGTTTGAGAACTACAAAGCTCAAAGAGAGGAAACACCGGAAGTAATCAGAGCTTCTATTCCTGTAATAAAGGAGATTATTAAGGCATATAACATTCCTATTATTGAAGTTAAAGGCTATGAAGCGGATGACGTGATCGGAACTCTTGCAAAAAAGGCTGAGAAGAATGGTTTTACTACATATATGATGACTCCTGACAAGGATTATGGTCAGCTTGTCGACACTCATACTTTTATGTACAAGCCAAGAACAATGGCTGCCGGCTTTGATATTTTAGGTATTGAGGAGATTACAAAAAAATATGAAATAGAAAATGTATCTCAGGTTATCGATCTTTTAGGTTTGATGGGAGATGCAGCAGATAATATTCCGGGCTGTCCGGGAGTTGGTGCCAAAACTGCGCAGAAGCTTATTGCCGAATTTGGTTCAATCGAGAACATCATCGCAAATGTTGATTCTTTAAAAGGTGCGTTAAAAACAAAAGTTGAAAACAACGTTCAACAAATTTTAGATTCCAAGTTTCTTGCTACAATAAAAACTGATGTTCCGGTTGAGTTTGATGAAAAAAGTTTAAAGAGGGATCCTTTGAACGAAGAGGACTTATCAAAAATTTTTCAGGATTTGGAGTTTCGACAACTTAGTGATAGAATTTTAAAAAACAATCTAAAAATACCTCAAACTGTACCAATTCAAGGCGATCTCTTTTCAAAATTTACGGAAGAAAGTACAGAGATTGAAAAATATTCAAATCTCGAGAACTTAAAATCGGTCGACAACAAATATTATCTTGTTGATAATCAAGAGAAAATCGACGATTTAATCTTAAAATTAAGCTTCCAAAATTTTTGGGCATTTGACACTGAATCTACATCAATTGATCCTATTAAAGGAGAAATTGTCGGAATCTCCTTTGCCCTTGAAGAAAATGAAGCATTCTATATTCCACTTCCTGCCGACAAGCAAGAAGTCGAGAAAATTCTCTCTAAATTTAAAGGTGTCTTTGAAAATGAGCAAATTTTAAAAATTGGTCAAAACATTAAGTATGACTATATCATTCTTAAAAAATATGGAATTGATATTAAAGGCAAGATGTTTGATACAATGATTGCTCATTATCTTATTCAACCTGAGCAAAGGCACAACCTCGATTATTTAGCTGAGATTTACTTAAAATACGACACTATAAAAATTGAAGAACTTATAGGAAGCGGTAAGAATCAATTAAACATGAGGCAGATTGCACCTGAAAAAGTTTATGAATATGCTTGCGAGGACGCCGATGTTACACTTCGTCTTAAAAACATTCTTGAAAAGGAATTAAAAAAGGATAATCTTGAGAATCTGTTCTACAACATTGAGATGCCTTTGGTTCCTGTTCTTGCTGATATGGAAATTGAGGGTGTCAAAATTGACACCAATGCTCTAAAAGATACATCCGTCATTCTAACCAAGAAAATGCAGGAGGTAGAAAAAGAAATTCACCAAATAACCGGAATTGAGTTTAATATCTCCTCACCTAAGGTTGTTGGTGAAATACTTTTTGAAAAGCTTAATCTTGATGAGAAGGCTAAGAAAACAAAAACCGGTCAGTATTCTACTTCCGAAGAGGTTCTTGAAAAATTAAAGGACAAACATCCCGCAGTTGAGCTTATTCTTGAATACAGAGGTCTTAAAAAACTTTTGAGCACTTATGTCGATGCTTTGCCTGCATTAATTAATAGTAATTCGGGGAAGATTCATACATCGTTTAATCAGGCTGTCACTGCAACAGGAAGGCTTAGTTCGAGCAATCCTAATCTTCAGAACATTCCAGTTCGCACCGATGTTGGACGAGAGTTAAGAAAAGCTTTCATTCCTGACAAGGGGTGTAGCTTCTTTTCAGCCGACTATTCTCAGATTGAGCTTAGAATCATGGCAGAACTTAGCCGGGATGAAAATATGTTGGAGGCTTTTCGCTCCGGTAATGACATCCATTCGGCTACTGCAGCCAAAATTTATAAAATTCCTATTGAAGAGGTTACTTCCGATATGAGAAGAAAAGCTAAGACAGCCAACTTTGGCATTATCTATGGCATCTCCACTTTTGGGTTAGCCAATCGTTTGAATATTCCAAGAGGTGAAGCAAAAGAGTTGATTGACGGTTACTTTGAGACCTACCCTGGAGTTAAAAAATATATGGATAAAAGTATTGAGATTGCCCGTCAAAACGGATATGTTGAGACTCTTTTTGGAAGAAAAAGGATGCTTCCGGACATTAATTCCAAAAACTCTGTAGTCAGAAGCTTTGCCGAAAGAAATGCAATCAATGCTCCTATTCAAGGAAGCGCAGCTGATATTATTAAAATTGCTATGATTAACATTGCTAAAAGATTTAAAGAAAACAAGATTAAATCTACAATGATTCTTCAAGTTCACGATGAATTGAATTTCAATGTTATTGAAAATGAAAAGCAGAAAGTCAAGGATATAGTTATCGAAGAGATGCAGAAAGCCTACAAAATGAGTATTCCTTTAATTGCAGACTGCGGTTTTGGCGCAAACTGGCTCGAAGCTCATTGATAAATTTTTTTATTTATTCCTTGATTAAGCATTTGAAATGATTTATACTTAATCAAGGATTATATATTAAATCGATCAAAAGTTTAAATAAAAAAATGTTTTTTAAAACCTTATTGTGATTAAGATATTTTAAATCAATTAAAACAATGATTATATGAAATCGCCATAACACACCTAAAGATGAGATATCAAACAAAAGGTATATAAATGGTGCATTTGTACCTTAGAGGTAACGGTTAGAAAAATAAATAATATACAAATGAAAACAAAAATCTTTTTATTTCTAATGATTATGATGTCTGTGAATATTATCGCCCAAGATATCAAACTGCCTGTTGCGCAAAAAAACGGCGGCAAACCTTTGATGCAAGTCTTGAATGAAAGGATGTCGATAAGGGAATATTCTCAAAAAGAGATCTCAATGCAGACTCTTTCCAATCTTCTTTGGGCAGCTTGGGGCTTTAACAGAGACTTTAAGCGCACTGCTCCTTCGGCAATGGACAAGCAAGAGATTGATATATATGTCTTTCTTAAAAAAGGCACTTATCTGTATCTGGCTAAAGAGAACATTCTTAAATTTATAAACAACAAAGATTTAAGAAAGACAACAGGTATGCAGCCTTATGTTGAGACAGCTCCTTTAAATATTGTTTATATTGCAAATGCCGACAAGGCTGCCGGAAATAGTCTTGAAGAAAAAATGCCTTATATGTATGCCGATGCAGCCTTTATAGCTGAAAATGTTTATCTTTTCTGTGCTTCTTTTGATTTGGGCTGTGTTGTCAGGGGTTATATCAATAGGTCAGAACTAAAGAAGGAACTTCAGCTCAAACCCAACCAAGAAATTACATTGGCTCAGACTGTTGGATACAAGAAATAAAATAAGGATAATTTTTACAGCCAATATTTAACAGCTTAAAAAATACAAAACTTATGATTATGTTTATAGCTCTTGCATTTATAGTAATTATAGTATTTGTCTGGGTTCAATTTTTCAATTCTAAGAAAAAAAGAAAGAATAAAGTAAATAGATATAAATCGGACATTAAGAAGTCTTTCAAAAATGTCTCTTCAAAAAAGAGAAAAAAATAGATCATTTTGAAAAGTTCTATTTTATATATTGCTTAGATAGACAAGAAATAGAATTTCAGCAAAAAAAATATATCACCGGACTAAATATAAATAAATTTTAGTCCGGTATTTTTTGCCTCTGTTTAATCTTAAAAAAGCTGTCACTTGGCAATAAAATCACCAAATCGTCTCAAAAAAGCAATAAAAAGCTAAAGAATAATTGTCCCATTAAATATATAAAAGATTTATCTGCAAATATTTTTGTACTTTTGCGCCTGTTTGAATAATAATCAAACACTTAAGCAAAAAGAATTTAATCCAATCAATATAAAATGGCATTACAATGTGGTATAGTGGGCTTACCTAACGTTGGTAAATCTACTCTTTTCAACTGTCTTTCAAATGCGAAAGCTCAATCAGCTAATTTTCCGTTCTGTACAATAGAACCTAACGTTGGTGTTATTACTGTTCCTGATGAAAGGCTTAATAAACTTGCTGAATTAGTTCATCCTAATAGAATTGTTCCTACAACTGTTGAGATTGTCGATATTGCCGGTCTTGTTAAGGGTGCTTCAAAAGGTGAGGGTCTTGGAAACAAGTTTCTTGCCAACATTCGTGAGACTGACGCTATTCTTCATGTTCTTCGTTGCTTTGATGACGACAATATCACTCACGTTGATGGATCTATAAACCCTATAAGAGACAAAGAGATTATAGATTTTGAACTTCAGCTAAAGGATCTTGAAACAATAGATAGCCGTATCTCAAGAGTTCAGAAACAGGCTCAGACAGGTGGCGACAAGGCAGCAAAACTTCAATATGAAGTTTTAAAAAAATACCAGGATGCTCTTTTACAAGGCAAGTCTGCAAGAACAGTCTCTTTTGAATCTAAAGATGAGCAAAAGATTGCTCGCGAGCTGTTCCTTCTTACAAGCAAACCTGTAATGTATGTCTGCAACGTTGATGAAGCAAGCGCTGTCTCAGGCAACAAATATGTTGAGATGGTTAAAGAAGCTGTAAAAGATGAGGATGCTCAAATTCTTGTGGTTGCAGCAAAGATTGAATCTGAGATTGCAGAGCTTGAAACTTATGAAGAACGTCAAATGTTCCTTAATGAAATCGGGTTGGATGAATCTGGTGTCTCCCGTTTGATTCGTTCCGCCTACGCTTTGCTTAATCTTGAAACTTATTTCACTGTAGGTGTTCAGGAAGTTAGAGCATGGACTTATCTTAAAGGCAGCAAAGCTCCTCAATGTGCAGGAGTTATCCACACTGATTTTGAGAAAGGGTTCATTCGTGCTGAGGTAATTAAATATGATGATTTCATCTCTTTAGGTTCTGAAGCCGCATGTAAAGAAGCAGGCAAGATGAATGTCGAAGGTAAAGATTATGTTGCACATGATGGTGATATTATGCACTTCCGTTTTAATGTATAAAGTTAGTTTTATCACTAAATAATATTTAAAGGCAAACGAAATCATCGTTTGCCTTTTTTATTAAAAAAAAGCAATGATATTAATTGTATTTTTATAAATTTTCATTTTATTTGTAATCACTATTTATTCAACATATTCAATTTTAAATTTTAATTAAAGATTGATAGTTATTATTCAGAGTGTAAGTTAATCCTATTAGTTTTTAATAATTAATTGTTTATATTGTTATGTCTAATAAAAAACCGGACACCGATAATCAATTGAAGAAATAGCTAATATTTATTCGCCACTAAATCATTTTTATCAAATAACAGACGCCAAAAACATTTTAAATTTAATATAAGCACGCCGAAAAACACTATTTTCCATTGATTCTGTAACGCTATAGAATTTTTACAATCACGAAACATATTATTCTCACAAAAAAGAATCAAAATATAAATTATATAATTCTTATTCAGAATTATATAATTTCTCATACTTTATCTTACCAAATGATAAAGATTAATAATGGATTTGTAAAAAAAGGACTTTTTCGTGATGAAAAGGTCCTTTTGCTTAAAAATAAACCGATAGTTCAGAATTCATTTCAATATTATAATCACCATATTACCAGAAAAAATAAAGGAGTGAAAATTTCATATTAAAATTTTTACTCCTTTATAGAGAATAAAAAAATATGTTTTACTCGTTTATTGCTTCTTTTAAGATTTCACTGACAGTTGGATGAGGAAAAATAGTTTTTGACCATTCCTCTTTTGATATTCCAAATTGAATAGCCATTCCTGCAGAGGCAATAAACTCAGATGATTGGTTTCCGAGAATATGAACACCAAGAATTTTATCATTCTTATCAAATAATATTTTGCAGAGCCCCTGAACCGTTTCATTTTCAACAACAAATCTGCCGGCATAAGTCATTGGCAACTTGGAAATGCCAAAACATATATTACTTTTTATAAGCTCCTCTTCGGTATAACCAACAGATGCCACTTCCGGTGAGGTATAAACCACACCCGGTACTGCATTAAATCTCATTAAATCATCATTTCCTAAAATATTATTGACTGCCGCCATAGCCTCTCTTTCGGCAACATGAGCAAGCATCATTTTCCCCGTTATATCTCCGCAGGCATAAACATTCGGATAGGAGGTCTGCATTTTATCATTTACCTTTAAACGTCTGTTGTCAAACTCAAGGTTTAAGACATCAACAAAGCTCTTATCTATAACGCTTCTTCTTCCTGAAGCAATAAGTATATTATCAAAACTCAAGTTCTTAATTCCATCTTCATTCTCAATACAAACAGTCTTAGGATCGGCAAAAGAGGTAACCTTAGTATTTAAATAAAACTCAATACCCCTCTTTTGAAAATCCTCTCTAAGCATCTGAGATATCTCCTTATCCATGTTGCCTAATATTTCAGGAAGCATCTCAACGACAGTCACCTTTGAACCCATAGAATTAAAAAATGAAGCAAACTCCATCCCTATCACTCCACCCCCAACTATTATTATTCTTTCAGGTATACTTTTAATCTGAAGGGCATCAGTGCTGGTCCAATAATCAACATTTTCAATCCCATTAATCGGAGGAACTGACGGTTCCGAACCGGTAGCCAAAATAATTTTTGAAACTTCGTATTGCTCATTGTCGGTTTTCAAGATAAACAAACCGTTGCTCACAGACTCGATATGGGCATGTTCATTCACAACGGTCACACCCGCACTCTTAAGCCTTGCTTTTATACCTGCAGAGAGTTTTCTAATGATTTTATTTTTTCTTGACATTATTTTATCAAGGCTGAAAGAAACATCCGAGGCAGAAATTCCATATTTATCACCATTTCTCGAATGATCGAAAAGCTTTGCCGAATACAAAAGGGTTTTAGTTGGAATACAGCCACAGTTTAGGCATACACCTCCAATACTATTTTTTTCAAAAAGGACTACAGAAAGCCCTTTCTTAGCAGCTTTTTCGGCAGCTGTATATCCGGCAGGGCCACCACCGATTATTGCCAATGTGTAATTCATAACTATTTTTTTTAAATTAAGGTTTTGCAAGCACTTTAAAAGTATTTACTTGGTAACGATAATCATGTGATTATATTTTCTTATTTCTTTTATAAATTCCTCGGGGTTTTCAGGAGATAGCATTCTGTTTGCATAAGGAGTAATAATCTGTAGCCGTTCAAAAGAAAGGGCATAGGCGATTCTGTTATTCCTTATATATTTTATCTGCTCTATATCTGCCATATTAATCTTGTAGCTCGGCAAAAAACCTGATTGAACCCTTAAATACCCATCGGCATCGATGATATATTCTGTATGTATTAAAGTTTCAACCAAAAACATAAATACAATAAGCATTACTATTCCAAATGCCACATATCTCTGCCAGAAAGAATAAAACACCAAACCCAAGATTATCCATACCAATAAATGATACCATCTATCTATTTTTGATTTAAAAGTTCTTACCATATTTTTTATTTGCAAGTTAGCAATAATATTTTTTTGAGAATCAAAACCATTATGCTCAAATTTAATAAATAACACTATTGAGGCTCATATAATTTGTTTTAAATATTAAAATAACTACATTGAGCCGTTAATTAACAACTCCATAATTTTTTAAAATCTATCATATATGAAAAAGTTATTAACTCTGATTATATCTCTTTTAATTTTTTGCTCTTTTTCCTTTTCTCAGAAATTAAACGGGATTCAAGTTGTCAGCTTCAACCAGCCGGTAGTTGTATATTTAAACGGGCAGTCGGTTTCACCTCCTGTTTTCAGCACATTTATTGCCAATCTGCGCCCGGGATATTATAAAATCTCGGCAACAGTCGAAGACTTCAATCAATATGGGCAGTCAAGAGAAAGGGAAATCTTTCAAACTCGCATATATTACAATGGCGGTGGGGTTGAAACTCTTGAAGTCGACAAGCCACAGGGCAACTATCCTCAATACAACAATAACAATGACAGGCTGTTTTCAAGAGAAGATTTTAAACGCTTTTACAAAGAATTTTCAAGCCGGCAGTTTTATAAAGAAAAGTTGAAATTTATTTCAGTTTCCATCAATTCCGGCGCTCTCTTTAACTGCGAACAGGCTGTAAAAATTATTAATGGCTTAAATTTTGACAATGAAAAGCTTGAAATTGCCAAAATGTTACTTCCTGCCATAGTCGACCAAAAGAATATTTATACTTTAATAAATAGTTTCTCGTTTATGTCTACAAAGGAAAAGTTTGAAGAATATGTCAAATCTTATCGAAAACCATCAAGACATTAACTTTACAACATTGTTTTTTGTTTAAAAAAGCAAAACAAACGGATATTCTTAAATAAAAAAATAACAAAACAGTTTTGCTCAATCGATTTTTTGCAACTTTGCATATAATTAAGAAATTAAACTATATCAGCTGACAGTCTTAAATAGGAATTTAATCAGGAAAGAAATAATATTTTAATTATTTATCCCTTTTCTGATTAAAATGGACGTCTGTCTGAAATTAGAAGCGGTAAAATATATGGAACAGAAATTTGATTTCTTGGTAATTGGCTCCGGCATTGCCGGAATGAGTTTTGCACTTAAAGTTGCCCACAAAGGAAGTGTTGCGCTTGTTTGTAAAACCACTCTTGAGGAGGCAAATACCTTTTTTGCCCAGGGAGGTGTTTCTTCTGTAACAAACCTTCTTGTTGACAGCTTTGACAAGCATATTGAAGATACTATGATTGCAGGCGACTACTTGAGCGACAGATATGCCGTTGAGAAAGTTGTCAGAGAGGCTCCATCACAAATCAATGAACTTGTAAACTGGGGCGTAGATTTTGATAAAAACGATAAAGGTGAATACGATCTTCATCGTGAAGGGGGACATTCCGAGTTTCGCATTCTTCATCACAAGGACAATACCGGTGCTGAGATTCAGGAGAGCCTCATCAGAGCTATAAAGACTCATCCAAACATAAAGGTTTTCGAAAACCATTTTGCCATTGAAATACTTACTCAGCATCATCTTGGAATAAATGTCACCCGTCACACTCCTGACATCGAGTGTTACGGAGCATATATTTTAGATCAAAAAACAGGCAAGATTTCCACTTTCCTTTCTAAAGTTACCTTAATGGCTACAGGCGGTGTCGGCTCTGTTTATCAGACCACAACCAACCCTATTGTTGCCACAGGCGACGGAATTGCAATGGTCTACAGGGCAAAAGGCACTGTTAAAGACATGGAATTTATTCAATTTCATCCCACGGCACTTTATCACCCTGGCGACCGTCCTTCATTTTTGATTACTGAGGCAATGCGCGGTTACGGCGGCATTCTGCGCACAATGGATGGCAAGGAATTTATGCAGAAATATGATGAGCGCCTGTCACTTGCTCCACGTGACATCGTTGCAAGGGCTATAGACAATGAAATGAAAAATCGCGGCGAAGACCATGTCTATCTCGATGTCACTCATAAAAATCCCGAGGAAACGAAAAAACACTTCCCTAACATTTATGCAAAATGCATGAGTCTTGGAATAGATATCACCAAGGATTATATACCGGTTGCTCCCGCAGCACATTATCTTTGCGGAGGTATTAAGGTTGATTTAGACGGACGCTCATCTATTGACAGGCTTTACGCTGTTGGTGAATGTTCCTGCACTGGACTTCACGGCGGAAACCGACTTGCTTCAAACTCTCTTATTGAAGCTGTTGTTTATGCTGATGCAGCTGCCAAACATTCCCTTTCGAGAATAGACTCTTTAAACTATCAAAACAATCTTCCTGCATGGAATGATGAGGGAACATGCTCACCTGAAGAGATGGTTCTTATTAATCAAAGCATAAAAGAGGTTTGTCAAATAATGAGTACTTATGTTGGTATAGTACGTTCCGATCTTCGCTTAAAAAGAGCCTGGACCCGTTTGGATATTATTTATGAAGAAACCGAGTCTTTGTTCCAACGCTCAGTCGTTTCAAGAGAAATATGTGAACTTAGAAACATGGTCAATGTCGGATATCTTATTATGCGTCAGGCATTGGAAAGAAAGGAGAGCCGAGGGTTGCATTACACTATAGATTATCCTCCTCACAAAAAGGAATGTTAATAAACCATCTTTATATTGACTTTTTGAAAGCTAAATATATTATTTATAAGAGCACCTCTGCATTAAAGCCAAGGTGCTCTTTTTGTTTGTATAATTAATATTAAATAAAGCAAAGCCAGAAGTTGTTTCAAATAGCTTGATTTCAATCTTGTCTCTAAATAATGATAATCTTACTTATCAATCAATTAAATATTTCTTCTCTTTTTTTGATTGCAATCAAAAATAAATCTAACATACCCAACAACTTATAAATTTTGATTAATAAAAATTTGGATTTACTAAAGTATTTAAAATAAAACATTTAAATTATTTTAGCTATATACTATAATATTTTACTAATATTACATAAGTATTAAATATAAATGATCAATAAAAAAAAATCAATCATCAATCAAAATAAAATATGGATAAAGTGAAAAATCAAAATTTTTGAGAAAGCAGTTTATGTCCTATTCTGCAAAACATGCACTTCTTTGTTTCGCAATAGTTTCGTTGCAGTTCAATGATTGCCTGAGAATCAAAAGCGTTTTTAACAGGCATACCATTTGAGCTCCACATTCTAACAAATTTATTGTTTTCAGGGGGAATATTTTCCAAGAAATATAAAGCCTTTTGCTGACATTTTTCATTTCCGGTTCTGTATCCATAGGCAAAAAGGAATGGCACTACAGAGTTAATTATTATAGAATCTATGGTTTGAGTTCCGAGTGATTTCTCTTTAGTTTCTGAGTGGTCCTCAAATTGATAATGTTTATCCCAGAAAGAGGACAATTTCAGGTCAAACAACTCCCTTAAAACTGTCAGCGAACGTGCATCAATAATCAGGCTTGGCAGACGTTTTTTTGTATAGAAAAGCGATGCAAGAAAAGCTATTCTAAGCTGAGGAAATGAGTTAGGCCGCAGTCTAAATAATTTCCATGAACTTTTGTCAATATTTTTAAGTTTGAATTTGGTTTTAAGAAGCCCATATTCACGCTTAAGGAGCAAATAATAAGGATCGGAAAAGTTGTCACAGAGAAAGCCAGCCTGACCAAAGAAAAGGGCTTCAGTTTGGAGGCGTGAATCCAAATGTTTAAGTATATAGTTGAAAGGCAAGGAGCGTGCCATTCGTTCAAAGGAATCGCTGTTGATACCGGTTCCAAAGCTTCGTGAAAGGATTATATAAAAAACCTCCTCCCAATTCCCCTTGTAAATATCAACCAGTTCATAAATCCGTTTTGATTTGTTTATGAGTCTTTGGTTAGAAAGGGCGCAGAACCAATCCTCAATATACATTTTATCAATTTTTCCCAAAGAACAAAGGCAAGCTGGGTAGTCGGGAGCACGAGCGCAAAGGAATTCTACATCCTTAATAAAGCTGTCAGGGATTGAAAGCTTGAATTGATTGATTTTATCACCGTCAATTCTGAATATCTCAGTGTCCTTATTGAGCACAACATTTAATATTACAGAGTCGTAGGCTCTGTCTTTGTGATGATTATGGTTGTACCAATCTGAAGAATTGTTGTGTAATTCAACATTACCTGCCCATATAGTATCTTTATATTTGATTTTTGCATTAAAAAAGTCAGGACCGGAATTTGTATTAATAATACCCGGGTCAATAATTTCAAAGGGGACACCATCTGTGGTATGAAGTTCGGATTTATCAAACAAACCGAATTTCCAGACATATTGCATAAGTTGTTCCATATAACAACGATTTAGCTTATTTACTTATCTTTGTATATCTTTAAATAAGATAAGCTTCGCCTTATCAAATACAATCTGAAAGCTGGCGCTTTCAATTGCTTATTGAACTCGGCTTGCATTATCTTTGAAAAAGAAAATGAAGCATTTAAAAAATAGAATCAATTTAAAAAACTAATATATTTGAAGTCCGTTCTTATTTTTTAAAATATTCAGACATTACAAATTAGATATTTAAAAACTATATATATGAAAATTGCATTAATCGGATATGGAAAGATGGGGCACATCATCGAAAATATTGCTTTAACCCGCGGTCACGAAATCGTCGCTATCATTGATAAGGACAATCAAGAAGACTTCACTTCAGAGGCTTTTAAGAGCGCAGATGTTGCAATTGAATTTTCCATGCCCTCAGCAGCTTTGGAAAATTACCATAAATGCTTTGCTGCAAATATCCCTGTTGTTGCCGGCACTACCGGCTGGATAGATAAAATGCCGGAAATTAAGAATGCCTGCAAAGACGGTAAACAAACTTTCTTCTATGCTTCAAACTACAGCATAGGTGTAAATATCTTCTTTGAACTTAACAAACATTTAGCGCACATTATGAACAACTATCCCGCTTATAATGTTCGCATGGAGGAAGTTCATCACGTTCATAAACTTGATTCTCCTAGTGGAACAGCAATTTCTCTTGCAGATGGAATAATAGAGAATATGGACTCTAAACAGGCTTGGGTTGAAGGTGTTGAACCAAAAGAAAATGAGATAGGCATTACATCTTTCAGAAGAGGTGAGGTGCCCGGCATTCATACCATTATTTATGAATCGGATGTTGACACTATTTCCATTACTCACGATGCCAAATCACGAGAGGGCTTTGCCTTAGGCGCCGTTGTAGCGGCTGAATACCTGAATGGGAAAAAGGGATTTCACACAATGGCAGATTTGATGAAATTTTAATTACAGAACAAAAATTATCGTTATGGGAAACGAAACAAATATCGAGCGCGGATTCAAAAGAAAGCCCACCAAGCCACAAATAATTAAGTGCGTTATCGCCTGCGTATTATTTATAATTTGGGTTATCTGGGTTGGAAATCCATTTTTATTAATAATCCTTCCTTTTATAATTGATATATATTATACTAAGTTCATTCCGTGGACTTTCTGGAAAAAGTCAAAAAACAAGACTGTCAGAAGTGTGATGGAATGGGTAGATGCAATTGTATTTGCTCTTGTAGCTGTATACTTTATCAATACTTTCTTTTTTCAGAACTATCAGATACCTACCCCATCACTTGAGAAATCTCTTCTGGTTGGTGACTATCTTTTTGTAAGCAAGATGAGCTATGGACCTCGTATTCCAAATACCCCCCTTTCCTTTCCTCTTGCTCAGCATACCTTACCTATTGTCAATACAAAATCTTATCTTGACTGGCCTCAGTGGGGATATAAACGTCTGAAAGGTTTTGGAAAGGTTGAACGTAATAATATTGTTGTATTCAACTTCCCTGCCGGCGATACAGTGGCTTTAAAGTTCCAAGACAGAGATTATTATTCTCTTGCATACTATAATGGCGGCTCAGAAGCTATTCATAGAAACCCGGGATTATACGGCAAAGTGGTTTACAGACCGGTTGACAGAAGGGAAAACTATGTAAAAAGATGTATCGGACTTCCGGGAGATACCCTTGAATTAATAAACAATCAGGTATATATTGACTCGAAACCAATTGCCAATCCGAAACAGATGCAGTTCGTTTATTACGTTGAAACCAACGGTACCCGCTTTGGCGAAAAGAACTGGGAAACATTGGGAGTCAACAAGGATGACAGAGGCACCGAAGATGGATCATTCTATGTAAATATGGGAGGCCAAAATGTTTCACTTTTGGAATATATGGGATTCAGCCGTAATGCAAACGGCACTTTCAACCCTGTCTACAGAATTCCCTTAACACAAGAGGGCTTGGCTAAAGTAAAGGGAATGTCTATCGTAACCAAAGTTGTTGAGGAACCCGGATTCATTGGCGGACTTACTTATCCTATTGGATACAATGACAATTGGACAAGAGCAAATTACGGTCCTATTTGGATTCCGAAAAAAGGAGCTACTATATATCTTACGCCTGATAATGTTGCACTGTATATTCGCTGTATAAGAAATTATGAAGACAACACATTTGAAGAAAAGAATGGCAAATACTTCATTAATGGAAAAGAGGCAACACAATATACTTTTGAAATGGACTATTATTGGATGATGGGTGACAACAGAGACAATTCTCTTGATTCACGTTCCTGGGGCTTTGTTCCTGAAGACCATATTGTGGGCAGACCATTGTTTGTTTGGCTTTCCATAGAAAAAGATAAGTCTTTGTTTAATGGCGGAATAAGATTTAACCGTCTATTTATGAATGCAAAAAACCTTTAGGATGACGAAAGCCATTTTAAGTACTGCTTTTCTTGCTCCTGTCGAATACTATTCAAAAATTTACAATTATGATGAAATTTGGATAGAGGCGTGTGACAATTTTATCAAACAGACCTACAGAAACCGTTGCTTTATCGGGGCTGTTAATCTTGTTCAAAACCTTTCCATTCCGATAGAAAAGGGAACAGAACTTAAGACATCAATTAAAGATGTCAGACTTTCAGAACATGGCAACTGGAGGCATCAACATTGGTTTGCAATTAGAAGCACCTACAACAATACTCCTTTTTTTGAATATTACGAGGATGACTTTGCTCCGTTTTTCGAAAAAAGATTTGATTTTCTTTTTGATTTAAATGAGCAGCTTAGAGAGCTGATTTGCTCGTTGATAGGTATAGAAAAGAAAATTAATTATACCACTGAGTATCTAAAGAGAGAGGAGATTGATGGGAGTGATTTTAGAGAAATAATACATCCGAAGAGAGATTATAAAGAGCTTGACAAGGAGTTTATTGCAAACCCATATTATCAAACATTCCAAGATAAATGGGGCTTCAGAGATAATTTGAGCGTAATAGACTTATTGTTTAATATGGGTCCTGAATCTATTCTTGTATTAAAAAACAGTATTAAAAGATAATTGATATTTTTTCTTTCTGATTTAAATTGGAATCAAAAGATTTACATATAATTTAGACATAAAAATGACGGAGAGTAATCAATCTTACTTCTCCGTCATTTTTGTTTATAGTTATTCAAATCCTCTATTTAATACATTCGATTTTATACACATAAAAACACTTTGAAGGCATAGTTGTCTTTATTGCCTTGTCATTTATGGTCATGTCGACTCTTCTTGGAGCAACTAAATCAGGCATCTCAATGGTGTTTTCCGCATCCAAATCGGGAGCCTGCAAAGCAGTGCAATTCCAGCTTTTAATTTTGTCGAACTTCTTTCCCTTGAGAGAAATATCTATCTTCTGAGCCTTATCTGAAGTATTTATAATTTTGACAATATAGCTGTTTGAATTTTTATCATATACAGCACTTGCATACAGACCATCTTCTCCTGTGACAGGCAGATTGTTTTCAGTTATAGATGCGATATTAGACCCCTTGTTTAGGGAATAAAGCTGCTGGACATAATAATTTATGCTTTTCACTAATCTAAGATTATCAAACCAAATCAAATCAGGCTTCCATTGCCACCCATCTTTATGGGCGAAAAGAGGAGCATAAGTAGCCATTGCAACAATATCAGCATTTCTTTCCAATCCGGTCATAAAAGCAGCCTCGCAAAGTGCCGATTCAAAATTATTTTTTCTATTCGAAGTATGGCAGGCGTATTCACCTGCAAAAACTTTTGGTGACTTTCTGCTGTAATTGTCATAACGTTTTGCCTGTGAGAGAAACCATTCAGGAGATCTGTAATAATGTTCATCAACAAGGTCTGCTTTAAGTTCTTTCATCTTTGACCACAAATAATCAAAATCCTTTCCATCGGGTGATGGACCTGCACTTCCTATAATATTCATTTTTGGGTATTTCCGTTTAATCGCCTTGATAAAAGGTTCCAATCTTACAGGATACTCCTCACCCCATTGTTCATTGCCAATAGCAATATATTTTAGATTAAAAGGTTGAGGATGCCCCATTTTTGCACGTATTTTACCCCATTTTGAATTTTCATCACCATTTGCAAACTCAATTAAATCAAGAGCGTCATCAATAAAAGGCTGCAAACTATCAACTGGTGCATGATCTTGAGGACCACGGCATTGATACTGACAGGCAAGACCGCAATTGAGTACAGGTAAAGGCTCTGCTCCTATTTCTTCTGAGAGAAGAAAATATTCATAAAATCCAAGTCCATAGCTTTGAAAATAATCGGGGAAATATCTGTTTGAGAAAGTATATTCCCATCGGTTTTGATTTAAAGGTCTGTTTTCAACCTCTCCTATTGTATTTTTCCAGTTATAACGTGTATCCAATTCAGTTCCCTCAACTATGCAGCCACCCGGGAAACGAAACACATTTGGTTTTAAATCTGCCAGCGCCAGAGCTAAATCTTTTCTCATTCCATTTTCATGGTTGTTGAATGTTTCTACGGGAAATAAAGAGATATGATCAAGGTCAACACTGTTTGGAGAGGAAAGAAATATCCTCACTTTACATTTATCGTCTGTTATCGGAGATTTTAAAATTGCAGTATATTTTATCCACTTATCTCCATTAACATTGAGTCTTGATTCAGCGACAGGACTGTTTGAAGAGGCTATAAATTCCACTTTGATTTGGGAAGAGATATTCTCACCGGTTGTTCTTGCCCAAACGCTGAATCTATACTCAGCATCTTTTTTCAAGCCTATTCCAAAATAGCCCTCATTGTCTAAACCTGTGCTTCTTTGATGATGTCCGGGGTCGGATAATCTGACATAGTTGGGATTTTTTTCAAATGCAGGGTTCTTATCATCAATAGCCACTTTACCGAAAGTGTTCCATCCCATCAAATTCTGAGGAAATTCAAAGGAACGATTCTTAATCAACTCTGCATATAATCCGCCGTCAGCTCCATAATTAATATCTTCAAAGAAGATGCCATACATAGTTGGTGAAATCTCTGCTCCATTTTGTTTGTCAGACAGCTCGAGTCTTCTATCTGTTTGACCAAATGATAGAATTGCAGAAGTAAATAGAGATAGAAATGCAGCAGAAAACTTAAAATACATATTTGTTGTGTTTTTTGGTTTATAAAAAGCAATAAAATAAAAGATTATTAAAGGCTATTGCTCTGATTATATAGCATATATTTAAAAAAACTTTTATTTTTTAATTCATAATCGACTAAATTAGCAAACAAAAGATAATAATATCTATATCTTAGACCCTAAGATATTTAAAACCTGTGAAAAATCTTCTATGGTGCTTGTTGCACCATAAAATCAAAAAAACCATTGATTAAAAACTAAATATAATACAGATGAAGAAAACTCTTTTATTTTTAGTCTCGTTGATGCCGCTTTTGGCATTCTCACAAAACGGGACAAATCTGAAATTCCCTGATTTTGATGGATATAAAACTTTGAAATGTGACTTTCATGTACACACTGTGTTCTCCGATGGAGTTGTTTGGCCAACAACAAGGGTTGACGAGGCAGTTAGAGAGGGACTTGACGCAATAGCTATTACCGATCATATAGAATATCGTCCTCATAAAGATGATATAAAGGCAGATCTTAACCGCTCTTATGATATAGCAAAGGCAGCAGCCGACAAAAAGAAGCTCCTTTTAATAAGAGGCAGTGAAATAACAAGACAAATGCCTCCGGGACACTTAAATGCAATTTTTACAAAAGACAACAATGCTCTTGATACCCCTGAATGGAGAGATGCTTTAAAAGAGGCAAAAGCTCAAGGGGCATTTATATTTTGGAATCATCCGGGATGGAAAAAACAACAGCCTGACACAACTTTATGGTGGAACGAACATACGGAAATATTTAATAATGGGTATATGCAGGCTATAGAAGTCGGCAATACACGTTCTTATTATCCTGAAGCTCATGGATGGTGCCTTGAGAAAAAGCTTGCAATGTTTGCAAACTCAGATATTCATCAGCCAACAAATGTCGTGTTTAATTTTGACAAGGGAGAACATCGTTTTATTACTCTTGTTTTTGCCAAAGAGAGATCTCTTGATGGAATCAGAGAGGCTATTGACAATGGCAGAACTGTGGCATATATGAAAGAAAGTCTTGTAGGGCCGGAAGAATACCTTAAAACAATTTTTGAAAAAGGCATAAAAGTCAAAGAGTACAATAAGTCAAAAAATGATATCCAAATCACAGTAGTGAATACAACTCCCGTACCTTTCTTCCTTAAGGCAACAGAACACGATAAGAACATACAATATCTTAATACTTATGAACTTCGTCCCGGAAAAGAATATACCATAACTATTATGCTTAGGAATGGCATTCAAAAAGGAAAAATAAATTTTGAAGTTACCAATCTTTTGGCTGCTCCAAATAAAGGATTGGATTATTCATTCGATATATAAGAGACTTTTTCTTAGAGAATAAATATCTATAAACAAGGAGACCTTTAAAAGCATTATTGTTAAAATAGGCTTTTGAAGGTCTTTTTGGTTTTAAATATATTAAATATCGAGGCTTCTTTTTGGTTTATAAATATCAAATATGCCACCTTACAATTATATCAATAAAAAGCTAAATAAACCGATTAAAGAGAAACGATGTTTTAACTTTACATTGCGAAAAGGCAACTGCAAAATACCATCTAAAGGCAATAAATTACAGTTTCAACATTTTAAAATATTTATAATAAAGACAATATCATGGTACAAGAAAAGAAGGTAATATGTTTCATTACTAAAAAACAAATACCTGCAAACAAGGCTTTAAAAGGATCTGATTTAAGATATACTCTTTTCAATTATATAAAAGAAAAATATCCTGACTTTACAGCCAATGATTATATCTCCATTTCTGAGCTAAATACTTTTAGAAGGAATTATCTCCTCGAGCTTATGAAAATGGAAGATGAGGATGTCAGTCAAACAGAGAAGGAGGTAATAAATGCCATTACCAATAATAAGATTCTTTCTGAGAATATTGAGCCTATCATTGACAGCAAACTGACTTTAGGACAAAAGGCGGCAGATAAAATTGCTGAGTTTGGAGGAAGTTGGGCATTTATTATTGTATTCTTTTTGATTTTATTGGGTTGGATAATACTTAATGGCATTATATTAACTCATAAATCGTTCGACCCCTATCCTTTTATCCTTTTAAATCTTGTACTTTCCTGCTTAGCGGCTGTACAGGCTCCTATTATCATGATGAGTCAGAACAGAGTTGAACAAAAGGATAGAATGAGAGGTGAAAATGATTTTAAGATAAATCTTAAAGCTGAACTTGAGATTAAACTTCTTCATGAGAAACTTGATCACCTTTCGATGCATCAGAATAAAATTCTTTTTGAGGTGCAGCAAATGCAGATTGAGTATATGGAGGATATTCTTAAAGAGATTCGGAGAAAAGAGGAGACGAAAAAGTAGTAGTGCTCTGTATATGTTTACAAATTCTTCGGCTAAAAAAGCATTATTTTTTTAATAAGAAATTTCGGGATTTTTCTAAAATCTGTAATCATGATAAAACACGTATTAATATTAATAGAGATTATCTTTATTTCAGGATATTCTTGTATTGCTTATGCTCAGGATACATTTAAACACACTTTTTTGTCCTCTCACCAGAGCAGTTATGTAACTTGGGCAGTAAAAGATATTACCTCATCTTTACCTAATAATTGGAATGAATATAACTATCTTACCATTAATTTAAAGGTATCCTCTCCACAGCTGATTTTCATGAGTTTAATAACTAAGAATGGTACGTTTACTCAAGGGATTCAGCCATTGTCTTGTGTAGGTGTTAAGTTTGTTATTCCTCTTGATTATTATAGACTTCCTCCTGAATCAGCTCATGATATGGCTGCAACTTATAAGAAATGGCAGCCTATGGGAATGATAAACATTGGGAATCCTAATATTGGCAAATTGGAGGGAGTGGACAGTATACGTTTTATAATAAATAGTCCTGTTAATAACCCTGAGATTGAAATTTATCCACCTTTTATATTGTCAAAGGATAAGCCTGAATCCAAACTTATTGACAATACAATAGCGGTAGATAAGTACGGGCAGTGGATTGTTGATGAATATAATAAAAAACATCGGGCAGAACAAGATATTTTTAGAATATGGAATTCTGAAAAAAATAATCTTAACAATAAGTTTCCTGATGGCTTCACCTCCTTTGGTGGTGTTAGATCTATACAAAGGGAGAAAACCGGCTATTTTAGAAAAGAAAAAATAGATGGTAAATGGTGGTTTATTGACCCGGATGGATATCCTTTTCTTTCCTCAGGGGTTTGCTGTGTAAGGCTTGCAGACGTGACCAATACAAAAGACAGGGAGTATATTTTTGAAAACAAACCAAAAGAGCAATATGTCTCTTTCTATAAAGAAAATATAATGCTTAGATATGGTAAAAATTGGCTGGAGAAATGGATGGACAATTCAGTAAAAAGGATGAAAAATTGGGGCATAAACAGCATTGGCAATTGGTCTTTACCTGAACTGTTTAATAAAAAGTTCCCGTTTACAATGACTATTGAGGGCTTGTTTATAAACAAATTTATTATGGGACTGCCTGATATTTATGATGAAAACTACAAGACTGAAATAGCCGGAAATATAAAAAATACAGCTTTAAAATTTAAAAATAACAAATGGCTTATTGGCTATTTTATCGGCAATGAACAACCTTGGCCCGGTCAGGAGGAGCTTCTCTGCAAAAGAATTATTGATGGAAAGGATACTCCAATGAAAGAGGCTTTAATTAGCTACCTTTCACAAAATGGAGATACAAAAGAAAATAGGAAGCAATTTATTTATATCACTTTTGATAAGTTTTTAAGCTATGTAAATGATATGCTTAAAAGATATGATCCAAACCATCTTAACCTCGGCATTAGATTTGGAGGAAACATCAGTGATGAATTGATATCTATGGCAGGTAAACATTTTGATGTATTTAGCTTTAATTGCTATAACATAAGGCCAAATGACGATTATATAAATAGGGTTGCCAAGATCAGCAATCTACCCTCCTTGATTGGAGAGTTTCATTTTGGAGTGCCTGCCAATGGTCTTGCCTCGGGGCTTGTAAGCGTTGAGGGATATAAACAAAGAGGCGAAGCATACAGCTATTATGTTGAAAACGGATACTCCAATCCTAATCTTATCGGGATACATTGGTTTCAATGGATTGATGAGCCTGTTACAGGTCGTCCTGATGGGGAAAACTACAATATAGGATTTGTAGATGTTACTGATTGTCCTTATCCTTTTTTGACAGAATCGGCAAAGGAGAGCTTTAAAAGAATTTATGATATTCATCAAGGCAAAATAAGACCAACAGACAAATGTCCACGCTATAGACTTCAGTAATATAGATTAATATCTAAAATAATCTCATTTTAGCATTACAACACATCTTAACAATGTTGAAGGAGGTGACAATTTCGAGGCAAAACAGAATTGGTGAAGATTGAAAGTTCTAAAATCAAAAAAAGCCAAGAATTTTATAAAATCAACTCTTGGCTCTTTATTGTACCCGGAGCCGCATTTGAAATAGTAAATACCGCTAAATTTGATTAAAAAGAAAATTGCAGAAAATAACAGCGAACTAACTGATATGTAATTATTTCAATGACTGTTGCAATTTAATATGATTTAGTCTATTTGAAATATTTTTAGCGCGTGTGGGGAAAATGTGGGGAAAACTACGTATATTTGTGCATTCAAATTAGTTTCAGGGTACAATGAAGGTTTCTTTAATTATTAAAAAGAGCGTAAAGCGCTATGATACAGATTCTCAAGCAACAATATATGTGCGTTTGAGAGATGGAAGAACCGTTGATATGGTTGCTCCAACAAGCTTAACTATTAACCCAAATTTTTGGGATGACAAAGCAGAACAGATAAAAAGTAAGGTTCTTTGTGATGATAATCTCCGCACGAGTATCAATGATGAAGTGCGTAAATTGAAGTCTTATCTCGAAAAGGAGTATCAGTCAAATGAAGAGGAACTGACAAAAGATTGGCTGAAGATAGCTCTCGACAAATACTATAACCCCAAGAAATATTATACAGAAGAGGAGATTGCTGCTGAGTATAAACCGCCCCTTACGGAGCTTTTTGATGAATTTCTGACCAAGCATAAGCTCTCGGAGGTTCGTGCGAAAAACTACCGTGTCATCAAGCGTGGTATTCAACGGTACGAACTGTATACTCGTGCGACCAAAAGAGGAAAGAAAAACTTCACGCTCTACATAGATGAAGTTACTCCCGACACACTTCGTGATATGTGGGACTTTTTCGAGAATGAATACAAATATTTTGAGCAGCACCCCACTATCTACGAATCTATACCTGAAAAACGAACTCCGCAACCTCGAGGACGAAACACGTTGCTCGATTGTTTCTCTCGTATCCGCACGTTCTTCTATTGGTGTAATGACAACAAGAAGACACAGAACAAGCCGTTTGATGACTTTCCGTTGGAAGAGTGTACATACGGAACACCTTACTATATCACCATTGATGAGAGGAACAAGATATACGCCACCAACCTAGAACGCCACCCTCAGTTGGCAATTCAGCGTGATATTTTTGTTTTCCAATGCCTTATTGGTTGTCGTGTGGGCGACTTAATAAAGATGACAAAAGCCAACCTGATTAACGGAGCTATTGAGTATATTCCACGCAAAACCAAAGAGGGGCGACCGCTGACTGTTCGGGTTCCGTTGAACGCAACGGCACAGGAGATCGTGGAGCGATACAAAAATTGCGAGGGCAATAAACTGCTGCCATTTATCTCTGAGCAAAAGTACAACGTGGCAATCAAACGCATTTTCAAAGCGGCAGGTTTGAAACGTATGGTAACTGTCATTAATCCCACCACCAGAGAAGAGGAGAAGCGAGTGCTATATGAAATTGCCTCGTCACACTTAGCTCGTCGAACCTTTGTCGGCAACCTCTACAAACAAGTCAAAGACCCAAACCTTGTCGGCTCACTCAGCGGGCACAAGGAGGGTAGCAAGGCTTTCGCACGCTACCGAGAGATTGACGACGAAATGAAAAAAGAGCTGGTCGATTTGTTGCAATAGAGATTGCGTACGCAGTGTGTTCGTAATTTTGCGCACAACGTATTCGCAATTAAAGCTACAAGTTTAATGGTATGATGATTGTGTGTAATAATATTATTACTAATAAAGTTGTTACTAATAAAATTATTACTTAACTTTGCGAAGAGATAAAACGATTACGACTATGGAAAATAAGCCTTTTATATTTGGTGTAGCCACCTCCGGGGATAACTTTACAGACAGAGAGAAAGAGACTGCACGCCTGTTGTCTAACTTTACTCACGGAGTAAATACGGTTCTTATTTCGCCTCGCAGGTGGGGTAAAACATCGTTAGTCAATAAGGTTTGTAAATTAGCTCAATCAGACAAACTCAAGATTGTCTATTTGGATATTTTCTCGTGTCGAACAGACAGAGAGTTTTATGATGCTTTTGCCTCTGCCGTGCTAAAACAGACCTCTTCAAAATTTGATGAGGTATTGGAGAATGCTAAAATATTTCTCTCTCGCATCACTCCGAAGTTCTCTATGGGACCCGACCCGATGACGGATTTTTCCATATCGTTGGAGCTAAACCCTAAGAGTGATGATATTAACGAGATATTACAACTACCTGAAAAGATAGCTCAGAAAAAAGGGATTAGTATTGTTGTCTGTATAGATGAATTTCAACAAATATCGGAGTTCAAAGATTCTAAAACATTTCAGAAAAAATTGCGTACAGTGTGGCAACTCCAGCAATCAGTATCTTACTGTCTATTTGGAAGTAAAAAGCACCTAATGAACGAGCTTTTCGAGAAGAAGAGTCTTCCATTTTATAAATTTGGCGACTCAATATATTTGCCGAAAATTTCGACTACCGATTGGATCTCATATATCTGTGAACGATTTGAAAGCACGGGAAAACGCATCTCTAAGGAGTTGGCTGAGAGGGTTTGTTTGACCGTTGATAATCACTCTTCGTATGTTCAGCAGTTGGCGTGGCTATTGTGGATTCAAACAAAAAAGGAGGCAACAGAGCAGGATTTTGCAGGTGCCTACCAAGACCTAATTGACCAAAACTCACCGCTATTTGAAAAACAGACCGAGAATCTATCTGCTTACCAGATGAACTTTCTCCGTGCGCTGGTTGACGGTGTTAATAGTGAATTTACATCTGCCGAGATTCTGCAAAAATATCAGTTGGGCTCTTCTGCTAATGTAAGTATCGTCAAACGTGCCCTTGTTAAAAAGGAGATCATTGAAACAGAGAATAAAAAAGTGCAATTAGCTGACCCTGTGATGAAATTGTGGTTAAAGCAGGAGTTTTATACAAATTAATTAGCCTATGGGACAAGCCGAATACAATGCTTTTAAGGAGCAGATGAAACAGTGGATGTTGGAGAATGCCGACATCTACGACGAGTTTGAAGAGATGATGAACTCGCAAAGCGATGTGGGCGTGCAGCAGATTATGGCTCAAGCTATGGCATTGGTTCCGGAGTATGGCAAAGCAATATCAAAGAAGATAAATAGCGGAAATGCCGATAATTTGGCAGATATTGAAACGATTTTCGCCGAGAACAACTTAGCATCGGAACTGGTGGGACATTTTGGCAAGGCGAGCACTGTCCCGGCTATGATATGTTGGTTGTTCTTCGGTCGTAGTTTTGAAACAATGGTCGAAAATCTTGAACGCATCGTAAAAGACCCAACTCAAAATCAATCGGATAAACTTTTCGCTATTCAGACAATCAACCTTGTTATAGAACAATCTATTTCATCTGGAATCAGAGAGCCGGAGGATTGGAGTAAATATAGTCACCTGCGAAATATTGTCGATAATAATAACGCTCTGGAGTGGGCATTGAGTAATCTTGCCGAGCCAAATACAGTTCCACTTCAACGCCCCGAGCAGACATCTTCGTTAGAAAATATGATACTGCTGGGCGGTGAAAAGAAAAAGATGCTGCTCGACAAAATTGGTGAGTATCTCAATTCTGGCGTCAAAGGCAAGCGTGTTGCCTTTATGATTCTTGCCCTTCGGGGGCTTGGCTATCTGCCCGAAATCACCTCCGACCGTCAGCTTTTCGTCGCTCTAAAAAACCATTTCAACACCTATATCGGTTCCGACAAGAGCATATATGCCTACTTGGATAACGGAATTTCCAACCAATTCAAGGCTGACATTGACAATCTGACCGCCTATTTTAAGGTCGATTAACCTCAAATTAGATTCACATAGATTCAATCCGAAAAGTTTGAAGTTTTATGTATTAATGTGAACTTTTTCGCTTGATAAATCGCTAATAATCATTATATTTTTGCGCCATTGCTTCATTTTGGAGCAGTGGCTTTTTTGTTTTATTCCACCGTACAAAAGAGTCTGATAGAGGTGGAATGAGACCTAAAATATGGACGATATTATTAAAATGCTCCACAGCGGAAACGCCAACGTAAAAGTGGAGGTGAGTGGCGAAGACCTGCTCACATTTTCAAACGAACTTATCAACCGAGCCAAGACAGAGCTATCTGCCGAATTTGCCGAGGCTCGCAAAGAGAAGTACCTCACCAAAGAAGAGGTCAAAGGTATCTGCAATGTATGTGATGCTACTCTGTGGCATTGGAACCGAAAGGGTTACCTAAAGACAGTCAAGATTGGCAACAAGGTGCGTTACCGTCAATCAGACATTCGTAAAATCTTAGGCGAGCGAGATGGAAAGTAGCGAAACCACCAAGCAATCGAAAAATGAGCGCATTGAGGCGTTTTTGCGTGAGCGGTATGAATTTCGGTTTAATACGGTCAAGAGTCGCACGGAGTATCGCTTAGGTGGAAATGTTGTGTTTCTGCCTGTAACGAAATTCTGCCTGAATTCTATTCGCCGAGAGTTAGACCGCACTACCGGTATCAATACATCTGCCGATAATATCCGTATGATTCTCGAAAGCGACTTTGCCGAGCGTGTCAATCCTGTGCAGCAATATTTCCAACTTCTGCCAAGAGTAGCCGAAGTGCGCGCCATCTATGAGTTAGCCGCAACGGTTACAGTGCAGAATCCTGAACATTGGGCGGAATATCTGATGAAGTGGCTGGTGGGCGTGGTGGCCAACGCTTTGAACGATACAGGGTGTCAAAATCATATCTGTTTGGTACTTACTGGCGAGCAAGGTAAATTCAAAACAACTTGGCTTGATAACCTATGCTCTCAATCGCTCAAAAGTTATCTATTCACAGGCAAACTCGACCCTCAGAACAAAGATGTGCTAACCTTGATTGCCGAATGTCTCTTTATCAATATCGACGACCAACTTAAAGCCCTTAACAAACGCGACGAAAACGAGTTGAAGAATCTTATTACCACCCCTGCCGTCAAATACCGCCGACCCTATGATGTCTATATTGAAGAGTATCCACACTTGGCGAGTTTTATGGCTTCGGTAAATGGCAACGATTTTTTAACCGATCCGACAGGTTCACGCAGATTTTTGCCTTTTGAAGTTGTTGCGATTGACATTGATGCGGCAAAGGCTGTCAGTATGGATGAGGTTTACTCCGAAGCCATTTCGCTTTTTGAGAGTGGATTCCGCTATTGGTTCAACGACACCGAGATCGAGGAATTACACTGTCAGAGCACTGGATTTCACGTGCAGACAATCGAGTATGAAATGCTTTTACAAGGTTGCGAACATCCAACGGGAAATGTGGCAGATAATTATTTTATGACCACAGGACAGGTGTTAAGTTATCTGAGTGCACACACTTCGGTACGCCTATCGGAAAAACGATTGGGCGAGGCTCTTCGCAAAGTTGGATTCGATCGAGTTTCAAAACGTATAGGTGGTAAACCGATGTGGGGCTGGGTAATCAGAAAGATTGAGCCAAATCCATTTATATCTTATACTTTGTAGTTACTACATTACTACAAACAGATATAATACGATGAAATAAAAATAGTTGCAGCGTAGTAAAAACATTCCAAACATACGCTACTACAACCTACTACACTAACTACCGTAGTAACAATTACAAATTACTCTTACTACATCTAACATACTTATTTTCATTTCATTAAATAGAGGTAGTATGTAGTAAGATAAAACACTAAAAACTTATGAATAGTATAAAACACATCAGCATTAAACAATTTTTGTCGGCAAACGGCATTGAGGCGGCACAGGAACGCGCAGGCTATGGAATGTATCTGTCGCCATTGCGTGTAGAACGTACACCGAGTTTCAAAGTCGACTACAATCGCAATCTGTGGTACGACTTCGGTTCGGGTGAGGGTGGTTCGATTATCGACCTCGTGATGAAACTCCACAGTTGCTCTTTTACCAACGCTATCGCAAAACTCGAAAACGGTAATACTTTTTCATTTCACCGAGTTGAACCTGTCAAGTCAGCAAACTCCGCTCAATCGACACTCCAAATTCAGTCTGTCGAGCCTTTGCAGAATTACCACCTAATCGACTATTTGCAGTCGAAACGTGCTATCGACCTCCATATAGCGCGTGAATATTGCCGAGAAGTTCACTACATCACAAACGGCAAACCATTTTTCGCTATCGGCTTTCAGAGTGATACCGGCGGTTGGGAACTTCGCAACGAATACTTCAAAGGCAGCACTTCATCTAAAAGCCCGACAACGTTCGACAACGGCGCAACCTCCTGTCTACTTTTCGAGGGTTTTATGGATATGCTATCATATTTGACCCTGAAAAACGTTCTCCATCCATCGGTAAATATGGCAGTTCTTAACTCCGTCCACAATCTGCACCGAGCCGAAGAGTTTCTGAAACGCCACGCTACAATTCACTGTTTTTTGGATAATGACGTGGCGGGACAAGCCACACTACGCAAGGTTGAAACCATCGTCACGGAGGTAGTCGATAACTCTGTGTTCTACCGCCAATACAAAGACCTCAATGAGTACTTGCAACATCTAAATCAAGATCATTGTTCAAAAATTCTTAGATCTATGAAAGTTGGGTAGCAAGTTTATGTTTTGGGTGTTCCAAAACCTTGTCTTAATCCCGATGGTCTACAAAAAACAGAACTTATGAAAATAAAAAACAAAGGTGGCAGACCCACCAAATCATTGATAGAAAAGCGTACCTATCGGGTCAATCTTAAGATGAACCCAGAGGAGTATTATACCCTCAAAGCACGAGCATCGGAGGCTAGAATTTCGGCTTGTGATTTTATCCGAGCAGCGGTATTAAAAGCTGAGATTCGGCAACGACTTTCACCCGAAGCAATGGAACATATCCGCAAACTTTCTGGTATGGCGAATAACCTAAATCAGATAGCTCACCGAGCCAACGTAGCAGGATACCGAGATACTCGAATGGAGTATCTCTTCTTGGCGGACAAAATTGATGACCTCTTAAACCGACTTAGACAATGATGGCAAAAATAGTAAAAGGAGCATCGTTTGGTGGCGTAGTAAAATATATTCTTGACCCCCAAAAGCAAACTAATTTATTGGATTCCGACGGTGTAAGGCTAAAGACTATAGACACCATAGCACAAAGTTTTGAAACACAACGAGAGCTAAACCCACGAGTTAGCCGACCTGTTGGGCACATTTCGCTCGACTTTTCGGCACAAGACAGAGGCAAGCTAACCGACCAAATTATGACACGCATTGCACACGACTATATGAGTCGTATGGGTATAGTCAACACACAGTTCATCATCGGTCGGCACCACGATAAGGAGCATCCGCACCTGCATATCGCATTTAATCGGATTGACAACCAAGGGCGCACCATCACCGACAAGAATGACCGCTTTCGTAGCGAAAAGATATGCAAGGAGCTGACGGAAGAATATGGATTATACTTCGCAAGTGGTAAAGAGAATGTCAAAGAGCATCGACTCAAAGAGCCTGACAAAACGAAGTACGAGATTTATAATGCCCTAAAACGAGCCGTGCCCGACTGTCACAATTGGCAAGAGCTAAGTGCGCAATTACAGCGTGATGGAATAGCCGTAGAGTTTAAGATGCGTAGCGGAACCAACGAACCACAAGGCGTTAAGTTCAGTAAAAACGGCTACCACTTCAACGGCTCAAAGGTAGATAAACAATTCAGTTACTCGAAAATAGATTATCAGTTGAACCAAAATCAACAAACAGACCAGTCTGTAAAACAGTTTACAAGTAAACGAACTGACTGTTTTACCGACAAACCGTTAAACTATTTTACCGAGCAATCAGATAGCCTGTCGGGGCTATTCTCTGTCCCACTGTCGGACAACTCGGCCACCGACCCAGACGAGGAGGCGTTCCGCAGGGCTATGCAACGTAAAAAGAAAAAGGGAATACGAAGATAACAACTTAAGACAAAAAATTATGGATATTAAAATCATCATTTCAATGTTCGAGGAACTAAAGAAGCAGACCTCCGAACAGTTTAGCAACCTATCAAAACTCATCGAGAGCAAGGTACAAACGCCACAATCGACAGCAGTTCAGCAGGTAGATTTATCGGTATTGGAACAGGCATCAGCAGAGACAACCGCTTTGATTAAAGCCGAATTTAAACAGTCGCGCCAGAGGGTTGAAGAATTAGCAGAACGGTTTAGCGAGAAGAGCCGAGAGCCTCTGCCACCGCAAAAACACCTCCACGCCATAGAGTTGCACTCCTCCAAAACGGTTCTTTCGCTGGTGTCGCTCACCATATTTCTACTATGCTCTATCATTGGAAACATTAGCCAATATAGTGAGAATAACCGTCTGAACCACAACGATATTAAATTCAGATACATCAAAGCATTGGGCGAAGCAACATCCGAAAACATTTTGCAGCTGGAGGCCATCTTTGAGTACGAACCCGACAAGCAGAAACAACGCACCCTACGCCAACGTGTCGAACAACACGAACGAGCCGTTGCCGAGCGTGCCAGAGCTTTAGAAGAAGCCAACATAAAAGCCACCAAAGCCGAACAGCTCCGCCGAGAAGCCGAGAAAATCAAACAGAAGGAATAAGGCTTAATCACAACTACTTCATGAGAAGTGCAATGAAGATTAACATTCATTGCACTTTTCGTCTTTTTATAGCGGAATTTTTCATATCTTTATCGATAAATAGAAGTACGCATCAAAAACAGATGATATGAATCGAATAAAAGAAGTTCTTGAGGAGAAAGGGATTAAACAAACGTGGCTTGCCGAAAAGATTGGCAAAAGTTTCAGCCAGACCAACGCTTACGTCTGCAACCGTCGCCAACCGAGTTTGGAACAACTCTTCGAAATCGCCAAAATTTTGGGCGTTGATGTGAAAGAATTAATTGATAGCAAGGAAATTAAATAGATATGGCAAAGCAACAAAAAGATAAAAGTATAGAGGAAACTTTATGGGAGTCGGCTAACAAACTTCGCGGCTCGGTTGAACCGTCGGAGTACAAGCACGTTGTGTTGAGCTTGATATTTTTGAAATATGCTAATGACCGTTTTGAGGAGCGTCGGGCTGAACTTATCGCCGACGGCAAAGAAGCGTTTGTCGAACAAGCAGTTTTCTACAACGCTAAGAATGTATTTTATTTGGAGCCGACAAGCCGTTGGAGTTATTTGATTGAAAATGCCAAACAAACCGATATCGCCATTAAAATCGACAATGCACTTGCAACGGTCGAGAAAGACAACCCAACACTCAAAGGTGCACTTCCGAGCAATTACTATTCGGGGCTTGGACTTGACCGCACAAAACTGGCGGCATTGCTCGACGAGATAAACAAGATTGACACACTCAAAGACCCGCAGCACGATTTGATTGGCCGTGTTTACGAGTACTTTTTGGGTAAGTTTGCCATTGCCGAGGGTAAGGGTAAAGGCGAATATTACACGCCAAAGACTATTGTCAATCTTATTGCCGAGATGATTGAGCCATATCGCGGCAAAATCTACGACCCTTGTTGTGGTTCGGGCGGAATGTTTGTGCAGAGTATGAAGTTTATCGAACATCACCACGGTAACAAACGCGATATTTCGGTCTATGGTCAGGAGTACACCAATACGACCTATAAACTTGCGAAGATGAATCTTGCCATTCGAGGCATCGCGTCAAATCTTGGCGAATTGGCTGCCGACACGTTCCATAACGACCAACACAAAGACCTGAAAGCCGATTTTATTATGGCAAATCCGCCCTTCAATCAAAAAGATTGGCGTGCCGACAACGAACTCAAAGACGACCCACGTTGGGCAGGCTACGATGTGCCGCCGACGAGCAATGCTAACTATGCTTGGATTCTGAATATTGCATCCAAACTGTCGGCTAATGGTGTGGCTGGTTTTCTACTGGCAAATGGTGCATTGAGTGGCGAGGGGCAGGAGTTGCTGATTCGCGAGCGACTGCTTAAAAATCATTTGGTCGAGGCAATCGTTATCCTGCCACGCAATATGTTTTATTCCACCGACATCAGCGTTACACTGTGGATATTGAACAACAATAAGAAGGCGCGTACGGTCGAGCAAAACGGACAGTTGGTGAAGTATCGCAATCGCGAAGATGAAGTGCTGTTTTTGGACTTGCGCCAGTGGGGTGAGCCTTTCGAAAAGAAATATATCCAGTTCTCCGATGCACAAATCAGCGACATTGCACAGAACTACCATAATTGGCAGCGCGAGGGTTGGAAACAGACTTATCGGAATGTTTCCGAATATTGTTACTCTGCCACCTTGGACGAGATAGCCGCGAAGAACTATTCGCTTGTGCCGAGCAAATATATCGAGTTTGTCAATCGCGACGAGAGTGTCGATTTTGACCAAAAGATGCGAGGATTGCAGAGCGAACTCGCCGAACTATTGAAACAGGAGGCTGAATCAAAAGCGGAGTTGCTGGACGTATTTAAGTCGTTAGGATATGAAATAAAGTTATAAAATTCTTTCCAATTCTTAAAGCATTGGAACAAATTGGCTAGAGATGATCGAAAAAAATACATATAAACGGCTTGGCGATTATATCCGCGAGGTAAATGTGCGCAATCGCGATTTGGCGGTTACGGAATTGATGGGCGTTAGTATTACAAAAGAGTTCATTAATTCTATTGCCAATACTATCGGTACGGATATGAGCACCTATAAAGTTGTGTCGCAATCACAATTTGCTTATGGCCCAGTAACTTCTCGTAATGGAGATAAAGTTTCTATTGCGCTCTATAAAGATGATGCGAATGCGATTGTTTCACAAGCATATACTGTGTTTGAGGTGATTGACCATAGCGAACTTATGCCCGAATATTTGATGATGTGGTTCCGTCGTCCCGAATTTGACCGCTATGCACGTTTCAAATCTCGCGGTAGCGCACGCGAAATTTTTGATTGGGACGAATTGTGCGACACCCTGTTGCCAGTTCCCGATATTGAGGTTCAGCGACAGATAGTAGCCGAGTACGAAACTTTGAGCCGCCGCATCGCCATCAACGAGCAAATCTGCACCAAGTTGGAGGAAACTGCCCAAGCACTCTACCGCCGAATGTTTGTCGATAACATCGACCCCGAACACTTGCCAGATGGTTGGCGTTGGGGAATATTAGGAGAAATAGCAGAAATTACAAGCGGCAAAAGTTGTCCCGTCAAACAAGATACAAACGACAGTGATTTTACATATCCTGTTATAGGCGCAACAGGGATAATTGGCTATTCAAATTATTATAATCAAGATTGTAAACTAATGACAACTGGTCGTGTTGGTACACTTGGAGTTGTAAATCGTTATAAAGCAAAATTATGGACATCTGATAATGTCCTCATTGCCAAAACTCTTTATTATGAATATTGTTATCAAATCCTGCGTTCAAATAATTACAACGACATTGTTAAAGGTGGAGTTCAAAGTCTAATCACCCAAACAGATCTGAAAAATGTGGATATAATTATTCCTGCTGAACAGATATTGTGTGATTTTGAACGTCAATCATCTTTGTTTTTTAGAGAAATAGGAAATAAATTTGATGAAAATCAAACTATAAAGCAGATTCAAACACTATTCTTATCTAAATTAGCAACTAATTAAAACTTCAATATTATGGAAGTACCCGTTTCTATTTTAAACGCTAATAGCATTGAACTACATTATTGGTTCAATGATGACTCGCATACAATGAATGCTGTCGTATTCAACAAATGCGAGTACGAATTTTTGGGTATAGCCAAAGAATTGGCAGCAAAACTCAAAATTGATGTTGAAATAGAAACAGAGCCTCTTGCAAATGGTGGGCTCAGGAGCTGGTTTAAGTTCAATTCAAAAGAAAAACAGGCATAAAGATAGGCGTGTTTGTAGCAATATTAGGCAGTATATGTACGACGCCAATATCAACAACATTGGAGGTGGTTACACGTCAAGCAATTGAAAGTTTTTTTGAGGATTCTGAAATAAGGAAATTAAAAGAGAAGAAAGAAAAAGCACAGTTAGAGTATGATATTGCTAAAATAGAGTCTGAGACTAAACTCCTTTGCAGAGCCATTGATGAGAATGTGATTAAAAAGAAAAAGTCAAATTATTATGAGAACGTGGAAAAATACAGTAAAGTCAAAGATATTTCTGTTTCTATCGCTGATAATAACAAGACAATCATTAAAGAATCTAAGATTCCTCGTGCAGAATTCAGCCAATATATTCTTTCGTCGGATGATTTAGAACCAGATGTAAATGAAAACGCTACGATTGAGATAGTATCACCCGTACTCAAAAAAGGCAAATATAAATGGGTTGGAATTTATAATGAAGAAGTTATTCAGTTTAATATGAAGTCAAATGAATTCAAAACATTAGTACAGACTGGTGGAATTGAGTTTAAAAATGGATCTTCAATTATATGTAATCTGATAACTAACAAAAAAATTAATAGCGAAGGAGAAGTCAAGATTACTGGTTATGATGTCACTATGGTAGAGAAATATTTTGAAAATGACAAACCAATAGAAACACCCGAAGGTCGTAGAAATAGACAAAAGAAAGAGGCAGAAAGGATGCAACAGAATTTATTTGATTTGTAGTATACAGACCCATAAAATTTAAATAGAGAGTAAGTATATATGACGCACTTTAACGAAAGCACCCTCGAAATGGCGATAATGGAATTGTTCCAAAATGAGGGCTACACATACCAAAATGGCGAGGAGATTCACAAAGAGGTCTCCGATGTGCTGTTGCGCGACGATGTGAGGTTGTACCTCCGCGAGCGTTATGCGGCACAGGGCATCACTTCGTTGGAGGTGGAGAGTGCCATTGCCCGACTGACTGCCAATGTGGGGCAGTCAGTCTACGAAAACAATGTAGCCACTTATCGCCTTATCACCGAAGGGTTTTCGTTAAAGCGTGAAGATTCGTCGCTCGCCGACCTTTACATCGAACCAATAGATTTTGCCAATCCGCGCGGCAACATTCTGACAGTGGTCAATCAGCTCGAAATACAAGGCACGGAGAAGCGCATCCCCGACGGCATAGTCTACATCAACGGTCTGCCGATGGTGGTACTCGAATTTAAGAGTGCAATCAAGGAGAACACCACCATACGCGATGCCTACACGCAACTGACAGTGCGTTACCGTCGCGACATTCCCGACTTGTTCAAGTACAACGCTTTTGTGGTAATCAGCGACGGAGTGAACAACAAATATGGTTCGTTGCACACGCCTTACGACTTTTTCTACTCGTGGCGCAAAGTCAATTCCACCGACAAGGAGCAGGACGGCATCAATTCGTTACACACAATGATGAAGGGTCTGTTTCGTCCCGAACGGTTGTTGAGCGTCATCAAAGACTTTGTTTTTCTGCCCGACTCATCGAAAAGCGAAACCAAAATCGTGTGCCGCTATCCGCAATTCTTCGCCACACACAAATTGTTCGACAACATCAAGAGCCACTCCAAGCTCTCGGAAGGTGGCGACGGCAAGGGCGGAACATACTTTGGCGCAACAGGTTGCGGAAAGAGTTACACGATGCTGTTTCTTACGCGTATGTTGATGCGTAGCAGGTTCTTTGCAAGTCCAACGATAATCCTGATTACCGATCGCACCGACCTTGATGACCAATTGTCGGGACAATTCTCGAAGGCAAAGAAATTTATCGGCGACGATTGTGTGCAGACGGTCGAGAGCCGTGCAAAACTGCGCGAACACCTTGCCGAGCGGACAAGTGGCGGAGTGTTCCTGACAACCATACACAAATTCACTGAGGATGCAAAACTATTGTCGGAGCGTGCAAATATAATCTGCATATCAGACGAGGCGCACCGTTCGCAAACCAATCTTTCGCAACAGGTAAAGCAAACTGCCGATGGAGTGAAACGCACATACGGATTTGCCAAATACTTGCACGACTCGCTGCCCAATGCCACATACGTGGGTTTTACAGGGACACCTGTCGATGCAACACTCGATGTGTTTGGCGGAGTGGTCGATGCCTACACGATGACCGAATCGGTTGCCGACGGCATCACTCGCCGCATCGTGTACGAAGGTCGTGCCGCAAAAGTGATGTTGGACAACACCAAACTCAAAGAGGTCGAAGCCTATTATAAGCAATGTGCCGACGATGGGGCAAACGAGCATCAAATTGAGGAGAGCAAGCGAGCTGTCACACAGATGGAAAAGATACTTGGCGACCCCGACCGATTGAAAGCCGTAGCCGAAGATTTTGTGGCACACTACGAAAACCGTATTGCCGAAGGTAGCACGGTGTTGGGCAAAGCGATGTTTGTATGCTCTAATCGCACCATTGCCTACAATCTATATAAGCAAATTGTTGCCTTGCGACCCGAATGGGCAGAGAAACGAATTTGCGACGGCAATGTTACATTAACCGAACAGGAGAAGCAAGAAATTCAGCCGTCGGAGCGTATTAAGTTAGTGATGACGCGCAATAAGGACGATGTGAAAGAACTTTACGACTTGCTGGGGACTGACGAGGAACGCAAAAAACTCGATTTGCAATTCAAAAATACCAAATCCAATTTCAAGATTGCGATAGTGGTCGATATGTGGATTACGGGGTTCGATGTGCCGTCACTCGATACGATGTACATCGACAAACCGTTGCAACAGCACACCCTAATTCAGACTATTTCGCGCGTAAACCGCGTGTTTGAGGGCAAGGACAAAGGGCTTGTAGTCGATTACATAGGCATCAAAAACAATCTTAACATCGCGCTCAAACGCTATGCAGGAGCCGAGCAGGACGAGACTTCGATTGAGACCATCGAACAATCAATCACGCTTGTAAAAGACGAGTTGGATATATTGCGACGTATGTTTGCCAAGTTCGATTACAGCCTCTTTACTAACGGAACACCTCTCCAACAACTTGATGCGCTCAATCGGGGTGCCGAGTTTATACAGACGACAAAAGAGCAGGAGACGCTATTTATGGGACACACACGCAAGATGAAATCGGCATTCAATCTGTGCAGTAGTAGTGAGGAGTTTTCGACTGATAACCGTGAAGATATTTATTACTTTACGGGCGTGCGCGCCATAATTCACAAACTCACCATCGGCGAAGCACCCGATGCGTCGCAGATGAACAGCAAGGTTTCACAAATGATTACCGAGGCTATACAATCGGAGGGCGTGGAAGAGATATTGCAGATAGACGACAAGAAAGATAATATAGACCTGCTGAGCGAAGAGTATATGGAGCGACTCGAAAAATTAAAGTTGCCTAATACTAAAGTCAAACTGATGGAGCAATTACTCAAAAAAGTAATCAGCGAGTTCCAGAAAGTGAACAAGATGCAGGGCGTGGATTTTTCGAAACGACTAAACGCATTGGTGGTAAAATATAACGACCGAAGCGATAATGCCGTGTTTGCTGATGAGGTTCTTACTGAAGTGGCAAATCAAATGGCTAATCTGCTCAAAGAAATCAACACTGAAAAAAAATCGTTCGAGAAACTTGGAATAACATACGAAGAGAAGGCATTTTATGATATTCTGAAAGCCATTGCCAAGCAATTCGGATTTGATTATCCGCACGAGAAACTATTGGTACTGTCGGCAGAAATCAAGAAAATAGTAGACGACAAGTCAAAATATACCGACTGGTCACAGCGTGATGATATAAAGGCGGAACTAAAAATGGATTTGATACTCGTCCTTACCGAACACGATTATCCTCCTGTCACAAATGACGAGGTATTCAAAGAGATATTCGAGCAGGCAGAGAACTTCAAAAAATACAATGGGTAATAAATAGGGAAAGCCAAATTAGATGTACAAACGTAACGTTTAAGATAATGGAACATTAATATTAAACATATACATCATTAAAACGGGCTCACCTCCTTTTCAGATTGTACCCCTATTTCGCTTCTGTGGGGAAAATATGGGGAAAATTCGGAAAGTAAAAATGGCTAACAAGTTGATTTTTCAACTGTTAGCCATTTTCTTGGTACCCAGAGCCGGGATCGAACCGGCATGGAAGTGAATCCACTGGTGTTTGAGACCAGCGCGTCTACCGATTCCGCCATCTGGGCATAGGCTTTGTCGTTTGACGTTGCAAAAGTAGATAAATATATTGAATATGCAAATCTTTGAATAGCTTTTATCAATAATTAATTGTTTTATGGCCTAATTTGTGATATTATATGTCATAATTGCTTTATAAAATATTGGAATTATTCCCCACTTAATATTATCAACCGGGATGAAATGATTATTATTTCTGACAAAACATATTATTGAAATTAATTAATATCTTATTTCCTTTTAGAAAAAGGAATAAATGATTTTCATAACGATTATTGTCTATCATTTATTAACAGCAATATTTTATGCTTGAAAACAGATGTTGAAAATAAGATTTTTCACTTTGATAAAAATAAAATTCATTTTTTGTCGAACGTTTGAGATCTTTGAGTGTATGCTTTAATGAATCCGGAATCAAATGAACAAAAGTTATTTTTAATCAAAAAGGAATCTTATTAATACAAATTTTATCATGAACAGTAATTTAAGATATATCATATTGACAATCATTATTGCAATTGCAGGAATAACTGATGGCATAGCGCAAAGTCAGATTCAATCGCCGATTTATATAAACAGGGATTCGATTTGGTATTCACAGGAAGCGGCAAAATGGAAAGATGTAATAAATAAACAAAATGATGATGAGAATGCCTGGGAAAACTATTACAAAGCTATGAGGTATGCTTTGCTTTGGAGTTGGAATGGAAATAATTACAATAAGGAAAATGTTGATAAAATGAATAACGTTTTATCTGAAATGAAAAAAGCCATTCCCGATTCTTTTACATTTCATTTATATAATTATTACAATCTCTACGCTATAGGCAAAAATGAGGATATTGAAAAGGCTATGGAAATGAAGCCGGAAAGTACCCAGCATTATGATATTTATGCAGGCTATTTATTAATGTTAGGTGACTTTGAGAGATTAAACAAACTATATGTCAAATGGTACAATTCCGGCAAATTCTCAATAGATCTTATCAATTATTTTTATAATGAGATAGCATCAGCCGACAAAGGTTCTATAATATTTGTAAATGGAGATGCTCCTGTTTATGCTGACGGGGTTATTCAAAATGGTTTGAATTTATTTAAAGATGTTACTGTAGTTTGTCTTTCTGTTTTGCCTTTTGACGGAGATTACAGAGAAAAGATATTTAAAAGTTTAAATATTAAGCCAAATGAATCCTATTCATGGGATAAGACAAAGCAGGCATTTAATGATTATTGCGTTGAATTGATAAAATATATTGCCAAGGAGAGTGGCCGCAGTGTGTATTTGTCTTCAACTATGAATAATTATATCGACATGATGAAGGACTCTCTTTACTCGGAGGGCTTACTTTTTAAATACTCTACAAAGCCTTATGACAATATTGCTAAAACAGATTATAATTTCACAAACATTTATCTTACAGATTATTTAATTCAAAGTTTTTCTCCAGAAAAAGAAAATGCTTCTGTTTCAAAAACCTCATTGAATTTTGTTGTCTGTCTTAAATCTCTACTTTCATTCTATAAAATCTCAGGAAATAAAAACCAATATGACAAACTATATAAACTTTTAAGCATCATTATTGAGAAAAACAGTGATAATCTTTCGTCTGATTTAAAACAGCAATACTTAAAATGTTTAGAATAGATGAGATTTAGAGTTAAAAACATAGAGCAATATAGTGATGAACAATTAATGTCTCTTCTTGCAAAAGATAACATGGAGGCTTTTGAACTGCTTTATAATAGATATTCTCTTCGTACAAAATGTTTCTTTCTTAGAATGATTAGTTCTGAGAATGACGAGGCAGAAGATTTAAATCAAGAACTATATCTTAAAGTTTATACTTCAAGATATAGTTTTCTTGAAAATTATAAATTCGATTCATGGCTTTTCTCTATTTGTTACAATCTTTGTAAAAATCATTATCGTCACAATGATGTAGTTGAACATCATAAACAAGAGATGCTCTATCAGGATGATCCTATAGAGAGCCCTGATTTTGAGATTAATTATGATAAGGAAATATTTCAAAAACGTTTAGAGCTTATTTTGTCTAAGCTTTCTCAAGAACAATTGGCTTGCTTTACACTGAGATATAATGAAGAAATGTCTGTAAATGATATTGCCGCGGTTCTTGGTTGTCCTTCCGGCACTGTTAAGTCAAGATTAAACAGTGCAATGAATATAATTTCAAGCAATCTCAAAGAATACAATTTTATAATTGAACAATAAAACTTAGAATATCATGACAGATATAGATAACGAGCTTAATAAATTCATAAATGAATCAAAAAAGGAATATCATGCAAATGGCTTGAACAAACCTGCCGCTGATTTCAGTGATTTTGCAAAGAATAAAAACATTAATAACAATGTTGCAATTAAAAAGAACTATTCCATTTGGTGGATTGCAGCCGCTTCTTTTATTGGGATTATAGTTGGTATGATTATTCCCACTCCAAGTAAAAAGCCTGTTAATCTATTAGCGGTCAATGACACTGTGTTTATCACTCAGAAAGACACTGTCTACATAGAGGAAAAAGGTTCTTCAAAGAGCGATTCAAGCAATTTTAAAACTCCTCAGAATGATGATGATATTATTAAATCGGAAACTTTAAGGAATGATAATAAGAGCTCCAAAACAGATGAATTTAAAAATGTTAAAACAAAAGAAACTCTTCCTGCGACCGGAAAAAGCCTTTCACAAGAAGAGTTCAATATAGGGTTATTAGTTTCCAATACAAGTCTCTAACATTTTATTTAAAATCAGCAATATCCTTTCCGATTAAAGAGTATCCCTCTTCATTTGGATGAAGACCGTCGGAGAACAGCTTTTCGTTTACTTTTCCATTCTTATCAACAAGGTAATGGCCGATATCGAGATATGAAACGCCTTTGACTTTTGTTAAAGCCTCTATCTTCTTATTGATATCTATAACCTTCTGCTCGTCGTTTCTGCGGGGGAATATTCCAACAACTTTAATTTTTGCCAGAGGAAGACGAACCTGAATGGCAGAAATAATAGCATTTATTCCCTCAACAATGTTTTCATCAGGATCGCCGCCAAGGTTATTCGTTCCAATCATAAGAACAACCTTTTCAGGGTTAATATCTGCAAGCTCATCATTGTATATTCTCCATATCACATTCTCTACTTTATCCCAGCCAAAGCCCATATTTTGGAATCCGGCCTTTTCCATAATCTTTTTCCAGTTTTTAGCTCCATTTCTTGCGCCACCTTCAGGCAAACCGCCCCAATAATGAGTTATTGAATTACCAAAAATAACACCTTTAGGCTTATTAGTTTTATTAAGAGCCAAGATAGCCTGATGTCTTTTCATCCATTCGTAATTATAAGGCTCTCTTCTTTGAGTCACAGGCTTGGTTGTTTTTAAATTGCCTATAGGTTCATGCAAAATCTCACGGGCTTTCTTTTCAACAGCGTAGGCATGTTGCTGCATTCCAAGATCAGTGTAGTGAGCATAGTCAACTCTGCTGTCAGGATCTAAATCAAGCTCCTCTTTACTCAAATAATATACATTGGCAATGCTTTGTTCTTTTAATTTATCGTAGGCACTCTTGGCTGCCTCGTTAACATTCTTAACAAACTCTTTATGACGGGCATTTGTACCCTCATCACTGAAACCACAATGCTCGGTAATAAGAATAGGAGCAGAGCTTTTTTCCCTTAGTTGCTTGACAGCATTAATAGTTCTATTCTCAACCTCCTGTTTATCCATTTCTTCCATATTTGGATAACAATCAAGAATAAACATTCTGGAGTCTATTTGAGAGATATAATCAAGGACTTCAGTTTCAAGCCTTCCGTTTCCTGAAAAGCCTAAATTGATTACGGGATGGTCCATCCTTCTATTTAAAATGTTAGTCCAAGCCATACCGGGACGTGAGGCACATCCTCCATGTGCTATTGAAGTTCCATAAACGACAAAAGGTTTTTCAAGTCTTTTAGGAAGAAATTCAAAGTATGAATCCTCATTTACACCAATTTCAAGCCATTCAACACCATTATAAAGGGGCAAATAAAGACGGTATTCAAAACCCATTTGATGACATGGTATTTTATTGTCTTGAATAAAAACAGAATTAACAGTGTCTTTAAAAGAGTAGCTATTTACACAGTAATCCCAAATACCATCCTGATTAATACAATATAAGTCTACACCGGAAACGCCTGTTGCAGGCATATGTTCCATTGCAAGCCTTTTGTTTTTTAATGTATATCGTACATTAATTCGCGGAGAATTGGAATAAAAGCTTATTGCAATACCGGCACTGTTTAAAGTCTGATACCATACCCCTAAAAGTATCTTCTCTTTTGCACTGTTTGGAAGCCTATTGTAAGTTGAAATAGTATCTCCACTCCATCCTTGGTTTTGAATTACAGGAAATTCAGATTTTGCCGGATTAAACCACTTGACTTGTGCATTTAATGATAATGTAATTAATGTAAAAACAGCTATTATAGCTGTTTTGATAAAATAGAAATATGGTCTCATTTATTTAGTATTTAAATTATTATACTAATATTTAAATTTTATAAAGTTAGCAAAGCGAAATTCTTTAACAAAACCTTAGGTTAAAAATCTTGTCTAATAGCGTAATAATGATATTTGAAGATAGCAAAACAAAGTCTTCACTAAATAAATACTGAAATATATCATCAACGTACTCACATTAAAAATAATTTATTAAAAATATTTCATAAAGAAAGGCATTGAATATATAATTATTTATTCCTTTTAATGAGTAACAGCAATTTGTATAAACATAATTTTATTATTTTTGGCATATATCAATTTATTACTTTTTACCAATGAAAAAACTTACACTACTTTTATTTGTACTGCTTTCTCTTTCATCTTGTGCAAAAAAAGATTCAACAAAAATTAGCTATAACAATCCTTTATCAATTGAATTTGGCGATCCTTATGTTTTGTCTGCTTCGGACGGAAAATATTACATGTACGGCACAGGCGGAGGGGCTAAAGATGGATTTTGTGCCTATTCTTCCTCGAATCTTATAGATTGGAAGGCAGAAGGTCAGGTTTATTTTGGCAATACTCCTGATTCTTGGGCAAAAGCCAATTTCTGGGCTCCCGAAGTATATGAAATTGACGGCAGATATTATATGCTTTTTAGTGCAGACTGGAAAGAAAATCCGAACAATGAACTGGAAAATTTTAAAATAGGAGTAGCAGCATCAGATTCCCCAGTAGGTCCTTTTAAAGAGATTTCTGATAAGCCTTTAGTGCTTTTTGATTATCCTGTTATCGATGGCAATCTTTATAGAGACAATGATGGCAGAACATATCTTTATTTTTCAAGATGCTGTTATAAGAATCCTGTTGAAAGTGAGGTTTCCAAATGGGCAAAAGAGAAAGGGATGTTTGATGAAATTGAAGAGAGTTGGGTTTACGGCGTTGAGATAGCACCTGATTTCTCAAAGACAATTGGAGAACCGGTTCTTTTGCTTCGACCACCTTATGAAATGGATAACAATCAGACTGAATGGGAAAGTCGTTCCGTTACTTCAGGTGAAGTTAACAGGAGGTGGACAGAGGGATCATTTATATTTAAAAACGGAGATACTTTTTATATGATGTATTCTGCCAATTTCTTTGGTGGAAAAAATTATGCTGTTGGATACGCCACTTCCAAATCTCCATTAGGACCTTTCAAAAAAGCTGAAAACAATCCCATACTTCAAAAAAATATTGAAAAGGGTGGAATTGTTACCGGCACAGGTCATAATAGCGTAGTGATAAAAAAAGATACTAAAGAAATGATATGTGTTTATCATGGAAGAACATCACAAACAGGAGATGAACGTGTTGTTTTTATTGATAAAATGCATATTGATAAAGATGGGCTTCTTTGGGTGGATGGTCCGACCACTGATAAGACTGAGCTTTAGAAATTTATTTTTCATAAAATATGGCTGTCATGAATACCTATCTCGAAAACAGGCTTTTGAAATTGGATATTCTTTTGATATATCTGATTATCATAAATATCTGTCAAGAAAAGCGCGTGCTTAAAGATATTATCTGTTTTTAAGTTCATTAAGCAGTTCACTGACAGTTTTATTAAACAGCGGATGTATAATATCCGGAGCAATTTCATTTAATGGTTCAAGTACAAAAAGCCTTTGAGACATTAAGGGATGAGGAATTTTCAAGTTATCATTATCCACAACGAGGTTTTCTGCAAAAATAATATCGATATCAATAATTCTATCAGAATATATTCCGTTGCTTTTAGTGAGTCTTCCAAGCTCTTTTTCTATCTTTTCAGTAATTGCGAGCATCTCATTAGGCAAAATGTTTGTATTAACAACTGCACAAATATTTACAAAGCCGTTTATCGAATTGAAACCCCATGGTTCAGTATAATAAAAAGCGGATTGGCAAGTGATATTACCAATCCGCTTTGTTATCATATCTAAAGCCCGGGTAATATTCTCCTCTCTCTCTCCGAGATTGGACCCTAAACTTAGATAATAGTTCATATTGCTAAATTAAATTATCAACATAGCGTCACCATATGCGCCAAATTGGTATTTTTCTTTTATTGCTACATTATAAGCCTCCATTACCTGATCATAATCGCCAAATGCGGCAGTAAGCATAAGCATTGTCGACATTGGTAAATGAAAATTAGTAATCATGCTGTCAGTGACAGTGAAGTCATACGGAGGAAATATAAACTTATTTGTCCATCCGGAAAATGGTTTTAGATGACCATCAGTACTTACAGTTGTTTCTATGGCACGCATTACAGAAGTGCCTACAGCACAAATTTTATGTTTGTTGTCCTTTGCATTATTTACAAGTTCAGCCACTTCATTTCCAACATACATTTGTTCAGAATCCATCTTATGCTTTGTAAGATCCTCAACGTCAATCTCCCTAAAGTTTCCAAGTCCAGAATGTAAAGTAAGAAATCCGGCATCAATGCCTTTAATTTCCATTCTTTTCATTAATTCTCTGCTGAAATGAAGACCGGCAGCAGGAGCAACAATAGCGCCCTCATTTTTTGCAAAAATAGTCTGATAGCGTTCAACGTCATCAGCTTCGCTCTCTCTGAACGCACGAAGATATGGAGGGATAGGAGTCTGACCCAAATCGAAAAGAGTTTTTTTAAAATCTTCATGACTTCCATCAAAAAGGAAACGAAGCGTTCTTCCTCTTGAAGTTGTATTGTCTATAACCTCAGCAACCATAGAATCATCGTCGCCAAAGTAAAGCTTATTGCCAATACGGATTTTTCTTGCAGGATCAACCAATACATCCCAAAGACGATTATCCTCGTTAAGCTCACGAAGAAGAGTTACCTCAATTTTTGCTCCTGTCTTTTCTTTGTTTCCATAAAGAAGGGCAGGAAAAACCATTGTGTCGTTAAATACAAATACATCTTTGTCATCAAAATAATTGAGTACATCTTTAAACACATGATGTTCAATCTCACCGCTTTTACGGTTTAATATCATTAGTCTTGCTTCATCACGATTTTTTGCCGGATGCAAAGCAATTAGCTCATCCGGTAATTTGAATTTAAACTGAGACAGCTTCATATCTATATTTTAGATTAATATTTTTTTTAGATGAGCTTATGTAAAAAAATAATTTCTTTAACATAAGCTTTTAGCTATAATAAGAAAGTTTCATTAAACGTTGACTGAGAGAGATAGCAATCAATTATTGCTGTCATTATCAGAAGTCTTACATTCTCTGCCATTAAACGCATTTTCAACAAACTCATCTATCTTTTCAGCATCTAAACAATCTGAAAGACGAACATCTCCGATTCTTGTTCTTATAAGTCCTGTCAAATGCGCCCCACTATTCAGTGCAAGTCCGATATCTCTTGCTAAAGCTCTGATATAAGTACCTTTACTACAAACTACTCGAACAGTAATTTGAGGGAAATCATAGCTTAACAATTCAATTTCATCTATAACAAGCTCTTTAGCCTTTAGTTCAACCTCTTCTCCTGCCCTTGCAAACTCATAGGCTCTTTTACCATCAACCTTAACAGCTGAATATACGGGAGGCACCTGCCAAAGAGAGCCGGTAAATTTTTTCAGAGTCTCTTCAACCAATTCTCTGGTAATATGAGCTGTTTCATAACTGCCGTCAACTTCAGTCTCGAGGTCAAAACTCGGAGTAGTTTCTCCAAGTTTTATTGTTGCTACATATTCTTTTGTCTTATACTGAAAGCTTTCAATCTGTTTAGTAGCTTTTCCGGTACAAATAATCATTACTCCTGATGCCAAAGGGTCAAGAGTTCCGGCATGACCAACCTTAAATTTTTTCACTTTCAGTTTTCTGCTTAATCTGTTTCTTATCTGTTTTACCAAATAAAATGATGTCCAGTTAAGCGGCTTATTGAAATATAAAACTTCTCCTTCTAAAAAATCCATATAAAAAGTTATCGAACAAATCCTCTCTTTGTTATAATATTATCACAAACAAGGTTGTTGGACAATAGTAAAAAATAAATTTTCTTTTAATTCGATTTTATTCTACCTCATAGAATAAATTAATGCAAAAGCACCCACTACAGCACAATATATGGCAAAATAAACAAGCTTGCCATTTTTTACAATCTTAAGCATCCACTTACAGGCCAAAGTTCCTGAAATAAATGCAGCAAAAAATCCAACTATTAAAGATAACACGGGGATTGTGGTAACAGTTGCAGTAGAAGATACTCCTTTTATCAGATCTAAAAGAGATTCCCCAAGAATTGGAACAATTACCATTAAAAAAGAAAATTTTGCAACTTCCTCTTTTTTATCACCAAGCAATATTCCGGTGGCTATTGTAGAACCTGAGCGAGACAGTCCGGGCAAAACAGCAATTGCCTGAGCAATTCCTATTATGAATGCATCCCAATAGGAAATATTTTCCTTTTTTCTTGGTTGTGCAAAATAGGCAAAGGCAAGCAACGCGGCTGTTATCATTAGACAAATACCAACTACGAAAAGACCAGAGCCAAAAAGCGACTCTATGCTGTCTTTAAAGAAAACTCCAACAATCCCTACAGGAATCATTGAGATAATAATCTTGAGAATATATTTTGTCTGCTCATCCCATTTGAAAGAAAACAGGCTTTTAAAAAGCACTTCAACCTCTTTCCAAAGAACTACTATCGTACTTAAAACGGTTGCTGCATGAACAACAACAGCAAATGTAAGATTCTCTTCACTTTGGGTGCCCAAAAGGACACTTGCTATTTCCAAATGGCCACTACTGCTTATAGGCAAGTATTCGGATAAACCTTGTACAAGCCCTAATATTAAAGCTTCAATCCAACTCATTACTATTCCTTGTTTTTATCTTTTATAAGTATTCCTACAAGCATAAGAATGTACCCGACAAAACAAAGGTTTGGAGCAATTACTATTCTTCTGAAACTAAAAATTGATGGGTCAAATGCTTCCATAGTCGAGGAGCTTCCGCCCATCAGAATAAAGCCCAGAATAATGAAAGCAAAGGCAATTGCCATAACAATAAAGTTTGATTTGCCTAAAGCGAAATTCTTTTTATCCATAATATATAATTGGTTTTTATACAAGATACATATCGTCGCCCTTCATCCTCAGATATTTATTTATTGCAAAGAACGATGCTATTGCAGTAATAATTATTCCAAGAGCAACTATTATAGAAAAAACGGTTGTTAACAAAACAGGTGTTATCAACTCCCTTACTCCAACAAATTCATTAACGATATAATATATCAATCCCGTCAGCAGTCCAATTGCAATTATTGAAGCAATAATTCCATTTACTATATTTGACCATATAAATGGTCTTCTTATAAATCCCGAAGTTGCTCCAACGAGCTGCATAGTATTAATAATAAATCGTTTAGAATAAACGCTGAGTCTTACTGTATTGTTGATAAGAGTAAATGATATCGCAAGCAAAATCAATGCCAAGGCAAACAATATTACTCCTGCCCTTTTCATATTGTCATTGACAAGTTGAACTATATCCTTTCTATAATTAAATTCCGATATATCTCTTGAAAAACTCCTTACCTGAGTCTCTATCTTTGCAATGCTATCGTTATTGGCATATTTTGAATTTAGCTTAACATCGAGAGATGCCTGTAAAGGATTAAAACCTAAAAACTCTTCCGGATTCTCTCCCAGTTCACTTGTCAATTCCTTTAGCGCATCGACCTTGCTTATATACTGAACACTCTTTGCAAATTCAAGTTTTTTAATTCTTGTTTGAAGCCTTGACAAATCTTCAGGCTTAATATTGTCATCAAGAACAAGAGTAAAACCTATATTTTCTCTCAAATAAACAGAGACTTCCTTAGCAAGCACTCCCATAAAGGCAATCATGCCAAGTACAAAAAGCATTAAAGAAATGCTTATTATAGTTGTCAGACGGGCTCCAAAGAATTTTCTATGTGAAACATTCAATTTACTCATTTGCTTTTTCTTAATATAAATATTAATGAACTGCTTTTGCGAGGATTTGTTAAAGCTGAATTTAGAGCTTTTATTCCTATAAGCATTCCTCTAAAGAATGAACAGCTTTTTCCCTGTAATTTTTCACTAAGCATAGAAATATAAAAGGCATCCAATGGCATAGGTCCAAATTTTTCAATCTTAAATTCTTCTCTTTTAGATAAAATACCTAATGTCGTTGCATTAAAATGCCACAAATGGCGGGGCACATCATAAGCTGCCCAATTTTCCTTATAATATTCTGCATCAAAAGACTCAGAATTAGGTACTGCAACAATCAAAGTGCCATCATCCTTAAGCAATGAACGAAGCTTTTCAAAAGTTCCCTTAAGATCCTGAAGATGTTCCATCACATGCCACAAGGTAATGACATCATATTTGTTATTATCATCAACCTCATTAAGCAAATTTTTCACATCGATATTAAAATGCTCTTTTGCTACTTTTGAGGCATCATCACTTTTTTCAACACCCATAACATCCCAGCCCATTTTTTTCATAGTATGAAGAAAATAGCCTGTTCCACAACCAATATCAAGAAGCTTCCCTTTTTCCATACCGCTCTCTTTGCAGACAATTTTTGCCTTTCTGTTGAGCATTATAGTTCTTGCAATATGATATACATTATTGATTAGACCTTTTCTTGAATTGGAATGGGAAATATAATCCTTGCTTTTATAATATTCACCTATGAGGCTTTCATCAGGAAAATCCTGAGTAAAAAGAAATCCACAATTATCACATTTCATGATTTGGAAATCTTCTTTACTTATTGAATGGTCGTTACACTTTGTAAAAGCGCTCAATTGCTGACTATTGCAAACCGGACAATATGATATATGAATTTTATTCATCTATTTGCTTTTGCATTAATATTCTTGATTCTACTAAAACCACTCCCTTGCCATAGTTATAATATTCAAAATATTATTTTTCAAAGAAATTGTATAAAACAAGAAATTAAAAATCGGGTAAAAATGTATTAATTTTACAATAATACACTCTTACCCTTAATTTGATGCAAAAGAACAAATATTTTGTCAATTTCACACTATTAAATTTTGTTATTTAGTTTAAATATTGTCTGATAGAGCATTTTTTCTTTAAAATATTACTCCTTTAGTTTTAAATCACAAACCATTTAAAAGAATTGAAAAGGCAATCCCTAATGACAGACTTATTATGGAAATCAAAGAATCCGCCATATTTCTTTTCCTATTCCTTAATATTAACTTTAAAATAAAATTGATACTCTGTCTGTAGTTGTAAAACATATTATAATTGCAACTCCTTTAAAATATCTTATTTTCAAACCTATTATAACACATTATTTACCTCTGTTACAATCCTACCATCAAAAAGATTAATAATACGATGAGCATAGGATGCATCTCTTTGACTGTGAGTTACCATCACAATTGTTGCTCCTTTTTTATTTAAATCTGTAAGCAAGTTTAAAACATCAAGACCATTTTTTGAATCCAGATTACCGGTAGGTTCATCTGCAAGTATCAGTTTAGGATTTGCAATTACAGCCCTTGCTATCGCAACTCTCTGCTGTTGACCACCAGAAAGTTGATTAGGAAAATGCTGAGCCCTATGACTAACGCCAACGCTTTTTAATGCTTCCTCAACTTTTTGTTTCCTCTCTTCACTTTTCATTTTCAGATAAGTTAAAGGCAGCTCAACATTCTCTTTTACATTTAATTCCTCTATCAAATTAAAACTTTGAAATACAAACCCTATTTTACCTTTTCTCATCTCTGTACGTTGTTTTTCTTTTAGATGGCCAACTTCAACACCATCAAGAAAATATTCTCCGTCTGTCGGATTGTCGAGTAGTCCGAGAATATTGAGAAGTGTAGATTTACCACATCCTGAAGGACCCATAATGGCAATAAACTCTCCTTTTTTAACCTCCAATGAGACACTGTCCAAAGCAACTGTTTCTATCTCCTCTGTTCTAAAAATCTTTGAAAGATTACTTATCTTAATCATAATATTTATTATTGAATTAATTATTACCCGGTTATCAAAGCATTATATTCCTTATTTTAAAATAAGCTTTTGGTTGTCGCCAAAACTCTCATATCCGGAAACAATGACATTTTCTCCCGGAGAAAGACCCTCAAGCACTTCATAATATTGAGGATTTTGTCTGCCTATTTTGATGTCTCTTCTTTGAGCGACAGTACCATCATTGCTCACAACATAAATCCATTTTCCACCTGTAGTTTGATAAAAAGAGCCTCTTGGAATAATAATGCCATCTTTTGCTTCTCCCAACTGAAGGTTTATATAATATGTCTGCCCTGTTCTGATATTATCAGGACGCTCGCCAACAAAAACAAAATCTGTTTTAAACTGTCCGTCTCTGACCTCAGGATAAACTTTAGATATTTCAATCACAAATTCGGCATTTTGTCTTTCAAAGATTCCTTTCAGCCCTTTTGAAACTCTGTCAATATAATGTTCATCAATTTTTGCTTCAATCTTATAATCAGAAAGCACATTAATCTGCCCTATCTTCTCACCGGAAGAAACAGACTGACCGATTTCAGCTGTAAGCATTCCCAATTGACCATCATAAGGAGCCTTAACATTAAGATTCTCTATCCGTTGTCTTATCATTGAAAGATTGAGACGCATATTGCTTAAACTCTCTTCCATCTGCTCAACCTGAACAGAGCGATAGATAGAGTCTTGTTTTTGACGATCTATTATAAGCTGCATTTTATTTTTTGAATACTCATAATCCTCTTTTGCTTGAAGATAAGTCTCTTTAGCTATAAGTTTATCATTGTAAAGAGCTGAATTTTGTTCAAAAGCCCTTTTCTTTCTTCTGTTTTCCAATTGAATTGAAAGCAGTTCCTGTTTAAGATTAAGCTTTTCCTGCTCCATGGTAACCTGAGTGTTACGAAGAAAGTTCTGCTTTTCAGCAAGTTGGGCTTCACTGTCAAGAATTGAAAGGCTTAGATTTGGATTATTTAGTTTAAGGATAACATCTCCCTTTTTGACCGTACTCCCTTCATCAATAAGTTTTTGTTCTATAATTCCCGATTCCAATGCACTAATTTGAATCAAGGACCCCGGCTGAACCTGGCCATTAAGCCTTATATAGTCATTGAAAGGATTCTTCTCTACCTGAGCTATCGTGACAGCATTTTTCTCAACCCTCATTTTTGATGAACGATCTCCAAATACCATCCATGAAATAAGAAATAGAAATATTGTTCCTGCAATAATATATGGTATATGTTTCTTTTGAATCCCTTTTTTCTTTTCTATTTTACGATCCATTTCAAATATATTTTTTTGTTTATTTTTTCTCTACTAATAAAAGCTCAATTGTTCAACCATTCTGAATTTTCATTAATCACAGTTTAAGATGAGCTCTATTGTAATATTACATTCATCATAATGTCTGACTATAAATTACTTTTCTTTTATATATGGAATCCCTTTAAAATAGTCAAGCTGCATTTTTTTTATTAAATACTGCACATGCATACCCGTTACCTCAGCTTTTGCCTGAGAAAGTTGGTTTGAACTATTTTGCAATTCCAATGCGCTTATCATTCCTTGCTCAAATTTCTTGATATTTATTGAATGAGCCATTTCCACAGAATTTAATTTCTTCACAGCTTGAATATATTCCTTTGATGCTCCATTAAAATCTGCGATTGCGCTTTCAACATCCTTTCGAAGCTGATTGATGGTCTGTTCATAATTTATTTTCTGAATCAAAAATTGGCTTTTTGCTCTTTTCTTTGATGATATTATTGATAGAGAATTAAATATTGGTATGGAAACACTTAATCCTATATACTGACCTGCATTATTCTTCATCTGGTTTTTGTAGGATGGCGCTTCATATTCCTGTCCAATATTCTTAAAATAGTTTGTTCCATATCCTGCCGAAAGTCCTATAGTAGGCAAAAAGCCTGCTAATGAAGTTTTAGAAGAATATTTTGCCCCTTTTAGTTGATATTGTGCCTCTTTTACCTTTGGCAAAAATGCCATTGTATTGTTAAAAACAGAATCAGGATTGTCATAATTGCTGTCTGCCGTAAGTCTTTCCAACGACGAATCAATAAAAAGAGAATCTTCCGGAGGATAATTCATGATACTCTTAAGTTCAATCATTGCATTATGAAGAATATTTTCCTGTTTTATAAGGCTGAATTTATCTGCAGCGACATTCGCCTCCATTTGGGCTACATCGGCGCCGGCTTTAACACCCAATTCCTCCATTTTTCTTGACTGAAAAAGATTATTTTCACTCTCATCGAGCTTCTCTTTTATCTGAGCCACAAGTTGACCATAATAAACGGCATTGTAGAATGATACTATCACATTATAGGATATATTATCTTTTATTGCCTGTTTGGAATGTTTTCCCATGGTTTCAACAGCCTTGGAATATTTGAAATTATTAATTCTTACCAAACCCCTGAAAAGAGGGAGATAAAGTGAGGCATTGTAATTATTGTTGAAGTTAGTCTTTGTCTGATAAGTATTGGTTTCCGGATCCAATGAACGGCCAAAGCTATAATTGCCCCCAACAGATGCACTGACAGATGGTAGAAAGCTTCCTTGTGCCTCTATTTTATTCTGATGATAAATATCCTGTTGATAATTCTGCTTTTTGTTTTCAAGGGAATTATCGTTTGCATAAATAAGACAATCCTGAAGAGTATAGACCTTTTGTGAGAAAGTCCTCATTATATGGAAATTTAAGAATAACGATAGAAATAATATTTTTTGAAATATTTTCATAATTATTTTTTTATTTTCATTATGAAAATATCAAATGCCATACCAAAAACTTATATTCACTAATACTCAGTCAATTATAGTTTTTAGGCGAATATTAAAGTGTCTATTTTTTTTACACATAAGTAAAATAATTAGACAGATTCTGTAATTGATCATCTGAACTATAGGCCGTTAACTCACAATTAAAAGTTTCAAGTTGGTTAATTTTTAGTTTATTTTGTCACCCCAAACAATCATCTAATGATATGAATAAATCAACCGGAACCATTTGCATTACTGACGACAACAAAAGCATTTTAAAAACACTTGATATTTTGCTGTCCGATTATTTCACCAATATCATCACTGTAACCAATCCATCTCAACTGCCGACCTTGCTGCATGAAAAGAAGATTGATGTTGTGCTTTTGGATATGAATTTTACTGCAGGAATTAATAATGGCAATGAGGGTATATTTTGGCTTTCACGTATTAAAGAGGAGAGTCCTGGCACACAAGTGGTTCTTTTCACAGCTTATGCATATATTGATTTGGCTGTTGTTGGTATAAAAGCCGGAGCGTTTGACTTTATTACTAAACCATGGGATAATGAAAAACTTATCGACACATTGACAAAGGCATTAAATTTCAATAAAGCAAAAAATAAAAAGTTATCCTCACGAGACAAAAACATAAAGCAACAGGAGACTGAGAATATTTTCATCAGTAATTCTCAATCGATGAAAAATCTTTATGAACAAATAGAAAAGATAGCTTCCACCGATGCTAATGTTTTACTTACAGGCGAAAACGGAACAGGGAAAGAGGTTTTCGCAAAACAGATTCATAAGCTTTCAAACAGGAAAAACAATGAAATGATATCTGTTGACATGGGAGCCGTCACAGAAACTCTTTTTGAGAGTGAACTTTTCGGACATGTAAAGGGAGCTTTCACAGATGCAAGAAATGATAGAGAGGGTAAATTTGAAGCCGCAAACAATAGTACTCTTTTTCTTGATGAGATAGGCAATCTCCCTTATCATTTACAGTCTAAACTGCTTGGTGTAATCCAGCAAAGAAAAGTTGTAAGAGTTGGTTCAAACAAACCCATTGATATAAATATAAGATTAATCTGCGCCACAAACTGCAATATTCCGTCGATGGTCAATTGCGGTAAGTTTAGAGAAGACTTGTTTTATAGAATTAATACCATAACAATAAACATCCCTCCATTAAGAGACCGTAAAGATGATATTATCCCTATGACTGAAATGTTTATAAAAAGATATTGCAGCATTTACAATAAACCGATAATGGAACTTTCAAATAAAGCTTCATTAAAAATCAGCTCTTATTCATGGCCCGGCAATATCAGGGAATTGCAGCATACAATTGAAAGAGCTGTAATTATGGGAGATAAGATATTGGATGAAAATGCCTTCCAATTCAATACCATCAATATGATTGACAACAACAAAAGCCATACTTTGGAGGATCTTGAGAAAAAGGCTATTGCCGAATCAATAAACAATTGTGATGGGAATCTTTCTCTTGTGGCTCAGCAACTTGGCATTACACGACAAACTCTCTACAATAAAATTAAAAAATACAATATCATGTAACAGTCATAAGATGTTTATCAATCATTTTTTTAATTATATAATTGCCATAAATCACTAATAGTTTAAATGCCTGAATAAGTGTTTTTAAATGCAGCATTTGTATCTTAGTGTTAAATAATAGAATCTGCACAAATGAAACCGCCATAACTCACTCAAAGATGAGATACCCAACAAAAGGTATATAAATGGCGCATTTGTACCTTAGAGGTAACGGTTAGAAAAATAAATATTATACAAATGAAACCGCCATAACTCACCTAAAGATGAGATACCCAACAAAAGGTATATAAATGGCGCATTTGTACCTTAGAGATAACGGTTAGAAAAATAAATATTATACAAATGAAACCGCCATAACTCACCTAAAGATGAGATACCCAACAAAAGGTATATAAATGGCGCATTTGTACCTTAGAGGTAACGGTTAGAAAAATAAATATTATACAAATGAAAATCCCTATTAGAATAATCATATCTATTATAACAGCACTACTGTCTGCCACATTAATTACAATTTCTGCGGTACATGGTTTGTGGATGCTCTTTACTATTTTTTTGATCATTCTTATTTGGACACTTTATCTTATTATTAAAAGTTATGTTGTTCAACTTAAGAAATTAAATATCCTTTTAGACGCTGTTGAGAACAACGATTTCTCATTTCATTTTCCTGAAACAAAAATTGACAACTACGAAGCTCAAATAAACTACATATTCAATAGGATGAGAAAGATTCTTTCTCAAACCAAATCTGAAATTGTTGAAAAGGAGAAATACTATTCAATCATCCTTGACAAAGTCTCAACAGGGATTATTGTCATTGACAAAAATGGCTTTGTGAGTCAGATTAACGAAGCTGCTCTTTCGTTGATTTCTCTTCCGGTGCTTACACATATCAATCAACTGAAAAAAATTGACAACTCATTTACACAAATTGTAAAGGAACTTACACCTGGAGTTACACGCAAAATCACTTTAAATACATTATATGGCGACAAGACTCTGACTATTGAGTCTGCCTCTATTGTTATAAATGGCAATGAGCTGAAAATTCTTGCAATTAATGATATAGAATCCGAATTGGAGGAAAATGAAATTGATTCTTGGATTAAGCTTACAAGAGTTCTCACACATGAAATTATGAACGGCATATCACCCATCACATCACTTAGTGAGCGTCTTTTAAACAAAAGTGATATAAATGATCCTTCAAGACAAAGTCTTGAAGTTATAAACCATACAGGATCGCAGTTAATATCATTTATTAATTCATACCGACAGGTTACAAAGATTCCAACTCCTGAATGTCAAGTATTTTCATTGAAAGATTTCCTTTCTATAGAAATAACAGCAATGAAATCGACCACTAATCTCCCAATAAAGTTCATTTTAAATGTAGAGCCAATTGATTTAATGATTTATGCAGATAAAAATTTAATAGCCCGGATTGTTCTCAACCTATTAAAAAATGCCATTCAGTCTCTTTCCCACCAAAAAGAGCCTTACATAAAAATTGATGCTTATGAAGATAAAGAGGAAAAAGTTATTATTGATTTTTCAAACAATGGTGAAAAGATACCTGAGGAAATAGCCAAACAAATTTTCATTCCATTTTTTACCACAAAAGCAAATGGTTCAGGAATCGGGCTTAGCATATCGAGACAAATAATGAGACAACATAACGGGACATTAAAACTATCATATTCAAATCAAAATGAAACGCGTTTTTCAATGATTTTTAGGTAAAATTTATTGAACGAAGATTATAAACACTGCTCTATTCAACAACCCAAATCATCATGCCCGGATTATCATCAATTATCTTTTCAATAAAGCTGAAAGCAGTGGATGAGATGGCAGGACAGCCATGGCTCTCAATGATTTCTTCCGGGAAAACCTCACAATCGGGTATAACATCCCATTCATGCAAAACAACACACCTTTTACGTATATTACTGTTTATCTCCTCCAAAGAATCAAGGCGGTAGGCTCTACCATAAAAGCCCGAATATTTTTCATTTATTAAGATCTTCCCCAATGAAGAGCAAAAAGAATCATACTTATTGCTAAAATAAACCGGCGAAATGATATTTCCCATCCCTCTTTCAACGAAACATTTCTCATACCCGTTATTATACCCTCGCGCCGAGCCATGAGTGGTCAAAGTTTTAAAGATAATCGCCTCTTTAATAAAATCCACAACAAAAAATCTGTCTTTTCCCGAAGGAATGGAATAATCTATCAAAATAAAAAACCTCGTAGAGAGTTTATTTTCATCACAGAATTTTTTTGCTTTTTCAATATAATAATGGAGGTTCATAAAATTCTTTTTAACTGTAACAAAATGATATTAAATCTTTTTATATGCAATATTATATACAAAAAAGAATAAATGATTACATTTGCGCCGTATAATAAGAATGTGGACGGATTTGGCCGCTTGCAACCACTAAAAAAAATGCTAAAGAAAGCTCACCTACGCCTCTTTATTAGAGCCAATCCCACCATTTATTCTTCCGATACGTTTAAAAAGTTGTTTGATTGCTTGCTATGCAGTCTAATTTAAAATTTATTTTATTCTATTGGTATGAATTATTTATTCACCTCAGAATCGGTGTCCGAGGGACATCCCGATAAAGTAGCCGATCAAATATCGGATGCTTTGCTTGATGAGTTTTTGGCACAGGACGCCAACTCTAAAGTAGCTTGCGAAACGCTTGTTACAACCGGTCAGGTTGTTCTTGCCGGTGAAGTAAAATCTAACGCTTATGTAGATTTGATGGAGACAGCACGTCGTGTCATCAACAAAATCGGCTATACAAAAAGCGAGTACAAATTTGACGGAGATGCCTGCGGCGTTTTCTCTGCTATTCATGAACAGTCGGCTGATATCAACCGTGGTGTGGAAAGAGAAAACCCTTATGACCAGGGTGCCGGCGATCAAGGCATGATGTTTGGCTACGCATGCAACGAGACCGACACTTATATGCCTCTCTCTCTCAGCCTTTCTCACCTTCTTCTTGAGGAACTTGCTGTCATTAGACGTCAGGGTGAGGTTATGACCTATCTTCGCCCGGATTCAAAGTCTCAGGTTACTGTGGAATATAATGACAATAATGTTCCCGAAAGAATACATACAATTGTAGTTTCCACTCAGCATGATGACTTCATCATTCCGGGAGATGCTTCAAAAGAGGCTCAGCTTGAAGCTGATGAAAAAATGCTTGCTAAAATCCGCAAAGATGTAAAAGATATTCTTCTTCCTCGTGTCGTTGCAAAACTTCCTGAAAGAGTTAAAGCTCTTTTTGATGAAAAAATTATTCTTCATGTAAATCCTACCGGAAAATTTGTTATCGGCGGTCCTCATGGAGATACAGGCCTTACAGGCAGAAAAATTATCGTCGATACTTACGGTGGTAAAGGTGCTCACGGAGGCGGTGCCTTCTCAGGAAAAGATCCGAGCAAAGTTGACCGTTCTGCTGCCTATGCTGCCCGTCATATCGCCAAGAATCTTGTTGCTGCCGGCGTTGCTGACGAAATTCTTGTTCAAGTAGCTTATGCTATCGGGGTTGCAAAACCTGTCAGCCTTTGCATAAATACTTACGGCAAAAACAATGTCAATCTTTCAGACTCCGAAATAGCAGAAAAGGTCGGCGAAATCTTTGACATGCGTCCTAAAGCTATAGAAGACAGACTTAAACTTCGTAATCCTATTTATGAAGAAACAGCTTCTTATGGTCACATGGGTAGAGAGCCTAAGGTGGTTGAAAAAATATTTACTTCAAAATATCTTCCTGAGCCTATTGTAAGGAAAGTTGAACTTTTCACATGGGAAAAACTTGACTATGTTGATAAAGTTAAAAAAGCATTTGGCATTTAATTAGCCTTTAGCGTTAATGATTAGATAGACGGCTCACTTCTTTTAGTGAGCCGTTATTTTATTAATCCTTTTCATTACATTTGCGCTATTAAACATCAGAGAAATTATGCAGAAAATATTTGCACTTATCTTTTTTACATTAATTTTTACTTCAGCATGCAAAAGAAACAATCTCATTGCTGTTGAGAAATCGCCATATTATCTTAATGGAGAAATCATCGACACCGTAAAAATCGATAAATTATTGGCATTTATTATTTCTGACAGCTGTAATTTCCATATTGACACTATTGATGTTGTTGATGGGAAATTTTTACTTAAGGATTATTCCGACACCCTTAATCAAATCAATCTTTACTATAAGGAAAATAAATATCTCCCGATTTATCTCCAAAAGACTGACTCTTCGATAGTTAAAATCTATGCTGATAAAGATTCATGTCATTTTGAAAATGACACTGTTAATTCTGCTTTCTATGATTTTATGTATGCCAATAGAAATTCCATCAATAAGATAACCGGTGAAACAGAATTCTCTGACTCTTTAAAAATCAAGGTTAAACAGACAATTTCCAATTTTATAAGCAATAATATTGACAATATTGCATCCACCCTTATATTAAAGGAGTTTTTAGTGCAAAGCTATGACTCGTTATATGTAAAAAAGGAGATTGAAAGCATCAAAAAAATTGCCAAACCGGGATTATTGCTAAGCCAAATAAACACTTTCAACAAGATAGCTTCAACACCTCAGTTTGACAGACGAATCCCGACTCTTTCTGTTGTCGACACTGCAAAAGTCAGATTCAATATAAACGACTTGTCCGACTCTTACAGTGTTATAACATTCTGGGCTTCATGGGACTCAGTATCTGTCAGCAGAGTCAAGGAACTTAATAAGCTTTCAAAAGACTTTAAAAACAAGGCTCTTAGCTTTGTCAGCATATCACTTGACACTAACGATTCTATCTGGCAGGAAAATGTTGCTAAATTTAAAATTCCGGGAAGAAACTACAGGCTCAGACTTGGATTTGCTGATGATAATGCTGTTAGATATGGCGTCAGAAGCCTTCCTACCAATTATATTGCCGATAAAAGGATATATCTTATCAAAGAAAACATTTTTGGCAGCGAACTGAGTACATACCTTAAAAAAGTGGTCGAGGATAAGAAAAAAGAGAATAAAGCCAATAAGCCAAAGCCAAACCCTAAAAAATAGTGCGCCAATACTACCTTTTTTTAATGCTTTTTATTCTTTCACCTCTATTAATAATCTTTTATATGAAAAATTTCAAACCCGCAATCTTACTGATTTGCATCTTTATGCTTTGTTCCAACATCTCGGCAAAAAATCCAAAATGGAAACTCGTTTGGAAAGACGACTTTAAAAAGAATGGAGTTATCGATAAAACAAAATGGAGCAAGATTCCTCGAGGAACAGCAGATTGGAGCAACTATATGTCATCGGATGAGTCTCTTTATGATGTAAAAAAAGGAAATCTTATATTGCGTGGAAAAGTAAATGATAATTTAGAACAAGATTCCGTTCCCTATATTACCGGTGGAATATTTACAAAGGATAAGTTTACCATAAAATATGGCAAGGTGGAAATTAAAGCCAAACTTCCAAATGCCAAAGGCTGCTGGCCCGCTTTTTGGATGCTTCCAAACATTAAAGACCGTAAATGGCCTTATGATGGTGAGATTGATATAATGGAACATTTAAATCATGATGATATCGCTTACCAAACTGTTCATTCGGGATATACTATTGATCTTGGCATTAAAGATAATCCATTGAGCCATGCTACTGCTCCTATGGATAAAAATGGATACAACATTTACAGCGTTGAAAAACGCCCCGACAAGCTTGTTTTTGCTGTAAACGGAAAAACCACATTCGAATATCCAAGAATTGAAACAGACAAAGAGGGACAATATCCTTTTGATGATCCTTTCTATATCCTTATCGATATGCAGCTTGGTGGCAGCTGGGTAGGTCCTATCGATGACACTGAGCTTCCTGTGGAGATGCTTGTTGACTGGATAAAAGTTTATGAGATGAAATAAATTTTTACTTTTCCTCTGACTAATTTCACTTTTCATCTGATCAATTTCAGTTTTCATCTGACTTGTTTCTCTTTTAATCAGTAGTTTATAAATTTCAATCAAATATTTTTTCAATATATTGGAGTATATTTTGTAAAACACTATAATGTTTTATAAAATATACTCCAATTATTTTTAACACATATTTAAGTTTCACAAAAAAAATGCTGATTAAAAAAATTTATTCACTAATAAAAATAAAATCATCAACTTAATAATCAGTCTTATTTATTATTGATTTATTTGCCGAAAAAGTGACCGATTATTACCCAATATTTTGAGCTTAATACGTCAGAAATATGTTGATAAAGTACTGATGTCGGTTCAGAAATGTGAAGATAAAACGTTTTCATTGTTCTTTCCATTAAAAGATAATGTTAGCCGAACTAAATAAGCATTTCAAAGCGTTGTCTTTGAAAGTGCGATTGGTGAGGCGAAGCTTATCTTATTAAAAAAATATGAAAATAAAACGACGCGCACATTTGAACATTATTAAGAGGTTTGACGGTATTCCGGTGAAGCAAAAATACAATGATTAATTGGATCTTTGAAAATATTAGAGGTAATGCTATTAAAGAGTTTATTATTTAGTCTTTTCGGCAAAATCACAGGTAATCTGAACGGTTTAAGCAAAAACATACCTTTATCTTAACTTTTATTAGTAAATTTGCGCCCGATTATTTTTCTTTGTGCCTATGTGGATTGATAGTCAGTATATTCATTAATAAACTAACAATATTACTCATGAGATATTTTAAGCAAATTCTTTTCGTCTTGTTTATATTAATCGACATAAATTTTATTTTATCCTGCCAAAATGAAGACACTCCTGAGAACAAACCAAAGCCAATAGAGGAATGGACATACAATGAAGCCTTTGTGACAGACGTAACAAGCCATATCAGTACATCTTTTGACAAAGTATATTCCATCAATCGACCAATAAACGAAGATAGTTATGAAAACAGCCCTTTAATTGGTGTGGCTTATAAACATATCAAGAGTTGCGATGAACATTGGCTCTATATTACTTACCCTTACAAATACGATTCCGTCAAAAAGACCATCTTCTGTCTTGACAAAAACTTTAATTTGGTCAGTTTCGCTAACGAACGCAAGTCTTATACTTTTGAGAATACCAATACCGGCTTCCGCGTTTTGGAATATGGAGATGAATTGACCGAACACACCTTTAATAAAAACACAATTATAACCACCCAAGGCGACAATTCAAAACGTGTAGTTGCTGTTGTTGCCAATTTCATGAATAGCGCTACAAGCCTGTTTGAAGATTGGGAACAACGCGGCATGAAACAACTTGAAAATATTGAGAATAACAAGAATTTTGACACATACGGCAATCTCATAAAAGATGAAATTTACTATTATACTGCATCTGAGGACAGCGTACCTTCAATGGTTGCTTCATACCACGCAATGAACAATAATAAGCGAAAAATACTTTTTGGATTAAACTGCATCAAATCTTGCAGTATGTCAAACAACCAAATTATAACTGATGGCAATATTTATGATAAAGACAACTCGATTATGTGCTTCTTGTGCGAAATACCTGAAAGCAACACTTTCTCAGTTAATGACAATAGTGGACTCACTGATATTGATGCTGCACAAAGATGGAACTCAGAACTCAAATTCAACCATCATCTTGAACCAAACACAGGTCGATATTGTCTTGTGCCGGTGCTTATAACATCACAGGATGCAACAAAACTACAGAATGACGGACACATTGACAGCGAACGTTGCTATTTCTGTGAGCAGCCATACTATGTTGATACCGACCCACAAATCATTAGTATCTCTTCCCAAGATGACGCTCCTTACGATTGCGACTCACGCAGTATTTTGCCATGGATAGAATGCACGATAAATGTAACTCCCCGGGTTCACATTGGAAACAATACTACCATAGAGGTAAAAACAAACACCTTGGGCGTTCCCGATTGGTGCGAAATATCTATGAATGAAGTTTTTTTCAATGATAGAGTTGAAGGCTCTACTCATTATGTACATTCTGTAACAAGTATATCGAAAAAAAATATTATACTCGATTACGAAAGTTATACAGCAATAGCTGAAGCCGAAGTACGCCTTCGCATACAAGATTATGATAAATACCCCTACAAGATATACTATTCGTTGCCTATTGCCACTAAATTCGTCTATAATCGCCGTCCATTCATAAAATACAGTAACTTGAGTTTTGGACAAGAGCTAAATGAAGCCGGTGAAATGGTTAATATGGTAGGTTATACACTACAAATAAATGGAGCCTTATGGTATGACGAAAATAGTCTGACAATTCATTGGGACTCTTTTGAAGGTGAAGGGCACAGAATAGGCGATACTACCATAGAAGAAAAACAGTGTTATGACAGGTTATATCCCGCAAGCATTAAAGCGCAAAAAGAATTCTATACATTCACTATTAAAGACAAACAATATCACAGCTCTAACAGCCTCCTTTTCTATTGGGACAACGGAGAAACCGGAAATAACCGTCTCTTAAACGTAAGTCTCGGCGAATAAGTGGAGACAGTACAACTGATTTTTAGATATATTTAGATTGTGTCTGAGGCTGTACCATATTACGACATAAATACCGCACAGAGTTTATCAACGACACAACTAATGTTTGACTACATAGATTCAATAAAGTTGTTTGTTAACCGGAAAAGTCTCTTTAAGAAAACAAAACGAAAGAAACCGGAGAACATAACACACCGGTTTCTATGACTATTGCATTTCAACCGGAAAACGCATTAAAAAAATTTTTGAACATCATTTTCTTTTTTGTGAAAGTAATAGATACCTTTATCTTCCTCACCTGTCAATTTTACTTACTTATTTTTACAGTTTCTTTTTCATTTGCAATATGCCAAAGAGAAAGAAAAGCAGCCTTTGTTATCTCCAACATTTTGTTCCAATTAATAAGTTTAGCTTCATCAGAAGGAAGATGATAATCTGAATGAAAACCTGTACTAAAAGCAATGATAGGGATTCCGGCATTAAAAAAATTCGCCTGATCACTTCCTTTGGATAGATCATAAACTGCATCAAACTTTGGTTGAAGGTCGAGCTTATATTTTATAATATCATTTTGAAGATTTTCTTTAAAAATAGAGTCATTTTTAGTATTTCTAAAATAAAAATCATTGATACTATCTTTGGAGCTATTTCTACCGATCATATCAAGATTGATATAGCATTTGATTTGTTGTTTTTCCGAAAAATTATTTACAAAAAATCTTGAGCCAAGCAGATTAGGCTCTTCACCATCCCAAAAAGCAAAAATCACGGTTCTCTCAGGTTTTGAATCTGCGGCAATAAAAGCTTTAAGAATTTGCAGGACAGCCTGTACGCCTGAAGCATTGTCATCAGCGCCATTAAATATTTTATCATCAGCAAACATGCTGTTGCATCCCAAATGGTCATAATGGGCTCCAATAACTACAAATTCATCCTTTTTATTTCCATCGATTTTACAAATAATGTTACGCATTTCAGCCACTTTATGAGGGCCGGCGGTACATTTTGAAATAAACTCATCAGGATCAATATAAAAATATGAATTTTTATTCGGCCACGCATATCCTTTAAATGATTGTTCATAATTATCATTAAGAAAAGGATTTGCCCCCAATTGTTTTATCACAGAAATAATATATTCTCCCGCAATATACCCTCCTTTAGTTCCCAACTCTCTTCCTTCCAAGGCGTCGGAGGCCAAAAAGTTGATATGAGCTTCAGCTGTTGCTAAGTTTATAGCTGAAAGCCCTTTAGTTTCAGCTGATATTTTATTTTTAGCATCAATATTTGGACATAAAAATGTAATAAACAAGAATACAAGGATATTATATGTCGTTTTCATGTTAAATATATTAGAATCAAAAATACAACCTGAGTTTTTTAAATTATTGATTTATATAGATACTTTGGTTGACCTAATTGAAAATAAATTATAAAAATATAGATTTTAGGAATATGTAATAATTAAATTCTTTAAATAATTGAAAAATTTAGGACTATAAATTAGGCAACCCCTATAAATTCATAACATTATAGCAATAAAAAAATCTGTAAACCAAGAAATAATTAAAAAAACTCTTATTCATTCTATGAGTAAAAAATCTAATAAATCTCAATCATCTAAAGTTTTATTAAAATTATCCAACATTTTAATAATTATATTGTTATCCAAAATAACAGATATTAATGCATTGCAATGTTAGTAAAAAGCTATACAACAACCATAAGCGGAATAGATGCTGAAATAGTAACCTGTGAGGTAAACTGCACACCGGGTATTAGAATAATGATGGTTGGTCTGCCTGATATATCTGTCAAGGAGAGCAGAGACAGAATACAGGCTGCTGTAACTCAAATCGGACTTAGATTTCCAAGAAAACAGATTGTAATAAATCTTGCACCCTCAGACATACGAAAAGAGGGAGCACATTATGATCTTCCGCTTGCAATAGGCATTTTGGCGGCGTCTGAAATTATTAAGCCTGACCACTTGAATGAATATATTTTAGTTGGTGAGCTGTCACTCGACGGGAAACTAAAATCTATAAGGGGTGCACTTTCAATAGCCATAAAGGCAAAGGAGGAGGGATTTAAAGGTGTCATTCTGCCTATTGACAATTCTCTTGAAGCAGCCGTTGTAGATGGCATAGATGTTTACGGCATGGAGAATCTTAAAGATGTTGTCGATTTTATGAACGACCATGGCGGCTTTAAGCCTGTAAAAATTGATGTAGAAAGGGAGTTTTACCGGCAGATTGAGATTTATGACATGGATTTTGAGGATGTAAAAGGACAACAGAATGTTAAAAGGGCTTTTGAGGTGGCTGCTGCAGGGTCGCACAATATAATTCTTGTTGGTCCTCCCGGTTCAGGCAAGTCAATGATGGCAAAGAGAGTGCCATCTATTCTGCCTCCTTTAACTATTGAAGAATCGCTCGAAACAACACGCATACATTCCATCGCCGGCTATACTTCTAATAAAGGATTGATAACTCAAAGGCCTTTTCGCTCGCCTCATCATTCTATATCATCTGTGGCACTTATCGGTGGGGGAGCCAATCCTGCACCCGGTGAAGTTTCATTGGCACACAACGGTGTCCTGTTTTTGGATGAAATAGCTGAATTTGCAAAAAAGAATGTTTTGGAAACGCTTAGGATACCTCTTGAAGATGGCAGAATTTGCATCTCCCGCTCCAAGACAAGCGTAACTTTTCCATCCAATCTGATGCTTGTGGCATCCATGAATCCCTGTCCGTGCGGGTATTATAATCATCCTACCAAGGAGTGCGTTTGTGCTCCGGGGGCAGTAAAAAAATATTTAAACAGGATATCCGGTCCTCTTATGGATAGGATTGATATCCAGATAGAGATTGTGCCTGTAGCATTTGATGATCTGGCAACAAGGATAAAGAGCGAGTCGAGCAAGGTTATTAGGGAGAGGGTTATAGAGGCAAGAAAAATTCAGCAGGAAAGGTTTAAAAACGAGCCTGGTATATACTCAAATTCACAAATGACGCCACGTCTTTTAAATAAATATGCTTTTCCGGAAAAAGAGGCGCTCGAAAAACTTCGCTTTGCCATGGAGGCTTTCTCTCTCTCAGCCCGTGCCTATGACAGAATTCTAAAAGTGAGCAGAACTATTGCAGATCTTGACAAAAGCGATAAAATCTGCACCATGCATATCAATGAAGCCATTCACTATAGAAACCTTGACAAAGACAATTGGGCTGAATAAAAGGATTTTATTGGGGGTAAATCATTAAAGATATATCTAAGCATGTCAAGAGAAAAAACAATGCTAAAGCCAAGAATACCAAAAATAAAATAAAGCCACTAATATTTTTAAGCCGACCAATAAGGATATAATTAAATATCAATTTTCGCTATATTTGTGATTCAGTAAAACAAAAGGAGATTTCCAGAGATGAAATAGTCTTTTGAAAAAGCTATTATTAATATATTAATATAACTATTGTGGCAAAGAATGTGGTGGAAACACCTTTGATGAAGCAATATAATGAAATGAAAGCAGTGCATCCTGATGCAATACTTTTGTTTCGTGTCGGCGACTTTTATGAAACTTTCTCAGACGATGCAATCATAGCATCTGAAATTCTCGGCATAACTTTGACAAGACGTGCCAACGGAGCCGCTTCTTATGTGGAACTTGCCGGTTTTCCTCATCACGCACTCGACACTTATCTTCCAAAACTTATACGTGCAGGCAAAAGAGTTGCAATATGTGATCAACTTGAAGATCCCAAACTAACTAAAAAGCTTGTCAAAAGAGGTATTACAGAACTTGTAACTCCCGGTGTTTCTATCAATGACAATATTCTTAATCATAAAGAAAACAATTTTCTTGCAGGAATACATTTTGGTAAGGGCAAAAAAGAGTGCGGGATAGCTCTTTTGGATATTTCAACAGGTGAATTTCTTACTGCAGAGGGTACAACAGAATATGTTGATAAGTTGTTGAACAACTTCAATCCAAAGGAGGTCTTGTTTGAACGTGGAAAAAAGGCTTTTTTTGAGGAATGCTTCGGCAATCATTACTGTTGTTTCGAACTTGAGGATTGGATTTTTACAGCCGATGCCGCAAAAGACAGACTTCTAAAGCAATTTGAGACACAAAATCTAAAGGGATTCGGTGTTGAGCACTTAAAAAACGGAGTTATCGCAGCGGGTGTGCTTTTATATTATCTCGATATAACACAGCATACACAAATAAGTCATATCAATTCTCTTTCAAGAATCGAAGAGGACGGATATGTGCGTCTCGATAAATTCACAGTCAGAAGCCTTGAGCTTATCTCTACAATGAATGAAGAGGGATGCTCCATGCTTCAGGTTATTGATAAGACTGTATCTCCAATGGGAGCAAGACTTCTTCGCCGCTGGATTTTATTTCCTTTAAAGGATGTGGCAAGAATCAAGGAAAGACTTGATGTGGTGGATTATTTCTTTAAGTCGCCCGATGTTAAAGATGAACTGAATGAAAATCTCTCTTTGATAGGTGATTTGGAAAGAATAATATCTAAAGTTGCAGTAGGAAGAGTTACTCCAAGAGAAATAGTTCAGTTGAAAGTGGCTTTACAGGCTCTCGAACCTATAAAGAAACTTTGCTCAGAATCTAAAGAGCCGAGCCTGGAAAAAATCGGAAATCAAATTAATACCTGCGAACTTTTATATAAAAGAATAGAAAAAGAGATTACCCCCGATCCTCCAACTTTATTGAACAGAGGTGGTATCATCGCTTCAGGGATAAATGAGGAGCTTGATAATTTAAGAGATATGGCCTTTTCGGGAAAAGATTATCTTTTGAAAATTCAGCAAAGAGAGGTTGAGGCTACAGGAATTCCAAGCCTTAAGATCAGCTATAATAATGTGTTTGGTTATTATATTGAGGTAAGAAACACTCATAAAGACAAGGTGCCTCAAGATTGGATAAGAAAGCAGACACTTGTAAATGCTGAAAGATATATTACTCAAGAATTAAAAGAGTATGAGGAGAAGATACTCGGAGCAGAGGAAAAGATAATATCACTTGAGACAAAGCTCTTTAATGAACTTGTAATGTATATAACAGACTATATCCCTGTTATACAGCACAATGCCAATCTTGCAGCCCATGTAGACTGTCTCCTTTCTTTTGCAAAAGCAGCCTCTCAGAACAAATATATACGTCCTGATATTAATGATTCGCTTGTTATAGATATAAAACAGGGTAGACATCCTGTAATTGAAAAGCAACTTCCTGCGGGAGAGCCTTATATAGCAAATGATGTATATCTGGATAATGATTCTCAACAGATTATCATTATCACAGGTCCTAACATGGCAGGTAAGTCTGCTCTTTTAAGGCAAACAGCTCTTATAACCCTCATGGCGCAAATAGGATGTTTTGTTCCTGCTGAAAGTGCGAAAATTGGAGTTGTTGACAAGATATTCACAAGGGTCGGAGCTTCCGATAATATTTCATTGGGTGAATCGACTTTTATGGTTGAGATGAATGAAGCTTCCAATATTTTGAATAATCTATCAGAAAGAAGTCTTATTCTTTTTGATGAACTTGGAAGAGGGACAAGTACCTATGATGGCATTTCAATTGCTTGGGCTATTGTTGAAAACATTCATGAAAATCCTAAAGGTCACCCGAAGACTCTTTTTGCTACTCATTATCATGAGTTGAATGAGATGGAAAAAAGTTTCAACAGAATATCAAATTATAATGTTTCTGTCAAAGAGGTGGACAATAAAGTTATTTTCCTCAGAAAACTTGTAAAGGGAGGCAGTGAGCACAGTTTTGGTATCCATGTTGCCAAGATGGCAGGGATGCCGCAAAGTATAGTAAAAAGGGCAAACTCAATTCTAAAACAACTTGAGAGTGAGAATAGAAAGGGAGGAATTGCCAAACCTGTAAAGGAAATAGCCACTCATAGAGAGGGGATGCAATTGAGCATTTTTCAGCTTGACGATCCTGTTTTGAGTCAAATAAGAGATGAAATAAACACTCTCGATATAAACAACCTTACACCAATAGAAGCATTAAACAAGCTCAGTGAGATAAAAAAAATAGTAAGGGGCAGATAACCTCTTACTATTTTTTATAATAATAGAATTATATATTTAGCTTACTGTAGTAAAAATGCCTTCAGCATTTATTCTGTCTGCAATTTTTTGCAGCTCAGGCTTTTCAACTTTTATTAGCTTATCTTCAGGCGTAGGTCTGTCAAGAGAATAAATCATGACTTGCTTTGGGGCAATTAGCTTATACAACTTTATTAATGCATTTATTTGCTCATCGGTGGAGTTATCAACAACTTTTCCATTATGCTCACCTCTTAAAATCATTGTCTGAACAATAACTTCTCCCTTAAACTGAGCCATTCTATCAACTATCCTATCAATGTTGTAATCAGGCTGATTGGGGTCATCGATAAGCTTAATTGTATCAATAAAAGCGGAATCAATTTTTAGAATATTGTTGTCAACTTTTTTTAATGCATTGAATACAGAGTCCTTTAAGATTTGAGTCGAGTTTGAAAGAACGCTGATTTTAGCATTAGGAAAATATTTATCTCTAAGAATAATCGTATCATCAATTACTTGTGGAAAATGAGGGTTTAGTGTAGGCTCACCATTTCCGGCAAAGGTAAAAACATTTGGTTCGATACCCTGCTGCTTTAATAAAACCAATTTTGCTTCAAGAGCTTTATAAACATCCTCTCTTGATGGAAATTTACCACCTTTTCGTTCTTCATTGTAACCGCACTCACAATAAATGCAATTAAAAGAACAAATCTTACCCTCTGCAGGCAGAAGATTTATACCCAATGATATACCTAAACGACGGCTATGAATAGGACCAAATATTATAGACTCATATAGTGCTGTTTCCATTGCTTAACAATTATATTTGGCAACAAACTTATTAAAGATATTCAATTGTTGTATTAAAAAATAATTTTTGTTTTACTCTACAATGGGTTAAATATTAGAAATTATATCTTAATTGACACCAAATATCCGATTTGTTTCTTCCATTTATTAAGTCAAGAGAGGAACCTATAGAATTTCTGTCAAAATAATGAGTAAGTACAGTCTTTAACCAAAAAGTCATATTTTTAAATAAATCATACTTTACAACCAAATAACCTCTATAACCTCTGCCATAAACACTTGGATAGCTGAAAGAATAGAGTAAGTTTTTTTCATACAGATACAAAGTTGAGCTCGAATTGTCGGTATTAAAGATTGAATATCCAATGTCAAGAGTAAGCCTTATATTATCAAAAGATGACCCCAACTGCTGCATGAAGCCATAGCCATTTGATTTTTTCTTTAAGTGATGGTTATACATTATTCCATATACTCCATTTTTAAATATTAAATATCGGTTTATGTTCCAGGTTAAAACAGCATTAAGAGAGTGTCTGAAATAATTTGTAACAGGAATGTCTATATCTTTGTCGGAGGTATTTTTTTCTTTCTTTTTAAGTCTATATCTCAATGAAACTCTAATGCTTGAATATGGTTGATAATTGGTGTGAAGAAAATATTCAAAACCTTTTGATGGCTTATCTATCCCATATTTAAGCCACGGAAAACTAAAAAAATCAATACCTGTTTTTAATTCTAAAAAAGATATAGGTTTTATCGAGGCAAGAAAATAAACTCCCTTTTCATTCATTATGTCGCTGCTTTCAGAAAAACTTTTTGAAAACATTGAATAATATTCTTTTGAATAATTTCTGAATAGAATTAAGCCTGAAAAATAAGATGATGGAAAATATTGAAGTGAATTGAGTGTTGCAAATTTTCCATTATGAGACAATGCTGTCTCTCCATTAAATAAAAGATGCTTATATCTGAAAAGATAGTTTGTTGATATATTTATAATATTATCATCTCTAAAATAATATTTGTTGTATTCTCTATATGTAGGATTTAATGGTTTATTAAAATGATGATTTACCAAAGAAAAGCCTAAACTGAAAGTATTATAACTATATTCAATATGTGCACCTGTGCTTAATAATGAAGCTTTGTTTCTTTTATTCTCCTCTCTAAATAAATTATGTAAGCCATCCTCCTTAATAGAAACAATATTGCTGTCATTTACTATTCCATCCAATCTGCGATAAGAAACAAATGTTGTTAACAAGTATTTTGAAAACATTAATTCTGATGCAATTCCCTGCAAATAATTATATTCATCGGTAGAGGAATGGGGTGTAAGTGATTGATTGTTAATATTAAGATTTGATACAGCCATTGTTTTGTCAAGCTGAAAACCATTGTTGATAACAATACCTTGACCAAACTTTATTCTATAGTTGCCAATGATAATGTTTTTTAAAAAACCAATATTCTTAAGGTTTATATATGCCGATACATAATCAAAACCTCCTCCTTTTTTATTAAAAAGTTTTTCACCTGCGTCTTTTTCCAAATTAAGTCCAATCCTGTATTTATTCTTTGCCTCAATCTTATATTTTAAAGAAGCATAATTTGGATCAGCCAAATACTTTTTGTTGGGGCTGACATTAAAAAGAGAATCACTCTTATCAACATACCCCATTTTATCGTTAAGCACTCTGTTGTAACGAATTAACAGTTCGCTATAAGGGGTTATCAATAGTTTGTGAACATTTGATTCCGAGGAATCAACATAAAAGAAAGGAGAAACAACATCTATTGTTCTTTTATCAAAATCTTCAACCAACCGAAGTTCGTTCAACGACTTTAAATCGCCGTAAACATAAATGTAATATAAAAGATTCTCAATTTGCCTTGCACTGAGAAATGGAATAGTTTCCAATTCCTCTTTTGTAATAGTGTTAATGTTAAATGGATGCTCAATATATTCTGAAAGATATTCGATAATATTGTTTATATCCTGTTGATTTTGATTCTCGTCTAAAGTTTCATATAAAGCTTCAATCCATATATCATGTTTATTATCAATATTTTGAGAATTAACATTAATATATAAACACATTGTTAATAAAGTTATTTCTAATCTGTTCATTTTTATTGAGTATTAGAAAATAGGTATTTTAGATAATAGAGTTAAAGTCTGAAAACAAAAGAAAATTACGTGTAGAGATTTGTAAAGGTAAATTGTTAAATATTTTAAATACAAATATCAATTATTACATGGTAAATTATAAGATAAGAAAAAGATATTATGATCAACAATAAACATTTTAAAATAGATTGTTGAAAAGTTATTAACAACATGCTGCCGAAATTTATTATACATTAAAAATATTATTTTAATATATTAATATATAGATATATAAATAATAAAATTTGTAATTGTAAATCGACATAGTTTATTAAGTAATATGATATTTCCAACAATTGTTTAACAAGAAATAAACAAGAAAAGAATCAGGTATTATATTATAAAATATCAAATCATATATAAACAAGAAAAGTAATAGTCCTTTATTTCGTTAACATTTATACATCTTTATTGTTCATCAAATAACAAAATATATTAAAATGAAATATTTAATAAATCAATGGCATTAATCTTTTGTAGATTTATAATTAGTTTAATCATACTAATAAGTGTGTATTGAATAAACAAGAAACCTAAAATAAGTACATTTGCAGCTAAATTAAAACGCTATAACTAACATTAAGATAAGATATTCAACAATGATATTTAATTGTCGAATTGCATCCGGTGATAAAAATCTGTTCACGTAAATTAAATAGAAATATCAAAAAATGGCAATTGGTATCTTGACGGTTTAAAAAGAATATTTACGGATGTAACCGCCATAACTCACCTAAAGATGAGATACCAGACAAAAGGTGTATAAATGGCGCATTTATACCTTGATGTTAAAATAAAATATTTACAAATGAAAAAAAAGCATTATATATTATTACTGTCACTTTTTATTATCTCAATAAAAAGTTACGGACAAATGGAGGTCAACAGAAGATATCCTAAGCCATATTATAATGCTGTAATAGAAAACGGAGATACTATTCCATATATTCAGATAAGAACCATCTATTGTTTTCCAAAAAAAGTTTTTAAATCAAGAAATGAAGAGAAACTCTATTGGCGTGATGTTATGGATGTAAAAAAGACGCTTCCACTTGCAAAGCTGATACATGGGATAATGATGGAAACTTATGAATATATAGAGACACTTCCCACACAGAAAGAAAAGGATAAACATCTGAAAAAGATGCAGAACGAACTTTTTGAAGAGTATAAGCCTGTGCTTAAGAAGCTGAATTTCAGACAGGGAAAATTACTTGTAAAGCTTATAGACAGGGAATGTAAATCATCATCTTATGAGCTTATACAGGCATATTTGGGTAGTTTTGCCGCCGGTTTTTGGCAAGGTTTCGGAAAGGTTTTCGGTGTTAGTTTAAAACAGCATTGGGATCCACAAGGCAAGGACAAGGATATGGAAAAAATTTGTTTTATGGTTGAATACGGTATGATATAAAAAATAAAATATATCATACCATATTTTTTATAGCTTTAGTTTCTTGAAGAAATCCCAGATAACAAGACCGGCAGTTACAGATACATTTAAAGAATGTTTTGTTCCAAACTGTGGTATTTCAATACAGCCGTCAGATATATCAACAACAGATTGCTGAACGCCTTTTACCTCATTTCCCATAATGACGGCATATTTAAAATTCTTGTCCAACTGTATTTTATCAAGCTTTATACTGTTTTCAACCTGTTCAATAGAATAAACAATATATCCCATTTGTTTTAACTTATCAACAGCGTTGTGAGTATCTTCAAAATATTTCCAATCAACAACATCTTCAGCTCCAAGTGCAGTCTTATGAATTTCAGGGCTTGGAGGAGGAGAGCTTATACCGCAGAGGTATATCGATTCAACAAGAAAGGCATCTGAAGTTCTGAACATGGCTCCTATATTGTTTAGACTTCTAACATTATCTAAAACAAGTATAAGAGGCATTTTATCGGTTGTTTTAAACTCATCCTTGCTGATTCTGTTCATATCGGCAATAGATAATTTTTTATGTGTTAACTCCTTATTTTCCATAATGCAAATATAAAGCTAACAATTTAATAAGACAATTGATTTTTTTATTCTTAAACCAAACATTGAGTTTTATCAACATTATAGACAATAATTATTGATAACTATTGGAAAAGGTATTGAAAACCCATTAAAAACCAAGTGATAAATAATTTATTAAAAACAATAACTTTTCTTTGAAATAAGAAATATACAGTTATAAGTGATTGGTTTTAAATATCAAAATTATTTATTCACAACTTATAATTGATTATATAAACCATATTTAAGAGAGTTATCAATAATCAATACGAGAGAAAGTTATTAACTTTGCAAATAATCAACATAAAAAGTATAATAGATAGTAACTAAGTGATTGATAGCATATAATAATGTTGATATATTAATGAAAATATGTAGATAACGTTTTATTTTATATTAATAACTTTATATGCAACAAAAAATAAAAAAAGTTATACCTGTTATCAACACCATATTATTATTACCATAAGAAATTTTTAATTTTAAAATAAAAAGAATATATATAATGATAAATATAGACTTATCAAAAGGTTTTGTTGATATCTCGGTTTCGAAGAATGTAAATCTGAAGGAAGAGATAGTTAAATTAAAAAAAGAAAAGAATGCAGTTATCCTTGCTCATTACTACACCGAGGGTGAGATACAAGATATAGCTGATTTTGTGGGTGACTCATTGGCTCTTGCTCAATGGGCAAAAAAGACTTCTGCTGATATAATTGTTATGTGCGGCGTACATTTTATGGGAGAGACAGCTAAGATACTTTGCCCGGACAGGAAAGTTTTGGTTCCTGATATGAATGCAGGCTGTTCTTTGGCTGATAGTTGTCCTGCTGATAAATTTGGTGACTTTGTAGCTCAGCATCCAGGATATACTGTTATTTCTTATGTTAATACAACTGCTGCAGTTAAGTATTATACTGATATTGTTGTTACTTCTTCTAATGCGCGTCAAATAGTAGAATCTCTTGACAAGGATGAAAAGATTATTTTTGGACCTGATCGTAATCTGGGAAATTATATAAATTCTATAACAGGGAGAGATATGCTTCTTTGGGATGGTGCATGTGATGTGCATGAGAAATTTTCTTTGGAAAAAATTCTTGAATTAAAAAAACAATACTCTTCAGCTAAAGTTCTTGCACATCCTGAATGTAAAAAAGTTATTCTTACTGTGGCTGACCATATAGGTTCTACAGCCTCTCTTTTAAACTTTGCTGTAAATAGTGATTCAGATACATTTATTGTAGCAACAGAATCCGGAATATTACATGAAATGCAGAAAAAATGTCCTAATAAAACATTTATTCCTGCTCCTCCAATGGATTCTACCTGTGCTTGCAATGAGTGTGCCTTTATGAGACTAAACACTCTTGAAAAACTTTACAATACTTTGAAGTATGAACTTCCGGAAATAACTGTTGATTCAAAAATCAGCGAAAGGGCAAAACTTCCTATCGATAGAATGCTCGATATTTCGGCAAAACTTGGTTTATAATTATAGCAATATATATATATATATAACAAATTATTAATAATACCCCCCTAAAGAATTTTTAATTATTTCTTAGGGGGGTATTTGTTTATAAATTGTTATTTTAAATATTATTTTTATATATAATATATTGATTATATGTATAATATGTTGTTATCAACAATTGTTTATGAACAGTTGATAAATCAATTTTTAAGATAAGGTTTTCCTTTTTTCCAACCCACCTCTTGATTGGTTATAAACCATGTTTTTCCATTATCGTTATTTCCTTGATAAAACAAATAGGTTTTCCCATTTTTGTCTTTAAAAATTTGAGGATGGCCGGATTCAGAACTGTTCCAAGATCCTTTTTCTCCATTTTTTAAAAAAGGAGTATCAAAAACTCTTTTCCAATGTATTCCATCTTTACTTTGTGCCACACCAATTTGTTGGGGAGCATTGTTATAATTTCCGGCATAAAACATATAAAGGGTGTTTCCTTTTTGAATAACAGAGGCTGCCTCTATGCATTTTCCCTCCCAATCAAACTCCGGTTCAAGAATTGCACTATCACCAACTTGTTTCCAATCATTACGATTAAAGTTTGAATTTTTAGGAGCAACAGCAACTCCTTGTTTTTGAATTATGAAGTCTTTGTCTCTTGTTGCAAAATATAGAAAATAATTGTTTTTGAATTTTATTACCTCGGCATCAATAGCTCTTCCACATGTCCAATCTCCGGAAGGATTAAAGATTGGATTTGTTTCATTTCTCTTAAAATTGATTCCATCGACAGATGTAGCATGGCAGATGGCATCTGTTTTTCCATTTCCGTAAGTTTGATAGAAAATATTTATTGTATCATTTTCAACAAGAAGTCCGGGAGCACAAAGCCCTTTTTTTTCATATTCTTTTTCCGGAAGAATTTCTCCAACCTTGTTCCAGTTGATTAGGTCATTGCTCTTAGCAATTCCAATAGCCCACCCTGTTTCATCAATAGGAGGTATGGAATAATAAATAAAATAACACCCCTTAAAATTGATGACATAAGGGTCTTTAGAAAATGGTCTTCCTATTCTTGTGGAATCTCCGTACATCATTACACTTTGTGCGCTTATGAATGAGAAGAAACCTAAAAAGATGGATAATAAAAAAATGTTTTTCATTTGTATATAATTTAATTTTTAACATCAAGGTACAAATGCGCCATTAATATTCTTTGTTGGGTATATCATTATTGTGAGTTATGGCGATTTCATTTATGTATATTTTTATATTTAACATCAAGGTATAAATGCGCTGCGTTAATATTATAAAGATATAAAAAACATTTACTAATCTATTTTTAACTCTTTTGTGATTTGATAAAATATTAAGAGTTTTTTAATAATTACTTTTGCAATCATAACTTTTTTAGTGCTTTACAATTATAAATTTTAGATGAATAAGGATATATTATCTTCAGGTCCTCTTGTAAATAAACCAATAGGTAAATTATTATTTCAATATGCTCTACCTTCAATAATAGCAATGTCTGCAAGTTCCATATACAATATAGCAGATTCAATTTTTATAGGACATGGAGTTGGAGCAATGGCAATAGCCGGATTGGCAATATCATTTCCTTTAATGAATATTTCAGCTGCATTTGGTGCTTTGTTGGGAATAGGGGCGTCAGCTCTTACATCAGTTAGATTAGGTGAAAGAAATCAAAAACAAGCAATGCTGATTTTAGGTAATATGATAAAACTTGATGTTATAATAGGTTTGCTTGTTACAATAATTGGTCTGCTATTTTTAAAACCTATCTTAATATTTTTTGGAGCAAGCGAAAATACTCTGCCTTATGCCTACGAATATATGAGCATTATACTTTTAGGTAATGTAATAACTCATTCTTTTATGGGTCTAAATGATATGCTTCGTTCCTCTGGTCATCCTAAAAAGGCAATGAGTGCAATGCTTTTAGCTGTTGTTGTAAATTGTATTCTTGATGCTCTCTTTATTTTCGTATTTAAATGGGGTATAATAGGAGCTGCAATTGCAACTGTCTGTGCACAAGCTATTGCTTTGGGCTTTGAATTGAATCATTTTTTTAATAAGTCCAATTACCTTCATTTTGATTCAAATTATTTCAAGTTTGATAAAAATATAATAAAAGAGATTATAGCAATTGGAATGTCACCTTTTTGCATGAATGTCTGTTCCTGTATGATCATCATTCTTATAAATACAGGGTTAATGAGGTATGGTGGCGATATATATATTGGAGCTTATGGCATAATAAACAGAATAGGATTTCTTATTCAAATGAGTGTAGCAGGATTTAATCAAGGAATGCAGCCAATAGCAGGTTTTAATCTCGGTGCAAAAAAATATGAAAGAGTTACAAAGGTCTTAAAATATACTATTTTTTGTGGTACTGTTGTTACAACCCTCGGTTTTATATTGGGTGTGTTCTTCCCGAAGCATATTGCTTTAATGTTTACTCATGATAAGGAACTTATAGATATTACCGCCAAAGGAATGAGAATTGTTGTTAGTATGTTTCCTTTGATCGGTTTCCAAATGGTAACAACAAGTTTTTTTCAGGCTGTAAGGCAAGCAAAAAAAGCTGTGTTTCTTTCAACTACAAGACAAATGTTGATACTTATTCCCCTTCTTGTTTTTCTTCCGAAGTTTATGGGTACAGATGGAGTTTGGATAAGCATGCCTATTGCCGATTTTTTAGCTTCATTATTGGCAGCAATACTTCTTTATAAATTATTTAAGAATTTTGGAGAAAAAAATAAAAGTCAGGAGTCTGTGAATTTTAATACTAATAAAGAATTTAATGTGTCTTAAAAAGAAAAAAGCCAAATATCAAATGAATAGATATTTGGCTTTTTTTATTGTTGTCTTACAAGGATTCGAACCTTGACAAACAGAACCAGAATCTGTTGTGCTACCATTACACCATAAGACAAAATGATGTGATTTGCTCTTCACACTGCAAATATACTATCCATTTTTTATTTTACAATACTTAGAAAGCAAAAAAATTAAATAACAAGTTACGATATTATTCATCAGAGTAATAATATTGCATTTACATACAATAAAAATATTAATAGGTCATTATATATCATTCATTAATCATTATATCATACAGTATGTATGAAAAAAAATAACAAATATAATATATTATAAAAAGCACATATTAATTTTGTAATATTAAGAATAAATACATATAATTATAAAAATTATCATAAATGATGTATATTTGTATACTCTTATATAACTGAATTTTTAAATCTATTTACTTATGAAATTTCGAAAAGAAATCTTTTTTTCAATTTTGGCTTTTCTAAATTTTAATTTTTATGTTTTTGGAGATAATTTACCTTCAAATTCAGAAAATATTAACAGTGTAGAAAAACAAAAGGCTACTGTTTCTGAGAAGGAATATGTAAGCAATGAATTAAATCCAGAAGTTAATTCAAATTCTATTAGCATTAGTCAGCAAAATTCTATTAATGTTAAAGGACAAGTTGTTGATGCATCCAATGGAGACCCACTTATTGGAGTAAGCATTATGTTGGAAAGCAATCCAACTCAAGGAACCACCACTGATATAGATGGTAATTTTTCTATTACAGTGCCAAGTAATGAAAGCCTTGTATTTACCTATGTAGGTTATAAGAAAAATGTTGTAAAAGTTAATGGAAAGACACAGATTTCAATAAAAATGGAGCCTGACAACGAAACTCTTGATGAGGTAGTTGTAGTAGGTTACGGCACGCAAAAGAAAGTAAGTGTTATTGGTTCCATTTCAACAGTAAGTGCTAAGCAGTTAAAAACACCCGTTGCAAAAATTTCTTCAAATTTAGCCGGTCAGCTTTCAGGTATTATTGCTTATCAAAGAAGTGGTGAGCCCGGCACAGGTTCTACTTTTTGGATTAGAGGTGTATCATCCTTTAGCGGAACAACCACTCCACTTGTTTTAGTAGATGGTATTGAGCGTAGTATAGACCTTGTGGATCCTGAAGATATTAAAGATTTTTCAGTTTTAAAAGATGCATCGGCAACAGCTATATATGGTGTAAGAGGTGCAAATGGAGTTGTATTAATTACAACAAATTCAGGACAGGAGGGAAAAGCTAAAATATCTGCTCGTTTTGAAACCGGTGTAGTAGCCCCTACAAAGGTTCCTGAAACAGCAAGTGCTCTTCAATTTGCTGAAATGTATAATGAAGCATATGGATATAATTATTTTTCCGAAGAAGCAATGGAGGCTTATAAAACAGGAAGCAACCCTGATTTATATCCTAATGTCGATTGGATGGATAACATTTTCAAAAAAAATTCTTTCAATAGAAGAGGTAATGTTTCCGTAAGCGGAGGTGCTAAAATTGTTAAGTATTACATTTCCGGAGGTTATTACGGTGAAGATGGTTTGTTTAAAGTAGATGGAACAAAAAATTATAACACAGAATCAAATTACAATAAATATAATTTCCGATCAAACATTGATTTGCAGTTGGAAAAGAACACGGTATTAAATTTGAATTTGGCAACAGTTTTTGAACAGATTAACCGTCCCGGCACAGATGCAGGAGATATTTTTGATTATGCTCTTGTAACTCCAGCCAATGCTTTTCCAATAAGATATTCAACAGGAGAATATGCAGGTCCTGGTTCAGGTCAAGGTTCAAACCCTTATGCTTTGGTAACAGAAACAGGTTATAGACAATATTTTTATAATAATGCTCAAACATTAATTGGTTTGAATCATGATTTTGGATGGTTGTTAAAAGGTTTGAAAGGAACAATTAAATATTCATTTGATGCTTATAACAGCCATTATCAAGGAAGAACAAGAACACCGGAACAGTATGGTCAGCCTGTTTATGATGAAGAGGGTAATCTTCATTTAACTCAGTTGGTACAAGGTTCTCAGACTCTTGGTTTTGGTTATTCAAGTAGTGGTAATCGTAGAAACTATCTTGAAGCATCTTTAAATTATGCACATAAATTTGGAGCTCATAGTTTAACAGGATTATTATTATTCCAACAATCACAAACCAACTATGTAGGTTCAAGTGCTACCACTTCTGATGCTGCTCTTCCATACAGAAATCAAGGTGTTGCAGGAAGAATAACTTATGATTATGATTTGAGATATTTTATAGAATTTAATGCCGGTTATAACGGTTCAGAGAACTTTGCACCGGGAAATAGATTTGGATTTTTCCCTGCTGTAGCAGCCGGATGGTTGATATCAAATGAAAGTTTTTGGGAACCTCTTTCTGAGACTGTAGATATGTTAAAGATAAAAGGGTCTTGGGGTAAAGTCGGAAATGATAAGATTGGCGGTGACAGACGATTTATTTATCTTGGAACTATTAATAATTCAGCAGGTTCTTATTCTTTCGGTACAAATGCCGGAGGTCAGTCAGGTATAAGAATCGGTGATGAGGGAAATCCAAATGTAGGTTGGGAACAAGCAGATAAATTGGATTTAGGCTTTGATGTTTCTCTTTTTAATAGTTTGAAAATTCAATTTGATTACTTTAGAGAAAAACGTACAGGTATATTTCTACAACGTAAAGCAATTCCTGTATTTGCCGGATTGTCTACAAATCCTTATGTAAATATTGGAGAAATGCACAATAAGGGTATTGATGGATCTGTTGATTTCAACAGAAAATTTGGAGAAGTATTAGTAACAGCAAAAGGTACATTTACTTTTGCAAGAAATGTTATTGTGAATATGGACCAACCGGATTGGGCTGAATTGTATATGAATAGAACAGGTCAGGCACAATGGCAGTCTTATGGATATGTTTCTGATGGTCTTTTCCAAAGTCAGGAAGATATTGATTCTCACGCTGACCAATCATTGTTCTCTCCAAAACCAGGAGATATAAAATATGTAGATTTAAATAACGATGGTGTAATTGATGAGCGTGATACTAAGCCTATTGGTTGGAGAAACGTTCCTGAAATTGTTTTTGGTTTTGGTGCATCAGCATCTTGGAAAGGTTTTGATTTATCTTTATTTTTCCAAGGAAACGATCATGTACAGTTCTCAAAGAATACATCTCTTGTAAGAGGCTTTTCTCCATCAACAGGTAATATCAATCAAGCTAATGTTCTTTCCGATTTGTATGGCAATTATTGGACTGAAGATAATCCGGATGCAAAATATCCAAGATTAACATCAGGAACAAATACCAACAACTCTCAATCTTCTGATTATTGGCTTGTAGATGGTAAATATATACGTTTGAAAAATGCTGAATTGGGCTATGCTTTACCAAGAAAATTAGTTAATAAAATGAAATTGTCAGGATTGAGATTTTACCTGCAAGGACAAAATCTATTCTGTATAAGTCCATTTGATTTATGGGATCCTGATTTACAAACAGGTGCATCTTCTTACCCAACAACTAAAGTTGTCAGTATTGGTGTAAGTTTAGGAATTTAATCTTAACAAAAAATTTAATTGCAATATGAAAAATAAATATATAATATTGATGCTTTCTGTTATGCTCTGCAGTTGTGAGTCGTATCTTGACCGTCAGCCTGATGATATGCTTACAGAAGAGTCTATTTGGGAAAAGCAAACAACTACATTAAGATATCTTTACAATGTTTATTCTTGGACTCCAAATGATACTGATCCTTCCGGTCAGGTGATGGCAGACCATTTATCTACAGATGAATTAACTTGCGCTTATCCAAACCGTTTTTATGAACTTGTAATACACAATACATTTGCACCTTTAACAGGAGGTGATTCTTATAGAACATACCCTTATACATATATGTATCGTGGAATAAGAGAGGCTACAATCTTTATAAAAAATGTTGATAGATGTCCTGAACTTTCTGATGATGAGAAGGTGCTTTATAAGTCAGAAGCTCAATTTCTACGTGCATTCTATTATTATAGATTAATGAAACTTTTTGGACCTGTAATTTTTTCGGGAGATGAATTGGTTGATTTTTCTTCTGCTAATATAAAAAATGCTGATAGGGCACCTTGGCAAACAATTGTTGACTGGGTTTGTGAGCAACTTGATGAAGCTGCATCTAAATTACCTGATGCAAATGCTTGGGGTGAGGCTTGGCAGGGAAGAGCAACTCGTGGAGCAGCAATGGCTGTTAAAGCAAGATTGTTGCTTTATAGTGCAAGACCTCTATTTAATGGTCAAAATGGAACTCATATATATGACAATGTAAAAAATAAAGATGGAGAATTGTTGTTTAATACAACCTATGATGAGTCAAGATGGAGAACTGCTGCGCAGGCTGCAAAAGCAATTATCGATTTAAACGAATATGCTCTTGTTGATGATTCTGAAAAAGAAAATGATATGGAGAGAGCAATGGAAAATCTTCAGAATCTTTATGTTCAGCGTTTGGCAAATACTGAGTTGATTTATACTATACAAAAAGGTGCTGATGCATGGAAAGTCGTTGCTATTCCAACAGCAATTATTAGTGGTGCAACTTCTTATGGCGGTGTTGCTCCTACTCAGAAAATTGTTGATGCTTTTGCAAGCGCTAATGGATATTATCCTATTAAAACTGATTATTTTGATACCAAAGAATATGCTCAGGGAGCAAATGTTCCTGAATCTGCTATAGATTCAAGGTCAAATTACACTGAAGAAGGTCACAAATCTATGATACATCCGTTGTTTGCTTTTGTTAATCCTAAATATGCTCAGGCAAGAGAGACAATGAATATGTATGTAGGCAGAGAGCCTCGTTTCTATAGAAATATTATTTGGAGTAATACTCAGTATGTAGAAAATATCACTACAGGTGATGTCCATCTTTATGCAGGCGGTAAGTCAGGACCGGAAACTTCTCACAACTATAGTCCAACAGGTTATCTTCCATTAAAATGGATTGACTCCCGTCAGTCTCATAAAGATGGATGGGGTGCAATTTCTTGGCCGGTATTCAGACTAGGAGGTGTTTATTTGGATTATATAGAAGCATTAAATGAGTATGATCCTAATAATGCTGATATTCTTCTTTATTGGAATAAATTACGTCACAGGGCAGGAGTACCAGATATTGATGAACTGTATCCTGAAATTAAAGGCAACAAAGAATTGCAAAGAAAATATATTCAACGTGAACGTATGGTTGAGATGTGTTTTGAACAACAACGTTACTATGACACCCGTACTTGGATGATTGCTTCTGTTTCTGAAAACGGATACGTAATAGGTTGCAATATTAAACAAAAAACAGATGCAATGAACAGTGCATTTTGGACCAGGGTGCCTATTGGAGACCCTACTTATGGATATGGTGAAGGTACAGTGCTCGGCAAACATGTGTTTGAGGATAAGAATTATCTTTATCCATTTAATCAAGAGGAAATAGACCGTGTTCCGGCTCTTAATCAATCAAATAATTACGGTTGGACCACAAAATAGATTAAACTATATTATACATTATGAATATAATAAAATTTAAAAATATAGCATTATTTGCAGCAACTCTTGCAATTATGCCATCTTGTGAGGAAAATCACATAAATGATAATCTTTATGAGCCAGCTGTTTATCTTGTGGATAATATGACAAATGGTATTTGCTCTACTGATAAGATTTATGATATACAAGATCAATATGAATATCCGGTTTATGCTTATTGTTCCGGATTCAATGAAGGTGATGCAGATGTAAGTATATCAGCAAACCCCGGTATATTGGATTATTATAATACTACTACAGAATCTCAATATAAGTTGCTTCCTGATGATTGCTATAAGATAACAACTGCTTCATCTAAGATAAGTAACAGAAAAGCAAAAATGATTGTTAATTTTGATATTAAGAAGATTATTGTTTTATCTAATGTTGAGGATTACTCAGACTTGAGTGAGTATGTTTTACCTATTGCATTAAAGTCTGATGCGGGAACTCCTGTTTCTACAAAAGATACTCTTCTTGGTTTTACAATTGTAAGTCCAATAATTGAAAAGGCTTCTGCAATTATTTCTTCAACAAGTATTGTAGATAATCAATTTAAGGTAACTCTAAAATTGCCTTTTGAGAATGCATGGAAAGCTGAATATGACATTGATTTTGGTTCTGTTGAGATGAATGAAGCTGCTACAGGATTGGGAAATTCTCTCCCTGCTTTCTATAATCTTTCAGAATTACCTCAGGGAACAACTATAGAAAACGAGGATGTTAGAACTATGGAACCTGGAACAAGTGAAGTAACTTATACCGTCACTCTCCCAACTCAAACTACTCCTGCTGTTCAAATTTATAAAGTCGTTCTTAACAATTTTAAGCTTGATGGAGTTGAAATACCTGTTGACGGTGATAAAATACAATATTTTATGACATCAAATATGACATACAGCCCTACTGTTGATAGAGAAAATACTGCCAATGATAATGCTTATTTTGGAAAAGGATTAAGCAATTATGCAGCATGGAAGAGCTTTACACTTGTCGATAGAAGCAAATTAAATTTTGTTTCAGAGTCTGCCAACAATCCTGTAAGCAGTGCTTTCGATGGTCAAACAAGTACTTTCTGGGATAATAACTGGGGCGGTGGTTATGGACCAAGTACCATTCCTTTTAATGCTGTTCTTGATTTAGGATATGTTACTGATGTTGACGCTATTGAAGTATGGAGAAGACCGGGTACGTATGTTACAGATACAAAAGCTTTTGAAGTTTATGCTGCTGATCAGGTTGATGCTAATGGTGAGACTATTCAATATGGTAAATTATCTTATCTTGGATTAGTAGATTTTGGCAACAGCAACAATGTTAACAGACTTATGTATCAAATGATAAATAATGCCAAGACTCAATATTTAATATTGAGATTTGTTCAGGCTAATAGAACAAATTGTATTTCGGTTGCTGAATTTAATTTATGGCATAGATAAAATTTATTATATATATTATATATTCTAAATTTTAATTTAGACATTTATTTAAACGCATCTCGATAGTTTTTAACTTTGGAGATGCGTTTTTTATATAATCATTTATTTTTGCATTTTAAATAAAAAGTTCCTTAAATTCTGATTTTGTCCTTTTTACGTAGCTTTCCATATTAATAATTATTTATATCATGAAAATTAAAAGTCTTTTCTTAATTTCTCTTTTAAGCGTCTTTTTTTCGTGTGAAAAGCGTCCAATTGAAGAATACTCTATTCTTCCTGCACCACAATCAATAGGAGAATATCAACAAGGTGTTTACAAGCTTGGCAAGAATGTAACAATTGCCTATAACGGTGATTTAAAAAATGAAGCCGATTTTCTTCAATCTAAACTAAATCAAAAATTTTCTTTAGAATCGAATATTAAAGCTGATGCTCAAAAGGGAAATATTGTTTTAAAAATTGATGATTCCAAAAATTCTGATAAAGAGGGTGCTTATAAACTGCAGGTAACATCTAAGGGTGTTGAAATCAGCTCAGGAAACAGTGCAGGTATATTCTATGGAATAGAATCAGCCCTTCAAATTATTAAAAATGAAAATGGAAAATTTTATGTTCAAAAGGGTGTAATCGACGATTATCCTGCTTTTGAATGGCGTGCATTTATGCTCGATGAGGGTAGATATTTTAAAGGGATGGATGTCGTTAAACAGCTTCTTGATGATATGTCCTCTTTAAAAATGAATATCTTTCATTGGCATCTTACAGATGACCAGGGATGGAGAATACAGATTGATAAATATCCTTTGCTAACAGAGGTTGGATCTAAAAGAGATTCAACTCAAATAGGTAATTGGAGCAGTTCGAAATATGACGGCACTCCTCATGCCGGTTTTTATACTAAAGATCAAGTAAGAGAAATTCTTAAATATGCAGAACAAAGACATATTACAGTTGTTCCTGAAATTGAGATGCCTGGTCATTCAAGTGCTGCAATTGCCGCTTATCCATGGTTAGGTTCAGGTAAGAATCAGATTACTGTTCCTTGCCGTTTTGGCGTTTCTGAGGATGTATATGATATTTCAAAACCTGAAGTAGTTAATTTTTTATATGATGTAATTGATGAAGTTGCTGAACTTTTCCCATCAAAAGTATTTCATATAGGCGGTGATGAGGTTATGTATCAGCATTGGCTTTCCTCTCCAACTATTATGAAATATATGAAAAGCAATAACATCAATGATCCTGCAGCATTACAAGTTAACTTTACCAATAATGTGTCAAACAAACTTTCTAAGATTGGTAAGAGAATGATGGGATGGAATGAAATTACAGGGGATAAGATTCATGACTATCAAAAATCTAAATCTATTGCTGAATCAAACCAGGAACTTTCAAAAGATGCTATTGTCCATTTTTGGAGATTTGAGCAAAATTTGATGGAAAAGAGTGCAAAAAATGGATATGATATTGTTAATTCAAACAATAATTACACATATATTGATTATAGTTATGAAGGAATTCCTTTGTCAAAAGCTTATTCTTTCTCTCCAATTCCTGAAAATTTCCCGGAAGAATTAAAAAGTAAGATTATCGGCTCCGGTTGTCAAATGTGGGGTGAATGGATTCCTAATGTAGATGCAATGAATGAAAAGGTTTATCCGCGTATTGCCGCTTATGCTGAATGTGGATGGACTAATTCTACCAATAAGGATTATGACAATTTCAAAGTAAGATTACAGCCGATAGTTGATCAATGGGTGTCTGAGGGTAAGAAAGTTGGTCCTATTGACTAATTGATAATTTCAGATACAGTAAAATCTATAAATAATTTTTTATCATAGGATTATTATTAATTTTAAAAAGAGCAATTGAAAATAATGAATATTTTTCAACTGCTCTTTTTATTGTCATATCTAATTGTACAATCTTTAATAAGATGATTTGGAACCAAATTTTATTATAATTGACAAACAAAAAACAAATATGAAGCCTTGAGTTTTGGCGCTCGTTTCGCCATATTGTTTGAAACAAAAAAACCTGCATCACTGCAGGTTTTAAAGCTCTTCAGGTTGGGCTTGAACCAACGACCCCCTGATTAACAGTCAGGTGCTCTAACCAACTGAGCTACTGAAGAATGTTTACTTGAAAAATTTGGGCTCTTCAGGTTGGGCTTGAACCAACGACCCCCTGATTAACAGTCAGGTGCTCTAACCAACTGAGCTACTGAAGAGTGTTTTTAGCAATTCTTAAGATGATTTCGGATGTCCCTCTCTCAAATTGCATTGCAAAAGTAATGTGTGTTTTCGAATTATGCAATATCTTTGACAAAAAAATTTATAGAAAATGAAAGTACTCGGTATAGGCAACGCCTTAGTTGATATTCTAACAAACTTAGATTCAGACGCTTATTTCGAAGAAATGGGTTTAATAAAAGAGGGAATGAAATTAATAAATGAGAAAGAATTAATAAAAATCACCTCTATTATTGAAAAAATGGACTCAAAAATCGCTTCCGGCGGTTCATCTTCGAATACGATATCGGGCTTGTCACGAATGAATATAGAATGTGGGTTTATAGGAAAAGTCGGGTATGATTCTTATGGAGATTTTTATCGTGATGATTTAATTAATAATGGCGTTAAGCCTTTTCTTGAAGAATCAGACCTTCCATCCGGATGTGCTTTGTGTATGATTACACCTAATGGAGAAAGGACTATGGGAACCTATCTTGGAGCTGCATCAACATTGCATAGCAATGATCTTCAAGAAAGTGTGTTCTCACAGTATGATCTTTTACATGCCGAAGGTTATCTTGTGCAGGATAATAATCTTATTTTATCTGCTTTTAAAATGGCCAAGAATGCAGGATTAAAAATATCTCTTGATCTTGCCAGCTTTAACATTATCAATGAAGATAAAGATTTCTTCAAGATGTTGGTAAAAGATTATGTTGATATAGCTTTTGCTAATGAAGAGGAGGCTTTTGCATATACTTCGACAAATGACCCTTTACAGGCTCTCGATATGCTCTCAAAAGACTGCGGAATAGCAGTGGTAAAAGTTGGCGCACATGGTTCTTTTGTAAAAAAAGGCGATGAGGTATTTGAGGCTAAAGCTATCAAAGCAGATTGTGTTGATACAACAGGAGCAGGCGATTTATATGCTGCAGGGTTTATCTTTGGCTTGAGTAAAAATTTTAATTTAGGAAAATGTGCTCAGATAGGTTCTATACTTTCCGGTAATGTGGTTGAGGTAGTAGGTACTAAAATGGATGATAATCGATGGAATAAAATTAAAGAAACTATTAAAAAGGAACATCTCGATTAGTCTTTTTTATAAAGGCTAATTATCACTTTTTATCAAACTTTTTAATTAAATAATGTCTAAAATAAACTCTTTTCTTCATTCATAAGGCTATTTGTTATAATTTAGAGCCCTTATAATAGAAAACTGCTTATTTAAATTTTAAAATATGATAAGTAATATATTCAGATATATTTTTTCTCTTCTTATAATAACAATGGTTTCATTGCCCTCCTTTGCCCAGACAAAGGATAAAGGTGAGTCTAAAAATTTTAAGATTACTAAGAACTTAGATATATTTAATTCTATATTCAAAGAATTAGAGATGTATTATGTTGACACTATTCCCACTGAAAAAGTTGTTAAGACAGGAATAGATGCAATGCTTAGACAACTTGACCCATACACAACATATATGTCTGAGGAGGAAAAAGAGGAGTTCACTATTCAGGTGACAGGCGAGTATGCCGGTATTGGTGCTCTTATCCAGCAAAGAGGCGATACCATTTTTATTTCAGATCCCTATGAAGGAATGCCTGCTCAGCAAGCTGATCTTAGACCTGGCGATGCCATTATTGAAATTGATGGGGAATCAATGATAAAAAAAGAGAGTTCTTTTGTTAGTAATAAACTTAAGGGGCAGGCTAACACCCCTTTGACGGTGAAAATCTTGCGTAAAGGCTCACATGAGATAATTCAAAAAGACCTTATTAGAAAAAAAATTCAGATGAAAGCTGTGCCTTATTACGGCATGGTGTCTGATTCCATAGGTTATATTTATCTTACAGCATTTACTGACAAATCGGCTTCAGAGGTTAAGAATGCAATTATAGATCTAAAAAAGAATCCGAATTTTAAATCTCTTATTTTTGATTTAAGAAACAATGGAGGCGGTGATCTTGAAGAAGCAATTCAGATTGTTAACTTTTTTGTCCCTAAAGGGGTTGAAATCTTGCAAACCAGAGGCAAGCTAAAAAATTGGGACAGAACTTATAAAGCAACTCAAGAGCCGATTTTACCCGATATGCCTTTAGTTGTTATGGTTAACCGTGGTTCTGCTTCAGCATCCGAAATCGTTACCGGAGCTCTTCAGGATCTTGACAGAGCTGTAATTATCGGTGAAAGAACTTTTGGCAAAGGTCTTGTACAAACTACCCGGCCTCTTTCTTACAATGGTTTGGTTAAGATTACATCAGCTAAATATTATATTCCGAGCGGACGTCTTATTCAAGCTATCGACTACAGCAATAGGAATCCCGACGGCAGTGTAGGTCGTATTCCTGACTCTTTGACCCATGTGTTTAATACTGCCAATGGCCGTATCGTTAAAGATGGTGGAGGAATTCTTCCTGATATTATTACAGAACAGCCTCGTTATTCAAATATGAGCTATTATTTGGTTAGAGACAATTACTTTTTTGATTTTGCAAATGATTATGCAAACACACATGAAAGTATTGGTTCTGTTGAGGATTTCAAACTTAGTGATGAGGAATATGATAAATTTAAGAAGTTTGTAATTTCCAAAAACTTCACATATGATCGTCAAAGTGATAAGGCATTAAAGGATTTAAAACAACTTGCTGAATTTGAGGGCTACAGTGAAGATGCCAAAGCTGAGTTTGAAGCTCTTGAAGCCAAATTAAGTCATAATGTCGAAAGAGATTTGGATAAGTTTAGATCTGAACTTAGTCAGATACTTTCTCAGGAAATAGTAAAACGCTATTATTTTGAAAAAGGTGAGATTAAGCAAACTTTAAAAGTTGACAAAGAGCTTGATAAAGCACTTGAAATTTTAAATAACAAAGCCCAGTATAAGGAAATACTTTCTCCAAAAGCAGATATAAAAGCTGATGAGAAGAAAAATAAGAAAGAATCCTTATCCTACAATCCATATTTTATACCATTAGAAGAGATATTTATACATTCCAATAATGTATATATGTCTTAAATGAATTTAATCACATTAAAACATAAACAATATGAAAAAAGAATTGCTTTATGCCTTGGCAATGTTCTGTGCTCTTCCATCTATGGCACAGGAGGGAAAAAAAGGATTTGAATTTACTCCGGTAAAGGAACTGAAGATTACTCCTATTAAAAATCAAAACCGATCGGGTACTTGTTGGAGTTTCTCTGGACTTGGTTTCCTTGAATCAGAGCTTCTTCGTCAAGGTAAGCCTGAAGTTGATTTGTCTGAAATGTTTGTAGTTTATCATTGCTATTCAGATAGAGCAGACAAGTTTGTAAGACTTCATGGAGATTTGAATTTTGGCCCTGGCGGTTCTTTTTATGATGTGTTATATGTGATGGCAAACTATGGATTAGTGCCTGATTCAATTTATACCGGTCTTCAGTATGGTGAAAAAATGCATGTTCACAATGAAATAGACATGTTGACAAAAGCCTATGTTGAACCTATTTCTCAGTCAAAAGGAAAACTGTCGCCTGTTTGGAAAAAAGGTTTTGACGGCATTCTTGATGCATATCTTGGCGAGCTTCCTAAAACTTTTGTTGTAGATGGCAAAGAATATACTCCAATGAGCTATGCTCAATCTCTTGGTCTTAATGCCGATGATTATGTAAGTATAACTTCTTATACTCATCATCCTTTCTATACATCATTCCCTCTTGAAATTCAAGATAACTGGAGATGGGCTAATTCATACAATGTTACTCTTGATGAAATGCTTGAAATAGCTGTTAATGCTGTTAATAAAGGGTATCCTATTGCATGGGGCGCTGATGTAAGTGAAAAAGGTTTTACTCGTAATGGTGTTGGTATCATGCCTGATGTAGAACGTACTGATTTAACAGGTTCGGATGCTGCTCATTGGCTTGGATTGTCTTCTGCTGAAAAAGATGCTGAAATTAGAAAAATGATGGAGGGTCCTTGTCCTGAAATTAATGTTACTCAAGAGTCTCGTCAGGAAGGTTTTGACAACTATGAAACTACAGACGATCATGGTATGGTAATATATGGTTTGGCTAAAGACCAAACAGGTAAGAATTATTTTATGATTAAAAATTCATGGGGTGAAACAGGCGCTTATAAAGGTATATGGTATATATCTGAACCTTTCTTTAAGGCTAAAACAATGAACTATATTGTTCATAAGGATGCTCTTCCTAAAAATATTGCAAAGAAATTGGGTATAAAATAATATACTTATTTTCTCTAATATAAAACTCACTTTAATCTTTATCCATCATGATAGACTTAAAGTGAGTTTTGTTTTTTATTTTAATTGATAGCTTAATAATAAATTTTATTATATGACTGAAAATTCTGCTCAGCTTGTAATGTTGGGAACAGGAAATGCCGCCGTTACAAAATGCTTTAATACTTGTTTTGTTATTAAAAATAAAGAAAATATCGTTCTTATTGATGCAGGTGGCGGTAACGGGATTCTCACACAGCTGGAAAAAGCAAACATTAATTTGTCCGACATTCATAACATGTTTGTTACCCATGCTCATACAGACCATATTTTAGGTGTAGTTTGGATTGTTAGAATGGTGGTGCAGTCTACTCAAAAGGGTAAATATCAGGGGGTATTAAATATTTATTCTCATGAAAAGGTTATAAGTGTTGTAAGACAAATTTGCGGGCTTACCCTTCCAAAAAAAATTGTTGATTTGATAGACAAGGTCATAAACTTTGTTGAGTTAAAAGATGGAGATTCTTTTATGTTGGCAAATATGAAAGGTGTTTGCTTTGATATACAATCAACTAAAGAGAAACAGTTCGGTTTTAAAATTCAGCTTTCTGATAATAAAACTTTGGTTTGTCTCGGCGATGAGCCTTATAATGAAATTAATAAACATTATGTTGAAAATGCCGATTGGCTTTTGTCTGAAGCGTTTTGTCTCTATTCTCAGAAAGATGTTTTCAAACCTTATGAAAAACATCATAGCACAGCTCTTGATGCCGGAGTCATGGCAGATAATCTAAATGTCAAGAATCTTGTTCTTTACCACACAGAAGATAAAAGTCTTGATAAGAGAAAAGAATCTTATACAAAAGAGGCAGCTGAGAATTTTAAAGGAAATGTTTTTGTACCTGACGATTTGGAAACTATTCTATTGTAAAAGAGTAGGGCATATTTATATAAGGTAAATAAAAAAATTCATTTGTATATACTTTATTTTTAACATCAAGGTACAAAAGCGCCATTTATAAACATTTTGTTTGGTATCTCATTTTTAAGTGAGTTATGCGGTTTTATTATATAAAACTACATTGTTTTAGCTCATTTCCTCTTATTTTTTAAGTTGACGAACAATGGCATAATAAATACTAAGGCAACAATTGAAAAAAGCAATCCGACTGATGAGCCAACGGCAAAAGAAAACCAGAAAGAATCCATTGCACTGTCGATGAAGAATGGCACCAATCCCAAGATTGTTGACAGCGTGGTTAGGAAAACCGCTGTTACCTTATGATTATATGCTCTCAAATAGCATTTCATTGGACTTATAGAAGGATATGAATCACGTTGATTGTTATATTCGCAGATAATGTAGATGGCCGCATTAACAGTCAGTCCACAAAGAAGCACCATAGATGCAAATCCTCCGCTCCCGAACTTCAGTCCCGTTTGAGAGTAAACAAGAAAAGTGCCGATAAATGAAACGGGAATCAATGATATTATTGCCAAAGGCTGTCTCAAAGACTCGAAAAGTATGCTGCATACAAAGAATATTATTACAATGATAAGCCCAAGAAGCCAATACTGTGTTCCATTGTCTTGATAAAAGCCGTATGATGTATTTCTACATCTATAACCAACAGGTATTTTATCATTAAAATCGCTGATCATTTTTCTGATATACATATCTGTATAGGTATAATTACCCAATACATTGAAAGCTACTCGAAGTACATATTCCTGATTCTGTCTTGGAATGCAATTCTTTGCCTCGCGTTTATCTATCGACATAAAATCAGATATTCGGTTATCTTTATCACCTATTCTAAGAATGGAGTTATCCATTCTCCATAGATCAAACTTGTCTTGCCAAGCTGACTTAAGGTACATATCCGAAGTGAAGTGAGTGTCACGATATCTGTCAATCTCTCTTCCAGATAAAATCTCTCGCAAAGTGCTATGTGCTTTATTTATGTCAAAATTATATAGAGCTATCTTTTCATTCTCATAATGCATATATAGCTCATCTTCCTGATATTCATGTCCGGGAGTCTCTATTACAAGGTCTATAACCCTGTTATTTTTTCTCATATCATCACATAAGTCCTCTGCAATGCGGTACAGATGATCATAATTATAGCCTACAATTTCTATTCTACATAAACGCTGCTGTAGGTTTAACGAATTGCTGAAGCCTCTTTCACTTACTCCGCTTGTACTCCAATCTGCACCTCCTATAGATATAACTTTTCCTATTACCTTGTTTTCGAGAATGAATGGGAAAGAGGTATTTTTGTACTCTTCTTTAAACTCAACAGTTACTGTTGCCCCCCAGCCGGCAATTCTTGTCTCAAACCGTTCAATCTCAGGAAAAGAAGTAAGTAAATTTTCCAAGATTACAACCTTCTCGTTTAATTGACTTGCAGTTCCACCCAAAGGCATCTGAGCACGGATGATAAGCTTAATGTCTTTTTTTTGATTACGATTGTATGTGTTCTCAGACAAAGACTCTGAGAATAGACGCATAGTTCCGCCAAACATTTTTGACAACGGCACCTTGTAGTCCTGCTGGAATAAGTCACTTCCAAATGTGTCATTATAGATTTTTGCATACCATGGTAATGGTATTGTATCTGAAATTTGGTGCATGTAGTCAGTTTCCATATTTCCCCATTTAGACGGAAGAGCATGAAATGGGATTCCGAATGCTATGACAAGAATGATGAAATATATCCATTTTCTTTTCTGAGTGAAACGAATGTAGTGTCCATACATTTTGTTCCACTTGTTTGCAAGTTTCATTCGTTCTATCTTTCCTTTCTGCCTGCTGTGATAGTTCATCTGCTCTATCATGGCAGGGGCAAAAAAGTATGCAACAACCAGTGCAATCGAAAGATTAATGATGATTATCCATGCAAAATCGTATAAATCCTTTTTCAAGAAATCAGGCAGCCAAAGGACGACAATCAGCGAACCGATTGTTGTAAGGAGTGCTGCGAGTATCGCCATAAAAGCCTTCCTGTTATAGTAATAGCTATAGTGATCAACCATCACGACCGAAGCATCAATTACCATTCCAAGTGAAACAGTAATCCCGGCCAAGGAGTATATATGTAATCTTATGTCAAATATATAGTATGCAATTACTGATATTGCAAGGTTTGCAAATAAGGTTATGACCATGATGGTCAAATAACGCCAATCTCTTCGTATAAGCCAGACAAATGCCAGAAGGATAATCAAAGAAAGCATTGAGCGCCAAACGAGTTTATACAATTCGCTTTCTGTTTCCTTTGCTCCGTCATAAGTCAGTGTAAGATACACTCCCTGACGCATACCCTTTTCTATCTTTGCAATCTGTTTTCTCAGATTTTTTGAAAGCATAATCTTGTTTGCCTCTGCATCAACGTGTATGTTCATATAGATTGTGTTCATACCGTTTACCCTGTAGTAACTATTTGGAAGGCGGTCTTTGTATTCATAGGCAGCTAGATCGTTCAGATAAACTGTCTTTCCCGCCACATTGCCAACAGGTATTCTTTCCAATGTACCATGAAATTTCTCTGTGGTAAGGAAAAGAGTCCTTTTCTCATCCTTTTCGGTATCTTTAATTTCGCCAACAATATCACACTTTCCAAGAAAAGCCTTTATTCCGTTTTCTATGTCATATACTGACAGCCCATAACTTGAAAGAATAAAAGGATCATATGTTATTACTATATACTTACTGCGTGCACCGGTAACCTCTACCCGTTTTACCTCCTCTATTTGCCTCATAAGAGGCTCTAACTGCCTTTCAATATACTCTTTTAGCTGTTCATCGCTTAAATTGGAGTTCACCCTATAGTTAAGCAAGACTTGTGTCGATTCCTTTCTCCGGTTTTCATTAATAACCTCTCCCCCTAACAGTTCCGGATAGCTTACACCTTCAGGAAGTTGTTCCCTTACTTGTCTGAGCAGTGATGCTATTTCAAACTTTGTTGCAGACACATTTGCATTTTTCTTGAGTACAACATTTATTCCGCCACTACCGAAATATGATTCTGAAGTCACAGTCTCGACACCTCTCACGGCAGACACCAACCCTTCTATTCTTGAAGTTACGTTCTGTTCCACAACTTTGGCAGAAGCACCGTTCCAAAAGTAACGTATGCTCAATGTCTTGCCCTGCCTTGGACGTGGATTGTCAGCTACTTCAATCCGTGGGATAAGTGCACAGCCTATCACCATCAATATAGCTAAAGTGAGCAGAAGTGTGAAAGTAGAGCGCTTCATTTTTTTCGGTATATAATGTAATACAGCATCGGAACGAAAAATAGACTGACAATTGTTCCCACAGTCATACCTATAACAAGTGCAAGGCTAAGGGGATATTGTATTGCAGACCCCATGCTGCTTTTGTTAAGGAATGGGAGCAAAGCCAGAATTGTAGTTAAGGATGTCATTATAATCGGTCGCAGTCGCTTATGCCCTGCTTCAACAATTGCACGAAGCAGACCTATGCGTGTCCCTGACTTTAGATGTATATTTCTGTTGATTGTATCTATTTTCAGTATTGAGTCGTTGATGACTATTCCTCCCATTACCACTAAGCCTGTCATAGACATAAGATTCAATGATTCTCCCATCAACTGAAGCCCCAGAATTACGAAAAATACATCTATGACCATTTCAGCGAGTATAATGAATGGTTGAATAAGGCTTTCGAACTGGGCGGCAAGTATGAAAAAGAGTAAGGCAAGCGCTACTATCAGCACCAACGTCAGTTCATTGATAAGTTTTCTGCCTGAAAAGTAACCTCCTGAGAAACTCGCAGAATACTTGCTGTTGGGCCTATGCACGTATTCATTTACGAAGTTCATTACCTTTTCCACATCACGGTCCTTTGCATTGAGGTTAAAGACATAATATTCACCGCCGTTGCCAGCCTGCAGACGTTTGTAATCCTCACCTTTCGATTCTCTTACAAGATAAGAGAGTGGAATTTCAGTGCCTTCATTGTTGGTTACTGTACTTTCCAGAAGATGTTCAGTTCTCTTTTTGTCTCCACTGACAATCACTGGGACAGACTGTGCCCCATCGTTTATGTTGAAAATACAGCTGCTGCTGACGAGCTCCTTCAATCTTCTGTATAAGGCATCATAGTGAACTTTGTAGACAGCAATCTGTTCTGCATCTGCCACATAACGTATATCAGTCTCTGTCATTACAGGCGCTATTTCAAGGTTTTTGAAATGAACAAGCAGAGTATCTCTAAATGCTCTTGACTGATCAACCTCAGGGCGTCTTCCTTCGTCTGTCTGTAGATGGATTTCAAGATCTGCTTCATCGGTGTTGAAGATAAGGTCATACAGATTACCCGACTCCCCAAACTCAATCGAAGCCTGTGGATAGTGCTTTGAAATATAGTCGAAAGCCTTTTTCTTTGCTTTTTTCAGTTCCTCTGCGTTTGTTGCCTGGAAATAGACAACAGATTCCGAAGAAGTAATGTCTTTGGTATGTGATAACATGAACTCCTGGGCTCCAACCATATTGGTTGATGTCTTTGCAAATTCATCCAACTGCGTCATCAGCTCATTTGTACGTCTGTCATTTTCATCCACCGATATGTTGCTGTTCCAGTCTAATGTAATTAAAGTGTCCTCCTGCAATATATTTGGCATACGCTCCTTCTCTATGGTAATAATCAGTACGCCTCCAACAATTATTGTACAGGCAAAGATGAGAATACAAGTTTTTATATGACGCAAAGTCCATCTTAAACAATACTCGTACAGTGGTATGGCATTTAGAATATTGAGATGCACCTTTGAACTGTTTTTGTTTGCGGATGATCGAATTGCTTGTTTTTGTTTCCTATGCAGTGCTGCATAATAGACCGGTACTGCAACTGTTGCCACAAGTAGTGAAGCAAAAAGAGCTGTTGTAATACCCATTGCCAAGTCATAGAATAGCGAGCCTGCCGTTCCGCTAAGGAATATAAGAGGTACAAAAACAGAGCATGTCGTCAAAACAGAGGAAAGCATCGGAGCGAAAACTTCCCGGACTTTTGAAGAAACCATTTTATATAAGTCATCATACATCTTTTCACTGTCAATGTTGTCAATAACAATGATTGCATTGTCCACCATCATGCCTACGCCCAATATTAATCCTGAAAGAGATATAATGTTTAAGGATATTCCTAACATGTAGAAACAAAGCAGAGTAATTATCAGTGAAACAGGTATACACATAATTACAAGCAGTGAGAGCCTCCAGCGTCTCATAAATATCAGCAACACGAGAGTGGCCATTATTGCTCCTATATATAGATTTCCTTTCAGGTTGCTTATTGTGTAGCTAAGCAATTTTGTCTGGTCGCGTGTAAGTTCAAAGCGTATGTCAGGATATTCCCTCCTCATATCATCAAGCAATGAATTCATGTTTTTCTGAAGATCCTCCATACGGGCATCATTTTGTTTTATGATGGCAAGTGTCACAGCCTCTTTCCCATCATGTTTCACAAGCCCGTTTCTGCCTGCGGCTTTTTCATTTATACTGCAGACATCCTTCATTTGCAGGATTCTGCCATCATGATTAATATATATATCCTCAATATCCTGTTTAGTAAGAAGTTGTGAATCAAAATGAATGTTATAGCGATAGAGACCGTCCACTACGCTCAGTGCTTCAAGCGTTATATTGTTGCGTTTAATGGCATTTTCAAGATCATTTACAGACATTCCAAGGGCATTGAGCTTGTCATAGTATGGAATGCATTCTATTTCCGAGCCTACAGTGCCACTGATATCAACCATAGCCGTTTGAGGAAGCTGTTCTATTCTTTTTGCGACAATAACCTTTACAAATCTCGACAGTTGAGCAAAGCGGGTATTGTCTTTCGGCATTATATCTAAAAAAAATACAGGGATATCCATGACACTGGCTTTCACAACCTTTGGACGGTCCATCCCTTTTGGCATCTGGTCCATAGCACGGTCAACCTTTTCATTAACTTCGATGAAGAGGATATCTATATTACTACCGGGTTCGAAGTTCATGTGCACACTCCCTGCATCCATTCTGGACTCAGAACTGACATCTGTAACACCTGCCACCTGCATTAGACGCCCACGAAGAGGAGATACTACGTTTTTTTCTATCTCCTGAGCCGAATAGCCGGGCATATTAACATGAACGGTTATCCGGGGAATGTCTATGTCAGGCATCAGAGACACAGGAATGTACTTCAATGCCAGGATGCCCATCACAGTAATGGCTATCAGGCACATGCTGACTGCTATCGGACGTTTTAAAAGATTCCTGTTCATTGAGCATTTATGTTATTCACCTTTACTTCTGTACCATCAGCAAGGTTTAGATTTCCTGATACAATGACAATGTCACCGTCATTTATAGTTGTCTCCTTGCGCTTGCATCCGTTTATTGCATAAGAATTTATGTTCGAGTGTACAATATCAACATATGTCCAAGCCGCCTTCCCTTCTTCAAGAAGGAATATAACATTATAACCATCCCTCTCAACCACTGCATCCTTGGGAACTACAAAAGTATCCTGTACTTTCTCTTCCACCACTACGCGCACGTTCATGCCGTCAAGCAGTTGATCTCCCCTGTTAGCAAGTCTTGCTATGATTCTAACTAAACCTTTATCGTCAACCAGAGGATTTATTTCGCTTAACGTACCATCAAAATTAAGGCTCTCTTCAACGAAAGGAGATACTCTAACTTTCTGTCCGACTTTCACAATGGCAAGTTCTGCCTCTAAAATTCTGAATTCCACCTCAAAGCCGGAGTCATCGACAAGAGTGCATACTTTATCGTTACGTTGAAACTTCTTTGCTTCCAAGTTGGCAACTCTTCCGCTGAACGGGGCATATAGATTACAATTTTCCAAAGCTTTCCTTGCTGTTTGAAGCTGGTATTTAGCTGAATAATAACCTGTGGTAACCTCTGTTCTCTGCATTATATCTGACGGAACAGTTTCCAGGTCGTCATAGCCCAGTCCTATAAGTTTGTCTGTCAGTTCCACCTTTGCCCGTTCAAGCTCATGTTCAGCCTTCTCCAGTTCATGTTGCTTTTCCTTGTTGTCCATAGTTGCTATCAATTGTCCTTTTGCAACATGCTGACCCTCCCTGACCAAAACATCAGCTATTATGCCCTGACCGGCGAAGTTCACTTCACTCTTTGCCTTGGCTCTCAGCCGTCCGTTACAAATAATCTGCTTGTTGAATTCCGTGCGATGAAGTATCATTGTGTCAACATAAGTCTCGATAACTTTCTGCCGGTGCATTTCCATATTGTCTTGATTCTGTAATTCCTTGTCTTGTTTTTCTCCACATGATGCGAAAACGGCAAGTAAAGAGATGTATATGTATATTTTCATGAACTTCATAAGCTTATTGATTAATTATTTTTTCCATATCGAAGATAATGTCCCTGTTCAATGTCCAGTCAAAGAGAGTGGATTTCTGAAGACTGTAGTAGTCTGACCAGAATGTATTAAGTTGGTTTATATATTGCATCTTTGCTGACGTCATCTCCTGTTGTGCCGTATTAAGTTCTGTAACAGACACTGTGGCAGCCTCATATCTTTTACGCATAATTTCATATCGCTCTTCTGCTATCTCCTGTGCTCTTAAAGCATCACGGCATTGCTGTGGCTGCGAATTAAACTGCATAACCTTCTTTCTAAGATCTTGAATATAGTCCTGATGAGCTTGTTCCTGCTGTGTCCTGACAACTTCTACCTGAGCCTGTGCCATCCTAACACGGCCTTTGCTCACTCCCCAGTCAAAGATTGGAAGGCTAAGTGTAAGACCTATTATTTCATTGTCACGAAGATTCCTATATGCACCTCTTAAGTCATGATCGGTCTGCATGAGGCCTAATTCACCGCTTAAAGTAACCTGTAGGCCCTTGCTTGCCTTTGCCTGTGCAAGCCTTTGTTCTGCATTAAGCATCTGAAGTCTCTGTTCCTTGGTATGAGATGAGTTTGAAATTGCTTTCTGAAGCACATCGTCGGTATTGACAATAAGTTCCGGAATATTTAAAGGTGGAATAAGTTCTGCATTTTCGTAGTTTGTAACCCTCAAATATGAAAAGAGACTGTACATTGCATCGTTCAGTATTATCTTATTGTTATTTAAAGAGACACGCGCATTTAAAAGAGACAGTTCCATTTGAAGCACTTCGCTTTTTGTCGTAGTTCCAAGTTCCAAACGTTTTTGAGACATTGCATACAATCTCTCACGTTCATTCATTGTGGCATTGCTTTGTTGATATGAGGATTGGGCTTGAAGTACATTAAAGAAAAGAAGAGTTACTCTAATGGCTATATCCTGCATGGAAGTTGAATAGCGTTTCTGAGCTATATCATATTCAAGAGGTGCCGTCTTTTTCTGCCATTTAAGTGAATTATAGGAACGCAAAGGCTGTGTATAGTTGATGCGCATAGGCTGCGAATTATATGTTCTCTCATTATATGTATACTGGTCAAGCCTATATAGATATGATTGAAGAGAAACAGTACCTCCTGTAGCTGCAATGCTTTGATCTACTGAAAGTGTCAGGCTGTTGTTTAAGGTATGGTTGTTTACATAAGCCAACTTGCCATCTTCGTAGTTTCTTGTCTCAACCAACGAACGGTTGAAATTCATCAGACCTCCTCTTAAATTTACTGACGGCAGAAGTTCAGCTTTGAATGAACGATATGTCCAATAACTCGCCATAAAGGAAAATTTGGCAGATTCTGCATCAAGTGAATTATCCTGTGCTATAAGTATTGCTTTGTTTAAGGTTAGCTGCTGGGCATAAAAATCATGTGGCAGAAGCAATATTATCGCTGCAACTGTTATCATTATCCGCTTTTTCCCCATCTTGTTATTTTTCATGTTCAACAAATATAGAAAGAATTGTTTCTAAGCATATAGGAAGAGATTAATAATTTCATAAATAAATATCTCTATACACTGTAATTCTAATTATTGCTCCTGATCTACATCATCCTTTATAAAAGTCCCCTCTAC
>JAUNSR010000024.1:0-22868 GCA_030539115.1 Bacteroidales bacterium
AAACTTCGCCGATCGTTAATGTCTAAAATATCGATTGTGACAAATATGTGAAGTAAAATATATAAACCCAATAAATATACAAACATCTATACAAATTTGAATTGGAAACAGGCTTCGTTTTATATATGAAAATTTTTGTATATTACCTACAACACACTATTAGAATGAATTGTTCCAGGAACATGGAACTTATATTAAATAGAATTTGCATATATTTATAAAATATTCTTTAATTAAAATTACAACCTAAATAATTTATATATAATTTAGCACAAAAATTAATCGGGGCATAGCACAGTTGGTAGCGCGCTACGTTCGGGACGTAGAGGTCGGAAGTTCGAGTCTTCTTACCCCGACTATAAAAAATTCTACTTAACGATATTTATTTTAGATGAATCATCACTTCCTATATATTTTTGGAAGTGGTGATTTTCTTTTCCAATATATTATAGAAGATAGGACCAAATTTCATATAAACATTATCCATCCAATTCAAAAAAGGAATTAATATTTTTCAGACTGGGCCAACTTTCATATAAATATTACATATTTCAGAAAACATCCTTTATTTGCTGCCTATTGGCATTACCAAGATTTTATAAAAGCGAACAATTTGTCAGGTTCTATTAATTCATCTTATTTATAAGCTTTCATTTTCCTGTTTCAAAAAAACTACATCACGATCTTCTCATCAAAAGCATCCTCCTCATTTTCCAATTTTAAAAAATAAACGCCATTAATCACTTCCGGGAAATAAACTATTTCATTCATTTCAGCATTTTTAAAATATATCAGTCTTCCATAGGAATCATACAAAAAAACTTTTAACGGTTTATACAGTAAACAAGCAATTCGGTCACTCTCTTTAAAAATCCGATAAAATAAGTTTTTATTAATTTCTTCTATCGTGGTTTTAAATACAGGTCTTAAATAGAAAACGCAATTTTGATTTTTTTTAATATCTACTTCATAATCACCACTCATTAGATCTATACAAACATCTTTATCATAAAGGAGTATCCTCTCAAAATAATTTTTACAAGTTTCCTTTTCAACAGATATTATATGTCTTCCATTACATCCTCCCACTACACAAAGCTTTATCAATTCATTTTCATTATTTATTTCCAAATTATTTATCAAAAGCGGCTTATTTTCCTTTTTACTATATATATAAGGAATATTATCTCCAGGCAGTAAAATCTTCTCAACATCCTTATTATTACCATAATTATAAAACCTTAAATCAGAAAAATCATAATGAGCTGAATTTTCGATCTTTAATTTTATTCTTGCAGCATCATTTATACCAGCATTTTCAACATTGGCCGACTCTTTATTTGTCAAACGATTAGTTTCGTTAAAAGTAAATGATGATGAATTTTTTAAAACAAAAAATGATTCAAAGGGAGATATAATATTTTTAGTATCATAATCATAACCCTTTCCATCATATCTTAAAAAGACATCCTCTTCATCCATTAGATAGTAACAAGCATACGGATTGCCAATCAGGACAAAACGAGAAGTTTCATTTAATAAATAATTCTCAGTATTTGCACTTAAAACATTATTATTGGGGATATCTTTAGGATAACTGTTACTGTATAAAATCAAGCCATTTTCTTTCCCACTCTTTGTCAAATTAATCGGATCATCATCTAAACCGACAACAACATCTTCATTAAAAAAGGCCAAAGACTTGTTATTCTTTGTTGCTTTAAACTTTACAGGAGTATTATTTGAAAATTTTGAAGCATTGATTGCCATTATATATCCCACATATTTTTGTAGGAGCGGAAAACGCTCATTTTCGTTTGCTATGAATTCAAACTCGTTAGTATTGCTGTTAAACCGTTTTATTCTTACATCTTTTTCACTTAAAACGATTGTATCATTTATTGAAATTCTGTCAACATCAAAAGGGAAGGAAACAAAATGCCATTCCATAGTATCTGCATGAACAGTTACATCTACACCGCCATCTATTTCAGCATTGTTATTAAAGTTGCCATCAACATAAAAACTTGCAGATGTATTATTCCTTTTATTAAATGATAAAGATTTCAGATGAATATCTTTATCATAAGAATTATCAACAATTAAATAATTAAGAGTATCGAGCGGAATAATTTTATAGTTGAATCTATGATCAAATAGATTATTATAATTTAAAGAAGGAAGAAGAGATACAATTTTAAAATTATCAAGGATATATGAACCCGCCGTTACCTCAAATCTCAAGTAAGAAATTTGAGTGTTAATATCGATATCAGATTCAACAGTTTCAAAAGTCAATGAATTTCTATCGCCAAGATTTGTAAATGAATTCATCTCCACCCCCGCATAGGAGAAAACAGATTTCGAACTTGTATAAGAAATCGCATCAAAATAAAATTTCAGATCATTATTCTGATATATTCTTTCAATATTAGGCAGTTTAATTTGAAGTCTGGTGCTCTTTTTTAGCAGAAGAGCTTTATTGGTTTGATATACTTTACTATTGTCAGGGACTATCACATCATTTCCATTATATACAATGCTTGATGAAAATCCCAAAGAAGTTTCCGTTATTAAATCATCAAAGCTTTCGGAATAAATGACATCTTCATATTCATTTATTAAAAAATCCACAACATACCTGACAGTGTCATTATTTTGATAGCTGTAAAAGCTGACACTTCCTGGCCATATGTCATTATAATACAACTGAGAAGTTTCATTTTGAAAGCTTAAAATAATGTTTGGATATTCATTATCATATTCTGAAAGCGAATATTCGTATTCGTATTTACCATCCTCAACATATACAGTATCTTGATTTAATATAATAAAATTTAAAGTATTTTGAGAATATATTAAAAAAGTATTTAAAAAACTGCATATAAAGAAATGCAATATGAATTTAGTGTTTTTCATCTATATTTTCATTTCTATTTTTCAATATCCAGACCAGAATCGCTACCTTAAGAGAACAGACTCAATGATATTACATATTTATTTCATCTAATGTCTATCTTTTATTAATCGATTAACAAAATACCATTAATATTGTTCTTGAATATAAAAAAAACAGCACTCCAAAAAGTAATAAATAGAAAAGCCCTCAAATGGATATTGCATTCACTTGAGGGCAAAAAAAAATGTCTATTACTTTAGTCAAGCAACATCTTTTCCAAATCGCTTGGTTTAAGATTACGATATAAACGACCGTTATGAGTAAGAGTGATATAACCTGTTTCTTCCGAAACGACAATAACTTTTGCATCAGTCTCCTGAGACAATCCAACAGCAGAGCGATGTCTTAAACCGAGCATTTTTGGGATGTCTTGATTATGGGACACAGGCAAGATACAAGCAGCAGCACTTATTCTATTATTGGCAATAATCATAGCACCATCATGAAGGGGACTGTTTTTAAAAAAAATATTTTCTATCAGTCTTGTTGAAACATCTGCATCTATCTTATCACCTGTCAATTCATACATTTTTAGATCAGTGTTTTGCTGGATAGCTATTAAAGCTCCGGTCTTAGTTGATGCCATATTTTGGCAAGCTCTTACAACGGCCGAGATAGTCTCGCTTTTGCCATCCTCATCATTTTGCTTCAAAAAAATATTTAAAAAGAACTTCCATCTCTTTCTTGAGCCCAAGTCCAACAAAAAGCGGCGTATTTCATCTTGGAAAATTATCACAAGGGTTACAAGGCCGACACTTATCACCTTATCCATTATAGCGCCAAGCAGTCTCATTTCAAGCACCTGAGTAACCAAAATCCAAAGTGCTATAAAAGTTAAAACTCCAACAAATATATTTATGGTACCCGTCTCCTTCATCATCTTGTAAATCTGATAAAGAAGTATTGCCACCAAAACTATATCAATAATATCTTTAATTCCGAACTGCCACATAGGAGTTTATTACTTTTGATTAATTATCATTTCATACATTCTTGCACACTCTTTCGCCTCCTTAACATCATGTACTCTAAGGATGTTTGCCCCTTTGAATAAAGCGAAAGTATTTAAAAATGTAGTACCATTGAGGCTCTCTTTTGGAGTCAAGTCAAGTAATTTATAAATCATTGATTTCCTTGATATCCCTACCAATAACGGCAATTCAAATATATGAAAATCATTCAAATGTTTCATTAATTGATAATTATCATCCAAAGATTTGCTAAAACCAAATCCCGGATCTACAATAATATCATTCACGCCCAAGAGTCTCAGTTGATTGATTTTCTTTGAAAAATAAAGAAACACCTCTTCCAGAAAATTATCATATTCCATATTCATCATCATGGTCTGAGGTGTTCCCTTCATATGCATAAGAATATATGGGACATTTAATTTTGCTACTGTTGAAAACATGTTCTTATCAATTTCGCCACCTGAAATATCATTAATTATAGCAACGCCATATTCTTCAACGCACATTTTAGCCACGTCTGCTCTAAAAGTATCAACAGAAAGTATAGTATCAGAAAATTGACTATTAATTAGAGATAAAGATTTTCTTAATCTATTCATTTCTTCCTCAACAGAAATATCTATCGAGTTAGGACGAGAAGAATAGGCTCCAATATCAATTATATCTCCCCCTTGATTTATTATCTCCGAAACTCTATCTATAATATGTTTCTCATCAAAGCATCTGCTGTCAGAATAAAAAGAATCAGGGGTTACATTTAATATTCCCATTATTTTAGGAGAATTTAGTTCCAACAACTCACCTTTTATATTTAATGAAAATTTAGTTTTTTGCATTTTAAATATCTGAAAAATTTTATTGCAAAGTAATGAAATAATATTCATCTACATTTTATTCAAATACAAAATATGGCTTAAGTTTCTCCCAATCCGTATTTTTAAATTCATTATATAAATACAATTGCTCAAAACGGTCTATTTTTCCAATCTCTTTTCTTAATTCAACTATTACTTTAGCTTGATAGAAATTTAAATAAGGATGATGCTTAAGCATGCTTATAGAAGCTCTGTTTATATTAATAGTTCTAATTTTTATACTATCTATATAAAAGAAACTTTTCCACTTATTCATTATTGAATCTTCAGCATTAATTATATCATTAATTTGATCAACATTGACATAGCCTCCTAAATCATTTCTATAATTAACAATCATATTTGCATATCCTTCACCTATTCCCGGAATCTTCTTAAGGCCGGCAGTATCTATCAGATTTAGGTCTACTTTTACAACAGAGGGATATTTAGTAGTAAAATGATTACTTACAGAAGAGTTTTCAGATTTAAAAGTATCTTTTTTGAATACAATTGAATCGATTATTATATAAGGTTTTAATAAAGCAAAGCGGGAACTATCCAAGCCGTAAATTTTGGAAAAATCTTCAGGTTTTTTAAACGTGCCTCCTTTTAATCGATATTTTAATATATTGGAAATCATCCAAGGCTTTAACCCCAAATTATCGAAAGATAAAGAATCTGCTTTATTTGGGTCAAACTCAAAAAGAATTGCATCATTCTTATAGTGTTTTTCAAATTCTTTATTTGTTTTATTTATATGAGCTTCGATTTTGAAAGAATCACAATAAGCTAAAAACAAAGAATCGATTTTATATTCCACTGTCACTTCTTTTTTTAAAGTATTTACAAACACATTGCAAATTACTACAAATAGCAAAACTACAAGTAACACTAATATAGCCTGACGCTCTCTGCGATTATAATAAAAGAAGGAATTGAACATAGCTTATTGAATAGTTTATAATACCGATACAATAAAAGATATACTTCTTACATTTAAAAGCCGGAATGGTTTACAATTATTAAAAAACAGAAGAATATTAACAGAAAAAGGGATAAAGCCAAAGCTTCATCCCTTTTTTGTTTTATTTATTCGTTTTATCCGAGTACTCCAAAGTTTGAAAGAAATATCAATGTAATTGCTACAGGGGCAAGATATTTCAATATAAATATTAACGGATTGAAATACCAACATTTCAATTTACCATTATCAGTAATTTCATTATAAGAGGTCTTTTTGTCAAGGCGGAATCCTACAAACAAAGATATCAACAATCCACCAACAGGTAAAAGAATGTTTGCTGAAACAAAGTCAAAAAGATCAAATACAGTCATTCCCAAAATAGTGTAGTCTTTCCATGGACCGATAGAAAGAGAACAAATAACAGAAAACACAGCAGTTACTCCAACTACCCAACCTGTAGCTTTTCTTCTGCTCATATTAAATTCCTCATGAATAAAAGCAGTTACTACTTCAAACATAGACACGGTTGAAGTTAATGCAGCAACAGCAATTAACAAGAAAAACAAGATTGACCAGATATATCCTCCTGCCATACGTTGGAAAACATTTGGTACAGTTATAAACACAAGATCCGGTCCTGCAGAAGGGCTAATACCGAAAGAAAAAACAGCAGGGAAAATCATCACTCCCGCTAAGATTGCGACAAGAGTATCTAATGTTGATACTGTAAATGCAGTCTTTCCTAATTTTGTCTCTTTGCTAAAATATGAGCCATAGGTAATCAAACATCCCATTCCCAAGCTTAAGGAAAAGAAAGCCTGCCCCATAGCTCTAAGAATTACATTTGAATTGATTTTAGTAAAATCAGGCTGAAATAAAAATCTTAATCCTTCTTCTGCTCCCGGTAAGAAAATACTTCTTACACAGAAAACAATTAAAATTATAAACAGTAAAGGCATCATAATATTTGAACACTTTTCAATACCATTCTTTACTCCTCCCACAATTATAAAGTAATTGGCAAGCAAAAATAGTCCAAGCCAAATTAAAGGAGAGTAAGTATCTGTGCTAAATTCAGTAAATGCAGTTTTTAATTCAGCGGCGGAAAGTCCGGAAAAGCCATTTGTCACAGCTTGGTAAATATATTCTAATGTCCATCCAGCTATTACACTATAAAATCCAAGTATAAGGAATGAGGCTAATACACTCATATATCCTATTACTCCCCATCCTGTATTCGGTGCCAACTTTTTGAATGTTCCTCCGACATTTGATTTTGAATGTCTTCCAAGAATAAATTCAGCCATAATCAAGGGCATACCAATAAGCAATACACAAATTAAATAAACAATAAGAAATGCTCCTCCTCCGTTTTGTCCCGCTTCATAAGGGAATCTCCATATATTACCTAAACCTACTGCCGATCCAACTGCTGCAGCTATTACTCCTAATTTTGTTGCAAATGTGGTTCTATTACTACTCATCTAATTAATTATTCCTTTTTAGTTATATTTTCGTGCAAAGTTAAACTAATAAGCAACATAATTTTACTGTTATAGCATTAATTATATCAATTTGAAACTAAAATAGAAAAATCGACGAACTTTAACTTTTTAATTATGATTTAGCTTATCTTAGTGAAAAAATTCTTCATTTCATGATACACTATTTAATAAAATATGGATTTTCTTCAATATTAATCTTAATTATTACTATTCTCTCAATTGTCAATTTCAATTCTCTTGATATTACTCCGCCTGTTCAATGGTTCGACAAAGTTGTTCATTTATTAATGTATGCCTCTTTAAGTTTTGTTCTCTTGTTTGATTTGACAAAAAACATTTTTTTATCCGATCATCTTATAAAACCATCTATTACTAAGAAATATATTTATATCAGCCTATTTATATCAATTTTCATTGGCGGTATTCTTGAATTAATTCAAGAATATTTTGTCGATGGCAGAAGCGGCGATTGGAACGACATGATAAGCAATATTACAGGAAGTATAACAGGATTAATAATAGGCAACTTCTTTATTCCTCCAATATTGAAGATTATCACAAATGTTTTATTGACAAAAAAGGAAAAATAATATTGATTAAATGATTATAAAAAACGAATTGTTATTTGCTAATAAAACAATCAGGAAAGAAGAAGGACTTTTATATCAATTGGTATTGCGGATTACATTTTCAATATTAAGCATATAGGGGAAAAGGGACTGTTTTAGGAATTGATTTAACGGTTTTTGGATTTAGAATTTAATTCTATAATCCATAATATATATTATTATGAAAAAGAAAATTTATTTTTTAATGACAGTTTTTCTTTTAAGCCTGTCAACAATCAATGCTAAGTCTGGAATTACTATAGGAGTAATTCAATATGACCTAAATGATATTGACAAAAGCTTTAAAGAATTGCACGACCAAGGATTTACTTCCTGCGAAATCAATTACAAAAGAAACACTTTAAACGAAGAGTTTGCAAAAAAGGTAAAAAAGGCATCCTTAAAGCACAATATTAAAGTGACAACATTGGTTGGTGTGCCTGGAAGCAAAAGTAGATGGAACTTTACTGAAGGTCCTTCAACCATAGGATTGGTTCCAAAAGAAGAAAGGGAAGAGAAAATCAAAGTTTATCATGAAATGATTGACTTTTGTTCTATTGCAGATATTCCTGCTATGCATTCCCATTTTGGTTTTATTCCTGAGGACCCGGGAAGCGAGCAATATAAAGATTTCATTTCAGTTATGCAGCAGTTGGCAAACTATGCCAAAGAAAGAAATGTTATGATATATTTTGAAACAGGACAAGAAACTCCGACAACTCTTATAAGAGCCATTAAGGATATTGGGACAGGCAATGTTTTTATCAATTGTGATTTGGCGAATTTAATGATGTACGGCAAGTCAAATTCTTTGGATGCTGTTAAAATGTTTGGAAGTCTTATTAAAGAGTTTCATGCAAAAGATGGTAAATATCCCAATCCGGATGATCCTTATCATCTTGGAGCAGAGGTTCCAATTCCAACAGGAGATGTAAATTTCCCTGCAGTTATTGCGGAATTAAAAAAACAGGGATTCAATGGCGCCCTAACTATTGAATGTGAATTAAATGGTTCAACAAAAGATTATGTAGTTGAAACGCGTAAATATTTACAAGATCTTCTTGACAAAGAATAATTTCAAAAACCAAAACGCCTCAAACATTCAATTGAGGTGTACTATAAAAACAATTCCCATATTGATATTCTTAATAATTAAGGAATTTCAATATGGGAGTTTTATATTATAAATAGATTACTTTCTATTGAGCTTTTTCAAAATTTATAAGAGGATTTGAATACATCTCAAGCAGTTTTTTTGTTAAAAATTCAGTATCCTTATTTTCAATATCAATTTTATCCAAACGCTGGGAAATATACTCTTGAAACTGTTGTTTTTGTTGTGCGGTATATTTATCAGAATAGTTGTCAGTTTGATAAAGCCAGTCATAAGCAATGTAATTTACCTCATAGATAACAAAATTTTTATGAATCATTTTATCAATCAACAGAGCAATTGCATTTACTTGTTCTGACTTTCCTGAATCAGGAGAAATAGAATCTATCACATCATTAAGTCTTCCTGCAACATTAAAGTTTATTCTTCCTTTAAATCCCTTAAGACCTGTTTGCATATTCAACAAATCCTCTTTTTTCTCCTTTTTATAATCCGAATAATCTCTTTTTAGTTGAAACTCTTTTGCTTTTAAATAATCGCAAGGGTCATATTCGTAAGAAATAGCAACTGGAGTAATATTCATGCTCTTGATACTTCTCATAAGATCCTTTCCGCCACCCATAGCAAGCATTTTTATTAAACTTTCCTGGGTATGATCCGTAGAATCTTTTGAACGGCCCTCTCTTTGAGCAATCCAAACTGACTGCTCCTTAATCTTCAGTGCAAAATGAATATAAGATGACAATCTTCTTGAAACCTCAAGGAGTTGTCTGACCGGCATATTTCTTTTTACAATAAAGCTTTTATTCATTCTCACCAAGTCTCTTATCCATGGAAAGATAAGCAGATTATCGCCAATAGCCACTTCGGTAGTATCAAAGCCATATTTATCAAGCAGAATATTTAGAAAAGCCGCATCAAGAATTATGTCTCTATGATTTGAAATAAAAGTAGATGAATCCTCTTTTGATATTCTATCATAATTAAGCAACTCAAGAGAAGCAGCCGTTTTATTTGCCAATATCCATAAAAAAGGAGCAATAAATTTCTTTTGAAATTCTTTTTTACTGTTTACTTTTAAAAGTTCAGAAGCAATCTCATCAAAACTTTTATTTGGAAAAAGATAATTAAAAATACCTTCTAAAGCAGGCTCTTTTAATATTTCTTTCATTGCCGGCGCCACCTCTTCATCATAAAGCGGACGAATATCTTCAAAATCAAATCGTTGTTTCATAATTATATTCTTTACATATATAATAATGTATAGAACCAAAAGTCTTTAAGTTTCTCTGTTTGCTATATATTCCAATAAGGTAACTTGGATAAAAGATTACGAAGATCTTTAAATTTCTCTATTTGCTATATATCCCCTCCACTTGTCAATCAAGGTTACCATATCATCGGGAACCGGAGCTTCGAAAAACATTTCCTTTCCTGTTCTTGGATGGACAAAACCTAATGTCTGGGCATGCAATGCCTGACGAGGACAAATATCAAAACAATTTTTTACAAATTGTTTATATTTAGCAAAGGTTGTTCCTTTTAATATCTCATTTCCTCCGTAGCGGGCATCATTGAAAAGGGTATGACCTATATACTTCATGTGAACTCTTATCTGATGAGTTCGTCCCGTTTCAAGCACACATTCAACAACTGTGACATATCCCAGCCTCTCTTTTACGCTATAATGTGTTACAGCATGTTTTCCATGATCACCTTCAGGGAAAACAACCATCTGAAGTCTGTCTTTTAAAGAGCGACCAATATTTCCTTCAATACGCCCCTCATCCTCAGTGACAGTTCCCCAAACTACGGCACAATATTTGCGCTTAGTTGTTTTATTAAAAAATTGCAGCCCTAAATGAGTCTTAGCTTCCGGAGTCTTGGCAACGACAAGCAAGCCTGAAGTATCCTTATCTATTCTATGAACAAGTCCAAGACGGGGATCGGCAACATCATAATTTGGATTGTCTTTCAAATACCAAGCCAAGGCATTGACAAGAGTGCCATGATAATTGCCATGTCCGGGATGGACAACCAAACCTGCAGGTTTATTAACCACCATAACATCGTCATCTTCATAAACGATATCAAGTGGAATATTTTCAGGAATAATAGTTAGTTCATGTCTTGGACGATTCATCATTATTTTGATATCATCCAGAGGCTTAACTTTATAATTTGATTTTACAGGCTTATCATTGACAAATATATAACCTGCATCAGCTGCATTTTGTATTCGATTCCGTGAAGTATTTTCTAAAATATCGACAAGATACTTATCGATTCGGACAATTTTTTTCCCTTTTTCAACAACAAAATGGAAATGTTCATATAACTGATTTTCAATATCATTATCATCACAAGGCTCATCTATATCATCATCAGTCATATCCTCGTCTACAAAATCAATATTCTCTTCAAAAAAGGAGTTAGGTTTAGTTATATCTTCCATTATTCAAACCAATTTGTATCAGCATCTTCAATACCATCAATTACTTGAATTGAGTCAATAGGCATATCTATATTTCCATCACCTACTTCCAATATCAGTTTAGAACCAAAAGGAAGTCTGGTTCCGGAAGTTACAACACGGTTATTATATAAAACATCAACGACTAAATCGCGATACTCATAAGTTACATATCGTATGCTGTCAACCACAAAACCGATAGAACGAAGGCTTGCAACAGCCTGTCTTTGGGATGTTTCAAGAACATCCGGCAGTTCTATTGTCTGAGCATTCTTAGCATTAAGGGTAAGAAAAACAATTCTGTTTTCCTTAACTTTTGCATCCCCATCAGGTATCTGTTCCACTATGGCACCCGGCGCAACATCTTTTGAATAAACGGAATCTACTATTTGGTATCTCAACTTCTTTGCTTTGAGCATCGATTCTGCCTCTTCAACCTGCATCCCCTTAAGATTAGGAACTACAATTGCCTGATTGTGCATTGTATAAGAATCAAGCCAGTACATAACTCCCGTTATTACTGCACCTCCAAGAATTATCATCAATATAAGATTCTTGACTAATATATTAGAGAATAATTTCTTTAACATTACAAATTGTTAGTAATTAATAATCAGCAGAGAATCACATCTTCCCAGACAAAATAATCTGTCAGTAATGAATTTTCTCCTTTGCAAAGATAGAAAATAAAACCGAGAGTTAATAAGCAACCTATATTTTGCTAAAGTCAAGCCTTAATCTTAATCTCTTGCTAAAGAATAAGTATTAATATTATCATGATTCTCCTTGATATTGTCTATCATCTTGATACTCTTACTAAGCTGATATCTATAAACTAAACATGCAGAGATAAAATAGACAAAGCAAAGCACCCATTCTACTATATAATAAAAACTAACATCCGTCAGACTCGCTCCGGTAGAGTTTAATTGAACAAATCCCTGAATTCCATAGGTCGATGGGATTATCGCTCCTATTATTTTCCAGAATGTTGGAATAGAAGCCCATGGCCAAGTGATCCCTGAAATAAACAATAAAAGAATTGATAAGAACACATAAAAAAGCATCGGCATTTCCCTCCCTCTTATTATGCACGAAAGAGTCATTCCCAAGAATATTGATGCCAAAAGGAATGGCAATATAAACATTTGTATCTCCCAAAAATTGCCTAATCTTGGGAATTTAAATATTACCGGTACAATATATAATGTCCACAAAGAAGCCAAAAGAGATATAGAAAGAAAACACATCGCTTTACCCAGTATAACTCTGAAAGTTCCAAAATATTTATGATTAAATGGAATTAATTCATGAAATCTATTCCTTTCTCTTTGAGTACCTGCAAGCATTCCTATTGCAAGCAATAAAGACTGTTGAAGAACAAGCATTTCAATCGCCGGCATTATAAATGTAGCAAATCCTGACAACGGATTAAACATTGATATTGACACCGACTGAACCGGTCCTATTGCCATTGATTGCTGTTTCAGTGTCGCCCCTGCCAATTTCTCCTCTGCAAGTACATTATTAAAGGCTGCCGTTACATTGGTTCCTGCAGTAAGCAAGTTTCTGTAATAAAGCAACGAGTTAACCATACAATAGAAAGACACATTTGCCTGTTCTCCTCTATATATATTTCTTTCGAAATCTCTGTCAAGACAGAAAATTCCATAAGCTTTCTGCTCAGCAAGAAGCTTCTTTGCCTCATCAAGATTTGCAGCATAGGCAACAATTTTTGCCTCAGAGGTCGCATCAAGCATTCTTGCAAACTTTCGGCTTTGTACGCTTCTGCTTTCATCAACAATTACAATAGGCAAATCATGAGGCGTTTCAGGATTATATATCAGTCCATATATCAACGGATATCCAAAAGGCAGGAGAAATAAAAATATCATTACACCTCCATCTTTGAATATGGTTTTAAATTCATTCTTCCATATATATGCCGAGTCTAAGACCCCCTGTCTTATTGTTCCAAATACTGTATTAGAATTGATCATTTTATGGTTTATATTTTTGTTGATATAATGCTTTTTTGAGCCTCACTAAGACAATTAAAGGCAGGAAAAGGAATAATACAAGAGCTAAATAATGTGGCAGCGAGTACCAAATATCAAACCCGTTTAAAGCCTGATCATTATATATTAAGAAATAATGTCTTAACGGGTACAGCCATGCCAATATCTGAAATGGCTTGTACATTGCATATACAGGCAATGAAAATCCAACCACAGAAAATGCTATTACTCCGAACAGACTTGCAAAACTTAATCCAAGCCTCAATGTAGGTAGACATCCAATCATAAATACTCCCAATGACTGGCAGGATATTACAAAGAAAGGAATAGCTATTGCCATAGGCAATATGCCGTTCTTATCAGGGAATTGAAGATATCCGTATAGAATTATCAGCAACAGCCACCCCATTAATGTAAACAACACAGTCTGAGGCATAAGTTTCCCTATCAGAAGACGAAGCATAGAACGATTGCTCTCAACTAAAAGCCTGCGCGAAGTTCCTTCCTTTATCTCTACTCCTATTGCAAAGACAGTCATCAAAAGTATCATTAACTCAAGAATACCCGGAAGTATGGCATTATTGATAAATATCGAATAATTTATCCACGGGTTGCCTAAAGGAAAAGTATTTAAGACTGTAGGCTGAAGAGATACATTTATTTCCTGTGGTGACATACCCTTTGCCTCCATAGTTGCTTTCACTACAGCTCCATTAGCAAGAGCTCCGCTCATTTTAAGAGCTTTATAAGAGAAAAGTCCCGCAACAAAATATGCATCATTAGAGAAAAACGTCAATGTAGGCTGCTTTCCCGATGCTGCCTTTGCGGAAAAGCCCTCAGGTATCTCCATAAAGGCATATATCTCATTCCTTTGCATTGCCGCTCTTGCATCGCTATAGCTTTCAAGCTTCTTAACGACATCCACAGAACTCATTGCGTCGAGAGTCCTAATAAGATTTCTCGACACCTTACTCTGGTCATGATCTACTACAGCGATCGGCAGTCTTTCAGGTACTCCACCCCACATTAATGAAAGAAAAAAGCCATAACACAAAATCGGAATAATAATTATGCAAATTAAATATATCGGTTTTTGTGTGTATCTTATACATTCTCTTTTAAAAATGGTGCCTATACCTTTTGTTATATTGATCATATATTTCTTTTCAGATAATTATATTTTTCTTTTCCATAGGACAGTCATGCCCGGGCGAAATCCATCAATAGGTTCAGCAGGGCGGCAACGCACTTCAAATGTTTTTGCATCATACTGTCCTGTTGTTTTTGTAGCTCTCCAGATAGCATAAGTCCCTAAATCCCTTATCATGTAAACCTTCATTTTAACCTCTTTATTATCAAGAGCAGGAATGATAAGATTCAGCTCATCATTTATTTTCATGCTGTTAAGAAGATTCTCCCTAACATTAAAAGAAACCCACATTTCTTTATTATTTAAAAGGCTCATAATTGGGGCACCTGCTCCGACAAGTTCGCCATAAAGAGGATATATAATAGAAACCTGACCATCAATTGGAGCAGTAAGATGACTGTCAGCAAGAATTGCCTCCACTTGGTCAACACCGGCAGTTGCCTGACTAACGGCAGCGGCTGTCATTTCCTTATCCTCTTTTTGTGCTCCTGCAAGGGCAAGATCATATTGAGACTTGGCAGCCTTTTCTGTTGCTACCATAGCTTTATAATTTGCTTGAGCTTCATCTCTTTTTTGAGCAGTTACCACACCCTTTTCAAACAAAGCCTCCACTCTATCATAGCTTTTCTTTGCAATTTCAACTCCTGCCTGAGCCTTCATCCACATTTCATAGGCTGACTGAATAATTTGAGGACGAGTGCCTGCATCGGCTTTTTGATTCTGAGCCATTGCAGCCATTTTCAATGCCTCAACCTGCATAAGCTTAGCCTCTGCTTCTGCAGAAAAAATCGAGACCAAGGTATCGCCTTTCTTTACATTAACTCCCTCGGTAACATAGAAATTGGCAATTCGTCCGGTTAGTTTACCTGAAATTCGAGTCTCATTAGCTTCAGCCTGACCTTGAATCAATTCATCCTTAGGCTCAAGAGTAACAATTCCCACAATGATGACTGCACCAATAACAGCAATCAAAACTATGAATGCCAGCAATAGGTTTTTATTAGATTTCTTTACTGAAGATTTAGTTTCCATATATAGTTTGCTTTTAATTATCTTTTTTAATGATTAGAATTTTTTTCCTATAGATTTATAGAAATAAATCTCACTAAGTTTTATTCCTATCTCTGCATCTATTTTTTCTGACTGAGCCTTTAGCCATGCCGTCTGGGCTTCAAGAACATTCTGTGCTGTGAGCACTCCCTCCTTATAACCGATTTGCGCATTCTGAAGATTTTCTTCAGCCTTGTTCATATTAGTTATAGTCATTAAAAGTGTTTTGTTTGCCTCATTGACTTTAAACTTTGCTTGGTTTACCTGAAGCTCTATAAGCTCCTTAGCATCCTCCAACTTATATTGAGCGGCTCTTGTTTCTGCTTTTGCCGCCTGCAGTTTGTTGTAATTCTTTCCCCAATGCCATACAGGGATTGAAACACCCACTCCAACAGAAAACATCCCTGAGAATTTCTTCTCAAATCCATTTAGCATATTTGGATTTGATATCAGGTAATTTCCCATTAATGCCACCGATGGAAGCATTGCCGATCTCTCTACAATCTCTTTCTTCTTATATATTTGTGTTGCCAGCTCCAAACTTTTTATCTCATCTCTATGAGAATAGACATCATTCATATTGATTTCAGTGTTTACATCAACAACTGTAGGAGGAATTTTTTCATCAGCCAAGGAATAATACTCGTGAATTGGAAGCCCGCAAATCTGAGCAAGAAGCATCTTTGACAAAACAAGCCCGTCGGTCACTTTAGTCATTGCTATCTCCGCCTCATTAAGCTTTACAGCCACTGTCAACTGGTCTGACTTTGTAGCTACGCCAACTGCATACATATCATCGACATCTTTTGACAATTTTTTAAGCAATTCAAGATAGCTTTCAGCCATTTGTTTTTTGTAAACCAAAGAAACTACCTGCCAATATGATTGATCCACATTTATTATAACATCTTTTACAGCACTGTTTCTCATGCTTTTTGCCAAATTCTCAGCATATTGAGTAATTTTATGATAAGCAACAATCTTCCCACCCATAAATATCGGTTGAGTTGCCGTAACCATACCAACATACATATTCTTTATATCAAAAGTGGTGGCATCTTTAAGTTTACCCGGCAAATTGCCAAGGCCCTCAAGAAGAGGTAAAAGAGTGGGGTCTATTTCCTGTAGAAGTTTCCCCAACGCCTGCCCGGTGGTGTTTAATGCATCTCCAATCCCTGCAAGCTGCTTGTCACTTATCAACCTCAAGTCTTTACTGTTATACAAATAGCTTGCAGAAGCATCAATGCCCGGAAGAAAGTTAGCCACAGCCGACTTTTTCTCATAAGTGGCTGCATTTATCTTCTCATCAGCTATTTTTAGCTCCTTATTATTTGACAGAGCCATATTTCTGCATGAGTCCAAAGAATAGGTGATTTGCGCAAATCCGGAATAGGTAATACCTGAAAGAATTAAAAGAGCGAATAATTTCTTCATATTCAACTTTATATTTATTGCTTTTTTGTTTGTTATCAATTTATTATATAAACAGATAAATCTCTTTATGCTATTGATTGGTTGATGTTTCTTGTTTGTAAGAAAAACCTTTAGATTCGATTATTTATTCCATATAGGATAACTAAATATATATCTTAGATAAATTAGAATGTTAGCCATCCTACTACACTCAAAAAAAATATTTATATAAATAGTACATTAATTATTAACATAATAAATATTTCTTTTCAAGCTTCGTTGCTCATGCAACTAAATTATCAAATAATAAGTGAATTCCTTTTCAAGATTCACTTTGCAAAGGACAAATATAGAGATTTTATTATTTAACAAGTATGAAAAACAATTTGTTTTTTATTTAATGATGATTAGAGAAATCAATAAATAAAATTTATTTTCATCAAAACCAATTAAACTGGAAATAAGATAAATCAGGATTAATGATTTGAATAAATCCGGAAAATTTTTTCATAGTGCAAAAAAAAGATTGAAGAGCTTTTAATCTTCAATCCTTTTTTAATCATCCATATTAAAATATGTAATACTTTAAATTTTCTCTCTCAAATCTTATTTCTCCAAAGAGAAAGATTTTCTACCTATAAGATTGCCGTCTGCAAAGATATCGGCTCTGTAAGTTCCCGGATAAAGATATTCCTCAATATTCCAATAAACGGTTACGGGCACCTCCTCTCCTTCATATTCTATAATCTTTTTTATAGAATAATTGATGTCTTGGTCTTCGTATTTAAAAACATTGCTTCTATTTTTTACAAGAGCATCATCATCCGGCTTCATTATTCTTACAAATATCTCCTTCTCGCCAATTTGTGCAGTAACATTTTTAGAGATAGTGAATGAAACCTTGATTTTCTCAGCCTTACTGATTTTTGTAGTAGCCTTATTTCTTTTAGTCTGTGCCTCAACGCCAATTGCAACGGCATCAAGTTTCGAGGCTAAAGTTACCTGCTGTGAAAGGACCTCTTTTTCTTTCTTGAGCTTATTGGCAGACTGAGTTGCAGAATGATATTTTTGAGTTACCACTCTATTCTCCTCCGTAAGTTGCTCATTAACCCTGTTTAGAGAATCAACTTGGGCAACATAGCTTCTCAATACCGCACGAACTGTTGATAATTCTTTTTTTAGTTGATTGATTTTCTTTGCATTTGTTGCTTTGGTAGTTTTAAGCTCCTCGGCAAGTCTTTGAACTTTTAATCTCTCGTTTTCGAGCTTGTCTATAAGAGAATCGTTGTTGACATCAAGCTTATATCCTTCATATTGTATCGCCAATTGCGTATATTCATCAGCCAATTCCTCCTTTTCTATAGCATATTGCTCAGTGATTTCGTTTAGCTGTTTTTTAGTAGAATAAATGTAAATGGCTACCCCAATAATAACGAGAGCAGCGGCTGAGCCTATACCCAATTTTATTTTTAAATCTTTAGTCATTTTATCAATTCCTCTGTTAGTAACTATAAGCATAAATATGACCGGGCTTAACAACACTTAATAATATGTATTTTCTCTTATTACCCAAATCAAAGTGCAAAGGTATTATTTTAGAGATTAAAACAATTAATTGACTGATAATTGTTGGATAAAAATGTTTTAAAGAGTGTAAAAAATAATTCAACCTTAATCCATATCTTTTTTATTGAAAACATATACTTATTTGTTTCTCTTTTTATTACATTTATTATTCTTATCAGATCAAACTTTATCTAAATATTATGGAAACACAAAACCGAAGAGATTTCTTAAGACAATTGGCATTGGGCTCAGGAGCATTAATTGCAGCACCTGATTTAATTGCAGAAAGCCTCACAAACTTATCGACAAAAAAAGATAATATAAAAAACAATCTGCCTTGTTGGCGCGGTTTTAATGCTTTAGATTTTTTTCGACCGGAACATTACTCAAGACTAAAAGACAGTAATGATGTTACTTCCGACGATGATTTAAAATGGATGGCAGATTGGGGATTTGATTTTTTAAGAATACCAATAGCATACCCATCTTATCTGAAGTTTGATTCAAATAAAGAAAATAGACATATAACCCCTGAAGAGGTAATGGTTTTCAACCGGGAAGCTTTGGACGCTGTAGAAAATTTAGTCTACCGGGCAAATAAAGCAGGCTTGCATGTAAGCCTTAATCTTCACAGAGCACCGGGCTATTGCATAAATGCAGGTTTTAATGAGCCATACAACCTTTGGAATGACAAGGAGGCTCAACAAGCTTTTAACTCCCATTGGGAAATGTGGAGCAAACGCTTTAAAAATGTATCTTCCAAGAAACTTAGTTTTGATTTGGTAAACGAACCTCTATATAAGGAGGATATGAATGACCAGTTCAGCCCATCAAAAATGGTTGACGGAAACGTTTATAGGCATATTGCTGAAAATGCACTGAATGTTATTCACTCTATTTCTTCGAAAAGGATAGTGATTGCTGACGGCAACGGAGGTGGCGGAGTTGCTGTGCCTGAACTTGTAGGACTTAATATTTCTCAAAGCTGCCGTGGTTATTTCCCCGGATTTATTTCACACTATAAAGCATCGTGGGTTTATAAAGACCCGGCAAAGGCGCCTAAAATCGAATGGCCCGGCAATGTTGAGGGGAAATATTATGACAGAAATTCATTGGTCGAATTTTACAAACCTTGGAAAGAATTAATTAATAAAGGGGTCGGCGTGCATTGCGGTGAATGCGGGTGCTTTAATAAAACTCCTCATCCAATCTTTCTCGGCTGGATGGAGGATTTACTAAGCGTTTTAAAAGAAAACAATATCGGATGGGGAATATGGAACTTTAGAGGGTCGTTTGGACTGCTCGATTCCGGAAGAGAAGATGTCGATTATGAAGATTGGCACAGTCATAAACTTGATAAAAAGATGCTTCGGCTTCTTCAGAAATATTGATTGGCACACAATTACTGATAATGTATATTGTCTTAAAAACATTCCAACTTTTAATCATTATTGATGAATAAAAATCTGCAATTCTTTGATAAATCCGGTTTTATAAACAAAACAGACAGCACCAAATTTCATTAATGACATTTAGTGCTGTCCTTTTTTGTAAATATTATCGGTCTGAGTAAACTCTGATTTTTATTAATACGTTATCACTTCAATTATAGTCATTTAACTGAAAATTTTTATTGTCGATTTATTTATTTTGATTAACACAAAAACACAAATACTATAGTATTTAATTGATATAACTATAATATTTTAAATATATAATTAGGGTAAAAAATCTAAGACACTAAAGTATTTTAGAAAAAATAATGGTAAAAAATAAGAATTTGACGGTTATCTTTTTGAAATTTTCTTTAAAGTTCCTGAGACTGAAGCATTTCCACTGTAAACGATATCACCTGAGCCGGTTACATTACCACTTAATTTTTTATCAGCATGACAAGAAATATCACCCGAGCCATTAATCGTGGCAGTCACATCATCACTCTTTAAGTTTGGAGCCGATATAGTGCCTGAAGAGACTACAGAATACCGAGCAATATTTGCGTTTCCTGAAAGATATATATCACCTGAGCCGGTTAAAGAGGCTTTCAATAAATTTGTTTTTATTGACTTGACGCTTAAATCACCCGAACCCTTTAGGCTTAAGTCCAAACTCTCGCCTGTCTGAAATTTAGAGATGTAGAAGTCGCCTGAACCCATAAGAGATGCTTCTGCATTTTTAGCCTCCAAATAATCACATTTTATGTCACCTGAACCTTGAAGATTTGACTTTATCTGAGAAGCTTTTGCAGAACCTATTTTTATATCTCCCGAACCGAAGAGGGTAAAATTCAATAGATCTCCGGTAAGAATATTATCGACAACTATATCTCCTGAGCCTTGAAGAATGATATCAGTATTACTATTTTCTTTAATAGATTTTACTATTACATCTCCGGAGCCCTGAAGTTTAACACTTAAATTGTCTCCCGTCAAATCATTTAGGTAAAGGTCTCCACTGCCAATTAAACAGCCGCTGTTTAGATTTTTACTCCAAACAACGATCTTTGTCTTGTCGTTGTTTTGGAAGTTGATCGATATCTTATCCTTAGTTTTTATCAAAAGCTCACCATTATTGGATTCACAAACAATATATTCCATAATATTGGATGGAGCAAAGATTTCAGCCCTGCAGCTTTCAGAATTACTTTGTCTATATTCCACGGTATAGTAGCCCATAAGTTTTAATTTTGAGAACTCATTCAGGTTGACAGTTTTTGTTATATAATCATTATTTGCCTTAATATATTCTACTGAGGAAGCAGAGGCAATACATATACTTCCAAACAAAGTTGTGATTATAACGCACAATGTAAACAATAGTCTTTTCATAAATATTTTCTTTTAAAATTATTTTATCATACAATGTTCTCGAAATATTTTCATACCAAAAATAAATTGGCAATTATTAAGTTCTTTAAATAAAGACGTGACGACAGAAAAAATGTTACAAATTTTAATGTTAAATTTTTAATATTGTTTTTTTTGTGTCATTAATTTTTTCATCTGACAGGATTGGTGCAATAATTTTCTTAAAAAATTGAACTATTTTTTTCTCTTTATTATTAGCATAAAAAAGAAAGTCAATTAAGAAACAGACTGTATTCTTAATTGACTTTATCACAATTGTCAAGTCTTGCGTTATTATAAAAGCACATTATAAATAATGTATCCGCCATAATATCCTGTTATTCCTATTAACACTGAGGCAGCCACCATCAGCAAAAAGCCTATCCATCCAAGCCAAGGAGGCAGTTTCTGTTTTTTATAAACCTGAATTATCAGATATATCGATCCGCTTATTGTTCCAATCCAAACTGTCAGGTTTGCAAAATTGTGATGGTAATGCCTTATTACGGCAGCCTCTCCGCTTAATTGAGGGGTAAAAGATGAGGTAATAATTGCAGCCCACATAGCTGCCACACCTAAAATAAAGATTATTCTAATTGTAGGGTTTAAGAACGGATCTCTTTTTCTTATCACATATATTATTGCAAGGAAAAAGGCTGTTATTGTCAATGCTATAGGGAAATGCACTGAAATTGGATGCAATATCGAGGTTATATTATCTGAGAATACCATGACTAAATAATTTAGAGTATATAATCCATGTCTTCTTCACCTAAAACACTAATAAAATTATTACAGTTCATTAAAACATAGCCCCAAGGACTTTTTTCTCTTTAACATTAAACTATAATCATCATTAATTACTGATACTAAGAGCTATTTAAGAATAAATTATTTAATTTCGAAAATTGAAAATTTGATAATTTGTCACATTAAAATCTTTTTCAAAATGAAGAACCTATATTATATTTTACTGATATTATCTTTTACATCTTTATTTTCCTGCAATTCAAATTCAAAAAACAAATCACTCTATGTAACAAAACAAGATGTCCCCGACAGCATGTTCAGAGAATATTTAACAAACACCTATGACAAAAATCAGGATGGAATGCTTTCTTTCTTTGAATGTCGCGCAATAAGGTATTTGGATTGCGAAGGTATGAGAATCACATCTTTAAAAGGAATAGAGAAGATGGAGAATCTGCAAATCATCAATTGCTCAAACAACAAGATTAAGGCACTCGACTTGACAGGATGTTCAAAGGTTACCGAGATAAAATGTTTCAACAATGAACTTGAAAATATAGTTTTTCCAAAAGACAATAAGATTGAGAAACTCTATTGTGCAATAAACAAGCTTAACAGCTT
>JAUNSR010000024.1:22897-47086 GCA_030539115.1 Bacteroidales bacterium
AATATTTCAAAGCTTAAATATTTGAAAGTTTTGGATTGCTCATCAAACAGTATTTCAGAACTCATCACTTCGAAAAACCACTCATTGAATATTCTAAAATGCAACGACAACAAGATTAAGGAGCTTGACATCTACAACAATGATTCTATCAGAGATGTAATATGTTATCAAAATCCCGAACTAAAAAAAATGATAATTAATAAAAGATCAATTTACACACAATTTTCACTTGATTCTATTTGTGAGACTATTTACAAATAGTATAAAAGGGTGAAATGTTTTCCAAAAAATAAAGGCGGTTAATCTAAAACAAATAGATTAACCGCCTTATTTATTTGACTACTAAGAAAATATCTATATTAATAGTTTTCTTTCTTGATTTCAAAATATGCCTGAGGATGCAAACAAGCAGGGCAAGCTTTTGGAGCCTCTTTGCCCACATGGATATAACCGCAGTTTCTGCACTGCCAAACAACCTCATCTTCTCTTGCAAATACTTTTGCATCTTCAATATTGCTGACAAATGAACGATAACGATCTTCATGTCCTTTTTCTGCAACTGCAATTGCACGATACATATTAGCAATAGCAGGGAAACCTTCCTGTTCTGCAACATCTGCAAAATGAGGATAATCCATAGACCATTCTTCATGTTCTCCTTGAGCAGCTGCCAAAAGATTTTCAAGAGTTGAACCGATCACTCCTGCCGGGAATTTTGCTGTTATCTCTACCTCTCCACCCTCAAGATATTTAAACATACGTTTTGCATGCTCTTTTTCCTGATCGGCTGTTTCAGTAAATATTGCTGAAATTTGTTCAAATCCATCTTTTTTTGCCTGACTTGCAAAATAAGTATAACGCATGCGGGCTTGACTTTCTCCCGCAAATGATGTCATAAGATTTTTTTCTGTTTGAGTTCCTTTTAACGATTTCATACTCTTTAGATTTTAATATTTATTATTATGCTGCAAATGTAAATCAATAATTATTATCCGTCAAATATACCCTGTTTATGGCAATATTTACAAAATCAATTATTTAATTTTATTAATTAATATATAATAAATCAATAAACACAATCGTGTAAAAATCATTTTTATTATTTAATTCATTTTCTTAATAGTTGCAGCTTGGTTTTGAATTTGGACATATTCTTTTTTTATTTACATTTGTGCAATACACATTATGTTGACTAATAATTTTTTAAGTAGTTGAAAGTTTTTGTCTTTTGCCGAATGTTTATCAATTTATAGTATATATTTATAATATCGGCTTTTATAAATTCATCATTTATAAATAACATTTTAAAGTTTTCTTTCTCTGCTTAATCATAACAGCATAAACCTAAACAATCAATAACTTATTTGAAACTTATCACTCTATGAAGAAAGCTTTTTTATCCTTATTTCTTTTGAGTTTCCTTGCTGTAAATGCTCAGGTAAGAGATTCTATTCTCCTTGAGAAGAACTGGAAATTCTCTAAAGGGGATTTTGCTCAGGCAAAAGAAATATCTTTCAACGACAAAAAATGGGAAAATGTTGTTGTACCTCACGATTGGGCTATTTATGGTCCTTTTGATGGTAACAATGATGTTCAAAATGTTGCCATAACACAAGATGGTCAAGCTACCGCATCCTTAAAAGCCGGTAGAACAGGCGGGCTTCCATTTATTGGTGTTGGCTGGTATAGAACAACATTTGAGACTCCGACCTTTGAAAAAGGCAAAAAAGCGGTCATTGAGATTGATGGTGCAATGAGTAACTCAAAAGTGTATGTTAATGGTCAGTATGCAGGCGGATGGGCTTACGGTTATAATTCTTTCTTTCTTGACATTACTGATTTTCTTAATGAAAAGGGTTCAAACACTCTTGCTATCCGTCTTGAAAACTATCCTGAATCTTCTCGTTGGTATCCGGGAGCAGGTCTTTATCGTAATGTAAGGGTAATAGTTACTCAAGATGCCCATATTCCTACATGGGGAACTCAGGTTACCACTCCTGTTGTAAATGAAAAATATGCAAAAGTAAAAGTTCGTACAAAAATCGAACTTCCTAAAAACGCTGATACAAAATCTTATAGACTTGTCACTTCGATAATCTCTCCTGAAGGAAACAAACTTTCCACTGATGAAACCGTTCTTTCGCTATCTGATGTAGAGATTGAAAAAGAGGGCGCTTTTTTTGACCAGGAAATTTTAGTTTCAAATCCTAAGCTTTGGGATTTGGACACCCCTCATCTTTATAAGGCTGAATCAAAACTTTATTTCAAAAATGAGATAAAGGATGAATACACAACGACTTTTGGAATTAGAACAATAGAGGTTATTGCAGATAAAGGTTTCTTTCTTAACGGTAGAAGAGTTCAGATTCAAGGTGTTTGCAATCATCATGATTTAGGTCCTCTTGGCGCTGCTGTAAATGATGCCGCTATTCGCCGTCAAATAAGGATAATGAAAGATATGGGGGTTAATGCAATTAGAACATCTCATAACATGCCTGCTCCGGAGCTTATACGTGCTGCCGATGAGATGGGGATGATGATTGCTTGCGAATCCTTTGATAGCTGGAGAATTCCCAAAGTTAAAAATGGATACAACCTTTTCTGGGATGAGTGGGCTGAAAAAGATATGGTAAACCTGCTTCACCATTTTAGAAATAATCCAAGTATCGTAATGTGGTTTATTGGCAATGAAGTTGAAGAGCAAAGCACTAAAGATGGTGCTGGCGGAAAGATTTCCAAATTTCTTCAGGATATTTGCCACCGCGAAGACCCTACAAGACCTGTAACAAACGGAATGGATCGTCCTCACGATTTCTTAAACAATAATATGGGAGCTGTTGTTGACATTCCAGGATTCAACTATCGTCCTTGGATGTACAGAGAAGGATATCAGAAATTGCCTCAAAGAATAATCTTAGGCAGCGAAACAGCCTCGACATTAAGCTCAAGAGGAATATATAAATTTCCGGTGCAGAGACGTTCCATGGCGAAGTATGATGACCATCAAGCTTCCTCTTATGATGTGGAACATTGTGGTTGGTCGGAACTTCCTGAGGACAACTTTATTCAGCATGAGGATCTTCCTTATGCAATAGGTGAATTTGTTTGGACAGGTTTTGACTATCTCGGCGAGCCTACTCCTTATTACGAAGATTGGCCGAGCCATAGCTCTTTGTTTGGAATTGTTGACCTTGCAGGTCTTCCTAAAGACAGATATTTCCTTTATAGAAGCCATTGGAACAAGAATGAAGAGACCCTTCATATCCTTCCTCATTGGAATTGGGAGGGCAGAGAAGGTGAGATTACTCCGATATTTGTCTATACAAACCATCCGTCGGCTGAAGTTTTCATAAATGGAAAAAGCCAGGGCATACAGACAAAAGATCTTAGCGTTAACCGCGATTCTACACAAAACAAAGAATCTTACAATAAGCTTGAGCGAAGCAAACGTTATCGTCTTATGTGGATGGATACAAAATATGAACCGGGAACGGTTAAAGTTGTGGCTTATGACAAGGATGGAAAGGCTGTAGCAGAAAAAGAGATAAAAACTGCAGGCAAACCTTATGGTATTGCTCTTTCAGCCGATCGTCAAACAATCAAAGCTGATGGCAAAGATATCAGTTTCGTTACTGCAACTATTGTCGACAAGGATGGCAATCCATGTATTACAGCTGTAAATGATTTAAAATTCAAGGTCAAAGGTGCCGGCAATTACAGAGCTGCTGCAAACGGAGACCCTGCTGACATTTCACAATTTCATCTCCCTCAGATGAAAGCCTTCAGCGGTCAGCTTGTTGTTCTTGTTCAATCGAATGAAAAGGTTGGAGATATACAGCTTGAAGTTTCAGGCAAGAACCTTAAAACAGGTGTTATTAAGCTAAACGCAGAATAATATTATTCAATAAAAAGAGACAGTGCAATTAATTTATACATTAATTGCACTGTCTCTTTTTTTACGCCAAATGTTCAGAACGCAAATAGAGCTGTATATGCCACTAATGCTCTTTAACAAAATATCAATATTTAAATTTTGAATGGCAATTTAAAAAAAGAACCTCGATAATGCAAAGATGATAATTGATGTTTTGTAACTTTAGATATTACTTGGAATCAGTTTTCACAGTGGTTTGTTTTTTTAAAAACAATATGATTAAATCAGGTTTAAAAATAATATATAAGACATGAAAATTACAATTATCGGAGCCGGCAATATGGGTGGATCAATTGCCAAAGGACTTGCCAAAGGGAACTTTTTTAAAGAAAATGAAATTACAGTTACAGCGGCTACAACAAAGAAACTTAATATGCTTAAAAGTGAATATCCACTTTTAAATGTTTCTTTAGATAATGTTGAGGCTGTTAAGAATGCTGATTATATAGTGCTTGCAGTAAAACCCTGGATAGTTGGTTCTATTATATCTCAAATAAAAGGAGCGGTCAATTTCCAATATCAAACAATTGTTTCTGTCGTTGCAGGACTTTCATTTAAAGATTTGGAAGAGATGTTTTATAAAGGCACAGAGGAGAACCCTCGGCTTTTTAGAGTAATTCCCAATACTGCTGTCTCCATTGGAGAGAGCATGACTATCATATCGGCAAAAAATACTTCAGAAAAGGAAAATGATGTAATACTCTCTTTCTTTGATGAATTAGGTAAAGCTATTTTGATCGATGAGTCTTTGATGGGAGCCGCCACTGCTTTATGCTCTTGTGGAATTGCTTATGGATATAAGTATATACAGGCTATGATTGACGGAGCGATAGAACTTGGATTTTATCCTAAACAGGCAAGAGACATGGTTGCACAGACTCTTAAGGGCTCAATAGATATGCTTGTATATAACAACTCTATGCCGGAAGAGGAGATTTACAAGGTTACCACTCCTGGAGGTATAACAATTAAGGGCTTAAACGAAATGGAGGCTAATGGTTTTTCCACAGCAGTTATTAAAGGACTAAAAGCAAGCAAGAAATAGATAAAACATATAAATATAAAAAGAGCATGATAGAAAGCATTATTGTTTTCTATCATGCTCTTTTATTTAGTTGATATTGACTTCTATATTTATTATTTCAATCCTTCAAGAATTCTTTTCAAAACCGTCTGTGCCGATATTTCCCTATTGGCTGCCTCTTTTATAACAATTGAACGTTCAGATTCTATAACATCATCAGATACAATCATATTTCTTCTTACAGGAAGACAATGCATAAAATAGGCATTGTTTGTAAGAGCCATCTTTTTGGAATCGACAGTCCAACTTCTGTCTGAGGAAAGAATCTGTCCATAATTAGGATCTTCAAAAGCAGCCCAATTTTTTGCATAAATGAAATCGGCATCTTTAAATGCTTTCTCCTGATCATATTCTATAGTTGCTCCCTGAGTAAATTCCTTTGACAGTTCGTAGCCTTTAGGATGAGTAATTACAACATCATAATCAGCGGCAACAGCCCACTGAGCAAAAGAATTAGGTACAGCCTGAGGAAGAGCACGAGGATGAGGAGCCCATGTAAGGACGACTTTTGGACGTGCCTTTGTCTTATGTTCCTCAATAGTTATTATATCAGCAAATGCTTGAAGAGGATGCCCTGTGGCAGCTTCCATGCTAAAAACAGGTCTACCGGAATATTTTATAAATTGATTAATAATCTTTTCGCTGTAATCATCCTCTTTGTTTTTAAAAGAGGCAAATGCTCTTACCCCTATTACATCACAATAGCATCCCATAACCGGTACAGCTTCAAGAAGATGTTCGGGTTTGTCACCATCCATAATCACGCCTCTTTCTGTTTCCAGCTTCCAAGCACCTTGATTTACATCAAGAACAATAACATTCATACCAAGATTTAAAGCAGCTTTCTGTGTGCTGAGCCTTGTTCTAAGACTTGAGTTAAAGAATATCATCAAAAGAGTCTTGTTTTTACCCAACTCCTGATAGGCAAATCTATCTTTCTTAATTTCCAACGCCTCTTTAATAGCATCTTTAAGATTGTTCAAGTCATGAACCGAAGTGAAATTTCTCATAAATATATATTTTTTTGTATAAATATTATTTTTATCAATCATTTGTCATTCTTTCACAAATGTAGTCTAACAAATGGAATAGAGATAAATATAAGTAAAAAAATAAATTATTTTATTGCATGCTATTTGCATATCCATTCTATCTGATTAATAATTGCTTTATTACAAACTGGACAGAAGTCATCTACACCGCCGAATTCTCTCATTAAACATTTTTGGACAGGACGATAAATACCTTTATTCATATAGCCACCTCCCTCAAAAACGCCAAGAGTTTTTTCATATTTAGCCTCAATAGGAGTAGGAACAGGAGTTTTTTCATTTAGCATATTCTTCCATTTCTTATCAAAATCAACAAGTGTTGTAATATTTGGCTCCCAAGGCTCAACATTAAGAGGATAAAGATCCTCAGTGCTGGTTCCGTCTGCATATTCATCACCAAGTCCGGCAAAAAGATGACCAAATTCATGAACATGAACTTTAGCAGCAAGACCGGGATTTGAAGATGCGCCAATTGCAAAGAAATTAAATATTCCACCACCGCCATATTTAGTAGTGTTGGTAAGGATATAAATAAAATCATAAGGGACATTGCCTGCTACCTCTTTAATCTTTTGAAAATCGTCAATCATAAGATATCTTTCCGAATCAAAAGTATAGAATTGACTGTTAAAAACAGTATTTCTCCAAATTCCTTCTCCCGGAATATCGGGTCCACTCTCTTGTGAGGGAGCCCAAACTCCTCTTACATTAAACTTTGCTTTATTTTCTTTGTATGGAGAGAATGAGAAAATCGCATCTGCAAATTCTTTGCAGTCGGATTTAAATTGTTCCATTTGGTCTTTTGTATAACCTTCAGGAAGAATCACAATATCAACTTTATTTGCATAATTGCCGTTGTTAAGAATCTCGAAGGTATCGTAATTACTTCTCTCCTGCTTGATAAAATAGCTGTTTACATTGATATCTGTGGAGAAAATACTTACATAATCACCTTTTTTGGTCCGTGAAAGAAATTCTATTCTTACATCATTTTTAGGGAAAGGGAATGTAAATGCTTCAGCAAAGGATTTTGAGATTTTTTTTGCCTCAGGTGTGGTTCTCCACTCCTGGAACAGGGAGTTATGACCTTGAGAAAAAATCAAATCGCCGCTTTTTAAATCATAAATCTTTACTATATGTTCTCCCCTTGGGGCATCTTCAATAAGATTAACTTTGCTGCCACCCCAAAAAGGCTCTTTTGCATATCCATTGATATAGATTTTCTCCTCATTGCTGTTTCCGCATCTATAATAATCGAATCTCATGGAATAGGGCTGGAATAAATCTGAATAATTTGTCTTAGAAAAAATTGGAAAGCTGCAAATAATTAAAGCAAACAATGTGATTAAACGGGTATTCATTCTTATTAAATTAATAAAGTTAGAAATGGTGTTTTAAAAAATTAAATTCAAGAACAATATAATCGATTGTTCTTGAATTTAAGCAAGCAATGAGAGTAAAAAATAGATAAATGATATTTCTTGTATATTAAATCATTCTATATATGATATGATTAATAGATTTAATACTAATTATTTCTTATCTGACCATCACCCTCAATAATATATTTATATGTAGTAATTTCTTTTAGAGCCATTGGTCCGCGGGCATGCAGTTTTTGTGTGCTTATTCCTATTTCAGCTCCAAATCCAAACTGACCACCATCGGTAAAAGATGTAGAAGCATTGGAATAAACACATGCAGCATCAACAAATCTATTAAAAAGATTGGTGACATTTTTATCCTCTGCAATAATTGCTTCACTGTGTTTTGAAGAATATTTGGATATATGCCCAAGAGCCTCATTAATGTCATCGACAGTCTTTATAGACATTTTATAGCTGAGAAATTCAGTTCCAAAACTATGCTCATCAGCAAGTTTTAAAAGATTAGAGGGGTAATTGCCATCAAGAGCTTCGTATGCCCGCTTATCTGCAAAGATTTCGACATTGCTGTTTTCTAAAAGAGATACAATCTGAGGCAAATCGCTTAGTCTGTCTTTATGAATAATAAGACAATCTAATGCATTGCAAACGCTTACTCTTCGTGTCTTGGCGTTGTTAACTATATTTTTACCCTTTTCAACATCTCCACTCTTATCAAAATAAGTGTGACAAATGCCGGCACCGGTTTCAATAACGGGGATTTTTGAATTTTCTCTTACATAATTAATAAGGGAACTGCTGCCACGAGGAATAACTAAATCAACATAATCACGGGCCTGAAGAAGTTCGGCGGTTGCCTCCCTATTAGGAGGAAGCAATGTGCAGACATTCTTATTTATGCCATGACTTTCCAAGACCGAGTGAATTATATTTACAATAGCCTCATTGGAATAGGCAGCATCTGCGCTTCCTTTTAAGATTGAAACATTGGAGGTTTTAAAACAAAGGGAAAAGACATCAAAACTAACATTTGGCCGAGCTTCATAAATGATGCCTATCACACCAAAAGGAACCCTTTTCTTCTTTATCACTAGACCATTGGGACGAACAATCTGCTCTGTGATTTCATCTACAGGAGACTTTAAAGAGGCAACATTTCTTATATCCTGAGCAATTGCTTTAATTCTGTTTTCATTAAGAAGAAGCCTGTCATATTTAGGGTCCGTAGAATCCATCCTTTCCAAATCTTTTTTATTGGCTTCAATAATTTCATCAAAACGCTTATCTGTCTCGTCGGCTAAAGCAATCAACAGATTGTTTATATCATTTTCCTGCAGGCAAAGAATATCTTTTGTTGCATCTTTGGCACTTGAGAGCAAGGAATTTATATCATTCATAATCAAAAAAAATACTTAGAAGAAATTTATTTAAAAAAAACGACATTGCTTAAAAACTTAAGCAATCACACTAATCAAGATAAAGATAATCATAATGAACTATTGGCTTTACCCCCTTTTTACCTATTAAGGAGATCGCTTTTTCACTGCTTACATTGGTTTTGCCAACACCAATCTGAATGCCTTTATCATTAATAATCTTAACAATATCATCAGACTCGAAGTTCCCAACAACTTTAACAACACCTACCGGAAGCAGACTTACAGCATTTTCTCCGCAAAGGGCATCAGAGGCTCCTTCATTAATATGAATTTCACCTTTAGCAAAGCCTTCTGAATGAGCAATCCATTTTTTTATTCCAGAAACAGGTTTATTTGAAGGCAAGAAACGGGTGCAGACTTCCTGACTGTTCTCACAAAGAATAAGGGGAAGAATATTGTCTTTCTTACCATTTGCAATTATAACTTCTATACCCTCTTCGGCAACTTTACGGGCAATGTTATATTTTGTAATCATCCCTCCTCTTCCAAAAGAAGACTTGCCGGTTTGAATATAAGAGGAAATATCTTTCCTACCGGGAGTAATCTCCATTATAACCTCTGCACCAGGCTCTCCGGGAACGCCTGTATAAATGCCATTTATATTGCTTAAGATAACAAGGACATCAACATTCATCATTGTGGCAATTAAACCCGACAATTCATCATTGTCGGTAAACATAAGCTCCGTAACAGAAATTGTGTCATTCTCATTTACTATAGGAATAACTTTCTCTTCAAGCATTACCTCCATACAGTTTTTTTGATTAAGGTAATGTCCTCTTGAACCGAAATTTTCTTTTGTAGTCAAAACCTGACCGCAGGAAATATTGTGGTCTCTAAACAGTTCATAGTAACGATTGATAAGTTTCGCCTGACCAACAGCAGAAAACAACTGTCTGGAAGAGACAGAGTCAAGCTTGTGAGAGATTTTAAGTTCACTTCTTCCCGAAGCTACTGCTCCGGAGGATACCACAATCAGTTCAATACCGTTTTTATGAAGTTCCGCCAACTGATCCGAAAGAGCAGACATTCTTGTAAAGTCAAGTGTTCCGTCTTTTCTTGTAAGGACGTTGCTGCCAATCTTAATTGCTACTCGTTTGTACTTATAATCCATTTAATGTATAATCAATAATAATAAAAAGATTTTTTTTATCTATGCTAAATCATTCGCAAGCTTAAACTCACTCCGTAATATTGAAAAGATGCAGTTATTTAAAAATTTGCCGCCCATGCATATAGAATTTCTGAGTATCCCTTCCCTTTTAAAACCACTTTTTGTCAGTATCCTTATAGATGTAAGATTACTTTCCAAGACATTGGAAAAAATCCTCTCAAACAAAAAATTATCAAAAGTATAACTAAGCATTTTTCTTAATGCGACACTCATAATGCCCTTGTTTCTATGCTCCTTTGCCACTAAGAATAATATTTCAGCATTATATTTAAAAAGATTTTCCTGAGGATATAAAGTGATCAACCCAACAAGAGAGCCTTGGTATTCAACAGCTTTTGAAATATAATTACAGGATATGTTAGACATTCCAATAAAAACTCTTGCATTATTTATTGTATAGGGAAGCAGTACTTCTCTGCATAAATTGTCTTTTATTGAAGGGTCACTAAAGATTAATGACAAATCTCGAGCATCAGTTTTATTCAAATCTCTCAAGAGAATATCTTCAGTCATAATTGATAGGTTTTATGAAAAGGAGTTATATAAAAAAAATGAAACGCCATACAGCAAATTCCTCATTTAAGATTTCTTCTTGCCGCATGACGTTTTATTGTATTTGAAAAATCTTGAGAATATAGTATTGCTTCAATTCCCGAAATTAATCATTTTTTCTATATGCAATTATTGCAATAGGTTAAAAAATAAGAGTTTATCACTCGCTCATTCCGTTTCTCTTGAGCATTTCTTTATAATCGCTCCAATCCGGATCCTTGATCCTACCTATTTGTATTGGTAATTTCTCATAATTTTCCAACACTTTATGTAAAATCATGGCAAATTTATCTATATCGCAAGTGTAAAAGACCATAAAGAAACGTTCCCTTCCGGTATAGGTGGCAGTAAGATAGCCGGTATTATCAGCAGCCTGCTCAGACTCGTCAATCTCAAAGGCAATCTTATTCATAAATTTGTCATCCTCCTCTGTTGGCATTCCTCCAGGCAGAGGATTATACTCCCATTCTATTTCAACTCTTTCATCATATTTACCTGAATCCATAACATATTTAAGATGTCGTCTTCCTCGGGTAATTATTTCTTGACCTTCAAGTTCAGAAGTGCTGATAAACCAGTTTTTACTCTCTTTCTCGTTCATTATTGTAAATATTGGGTTCAAAAAATACAAATTCAGAACAAATTCCATTGGGTTTTGTTCAGCACTTTTTATAACTGTAAAAAAATATTTGTTTCCTTTATCTTCCTTTTATATAAACGCATCCTATGGGAAATTTTATATGAAAGATTATTTGTTTCCTTTATCCCTAATTTCTACTCGACGTATTTTTCCGCTTATAGTTTTCGGCAATTCATCCACAAATTCTATAATACGGGGATATTTATAAGGAGCCGTAACTTTTTTAACGTGATCTTGAATCTCCTTAATTAAATCATCACCTGCTTTATCCTTATAAGAAGCGGATAGAACTATCGTTGCTTTTACAACTTGACCTCTTACTTCGTCAGGAACTCCGGTAATTGCACATTCAACAACAGCAGGATGTGTCATCAAAGCACTCTCTACTTCAAAAGGTCCGATTCTATATCCTGAACTTTTAATCACATCATCAGCACGTCCAACAAACCAAAAATATCCATCTTCATCTCGCCAAGCAACATCACCTGTAAAATAAAGATCGTCATGATACGCTTCTTTTGTTTTCTGCGGGTCTCTGTAATATTCCTTAAATAAACCAAGAACTTTCTTACCGTGAGTTTTAATTACAATTTGTCCTTGCTCTCCATCTTCTGCCCATCTTCCATCATTAGTTAAAAGGTCAACATCATATTGAGGATTTTTAACACCCATAGAGCCTGGTTTCGGTTCAATCCAAGGATAAGTAGCAACAGTCAGAGTAGTTTCTGTTTGACCAAAACCCTCCATAAGTTTTATTCCTGTCAATCTAAGCCATTCTTCATAAACTTTCGGATTTAGAGCCTCACCAGCTATTGTACAATATTTCAAAGAGGAAAGATCAAATTTTGTAAGATCCTCTTTAATTAAAAATCTGAATACGGTTGGAGGAGCGCAAAAAGAAGTAATATGATGATTATGAATCATATGAAGCACATCAGAAGGCGTAAATTTATCGAAATCATAAACAAACACATTAGCTCCGGCAATCCATTGTCCATATAATTTTCCCCAAACAGCTTTTCCCCACCCAGTATCTGCAAGAGTAAGATGAAGAGAATCTTCATTAAGATTATGCCAATAAGAACCGGTAATAATATGAGCAAGAGGATATGTAAAATCGTGAGCTACCATTTTAGGTTCACCTGTTGTTCCTGAAGTAAAATACAAAAGAGAAATATCATCATTGGAATTTGGATATTCCGGTTTTACAAAAGGAGCCGCATTTTCAATTCCTTTATGAAAATCATTCCATTCCTGAGGAATATTAGGACCAATAGAAACAACTTGTTTTAAAGAAGGTGATTTTGCAAGAGAATCTTCAACATGTTTAATTACGATAGGGTCTCCAACACAAACAATCATTTTTATATCTGCAGCATTGCAGCGATATACAATATCTTTATCAGTTAGAAGATGTGTTGCCGGAATTACTGTTGCTCCAAGTTTATGTAATGCTATAATTGAAAACCAAAATTCATATCTTCTTTTAAGAATAAGCATCACCATGTCACCTCTTTTTATCCCCAAGGATTGAAAATAAGAGGCAGTCTTATCGCTTTGTTCTTTAATATCTTTAAATGTGAAGTCTATTTTTTCACCTTTGTCGTTTGTCCAGCATAATGCCTTTTTTTCGGGAGATATCTTTGCCCATTCATCGACAATATCATATCCGAAATTGAAATCTTCAGGTATGTTAACCTTGAAGTTTGCCATAAAATCCTCCTGAGACGAGAATTTAGTCTGATTTAAAAACTTTTCAAGCATCTTTAAAAATAATTTAAAAGCTACATTTTACATAATTATAGCAAGGAATTGTACTGTCTGATTATTCAAGGCCTTCATGCCATGACTCAAAGAGGAATCAAAATAGATGGAATCTCCTTGATTCAACACAAGCTCCTTGCCATTAATATTAATCAGCATAGTGCCCTTAATTATTAAATTAAATTCCTGTCCGGGATGTGAATTCAAAGTCATCTCTTTTTTATCATCCGGTTCGACCGTTACAATAAATGGATTAACTCTTCTATCTTTAAATCCCGTTGCTAAAGCTTGATATTTGTAAGCTTTTGTTCTTTCTACAGCAGGACCTTTTCCAGCTCTTGTTAGGTAATATGAACTCATTCTTGCCTCATCACCAAACATTAAGGTAGCAAGCTCTATATTATAATGTTGACTGATACGCTGAAGTATGCTTACCGGGATATCTACCTTTCCTGATTCAATATCCTTATATTGTTGTTGTGAAATTCCGCATATTTGAGAAATTTCGTCAATTCCAATCTCCAAAACTTCGCGTAATCCTTTTAATCGCTCTGCAATTTGTGCAATTTCTTGATTCATACGTCTGTCGTTTTAAATTTTCGATTGCAAGATACTCAAATTTCCTAAAAATGAATGGCAATTTTCTTATAGTATAAGTTTTATTGCTTGAAAAATTGTTTTTAAATAATATTTGTAAAATTATTAAAGGGCTTGTAACCCTAATTAAAGAGGTTAAAAACCCTTAACTATTTTATAGGCTGTAAAAAAGGTTGTCCAAAACCCATAAAAGGAATTAGACAACCCAAATGCTTATCATTAATCAACACATTATCAATAAATGTATCGACAACAGATTAATATATAACCTTTTTCAACCTATCAATAAATGAGTCTGCCTGATCTATCGAAAGACAAAGCGGAGGAAGCAATCTGATCACTTTAGTACCTGCAGCCCCTGTAAAAACCTTCTCCTGATAAAGAAGTTTGGAGCGTATCTCCTTTGCAGAATCCTCAAACTCTATTCCTATCATCAGTCCTCGTCCTCTAATCTCTTTAACTCCCGGGATATTAAGCTCCTGCAATCTTTCTAAAAGATATTTGCCGACCTTTGCTGAATTTTCAATAAGATTTTCATCCTCAATAACATCAAGGACAGCAAGAGCAGCCGCGCACCCTAAGTGATTGCCTCCAAAAGTTGTGCCAAGCATTCCGTATCTTGGAGTAAACATAGGACTGATAAGAACACCTGCAAATGGATATCCATTGGCAATACCCTTTGCAACGGTGATAATATCAGGTTTTATATTTGCATATTGATGAGCAAAAAACTTTCCACTTCGTCCATATCCCGATTGAATCTCATCAAGTATCAATACAGCTTCCGCTTTAATTGTTTCCTCTCTCAATTGTTGAAGAAATGTTTCTGAAGGAATCTGAATTCCTCCAACTCCTGTTATACCTTCAATTATAACTGCACATACATCTCCTTTAGACAATTCGCTTTTTACTGTTTCTATATCGCCTAATTCAACAAAAGTCACTTCGAAAGTATCATTTATCGGAGATACAATTGCAGGATTATCTGTAATCTTTACAGCAGCAGACGTACGGCCATGAAATGAATGGCTGAATGCTATTACTTTCTTTTTCCCGGTATGAAATGATGCCAATTTTAATGCATTTTCATTTGCCTCTGCACCTGAGTTGATTAGAAAAAGTGCATAATCTTCATATCCGCATGCCTTTCCTAATCTCTCTGCAAGTTTTTTCTGCAATGGATTCTGAACAGAATTTGAATAAAAAACAAGTTTTGAAGCCTGTTCATTAATTGCTTTTAAATAGTGAGGATGACTATGACCAATGGAAATTACGGCATGCCCACCATAAAGATCAAGATACTCAACCCCTTTGTTATCATAAACATAACAACCTTTGCCCTTGTCAACCTCTATGTCAAACAACGGATATACGTCGAATAAATGCATTGTCTAAAAATTTTAAAATCCCATCGGTTTAAGTTTCAAACCTGTTGTTTCTGTCAAACCGAAAAGTAAATTCATATTATGTACCGCCTGTCCCGAAGCTCCTTTTAATAAATTGTCTATACATGAAATGATAAGAAGTTTGTCTCCACACTTTTCAAGATATATCAATGCTTTATTTGTATTTACCACTTGCTTCAAATCGGGACTTTTATCAGTAATAAATGTAAATGAATGGTCAGAATAAGCCTCCTGATAAAGAGCCTTTATCTCCTCAATCGGCAAACTGCATTTTGTATAGGCAGTAATGAAAATACCCCTTGCAAAGCACCCCCTTACAGGAATAAAATTAATATCGCCATTAAAATCAGGCTGCAAAGATTTAATCGTGAAGCCTATTTCATTTAAATGCTGATGTTTAAAGGGCTTGTAAACTGATATATTATCATTTCTCCAACTGTAATGAGTGGTTTCTGTCGGTTTTTGTCCCGCTCCTGTAGAACCTGTAATACCTGTTATTTGTATATCGTCAGTTAAAAGCCTATTCTCTGCCAATGGCAATAAAGCAAGCTGTATCGCAGTTGCAAAACAACCCGGATTTGCAACCCTGTTGCATCTTATAATTCTTTTTCTATTTAACTCAGGCAGTCCGTAAACAAATTCATGTTCATCCGACTCTATCCTGTAATCCATAGAAAGATCTATAATCTTTAAATCCTTTGGCAATTCTTCCTCATGAAGATCCATAAACTTTTTAGTATCTCCATGTGCGGTACAGAAAAACAGTAAATCGATACTTTCAAAAGGCAATTCCGAAGTAAATGCCATATCTGTTTCCCCTATAAGTCCTGAATGAACATTATAAAGCTTGTTTCCCGCATTGCTTGAACTGTTTACAAATACTATCTCAACATCCGGATGATTTACAAGAAGCCTTAAAAGCTCACCTGCAGTATATCCTGCCCCTCCGATTATTCCTACTTTAATCATTTCTTATCCTCATTTTTAGATTGTACAGAATAATAAATTTTTGTCTGGTTGCTTAAGATTTTTGTAAATCCTTTTACATCATCTGAAGACCAAGCCTTGTTCATTTCTCCATACTCACCAAAATCAGATTTCATTAAATCAAACGAAGAATCAACACCAACCAAAACATAACGATAAGGATGAAGTTCAACCATAACCTTACCGGTTACATTACGCTGGGAAGTTTCAAGATATGTTTCCATTTCTCTCATTACAGGCTCAAGATATTGTGCCTCATGAAGGAACATTCCATAAGTTGTAGCGATTTGGTCTTTCCAATATTGCTGCCACTTAGTCAAAACATGTTTTTCAAGCATCTTGTGAGCATTGATAATAAGAAGAGGTGCGGCAGCTTCAAATCCCACACGACCTTTAATACCGATAATTGTATCACCGATATGCATATCTCTACCTATTGCATACTTAGCACCGATTTCCTCTACTTTACGGATTGCATCAACTTTATTATCAAACTTTTCACCATTAACAGATGACAATTCACCCTTTTTAAACTCAAGAGTAAGCATCTCCTTGCCTGTTTCCGTCAATTGACATGGATAAGCTGATTCAGGGAGTGTCTGTTCTGAATGAAGAGTCTCTTTTCCACCTATACTTGTTCCCCAAAGACCTTTATTAATAGAATATTCCATTTTCTTATAATCGGCCTCAACGCCATGCTTGCGAAGATATTCTATCTCTGCCTCACGACTTAAAAGAAGGTCTCGGGTTGGAGTTAGTATTTTAATGTTTGGAGCTAGCACTTGGAATGTAAGGTCAAATCTAACCTGATCATTTCCGGCACCCGTTGAACCATGGGCAACAAAGCCTGCTCCTATCTCTTTTGCATAATTAATTATAGCTATTGCCTGAAAAACCCTTTCAGAGCTTACAGAGATAGGATATGTTCCATTACGAAGAACATTGCCATAAACCATGTAACGAATACTCTTATTGTAGTATTCCTGCGTTACGTCTAATGTTGCATGCTGTTTTGCACCCAAGTCATAAGCCCGTTTCTCAATATTTTTTAGTTCTTCATCGCTAAAGCCACCAGTGTTTGCAATAGCTGTATAAACTTCATACCCTAATTCTTCTGCCAAATATTTAACGCAAAAAGAGGTATCCAAACCTCCGCTAAAAGCGAGAACAACTTTTTCTTTCATATCTATTAGTTTTTTTATTATCTAAATTGGAATAAAATCAGGCTTTAAATAATATTTAAAAATTATGTTCTTTCATATTTAAAGCCCCGTATTTTTTTATTTTGCTTGATGATGCTCTTCCGGGTCAAAAAGCATTCCCGTACAAAGACACATCTTTCTGTTTGTTCTTGTAAGAACATCGTAATTTACACAGCTTGCACACCCTTTCCAAAAAGATTCGTCATCTGTAAGCTCAGAAAAAGTTACAGGACGATAGCCAAGCTCATTATTAATTTTCATTACTGCAGCACCTGTTGTCAATCCAAACAGTTTTGCCTCAGGGAAGCGTTCTCTTGAAAGATCAAAAGCGAACTTCTTTATTCTTTTTGCAAGGCCGTGACCTCTGAATTTATCCACAACAATAAGACCGGAGTTTGCAACAAACTTCTTATTGCTCCAGCTCTCAATATAGCAAAAGCCGGCAAACCGGTCTCCACAAAGTGCTATTACAGCTTTTCCTTCCAGCATCTTTTGTTTTACATATTCAGGAGAACGTTTTGCAATTCCTGTTCCTCTAATTTTTGCAGCTTTCTCAATTGTGTCCAAAATCTCCTCAACGTAGCTGAGTTTTGACTCATCAGCCACCATCACATCAATAGTCTCTTCCATTTCAAAAATAACTGATTGAAAAATATTTTACTTTAATTGTATGTTCGGAATAAATACAGAAAGAGCCTTGATTATCTCTTCTCTTGTATATTCCTCGCGAGGTATTAATAATATAGTATCATCTCCGGCAATCGTTCCAAGAATTTCACGGGGAGATGCAACATCAATATCATAAGCTATACTGCTTGCATATCCGGGACGGGTTCTTATTACTGCCACATGATTTGAAAATTCTATTGAAATAAAGCCGGAAGCTCCAAAAGAACCATCTCCAAAAGTTTTAGTATGAACAATCTTGCCTACTCCTCCCATCTCAGGAAGAATGTAAACATAAGAGCCATCTTTATCGGCTACTTTGGCTATCTGAAGTTGTTTCAAATCTCTCGAAAGTGTTGCTTGAGTTAAATCAAAGCCTTTTTCAACCAAAAGTTTTAGAAGGTCATCCTGACTTCCAATTTTTTTCTCGGTTACAATTTCTCTTATTGCAAGAAGCCTTTCCTTTTTATTTTTCATACAATTTCTTTTATTAAGGTTTTTTCATTGCTTCGTTTTATTATAAGCTTATTATTTTTATTTGATGTAAAAATTAATATAAATAAAAAAGCCATTCATTTGTATATAATTTATTTTTTCACCAAGATACAAAAGCGCCATTTGTACACCTTTTATTAGGTATCTAAACTTTAGGCGAATTATGGCGATTTCATTTTTTATGAATAAATAAATTTATAACTCCGGTTGCATATTTATTCCTTAAATCGTTTACAAATGTACTCTTTTTTGCATAAAAAAAAGTTTTTAATCAATTATTTTTCAAATTTTATTTACCAAAGATATTAATATACATTTTTTAGTTGTATTTATACACAAAAAAATGCATATTAGACAAAATACAATCCATTATACTTTGTTTAAATATGCATTTGCAATAATTTTTTCTTAAAATAGCGGAATATTACTCTTCATGAAAAAGATAGCTGTCAACTTTATACATCACCTCATCTTCTTTATGAAATTCATGATGCAAAGGTAGAGCCGCCCAGAAAGTTGAACCGACATTATATTTTGATTCAAAACCTATCTTTCCGCCTTTTGCATCAACAATAGCCTTACAAATTGAAAGTCCAAGTCCTGTGCCCTGAGCAAAATCATCAAGTTTTTCAAACCTTTGGAAAATCTTATCCTGTTTATCCTCCTTAATGCCGATACCTGAATCCTCAACAAAAATCTTTATCCAATTATCATCTACACTATAGCCTATCTTTATAAAACCGGAAGGCGTATATTTAATTGCATTGGTGACAAAATTGGTCAGCAGCTGATTGAAACGATTTTTATCCATAATCACATTGCATTTTTTGTATGGATTGTCAAGAATAAAATTAACCTTCTCGGAATTAATACGCTGCTTCATTGAGACATAAAATTCATCCATAAATAATGAAACATCAAATCTCTCATCTTTAAGATTCAACATTCCCGATTCAATTTTTGAAAGATCCAAAATATCATTAATCAACCTAAGAAGATGATCATTATTTGTATTGATGATATTTACATACTCCTGCTTCTCCTTATCATCACTTGCCGTCTGCAAAAGCTGAGAAAAACCTATTATAGCATTCAACGGAGTTCTTATCTCATGGCTCATATTAGCCAAGAAAGCAGATTTAAGCTTATCTGCCTGCTGAGCCTTTTCAGTTTCCTTTTCAAGGCTCATCTGAATCTCAATTAAATCAGTTATATCTCTGAACAAGCCTGTGTATCCGACTATTTCCCCATGCTCGTTCTTTAAACATATTGCATTTATCAGTTCATAGGCTATCTTTTCATTCTTTACTATCCTTATCCTCTCTGAGAACAACTCCTTTTCTCCATTTTTTAATATTTTGTGAATGGCCTCACTCTTGTCCTTGTCATCCTTGTAAACAAACTTCATATACTTTGACCACGCCACCTCAATAGAATCAATGCCATGATGGCTGATATCAATTTTAACAGTATCATTTTTAATATTATAATCCCAACTCATGATACCGCTGAGATCCAAAATATTTTTTATTTTCTCTGCATATCTTCTTACCTCTCTGTTGAGTTTATAAATTCTGTCATTGTCTCTTCTGTATCCCGAATATCTGATGCAATAGCCATTCTTATCAATCTCATAAGGGTCAACTGCTATTGTGGAATAATGCCAGTCTTCCATATCGGAATTTTTATATCTAACATCAATACTGTACGGTCTTGCCTCCCTATGTTTTAATATATTTGAGAATGATTCAAAAATTGCAGCATCGTCAGGATGGATATTTTTCAACAGGTCATTAAGATGTGTAGTTCTTGTCTTTATTGAATCTTCCGTTTCATGTGTGATACTCAACAAATCATTAACCGGATCATAATCCCATGGTCTTACCAAACTGCTTTTTATTACGAGACTCATCTTTGATTTATATTCCTCAAGCATTTTTTTATAAATCACATCCTCTGTAATATCTTTCTTTGAGCCATTAATACCTATTATTTCATTATTTATATTTCTTACACCTATCATCATCGTTTCAAAATAACGATAGCCATATTTAGACAATACATCATTCGATTTATAGATAATCTCTCCTTTATCTTTTTTACCTGAAGCAATTTCATTTAAAAGATTAGTCAATAAAAAACCGTCCTGACTGGAGATGCGTTTAATCACATCATCCAAAGAGTAGGGTTCAGTTTCATTATCCTTAATCAATGAGGTGAAAATCCTATCTTTAATATTATAACTCCAAGCAGTAAGACCTCCTGCCGCCAAAGCCAATTTTAAATTGTTATGAACTCTTTTCACCTCAACAAGCGTATTTTGTTTTAAAGTAATATCAGAACACATGGATAAATAACCTTCAACGACGTCATTGTCGGTCAATGCAATAATATGTAGTTCAAATATCCTGTTTTGAACATTTGTTGGAATAAAAGTCCTACACTTAGGGTCTGAGGAATCTACTTTTATTTTTGTATTTATATTATCGCCATTTTTTAAATCTTTAATATTATCATCTGAAATATATATATCTCTAAAAAGATTTAGATTATTGACAATATCAATTCTTTGTTTTTTATTAAACATGGTTAATATATAATCATTCGCATCCTTGAGAACTCCATTTTTATCAAAATAGCATATTCCCAATGGCAAATGCTTATACATGGCATTAATCATCCCTTTATTGAACTGAGACTCATGTTTCAATGAATAAATTTCAGATACATCCTTTAAAACTCCTACGACAGAAAGTTTTTCCCCGCTTAAATTTTTAATAAGGTTTGCACTAAATTCATAAAAATGATAATTGCCGTCCGAACAAAGGCATTTCAATATTATTGAATTACCGGTTTCACCATCATTTGAAATAATGCCATGTATATATCTGTACAGAGGCTGAATATAATCGGGATGAATATTAGTTTTTATAAGATCTCTTATGTTATCAAAAAATGTATCCTTTATATAAGTTCCATACAATACTCTGAATCTTTTAAATTTAAGGTCATACTCCCATGCCATAATCTTGCCGGCATCCATAGCCATGTCAAGACTCTTGATGATATTGGAATTTTTTATTTCCCTGTTTATTTCATCCGATATATTCTTCTGAGTACCTAACAGGCTCTTTATTTCACCTTGGCTGTTTTTTATTCCTACAATAACATTATTTAAAAACACCGTTTCATTAGTGTTCGTATCATGAATTGATGATTTAAAGGATACTTTATTGTTTCTGTCTGTCAGCACCTCATCGAATGAACTTAAAAATGTTTCAGCATTATTTTCAAGACACGTATTTTTAAAATTTTCATAAGATATATTATCTTCAATATATTGAATGCCGCGAAGAGTGTGAAAACGATTCTCTTCCATATCATATTTCCACATGGAAATATCAGAAGCATCAAAGGCCATCTGCAGAATTTTCAGTTGTTCATTGCTCATCAGCTTCTCATTCTCATAGTCTGATATATTTTCTATTGTTGTAACAATTGAATGTTCTCCCTGAAAATTCTCAATTTTATACTTTGTAAACTTAAGCCAATATAAAATCCTGCCATTTTTGTCCTTTAATACTCTCTTGTACGAAATGGGACTGGTGCTGTTATACGCCTTTTTATTATATTCAGCCTCTAACTTATCATCCCAAAATTCCGATTTTGGAAGAGATTCATTTTGAAATATTTTCTGAGCAAATTTATTATAATATTGAATGCCATCATCAAACTCATTCTTATGAGTATAAATTCCTATTGAAATATCATCCACTATAGGATTTAATAGATGATTTACAAAAAGCTTTCTTACAAAAACCAATTTGTCCTCTTTTAGATTAACAAAGCTGATATAAACATTATTGTCATTACTTTTATATGCAAGTCCTAATACATTATCAATTTTGCCGTCACTGTGATAAACGCTGTATTTAAAATATTGTGTTTTTCCGGTTTCATTTGCTTTTTTATATGAAGAGGATATAATACCATACTCTTTTGAATTATCAGAAGAAATCACATCATTAATAATATCAATATTTCTTTTAAGAATAGAATCCATAGGGATGTCAAAGAATAATTCTTTTTTAAAATTATCGACCCCTATTACCACCCCCTCATGGGAGATGACAACAACCATTCTCGCATCTTTTTCCTCCAAGGTATCAAACTTGGATGAAATTATTCTATTGATTTTTAGTTTTAATAATATTATTGATACCGCCAATAAAACTATAGTTATCAGCAGGAATAAAACAAGCACCTTCATAACAATACAATTTCTTATATAATCCTGTTAAACAGATTACTATTATTTCAAATAAGATTTAGATCAAGTAACTACCTTAACATATCATTCAAATGAACATATTTATTATAATAACAGGGACAACCATTGAATCTTGCTTGTAAATACAGGTCTATTTAAAAAATTACAACCTATAAAAATATCCATTTTTAATACTTATTACAAATATATTGCAAAAAACAAGAAGTCTTCTCAATAGAAAGGCCTTTTCCATTAAGAAGACTTCAATTAAATATCTAAATATTATATGCTTATTTCAAAGCCGAAACAATATTTTCCGTATCGGATGCAATCATTGTCTCTTCATCTGTTGGTATAACAACAACCTTTACACGCGATCCCGGTTTGCTAAGAACAGCCTCTTTACCGCGAAGACCTTTATTCTTATCGGCATCAAATTCAACACCCATAAATTCAAGACCTTCACAAACAGCCTTACGGGTTGTACATTGATTTTCACCTGCACCACCTGTAAATATGATAATATCAACACCACCCATAGCTGCAGCATAAGCTCCGACATACTTTTTGATGCGATAGTCGTACATATTCATAGTAAGTATACAGCGAGGATCACCGTTATTTACACCATTTTCAATATCACGCATATCTGAAGAGATTTCAGAAACGCCAAATACACCGCTCTTTTTGTTTACCAAATCAGAAAGGCCTTTTGCATCCAATCCCTCTTTTTCCATAATGAAAGCAAGAGCGCCCGGATCGACATCACCTGAACGAGTTCCCATAACAAGACCCTCTGTTGGAGTGAATCCCATTGAAGTATCAACAGACTTGCCATTTTTGATAGCTGTCACTGAAGCTCCATTACCGATATGACAGGATATGATTTTTTGATCTTCATATTTTACGCCAAGAAAATCGCATGCTCTTTGAGATACATAACGATGGCTTGTTCCATGAAAACCATAACGACGCACACCATAATCTTTATACAAACGATAAGGCAATGCATACATATAAGCCTCGGCTGGCATACTCTGATGGAAAGCTGTATCAAAAACAGCTACCTGAGGCTTGCCTGGAATAAGCTCTTCTATAGCTTTAATACCTGCAATGTTAGGCGGATTGTGAAGAGGTGCAACCTCTATACATTCGACAATTTTGTTCATTACCTCATCGGTAATCAATACGCTTTCGCTGAATTTCTCTCCACCGTGAACTACACGATGACCTACTGCGTCTATTTCATCAAGAGATTTAACAGCTCCATGTTCAGGGCTTGCCAATACATCAAGTACGAACTCGATTGCAGACTGGTGCTCAGGCATATCGTGGTTAAGAACCACTTTTTCACCATTAGGCTTTGTAAATTTTAAGAAAGACCCCTCAAGACCAATCTTTTCAACTCCGCCCTGCGCCATTTCTGTTTTGTTCTCCATATCGATAAGTTTGTACTTAAGAGAAGAACTACCACAGTTTAATACTAAGATTTTCATTTGTATATTATTTATTTTTCTAACCGTTACCTCTAAGGTACAAATG
>JAUNSR010000077.1 GCA_030539115.1 Bacteroidales bacterium
TATATCCAAGCAAACAGAATATATTCTCAAACTGTTCAAAATTACCTTTTATTCCAAAGATTCGATATTTAGAACATATCGTTGAAATTAAAGCTAAAAACGCATAGATAAAAAGCGGAATAAAAATCTTATTAAGTTTTAAAGTTGTTTTGTCATATAAGGCTCGTCCCAATATGATTAAGACAATAAGTCCACATACGCCAACAAAAGTCCATTGTTTATAGTATAAAAAGAAATCAGATGCATTGTCATTATAGGTAAACCAGTCATAGATATTTAATCCAGTCTTATACGTGTGCATCTTAATGATCAATGGTAAAACTATCATTGAAAAAAACAATGGAAAAAGTAATAAAATTGACTCTGAAATCGAGCGATTTGTCCCCCCGCTACTTACTTTTCTTACTGTAACTCGACTTGACATATTTCTCTCCTTTTAATTATTTACTAGAATAAATATCGGCTTTTATATCCAAAAAGTTTAGTAAAAAAGACTACTACAATATATTTTGTGATGTGACCCCTAAAAGTTAGACTTTATTGCGAAGTGGAGATTCCACTTCGCATTTTTCTTTTATGCTGCTAAGAGGCTGAGTCTGTATTCAACAGGGCTCATCCATCCTAACTTCTCCTTAATTCGTTGTTTATTATAATAATCTATGTATTTATCTATTGCTTCTTTAAGCTCATCGTAACTGTAATAAACCTCTCCATAATACATCTCTTGTTTCATTATACCAAAGAAATTTTCCATGACAGAATTATCATGACAGTTACCTTTTCTGGACATACTTTGAAAAATTCGATGTTCCTCTAGCGTATGAACGTATGCCTTCATCTGATAGCCCCAACCTTGATCCGAGTGAAATGTTCTGCGATATGGACAATCGGATGTGATTTCTATTGCTGCATTTAGAGCATCCATTATGTTCTTGGCAGAAGGCACTGGAGATATGCCATAACTCAGAATCTCTCTATTACATAAATCCATAAATGGATCCAAATACAATTTCTTAATAACAATACGGCCTTTGGAGTCCTCATCATAGTACTTAAACTCAGTTGTATCAGTTGTAATCTTCTGATGTGGTATTTTAGTATCGAAACGTCTTCGTAATCTATTAGGAGCCACCTTCCCAACTTTTCCTTTATAAGAACTGTATTTACGGCTCTTTCTAGTAAAAGAAGTGATCTGTATGGATAGTTTCTGCATAATTCGTTGAACACGTTTCTTGTTTACTAAATACCCTTGTTTGCGAAGTTCGCCAAATATACGCCGATATCCAAAGTCTTTATGTTCTAAATGAATTTCTATTATTTTATCTTCAAGTTCTTTATTAGGATTTGTTCTATCAAATCTTTTCTGCCAGTACATATAGGTTGCTTTAGGAAATCTAACAACTGCGAGAATATCTTTCAATTTGAAGTCTCTTCGGAGGCTGTGGATGATTCTCGCTGTTTTTTCAGAAGAGCTTCCTCCTCTAAACGCAGCCTCCTCAGTTCTTTTAAATAAGCATTCTCTATTCTAAGTTTTAATAGCTCATCTACAAGCTTTTTGACATGATCAGTACTTGTGTCAACAGTAGCAACGTCTGATATTTTCTGTAATTTATTATTCTTTTTATTTGAATTCAAAGATTTCGTACGACCTTTCTTCTTTGGCCTCAAAGCATCAGGTCCTGCTATTCTAAAATCATTTACCCATTTAACTATCTGTGCTGGATTATTGATTCCTTGCTTAAGCGCTAGATCCTGATATGAAACCTCACTTGATAGATATAACTCTACCACATGAAGTTTATATTCGAAAGAATAAGTTATATATTTTCTTGAACGGAGTAATCCTGCATCGCCAAAAGCTTGATAATTATTAATCCATTTCTTAACATTACTTTTTGCTGGAATATCATATTTATCTGCTAAATATCTATGACCACCTTTACCAGCTAAATATTCTTCTACAATCTTTTTCTTGAATTCAAAGCTATATTTTGCCACGAAAAAACCGACCTCCCAATCGTTAGATTTTTGGTCTAACTTTTGGGGGTCGGTTCAATAACTTAGAAGGACTTTTTTATTAGTTAGCTGTTGTTCGTTTAATTCTGTTACATTTCGTTGTTCAATCTCTTGAATTTTCATCATAAGTATTCATCCTTTCTTTATCTTTAATATATTTATAAATGCTACAATAAGAATGCTCACATTTGATCATTTAAGAATGTACAAATTCAAGTTATAATGAACCTCCTAGGAGGAATTCATTATGATATATTTACAAAAGATTAATTCAGAACTACAGATTAAATCATTAAAGGATTTAGTGAAGTTAAAACCTTTATTGGAGGATGGTACATTGAAAATAAACA
>JAUNSR010000078.1 GCA_030539115.1 Bacteroidales bacterium
TCTCCATTAAAAGTCAATCATTATCTCCGAATCCCAATGATCTAAAAACATGGGAGGCTAATTGGGGGTATTATACTTGTGTGTATGATACGTTATCAAGCAAATGTGTGATCTACAAACCACTGAAATATAAATATGCCATAAAAAAAGAAAGAAAGGACTATAGTTTTCTTCTTGGAGCAACAATGATTATTCCTAAAGATACTTTTAGCATAAATCTTGATTTTGAATGTAAGAACATAGATACATTAAAATTTACAACCTTATTGTATGATAAAAACGAGAGATTAATAAAAAAACAAAACCATTATCTAAAAACATCTGCATCCAATAATATCAAAATTCATAACGATAGTGCATCTTTTATGATTGTACATTTAGCAGGAACAGGAATATTAAAAGATATAAAAGATACTTTAATGTGTGAAATAAAATCGGTTAATTTCCCTGTTTATTCTTTTAAAAATGGTAATGATGATAAAGAATTATTGAAAGACACACTGAAAGCATCCGACATTTTCCCAATTATCAATATCGGTCAATTGGCTGAATTTAAAGAGAAAAAGATTTTTGGTCTTGGGGAATCCTTTCATGGAGGTAAAACTATTTGGCAAAAAAAATACAGCATTATAAGAGATCTTCTTGATAACAACCTTAAACTAATATGTTTTGAAATTGGCGTGGATGTAGTATTGACTTGGGATCAATATATTCAAGGAATCTCAACTGAAGATTACCGGTATAAAATTATTGAGGATGCTAAATATACTGCCGGTGATGCCAATACATTAATTAGACTTCTTGATTATTTGAGATTTTATAACAGTAAAAAAGAGGATAATGAGAGGGTACATGTGGTTGGACTTGATCTAAGATCAGAAAAATTTTATTTGTTTGAATATCTTAAAAATTACAGGGATATCTCTAAACACCCTAAGAAAATAGACAATTTTATATTAAATAATCTTATTAAGATTATTTATGACTATACTGTAAGAATTAATCAACCATTTATCGATAAAAACAAAGCTTTTGAAAAGGGAAGCCTTTCAACTTTAGTTGAACCTATTCTAAAAGAAAAAGAATTTGAAAAGGTTATGAAAAAGAATGACCTTAGTTTCTTTATTTCTTTTTTAAATTATGATGTGCCTACTTATACAGATTATTATATGTTGCCTGAATATGTTTATGGCAAGAGGGATAGCTTAATGTGGAATACACTGCAAAGTGCAATAAATTGTTATGCAAAGGAAAAAGATGATAAGGTAGCTATTTCTGCTCATAGTTTTCATCTTGCAAAAACTTATGCGCCGGACAATATAAGATCTGATGTGTTTAAGTCCAAAAATTTGGGATGTTATATATATGATAGATATAAAGATGATTTTTGGACAACAAGCTTTCATGCCGCAAAAGGGGTGCATAGCAGTGCGGAGAATAACATTAAGATGAACAGTCCATTATCCGAACCTTGGAAAGGCAGTTTTGAAGATATGTGTTCTTATACTACGCTTACCAATTTTTATTGCAGAAAAGAGGCTTTGGGAGAAACTTATATTTTCAGATTTATTCCTCAAGGCGATGCCCCGCTTCAATTCTCACCTTATTCAAAAGACAGATTTGACGCCTATATCTTTATAGAGGAGAACTTCTCTGGAGTGATAGAAAATTTCAATGATGAAACTCAAAAAAACAGAGAAAATGCAATGAATAGATATATTACAAATCTGGGAATTATTAATAATAGCCTTTCTGACAAGTTTGACCTCTTTATAGATTCGGTATCCATTATTATACCTAAAAACTTCAAATGGAATTCAACATATTGCTACACTCCATTAAATGATGGTAGCACTCAAGGTTTTTTTATTTCGGATGATAAGCAGTGTATAATAGGTTTTTCACAAGCATTGAATGCTAACAATTCAAAAAAAATTCTTTCTGAAAAGGTGGAAAAAATATTATTTAGTAAGGATAAAGTCTATTCTATAAAACAAATGGCTGTAAGGGATCTATTGCACCAAACCAAATTGTTGGACAATGACTATAAATTTAAATATGGTTTGGATAGAGACAATATGAAAAACCATAAGAATTATGATATAATTCTTGAAAAATATATTAATTATTGGACTGATGAAAGAGCCAAGTCAATATATAATGCTGACAAAGCACTTGATTTTGAATATAATAATAGAATGTCCTCTAACGATAATTATTTCTATCCATATACACATGCGGAGGCTGTTTATACAGAGAAAAATGGTAAAACAGTAGTAATAAGATGCCTATATACTGATAACGGATATAAGAACAAAGAAAAATACAAAAAAGCAAAAGAATCTATTTTTAGGTTCAAGTAAT
>JAUNSR010000079.1 GCA_030539115.1 Bacteroidales bacterium
TTGTTGCAATGAGTATGGCATTTCTAATTATGTAAAGTCTGTTTGTGATAAATATACTAGGCCATTCTTTGATGAGGTAGCTTGGGTGAATTCAATATATATGCCAACTCCAACAATTATTGAAGCAGCACAAGCTTTATATATGGGACATAATGTGGATGATATTTCAAGAAATGATGCAAGAGCTAAAAATTTAAATCAAACAACAAGAGCCATTAACAGAATTATTGATTATAGTAAAAAAAATAATAAAAAATCAATTTGCTTTATTACTGGAGTTCCTGGAGCTGGAAAGACACTTGCCGGTCTTAATATTGCCATTGAACGTCAAAAGGCGGATGAAAATGAGCATGCCGTTTTTCTTTCGGGTAATGGGCCATTAGTGGAAGTTTTACAGGAAGCTCTAGCACGTGATGATGTTGCCAGAAATGGAACTCGGAAAACAGAGGCAATGCGAAAATCGAAAGAATTTATTCAAATTATTCACCATTTTAGAGATGATGCAATATCTGTTAATACACCTCCAATAGAGAGGGTTACTATTTTTGATGAAGCACAACGAGCATGGGATGAGCCTAACCTTACTGATTTTATGAAGAGAAAAAAAGGTGTTATAGATTTTAATATGTCTGAGCCAGAATTTCTTATTAGCATACTCAATCGTCATGAAGGATGGGCTACTATTGTATGTCTTGTTGGAGGGGGACAAGAAATAAATAAAGGTGAGTCAGCTGGAATTGGTGGTTGGTTTAAAACGTTAAAAAGTGATTATCCAGACTGGGATGTTTATATATCGAATAAAATTACTGATGAAGAATATTTAAAAGGTAAATCCTTTGAAAAATTGGTAGAGGGAATAAATTTTAAAGTAATAAATGATTTGCATTTAGCGGTATCTTTGCGTTCTTTTAGAAGTGAAAATGTTGCTGCTTTTGTTAAAGCGTTATTAGATGTTGATAAGAATACAGCAAAGGAATTGTATAATCAGTTTAAAGAAGAATATCCAATCTGCATTACAAGAAATTTAGAGGTTGCAAAGCAATGGGTAAAAAATAAGGCAAAAGGATCTCAACGTTATGGAATGACGGCAAGTTCGGGAGCAAAAAGACTTAGAAAGTTTGGCGTATGGGTACAAAGCAAAGTAGATGCTTCTAATTGGTTTTTGAATGGAAAAGATGATGTGAGATCTTCATATTTTCTAGAAGAAACTGCAACAGAATTTGATATTCAAGGATTGGAACTTGACTGGACTATTTTATGCTGGGATGCAAATTTAAGATTTAGTAACGATCACTTTTTGTATTATAATTTTAGTGGTACCAAGTGGCAAAATATATTTAAGGAAGATAATGTATTATATCTTAAAAATGCATATCGAGTATTGCTCACAAGGGCACGTCAAGGATTTATTATTTTTGTACCTACTGGAGACAGTAGTGATATTACGATGAAGCCTAGTTATTATGATGGAGTATATAATTATCTGAAAGAAATAGGAATATATGAAGTCTAATATTTTATGTCACAAATAGATTCAACTTGTTTGTGGCATATTTTTTTTGATCTTTTTCCTTTAAGATATAACTACAACCTAGTTATATCTATTTTGAAGGGAGGATATATGAGATGTGGATTTAGCCTTTATAAAGAATCGATTTTGAGAAACTTGAAGAGTCAGATATAATATCATACAATGGAAACGAACACATGTATATCCATGTTAATTCATAATTATCAGCTGTTGCATGCATCTGGTTAAAGGTACATATATTCTATAATTGTTCTTTTGTTTAATAGTATGGAACAGGCGGAGTAAAGTTTAGCAAATCCTTTGATAGGAAAGAATGCATTGATTAAAAAGGTTCTGAAGTAATGTTGTATTAGATGTATTAATTTTAGATAATGTATTGATTTTAGAAAGGAGTAACTTATGAAAAATATAGACAAAGAATTAATTGACTGGTCAGTTAACAAGATTAAAACAAAGTACCAAGAAGACGTAGATCTTTTAATCGGTCGAGTAGGAGCATGTAAAACACCGGATGATGAACAGAATATGGCGTTTGATTTCTTTATACCAGCCACAGAACGTGGTAATTTATTGGCTCAGACCTTTATTATTGAAGAGATGGGATATGACTTATTCCCCATTTCATGGGATCGTTTGCAAGGTATTGTTGATTTGATGGAACCACAAATGATTTTTGCATTTATGAGGGGCGAAGTTATTTATGCTAGAAACAAAGAAGTTGAAGAACGGTTTATTGATATGAAGCAGCAGTTGAAAGAAAACTTAGAAGATAAAACACTCATATTTAACAAGGCGTTAGAATC
>JAUNSR010000060.1 GCA_030539115.1 Bacteroidales bacterium
GGGACCCCTTGGTCCCAAACCAAGTGCGCTAACCGGACTGCGCTACACCCCGAAAATTTCTCTAACTCTTTAGAGATTTTGTTTCTCGATTGCGGTTGCAAAGGTAGTGCTATTTATTAAACATGCAAATATTATACAATCTTTTTTTGTGATATTTTTCTCTAAATTCCGACTTAAAACCTATTGTGAAGCGGTTTTGTAAATGGAATATATTATATTTCAACAACATATTGAATCAATAAAATTACATTTAATCAATTGTGTAAATATTTTAAAGTAATTCTTTCAATAAATAGGTTCAGAACAAACAGTTATTTCATGTCCGGCTATTTTCTAAACATAACCGATAAATGATTTTGTCGAATACACTAAAACTTGAGAAAAAACAAGAAATGTTGCCGCAATTATTAAAAAGACAATAAGTATAAATCGACAATTAACTAAAGTTATATTAACACTACCATTCATTAATTTGTTATTTATATACGAACAATCGTCTGACTAAAAATGATTGTCATAATAAATGATATATTTTTATTAATGATTACATTTGATTTCAAAATTTATTAATCAGGAATAATAATAAAAAATTATAGATATGGATTCAAAAATTTCGTTCAACACCTCATCCCCCTATTTCATTGGTATTATTTCATTACTTGCCGGATTGGCAATGATTTTATGGCCGGGATATGTAGTTTCTTTCTCGGTATTGATTATAGGATGGTTTCTTGTAATTATGGGAGCATTACCAATTATTTATTCATTAATTAAAAAACTGCCTATATCAATGATATCGGTAATCTTTTTAATAGCAGGCATTATAATATTGATATTCAACCGGTCATTGGTAAATATGATAATGTGGATTTTTGGTATAATACTCATTTTGGCATCTGTTCAGCAATTAAACATGATGTCATTGGCAAAAAAAGAGGGATTCATAATCTCTAAATGGTCATATCTTTATCCAACTATATTGCTTTTGGGTGGTGTTGTAATACTGTTAAACCCATTTTCATCGTTGCAGACACTTGTGATCTTCTTTGGCTGTTTTCTTTTATTCTTTGGGATTACGATGCTTGTCAGTAGAATATCAATCAAAAAAGTTGAATAATTTATGCTGGTACTTCTTTCATGCGCAAAAACAATGAGCGACAAAAGCAAAATTAAACCGCCTTTTGTTACATCTCCCAAATACCAAAAAGAAGCTTTGTTAATGGCTAAGACAATGAGTTCTTATTCTTCTGAGGAGTTAAGAACAATATTGAAAGTCAACCCCCAAATTGCAGCAAAATGCGCTCTTTTATATAAAATTTTTCTAAGTGAACATCAAAATGAGGGAAAACTTCCTGCAATAATTGCCTATTCAGGCTTAGTTTTCAAGAAGCTTGACCCTTCGACATTCACAAAAGATGATTTTCTTTATGCACAAGACCATTTAAGAATCACCTCATTCTTTTATGGGCTTCTTAAGCCTTTGGATTTAATCAGTCAATATAGGATGGAGGGTAATGTAGAACTTTTTGATTCTGAATATAAAAATGCTTTCGATTTTTGGAAAGATAAACTTACAGATGAATTAATCGAAGACACAAAAAAGGTTGGTGGAATTCTATGCAATTTGGCAAGTCATGAGATGAGATCTCTTTTTGATTGGAAACGTGTTGAGAAAGAGCTCACTGTTTTTTCGCCAGAGTTTAAAACTTATAAAGATGGCAAGCTCAAAACAATAGTTGTCTACACTAAAATAGCAAGAGGAGAAACAGCCAGACAAATTATTAAAGAAAGAATCGAGGATCCGAATATTCTTGAACTTCCTGAATATTAAACAATGGTAAATATCTATCCTCTTTTTAACCTTAAATTTTGATTGTTCACAATTTTTATTGAGACTATAAAAGTAAACCGCAATCAGTATTTTCATTATTAAATATATCTTATTCATGAAACACACAATTATCAAAAGCTTATTTCTATTTTTTAATCTTATCGCCATACTTCCCTGCTTCGCACAAAAGAGCATATCTCTTGCAAAAGAGGTCAAGGCGGACAAGATTGTCGATTTATATTTCTCAAAAGGAAACCGCCCTCCTTTCTCATTTGTTTATAACAACAAGAATTCCGAAAAATTTATAAAAGATTGGAACTATTCAAAGCAAAAGGTTGAATCGTCAGATCAAAACGTCTTACTCTATAAAATATGCTATACTGAGCCGGGAAATAAAATTCAAATCGAGTGTGATGTAAAAGCTTTTAAAGATTATGAAGCAATTGAATGGACACTGCATTTCACAAATCTTTCAAAAGAAAATTCAGCAAATATTAAAGATATTAATACTTCAGACATATTCTTTGATTCAAAATCGAAAGACAAATTTTCTATCTTCACAGCCAATGGCAGCAATGCTTCAAGGCATGACTTTGAGCCAATTGACATAAATGTTGAAAAAGACTCTCTCTATAACTTCTCTCCTGCTAATGGACGTTCGTCAGACACTTCAGGTTTCCCATTTTTTAATATTATGTCTTCTTCAGGATATGGTGTAATGGCATCAATCGGCTGGAGTGGTACATGGGTTGCCGATTTTAAGGAAACTCAGAATGGAAAGCTTCATTTTTTGTCGGGGATGAAATATGTTGATCTTTTTCTATATCCGGGAGAATCAATAAGAACGCCTCTTGTCTCTTTGCTTTTTTGGAAAGGTGAAGATAGAATGGATGGTCAGAATATATTCAGACAGTTTATTCTTGCTCATCATACAAGAAAAATAAACGGAAGCAATCCTCCTGCTCCATTCTGTGCCGGTTTTGAATGGGGAGATCCTGCTCCATGCAATGAATATTCTTGTCTGACTGAGGATATGGCTATTGCAATAGCTAAAAGATACAAACAATTTGATATAATGCCCGATGTGTTTTGGTTGGATGCAGGTTGGCATACTGGGGCAGGCGGTCCTGACTTTACTGGCAAGAACTGGTATAATACAGTTGGAGACTGGAGCATAGATAAGAATCGTTTTCCTAATGGATTTAAGAAACTCTCTGATGAAATTCATAAAATGGGTGCCAAGTTTATGGTTTGGTTTGAGCCGGAACGCGTAATGAGAGGTTCATTTTTAGCAGAAACTTATCCAAAATGGATGCTTAAAGTTCCGGAAAATGATGATGTTTTCATTTTTAATCTTGGTGATAAGGATGCTTGTGATTTTATGTGCAAATATATCGGCGATCTAATAGAAGAAAATGGCATTGACTATTACCGTCAGGATTTCAATATTGCACCGGCTCATTTTTGGGAGGTTAATGATGAAAAAGGCAGAAAAGGTATTTCTGAAATAAGACATATTGAAGGACTCTACAAATATTGGGACTATCTTTTAACCCGTTTTCCAAACATGCAGATAGACAATTGCGCAAGCGGTGGCAGAAGAATAGACATTGAAACCACTTCGCGCGCAACACCTTTATGGAGAACCGATTACAGCTACGGAGAGCCAAATGGGTATCAGAATCACACTTATAATTTAAGCATGTTTTTACCATTGCATGGCACAGGAATTTATAACACCGACAATTACAATTCCCGTTCAAGCTTTTGCAGTGCCATGGTTATCAATTGGGAAATAAATTCCTTAAGAGGCAATATAAGTGATATGCAAAAAACAATAGAGAAATATAAAGGTTTGAAAGAGTATTATCTTGAGGACTTTTATCCTTTAAGCGGTGACGGAGATCTAACAGGAGACAATTGTGTCGTTGCCTATCAATTGAATAAGCCTTCCGATAATTCAGGTGTTGTAATAGTTTTCAGACGTGGCAATGAAGCTCCATCTCACAGCTCTTTAATTTTAAAAGGCCTCGATGCAAGTAAAAACTATATTATTACTAACGATAACAACGCCAACAGCTTCAATAAATCGGGAGCTGAACTTATGAAGGATTTCTCCTTTGATATTGAAGAGGCACCTGGCTCTATTCTTTTTTACTATAAAGCGGAAAATTAAATTTAAAAAATGCTCATTAATAAATGAATTGGTTTATTAATGAGCATTTTTTTAATATTTCAGGTATTGAGTTTAAATGAAATGTTTCATGTGCTTATTTCGCAGCAGACATTATATGTCCGGAATTATTATTTTCATAGTTAACAAACTTCCATATCCAAATAAAATCTTTAAAGACATATTCTTTTCCGGTAAATCAATAACCATGAATTTAATTACCAAACGCCTCACTAACTTCAATAACTTCGAATCTAATGCATTAATTTTCAATTTTTTCATTTATTTCTCAATAATAAATATCATTCCTTTTTTAGGTTCAATAATAACAGATTCATTAAAAGAGAAATCTCTTGCTTTTTGAAAATTCTCAATCTTGGGAGCATAAATTTTCATTTGATTTGGATTGAAGCCAAGCTTATTCCAATCTATCATTAATGAAATCTCATGTTCTTTTTCATCAAAATTGCCTATTGAAATCAACACTTTATCCTCCTTAACGAAAGAAGTGGCTTTAACAAAATCATTATTTGTTTTGACAGGGCTGTTTTTATCCCAATAACCGCACATCTTAGCATCCATTATTCCAAAAGAATCCCAAACTTTCCATATAGGAGCAGGACTGCTTCCAGAATATGAATGCCTTGCTGTTGCTCCATAAACCATACCAAGAAAACGATTGCCGCCATCTTGCAGCATTTCGCTCATCTGACCAAAAGGTATGCCTGAAAAAGTGACCAACCACTCATCCGGCATCATTTGATTGTATTGAAAACTTTCGCCGAACCACAATCTATCTATATATGGGAAGAAATCAGTGTATTGATTAGCGGGTCCGACAGAATAACCGGTGTTTGAATGAAGATCAATCAAAGCATCCTTATGATACTTATCCATAATCTTTCTCATTCTCTTCATCACATTCCTATCAAAAGAGACATCATCCATATATATTCCGTCTAAATTATAATTTTCAAACATCCATCTTAATCCCTCCAAATAGTAATTTATCCATCTTGAGAACCCATTTAAAACCAATGCTGCATCATAAGTTTCATTTGGTAATTCTGTATACCAAGCCGGTTTGTAATCATCGATTAAATGTTCACATTGCCAAGGAAGCCCATAACCTACTCCTTTCACAAATATCTCATGATTTAGACTCTTAAGAGCATAAATTTCTTTTGCATGATTGGTCAATTCTCTTATAGTATAATAAATTTTTACTTTTCTATTGAATTGATGCTCATGGTTAATAAACTCTTTAAGTGAGTCTTGGACAATAAAAGGATAGTTTATAACGGGATTAAGACTGCGGGCATGATGAATATTTGCAATATTAGCTCCATCTTTGGCAGCATTATCAAATCCTTCTGTACTTGCATGATAGTATCTTTCAGTGAAATGCTTATGAGTATCAACAGGTTTTACAGGAGTAATGAGCAAAGAAAATTCAAAACACTCACCATTTTTATCCAAGGTTTCAGGTCCGGTGGAAGCTGTAACTTGAGCTTCTCCTTTATTATTTGTATTCATAAAAACAGACCCTTTACTGTTGTTAGTCCAACTTGTTGGAGGAGCAGGCTTGTAGTCATTCAACAAAGGGCCATTATAATCACCACCTCTGAACTCCACATGAAGCCCAGCATCAACACCTCCTATCCAATAACTGTCCCAAGGTCCTTTCCAATCCCAACTCCATTTTTTTGGAATAAAGCCACCTTTAAAACCAACGCCCATAAAATATTCAGAAGCATAGGTTGTATAATCAGTTTCCAATCTTATATCTTTTATTTGTAATTCATTTTGAGGAAGCACTTTTAGTTTATATGAGATATATCCATCATATTCCATCAAAGCATTACATACAAAATGAATATCATCGTTTAAAGATTCTGATTTCCAACTTATCACGCCATCGTCATCTTTATTTACTTCAACCGAGTCAGCCGCAAATTGAATTTCCCCTTTATCTGTATATATAACAAACCTTAAAGGAGAGGCAAGCACCTCTTTATCATTAATAACAATGCTTTTAATCATGCCGCCTTTATCCAATATTACTTGTTTGTCGGTGGCAATAAGCTTATTGCCCTCCAATATCATGTCTTTATAGATAGATACCGGTTTATTATCTATACCTATAGTAGAATTAAGCCAGCGAAGGCGGGAATAACGCCACAGATCATTGTCTCCTTTATCTTTAAGTTCATCGCCATCAATCTTTATTTCAACAGTAAGAAGCCTGTTTTCAATTCCGTCGGCAGAAAGATTAACAAAGCCTTTATAAATCCCATTTTTCACATCATTTGGAATCTGAACACCGCACCATAATGCCTGAATCTTGTCTTTTGGTATATTTATATCAAAATTTATGCTGTCTCCGTTCCAATTTATTCCCTCCTGATTAAAACATGTTATGTTTTCTTTTGGAATAATTGTCTTTCCGGATTCAGATTTTAAATCCTCAAAATGAAGTTTGACATTATTCAAACTGTCATGAGCGCACCACAGGGCAAATTGCCAAACATAATATTCATTAGGTCTTGCAACGCCGTTAAAATTATTAGATGGGCCATTCTTAATCCATCTAACCGGCAAATTATTTGTTAAACGAACAGGGAAACACCTGTCTTCAGTAAAAATTATCGGATTTTCATTGTGAAGGGAAAGAATTTTGTTCTCTTCATCTTTTGTTGCAATTATCCCCATTGAGGTAAAAGCATCGAAAGATGAGCGACTTTCAAAACATTTAACTTCTGCCTTAGTATATGAATCAAAATTTGAAGATACTTTATTTACCCATATACTATCTGAGTTGTAAATTGGAGGTAAATAATCATTCCATGGATTGCCATATCGTGCATCATCCCAACCTTTACGATATTTATAAGGCATATAATAAATATAATAATTACCGGGAATTGTTTTTGGTTGGAAAATTATCTCGCCTTTCTCAGAAGTTAAACTTTTAACAAAAACGTTTTCTATGTTTTCACCTGTTTTGATATCTACTACAACTATCTTTTTTGTTTCTGGACGTAAATCCGGCCTCCTCCAAGGTAATTCAACCAGAATATTATTACTGTCCTTTACAAAAATCAAAGCTCTGTGATTGCCATACATATCAACTTTCCAAGGAGTGGAGGCAACTTTAAAAGGAATTCCATCGGGAGAAAAAATTTCGTATTGACTCCTTTCATTATAATTATTAAAGGAATTACATGAAATAAGAAAAAGACACAATAGAAAACTGAAATTTTTCATGATATACTTAAAAATTAAGATTTTTAGGACAAGAGTAAACAGCATTACAATATCTATAATAATCGCAATGTGGCTTCCGATCATTTTCCAACTGTAAATATATGAATCTTAATTCATTACAATCATTGATTTAACAATTTGAATTTAAAAAAAAATCAAAAAAAAAACCTGCTTAAATAAATAAACAGGCTTTTTCAATATTTTTTTACAATTCTCTTATCCAAATATTTCTAAAACTGATTGGTTCGCTTGGATCTCCATGACTTTGAAGAATAATAGGACCGGCTCCATGTTTTACGACACGAGGGAAACCGATATACTCGGTTGTACCTCTAATTGCAAAATTGTTTAAAAGCAAAATTCCATTTTGAATCAAAGTTACAGTTGGAGGAACTCTATATGTACCATCCTCTTTAAAAACAGGTGCTTGATAAATAATATCATATACATTCCATTCTCCTGGTTTTCTCATGGCATTTGCCAAAGGAGCTGTCTGTTTGTAAACGCTCCCGGTCTGACCGTTGGCATAAGTTTCATTATTGTAGCAATCAAGAACCTGAATTTCATACATTCCCTGAAGAAATACTCCACTATTGCCTCTTGACTGACCCTCTCCATGAATATTTTCAGGAACTTTCCATTCAATATGCAATTGGAAATTCTCAAAATCCTGTTTAGTTTTGATATCTCCTGTTTTTTTGTCAACTGTGATTACACCATCCTTAACAATCCAACCGGCAGCAGAACCGTCAGATTTACACCAAGAATCAAGATTTTTTCCATCAAACAAAACAATAGCATCCGAAGGAGCTGTTGTCATTCCATCTTTTTGAATTTTTCCCGGAGTAACTATTTTTGGCTGAGGTGTCCAAAATTCTGACATTCCAGCTTTCATTTGTTCAGGAGCAGGGTATTGTTTTTGAGCAAATGCCGATGAACCGGCTAACATTAATGCGCTTAATGATAAAGCACATCCAATAAATTTTGTTTTCATTATTATTAAATTAAGATATAAAATAAGCTATTTACATTAATATAAGATACTTCTATTCTACTATAATGTCTCATGGTTTTAAAAAAGCAAGAATTATAGAATTGCCTACAGGCTTAAATTTAATTTTTTAATTTCTCATCATATTATAATGACCGTTATTAAAACAATTAATAAACTCATGTATATAATAGATTGAAATAATTAAAATAATCATATCCTTACGTAGATAATAGAATGCAACATTCAAACTCTCCATAAATAATGTGGCTATTTCTTATATTAAAAAACATTCGCAAGTTATAATTATTGTTTTATTATTAATATTAATTGCAAAATAAAATTTCAATTTATTTACATTAATTAAATAACACACCTTAATATATTATTTATAAAATTTTTCCGGGTTAATTTAAAGAAAAGACAATAAAAAAGCTTGCCTCATAATAAGAAGCAAGCTTTTGGAGGTCTCTAGCAGATTCGAACTGCTGTAGGCGGTTTTGCAGACCGGTGCCTAGCCACTCGGC
>JAUNSR010000061.1 GCA_030539115.1 Bacteroidales bacterium
AGCGTAAGCTTTTAAAATGCTATTGATGAGGCGAAGCTTAGCTTATGTAAAGATAATGCAAGCCGAAATCAATAAGCATTTGAAAGCGTAAGCTTTTAAAATGCTATTGATGAGGCGAAGCTTAGCTTATGTAAAGATATTTCACCACAACTTTTCCAAATTTTATATCTATAAAGTTAGCGACTTCATTTTATTTTAAAGTAATATTTATAAATAATAATACGCCCAAGTTTTATAAAAACCTTTTAATCATGTAAAAAATAAAACACTTTATGGAGCGTAGGGAATATTACCATCCGAAATTTATGCCCATTCTTTTGCCCTGAACAATAAGGTCGTTGTCAGGCTCAACAAGTTTAAGCTTATTTGCGACCTCTGAAAGAGGAATGGAATCAATCTTATTGCCATTTACACAAACCATTCTGCCAAACATTTTTTTTGTGGCAAGTTCAGTTGCATGACCGCCAAGCTGGGTAGCCAGATTCCTATCAAAAGGAGAAGGATTGCCGCCTCTTTGGATATGGCCAAGAACAGTTTCTCTGGTTTCTATGCCTGTGCCCTTATTAATTTCCTTGGCAAAAAATTCAGCTGTCTTTTTATCCTCTGGAATTTTCACACCCTCAGCAACGACAACGATAGAATAAGGTTTGCCTTTCTCAGCCCTTCCGAGAATGAACTCATTAATTTTATCCATGTCGTAGCCAATCTCAGGCAACAGGATAACATCACCACCCCCTGCCATTCCGGCATGAAGAGCGATCCAACCTGCATGATGACCCATCACTTCAATCACCATAACCCTTTTATGAGAGCTTGCAGTGGAATGAAGACGATCAATCGCGTCAGTAGCAATATTTACTGCAGTATTAAATCCGAAAGTCATATCAGTGCCCCAGATGTCATTGTCGATGGTTTTTGGCACTCCAATAACATTCATTCCAAGATCGGAGATAACGTTTGCGGTTTTCATTGTACCATTTCCTCCAATACATACAACACAATCAAGTCTCAATTCATGATATTTTTCGAGCAATTGATCAGCAACTCCGTCGGTATTTGACTGGAGAAGTTTTCTAAAAGGTTTTTCTCTTGAAGTGCCTAATATGGTTCCTCCCAAATTAAGAATACCCGATAATGAACGTTCCGTAAAAGGCTCTATATCTTCATTTAAAATTCCTTTAAATCCGGAATGAATTCCAATAACCTCCATTCCGAAGTTCATCATTGCTGTTTTTCCAACACCTCTTATTGTAGCATTTATTCCGGGGCAATCGCCGCCGGAGGTAAGAATTCCGATTTTCACAGTTAATTAATTTATATGTTTAATACTCACAAATATATGAATTAGCTTTTTACTTCCTTTAATTATCATTAAAAATGATATATTTTTGGGTGCTTAAAAAATCAATATCGTAATATAAGTTTACATACACATGAATATTTCGTAGAGCAGAAAATACTCAATAGATATTTTTTGTCCATTTGGCTGAATTTTAGACCATAATCAGCTATTCTTATCTAAATAGACTAAAAAGGATTACTTTCGCTCTTAATATATACATTTGTGCAAAATAAAACGCAGCATGATGAATACCACAAAACTATTGTCATATGTTTTTCTAAAAAGGATAAAAGAGATAGAAAAATATAATACTGAGGCTGAACATATTCAACGATATGTTCTTTACAAACTTATAGATGCAGCTAAAGACACTTTATACGGAATTAAATATAACTTCAATAATTGCTCTTCTTATGAGAAGTTCGCTCAAAATGTTCCTTTAAACACTTACGAGGAGTTAAAGCCATATATTACCCAAATGATGAATGGTGAGAAAAACATTCTTTGGAATACGGATATAGAATGGTTTGCAAAATCATCAGGGACAACAAACGATAAAAGCAAATTTATTCCCGTGAGCAATGAAGCTCTTGAGGAATGCCACTACCAAGGTGGTAAAGATGCAGTTGCATTGTATCTCGAGATGAATCCTGACAGCCGTTTTCTCTCTGGCAAAGGGCTGATATTGGGTGGAAGCTACCAGGAAAATCCTCATCAAACAGACATTCGCTTCGGAGACCTTTCTGCCGTACTGATTCAAAATGTAAGCTTTTTAATCAATCTTATTAGGGTCCCGAATAAAGAGGTGGCTTTAATGAGCGAATGGGAATCCAAACTTGAAGCTCTTGCCAAGACAACTGTAAATGAGAATATCACAAACATTTCGGGTGTGCCTTCCTGGTTTCTTACTCTTATCAAAAAGATTCTTGCAAAAGAGGGAAAAACGAATCTTCTTGAAGTTTGGCCAAATCTTGAAGTATTTTTTCATGGCGGAATAAGCTTTGAACCTTATAGAGAACAATACAAAGAGCTTATTCCTTCAGATAATATGCACTATGTAGAGACATACAACGCTTCGGAAGGCTTCTTTGGCGTTCAGAACAGTTTCGATGAGCACTCTATGTTGCTGATGATTGACCTTGGCATCTTCTTTGAGTTTATCCCTATGGACAAATTTGAAGATGAGAAACCTCCGGTCTATCCTCTTTGGGAAGTTGAGACTGGCGTAAACTATGCAATGGTTATATCTACTAATTCCGGTCTTTGGAGATACATTATCGGTGATACAGTAAAATTCACATCAAAAGACCCTTATAAATTTGTTATAACAGGAAGGACAAAACATTATATAAATGCATTTGGTGAGGAACTTATGGTTTCAAATGCAGATAAGGGCATTTACAATACTTGCAAAAAAACGGGTGCAATTGTCAGTGAATATACTGCAGCTCCAACATTTATGGAGGGTAATAAAAAAGCTCATCATACATGGATTATTGAATTTGCCAAAGAACCTGATTCAATTGATGAGTTTGCCGATATTTTGGACAAGGAGCTTCAAAATCTCAACTCCGATTATGAGGCAAAAAGATATAAAGGACTTTTCCTTTCAAGATTGGAAATCATTAAGGCTCGTCCGAATCTTTTTCATGACTGGCTAAAAGAGAAAGGCAAACTTGGAGGTCAGCATAAGGTTCCAAGACTTAGCAACAACAGACAATTTCTTGAGCAACTATTACAAATGATGTAAGCATTTATTTTATATCGGCATTCGTTGATGAAAACACTCAATGGATGCCGTAAAAATTCTTTATTATATGCACCGTACCATTAGGCTGTCATTTATTTTATTGGCAATTATTTCAATAAACTTAAAATGCTATTCCTCAGAAATAGATTCTTTACCATTGAGTAATATAGATGAAAGCTGTATTTCAAATGAAAATATTTATAAGTTCAAACCCTCACAAATTATTTTGCCTGCCGCTTTGATAGGGATAGGCATAACAGGACTTGAGAGCGGTTGGGTAAAGCAAAAAAACAGGGTAATAAGAAATGGCGTAAGATTTGACAATAGAACCAATATAGACAATTTTCTGCCTTATGCTCCAATTGCAGGATATTATGCCATTAATCTATTTAAGGTTAAAGGAGAACATAACATAGTTGAAGGAACGGCTATATTTGCCACCGCTTATGTTATTATGGCGTGCGCTGCAAACGGCACTAAACTTGTTATTAATTCTCAAAGACCGGATAAATCTAATTTCCATTCCTTTCCTTCCGGTCACACAGCTACAGCCTTTATGGCTGCCGAATTTATAAGAAAAGAATATAACAATGTTTCTCCCTGGATTGGAATATCTGCCTATACTATAGCCACAGCTACCGGAGTATTAAGGGTTTGCAATGACCATCATTGGACAACTGATGTAATTGCCGGAGCAGGAATTGGCATATTAAGTACCAAAGCCGCCTATTGGCTTTACCCTTTTCTAAAAAAACATATTTTCAACACAGGAAAGCTTAAAAACATGATGGCTATGCCATATTATAACCAACAAAGTTTAGGATTGTCGCTGCAGGTGGCTTTGTAAGCATGTGGATTTCTTTTTGAAATTTATTACTTTCTGTTATTGTGTCTATGGGTTTAGTTATAAAACCATTTAATACCAAACAAGGCGAATCACATTACTACGATTCGCCTTGTTTGGTTCTTTATCATTAATCTATTACTTTATCGGAATGATTCTAAAATCAAGAGAATATGATTTATCTTTAATCTCAAACTGTTTTAAAGGGCCTGGACCGCAGCTTGCATTTCCAAGACCTCTTTGTGCAGCATCAAGATTTAAAACTACCTCTGCCCTCTTTACAACATCAATATCATGTCCATTTTTAAGAGTTTTAAGATCTTTATCAACAAAATGAGTTGCACTGAATGACATATTGCTTTTTGACAGAATCTCAATGCCACATACATTCTTTCCGGTAAGCTTCAGCCATCTTACATCAGTTCTGTTGCCCATAGACTGAGGACGTGCATAATACTCTTTCATATTGTCAATAGTAGATTTATAAATCCCAATATAGGCAGCATTTTTCCTGTCAGAATAATTTTCAATCGGACCTCTGCCGTACCACTCAGCATTATCAATATTAGGATTAAGCATCATTGTAACACCAAGACGAGGAAACTGATTGTTTTCCGTATCGGGAAAATCGACTTTCACATCAATGGTGCCATCAGCATAAATAGTGTAAAGGGTAACAATTTTTTGTAAAACAATGCTTTTCATTGCAACATTAGCAATCTGAACTGTCTTTACATTATATGAACCATTATCATTTTTAAGACATTCTATGCTGTCAAGTTTTATATCAGTTTTTTGATAGCTTCTATTGTCATTATTAATAAATCTGAACCAATTAAATTCAGGACCTTCATTATTATAAAGAATCTGAGTTCCATAATATCTCAATGATTCCATCCTGCCGGTTATCTTAGAAAAAACAGTTTCAAATCCATAAGATTTGAAAGAAATTGAATTGTTATTTTCTTTCATCAAAAGAGAGCTATTATCAATCTCTTTAGTCCAATCCTTCTGAGAGCTTTCATTCAGAGCAAACTGTTCTGTAGCTGCAATATGCCCGGGATCTGCCCAATTAAACTTAGTTTTAAGAGGAATGGCAACGTTAAGCATATATTCTGCGCTCTTGTCAAAGTCTCTTGTGTATGGCAGCACAACATTTACTTTTTCATTAGGAGCGGCAGCTCCCATATCAACCTTGCCTTTTTCAACAACAATGCCATTCTTAAGCAAAGACCATTCAAGAGGAGCAAAATCGCTAAGATTTAAGAAATCATATTTGTTTTCAACAATAAGATTGCCTGAATCATCCATCTTAAATTTGATGTACTGATAAACCTTCTTTACCTCAGCAAGTTTAGGAGTTTCCTTTCTATCGGCAGTAACAATACCGTTCATACAGAAGTCATTGTCATTTGGAACATCTCCAAAGCCTCCTCCATAATAGAAATTATTATCCGGTTCTCCAACCTTATTAAGTCCTTGGTCAACCCAATCCCAAATGCATCCGCCAATCATTCTTTCAGACTTATTCTCAATATAATCCCAATAAACATCAAGATTGCCAATTGCATTTCCCATTGCATGAGCATATTCACATAAAAAGAATGGTTTTTGATTTCCATTTTTATCCTGACTAATCATCGATTCAATAGATGGATACATTCTTGAATCCATATCAGCAATCTCATTCTTTCCCTCATAATGAATAGGCCTTGTATCCATAGAACGAGCAACTTTGTAAACTTCATTAAAGTTATTTCCATTGCCTGATTCATTACCCATAGACCAGAATATTACTGAAGCATGATTTTTATCCCTTTCAATCATCCTTTCCATACGATCAACAAAAGCATCTTTCCAAGATTCCATATTACTGATGCTCATATTGCCATGGCACTCAATATCTGCCTCATCAAAAACATAAAGGCCATAATAGTCATAAAGAGCATACATCTTTGGGTCATTTGGATAATGACTTGTCCTAACAGTATTTAGATTGTTTCTTTTAAATAAAAGAATATCCTCAATCATAGATTCAACCGGCACAGCTTTGCCATATTTAGGATGAGTATCATGACGGTTAGCACCTTTGAAAAGAACCTTTTCATTGTTTATATAAACAACATTATTTTTTATTTCAATCTTTCTAAACCCAAACTGGGTGCTCATCGCCTCAACTACATTGCCATTTGCATCAATAACTTCATTTACAACAGTATATAAAGCAGGTTTTTCAGCACTCCAAAGTATTGGATTAATTATCTCAACAGAATCACTTTCAACACTCTCATGCATCGGCTTAATATTCTTAAAAGCCTGAGAAATCTGAGCCACTTCTTCGCCTGAAGGGGAGATCAATGTAGTATGTACGGCAACAGGCACAGAAGTCTTATTGCCATAATTAATTACATTAGCCCTAACTCCAAACCAAGCTTTTTTCAGATCATCAGATATATTGGATGTAAGATAATAGTCTCTTAGATGAACTTTAGGCGTTGCGTAAAGATAAACATCCCTATGAATTCCACTCAAACGAAACATATCTTGGTCTTCAAGATAACTGCCATCACTCCATCTATAAACTTCAACTGCTAAAGTATTATCACCTTTTTTCAGATACTTTGTAATATTAAACTCTGCATCATTATTTGCACCCTGAGAATAACCCACTTTTTTACCATTAACCCAAACATACATTGCACTATAAACTCCATCAAAATGAAGGAAAACCTCTTTTGAATTCCAATCTTCTGGAAGAGTAAAATTTCTGCGGTAAGAGCCAACAGGGTTAGGTTCATCTGCAATAGTATAACCCTTTTGAATATCAATAAAAGGAGGATTGTTCTTAAATGGATAGGTTATATTGGTGTATATTGGTGTTCCATAACCAAGCATTTCCCAATTTGAAGGGACAATAATCTCACTCCATTTAGAAACATCATAATTTGTTTTATAGAAATCAATCGGTCTTTCTTCGGGAGACTTAACCCAATTAAACTTCCATCTTCCATTAAGAAGAATCTGACGAGAAGAATTATTTCTTTCCCAAGCTTTCTTATAACTTGGGTCATTCTCCATCTCCTCACGGTTTGCAAAAACAGACATTGTGGTATGTCCATTCTCCTTATTTATTTTAAAAATCTTTTCGTTCTCCCAATCCTTATCGCTTGAAGTTTTTGGAAGAGCCTTTTCAAATTTCAATGAAGACTTTCTTAATTTCCAATGCTGGCTTTTTTTTGTATTATCAGCTTTTAACTGCCAAAGAGGCTCGCCTGTCAGTCCGGCATCGGGATAACCGATATTCATTCCTGTATTGACGCAGGTAAACACAAAACTGTCGTCACCTACCGGAACAATTCTCCAAACCTGATTTTCATTTGTCTTTGAAGCATCCCATTGAAGAAGAGCACCCTCTCCTTTGGTTCCTCCATTATCAACAGCCTTATCAGAAACAGCATTTACAATTATAAAAGTATCCTCGCCAACAGGCATAAAATACCAAACCTGTGAACCTTTCTGAGCATCAGGCGCACTTATAAATATCGGGGCATCATTTGATGAATTGCCTTGATTGTCAATAACGAGGTTATTCTCACTTACAATCTGATAGAATGATGATGGGTCTATCTTTTGAGCTTTGCCATCAAAATATGTACATAGCATCATTATCATAAGGATGCCAATCAATTTTATATTTCTAAATATCATATATAAAATAAAAATTTTAGGTTAGAAATAAAGCATAATCGCTAAAATTACACCAAATGAGATAAAAAATAGGATTTTTATTTATTAAAATATCGCATTTAATAGATTATAAAAAATTGCATCTTTATATATATATATTCATTATCATCCATGCAGGCACAAGCATCGTTTGAAAAGTTTGCTTGCTGCAAAAAGCCGTACTCTTGATATTAATGAATAACATGCCCCGGCTCCGGCTCTTCCGTTTTCTCTTCCTGCACGTTTGTTCGGAAGAGATTTTGCGGCTGTTTCACATTCATTTATTATATAATCCACACAATCACTATAACTATCTCTTGATGTCTTTAATTTGTCTATATCACTAACATCTTCTGCCACAAAATCACCAACCAAAGGGATACCACCATAATGACGTAATAGGATTGAATAATACCATGCCCTTAAAAACCTTGCCTCAGCCTTATATACTACCTTTGTATCCTCATCCATTGGACTTTTGTCTGCATATTTTAAGAATACATTTACTCTTCTTATATTTCTGTAACAATTATCCCAAGCATCTGAGGTACATGTCAATGGATTAACTGTTCCTGTTGTAAACATGGCGTCTGCACTTATATAAGACTGTTTTTTAAATTCAGCTTCATCGCATGAGGTTTGTAAGCCTCCATTAAAACGATCAAGTTTTGTTTCAAAGCCTACATCTGCATATATTTGTGTCAGAAAGCCGGCTGTATATGAACTGTCCGCAAATACAGCATCTTTGTCCAAGTCTGTAATTTGAGTACCTCCCAAAAAAGAATTGTCATTACAAGATGTTATAATACCCAAACATAAGAATAGGATTAATAAAAAAGGGATTTTTTTCATTATCATCAATAGTTTAATTGTTGTTTTTTAAATGTGTTTAGTATCAGATTTATTACATTTATATATATTTTTATTTTTATTACCAGGATACAAATGTGCCTTTTATATACCTATAGTGGGATATCTCATCTTTGAGTGAGCTATGGTTATTTCATTTATATTACAAAGACGATTTATAAATTAATACCCACTACCATTGCTGTCCACTTAAAAAAAGTTGAGTGACAGCTGGTTATTATTTTGATCTTT
>JAUNSR010000080.1 GCA_030539115.1 Bacteroidales bacterium
TACATAAAATCTTCATATAAAATTTTATGATTTGAGATTTTATATAAAGAAGTTTTCATCGGTTTCAAACAAAAGACAGATAGAAAAAAATTAAGATTATAAATATGTACCTTATTTCTCATTTTCTATAAATTAAAAACAAAGGGAACAATTCTCGCGAACTATTCCCCTTTATAACTCTAACCTTTTATTAATTAAAAAACCCTACAATTATTAATCCTCTTACTAAATTTTACTTTAGCAATAAATACAATAATCAATAGAACCTAAACCATCATGATAAAATATCTTTTATAATAAATCGGCACAATTAATCGACAAGCTTAACGCCTTTTGGAAGAGAGATTTTTGATTTTACCTCACCGTTTGATTGTTTTTCGTGTCTCACCTTTATAATTCCTTTTGGTGTTGGGAATGTTCCCTCCGCCCATTTCAGAGAACCAAGATTTGGTTTTATTCTTACCGTTTCAAATCCAGGAGAAGCAGGTTTTATTCCAAGAACATATTCGCTAAGCCAAGGAGTAGGTCCGGAAGCCCAACCATGGCAGAAGCTGTGACGAAGACCTACATAACAATAAGCACCGCCATCGGCGTGAATATCATATTTATCCTCAGGAACTACTTCATCTATTCTGCCTGCCTTTGGTAAATCTTCAAATGTTAAATCTTCCCAGAAAGTTGTAGCACCCAAATCAATCATTCCACCCCAATAATCAGAAATAATCTTTAGTGCCTCATCAATTTTACCACCCTTTGCCAATGATTCAAGCATATAATAACCATAAAATGTTGAGAAACCGTGAGCTCCTCCATCATTAACGATTTGACATGCTTTATCGATGTCAAGCAACCCGTTAATTCCCATTAAAGAGGCAGCTTGCTTGTTGTTTACAGGATCAGGAGAATATTTTTCAAGTTTGGAAACCGCATCATCACACTTTGCTTTCAATTGTGTGTCTTCAAGATATCCTGCCAATTGGGAAGCTGCTCTAAAACTCATCAGCATTAATGCCTGAAGCCCTGCATGTACCACATCCGGTTTTTCACTTGTCGGCCAATCAAGAAAACGACCACCGCCTTGAAGATTCTCTTTATTGCCATCTATTTGGGAATAAAGCTGATCTACCAAGCCATTTAAATATGATTGTTGCTCTTTTAAATATTCCAAATTGCCTTGATACATATACCAATCCTTTTGGATAATTATCCACCAAAGAGAGTAAGCACACATACCATTCATCCAACCTGGAAGAGGAGTATCTTCCCTTGCAAAATCAAGACTTTTATTTACAACATCAGCATTGCCAAATACAGTACTAACTGTCATAACTTCAGGATGCAAATCGCCAAGCCATACAAGACGGTCTCTTTTTATGCCATCCCAAAGATATTCCTGCATATTCAAATGAACGGTGTACGCTCCGGTTTTCCAAATCTGATTCAATCTTTCATTATCACAGTTAAAGGAACCAAAATAAGAGATATCTCTATAAACAGATTTCGCTCTAACTCCCACTAAAGGAAGTTCAATATCTTTTTCCAATAAATCAATTCTTGCAAATCGAAAACCGGAATTGCCAATTTCTATGCTTCCTAACCAAGGAAGAGCAATCTCAATTTCTCTCATGGCATGATCATTTGTAGCATTGGAGGTCTCTATCGTACTTAGTGCCTCGGTTACCGATTCTCCTAAAGTTACTTTAACTTTTACGGGACGGTTAACTGCTCTTATGCCCGCTGCTATCTGAATTCCTCCCTGAATTTCTTTTCCAAAATCAAGCAGAACAGAAGCTTTATCGCTCTGCTTTGTGTTTAGAAAGGTTACATTTCTACTTGTGACGGAGACTTGTCCGGAAAAAGGCTTTAATAAATTCTCCGGATTGACTACTGCTTTATTTGTACTGTCTGAAATCCAAACAATCCTGGTGGGAGACAAATATTCAGTAATGAATTTGTCCGAAACAGTGGTATCAATATTATTTTCACTCTCACAATTTTTATTACATCCCATCAATAATAAAGATGCGATTGTCAATAACAGAATATTAAACTTCATATTAAGCATTTTAATTTATAGCATTAGATTTTTAATCTTGACAACAAGCGGTTTAATTTGATTTTATAAAATTTTGATTAGCATTTCATTCAATATTAACTGAATTTTATTCAATACTATTATAGTTTTGATTAATATCATTTAAGCTCAAATCAATATCATTTTATCATTGACTAATATTATTTTATC
>JAUNSR010000081.1 GCA_030539115.1 Bacteroidales bacterium
CACCGCTTCCGCCAAATTCAAAAAGCCCTGACACTGTCAGGGCTTTTTTCTTTTTGGAAATAATGTTAGCAAATAATAAGCTTAAACATATTTGTTGCTTAAGTGAAAAACTAGTATTTCATCTAGTACTTATTATTGTTAATGTTGTGCTGATGAAAATCAATTGAGATACTATTCTTGTAGTATTGATTGTGATCTAAGATGATAAATATTTATAAGAGTGAAGAATCAATAAGTTATCATAAGAATATAACGCTTGGTAAAGGTTGGGAATTAGCGTTTAATACAGTGAAGGAGCTAGGATCAAAGGTCACAAAATTAATGCCTAGCAATTAGAGTTAAAATTAAGTATTTTTGATTGATAAATATACAAATAATGATTTTAAAAATGGAATACTGTTATGAGTTTTAATAAAATAACAAAAAATCAAAAATTTACACTTATGACCTTTTCAAAAAAAGACGTAACTCGGGCTGGTGAAGCATTAAATAATGATCAATTATTAGATGATGCTCAATTACTTGAAAAAACAATGAATGTATTAACATATTGGAGAGATAGCCATATTCAGCCTTTGAATGAAGCACAAAACTTATTAAATCGCTTTATCTATCGAATTGATAAAAAAGCTTTTATTGCAAAAAGATTAAAACGGTTTGAATCAATTAAGAAAAAACTTAAACGTTTTGATGGAATGCAATTAAAAAATATGCAGGATATTGGTGGTATAAGGGTAGTTGTATCTAATCTGAAACAAGTAGATTCAATATTTAAAGTATTAGCAAATGAGCACTGTTTTTATAATGGTGATGCTTTCATTAAAATGGATAATTATATAGCGCAACCAAAAGAGGATGGCTATCGGTGCTTGCATATTGTAGGAAGATTTAATAATGAATTAAAAGAAGAAAGAAAAATAGAATTTCAAATACGTACAAAATTACAGCATAGTTGGGCGACTACATTAGAAATTGTTGATATTTTTACTGGACAAAACTTAAAGGGAAATGAAGGATTTTACGGATATAAAACTTTCTTTAAAGATGTAAGCGACCAATTTCAAATAATTGAAAATTTACATGGTTTTCAGATCGATGATAGAGGTTTGCTAACTAAAGAGTATCTTACAAAAATTGTTAAGAGTCCTTATTTAGTGAAACAGTGCGTCGCTATTAAAGAATTTGTAGATAGAAATGCTGGGGGATTAACCGTTGAACAAGAAATGCAGGCTTATTGTTCTACATTAAATAAGTTAAATAAAGGTTTAGCATCAAAAAATTATAAAGATGGCTTGGTATTAATACGTTTAAATGTTCAGACTGGTGTAATTGAGGATGAGTTTTTTAAAGGCTCTGAGCAAACATTGGCATCACAGAGATATAGCCAATATGAACAAGTGTTATCTAAAGATGATAAATGGATTGTTGCTCTTCTTTCTACAGATGCAATTGGGGGGTTAAAACAGGCCTATCCTAATTATTTCGCCGATTCAGAGATTTTTTTGTCATATATAGGTTTAATCAAAATTGCAGCAGTTCTTGGTAGTGCACAGAAAGTTACTCCAGCAGTTATTTAAGAGTAAGGGGTATCGTTATTAATTGTTGTTGATGTGGTACTGCAATAGCTTCCTATTCATCATAAGACAAAATAGGTGGAAAAGCGGCTACTAATTTCATAGTAGTCGCTTTGTTTTTTATGAAATTTATATTCAGTAAGTTACCATTAAATATTTGCTCAGGTTTATTGGGTTTATAAAATAATTCATCCCCAGCATTGCATCCTTTACACTCAAAAGAAGAAAGACAACACAGGACGCTATGATGAAATTCGATCCTCAATTACTGCAGCAGAAATATGAACAATGGCGTAACTTAATGGCGCAGCTGGAGCAGACCCAGCAGCAATTACAACAAGCAGAGCAGCTCTGGTCACAGTTGCAGGAATATTATCAGAGTGAACAGTGGCTGCAGGATGCAGAGCAGGATCTAAAAATTAAGTGTAGCGAAGGGCATTATTCTATTTTGGGTCAAGATACCTTGTGGAACGGCCTGGATGAGCGTAAACAGCTGGCTTTGCAACTGATGCGACTCAGTTTAAAAATACTGGAAAACTGATTTTATTTTTAAAGCCGCAATAGGCTCTCAGGACTGGGCACATATGCATGACCGGGTCTGGTATTTATCGGTGCCTAAATCATTCTTTGAAGATGCGCGTTCAGCCGGGCCATTTGAATTCCTGC
>JAUNSR010000062.1 GCA_030539115.1 Bacteroidales bacterium
TGCAACGTTCTTTCCTCGATTTTCACTCATTCTCAATTATTCTTCGTATCTTTGATAAAGATCTCACAATAATTACTTTCTATTTTAGAAGTTTACTCAAAGCTGAAATAAAAAATGAATACAACTATTACGAATGAGACTATATAATGTTTAAAAATGCAACTTTCTTTATAGATAATTTTTGTAATCCTAATCAAACAGTAGTAGTCAAGTGCCATATAGGACATACCAATTACAAGAATATCATAAATATTCCTTATCATAAATCTTTCGGATATTATATGAAAAAGAATTATGGGGATGATTACAAATGCATTGTCCAAACAGTATATCAAGATTCTGTCCAAGCATTGTTTGTCAGAGGTCTTGAGCTAAGAGAACTTCCAATACCATCTGAAAAAAGGTTAGAGACAATTTTTAAAAATTCAGGAATAAAGTATGGATATATAGATTCCAAAGAATTGGATGATATTGTAAAAATTCAATTGCAGGGAATGTATCATAATTATAATGTGTTCGAAAATGGAGATTATATTAATCCTAAATTACAAACAGATGGCTTTTTATTTATTAATTATTAGGAGTATTATAAGATTTTAAATAAATGACATTTATGAAAGTGAGTCTTTTTCATTTGATAATCTGATATGATACAACCACCAGTTTAAAAACCATTATTTCAATATATTTTCCGGTATAGATTCTTTTACTATTTCGCCGGAGGCAGAATAACCACGATTCATTTCCATCATTATAATGTTGGCTGAAGATTCCGGAGAATTATCTCTGGTTTGTAAAGGGTTTGTTATTGTCGAACTTGAAGAATCTATATTGGATTGAGTATGCTTTATAGATGAGGTATTCGCTAATTCTTTTAAAGAGTTCCAATCAACTCCAAGATAATAATTAATGATTGAATAAAGAGATGTTGAGCTTCCTAATAAACTAAATTTGTAATCTGTAGTTGGAAGATTCTCATTTGTAGGCATACCGTTATTATCTGATATATAAGAAAGAGTAAGGTATGGAACATAATCTTCATCATATTTTTCCAGAGAAAAGGAATAATTGCCTATGCAAGATTTTTTTAAAGTATGAGTCATATTATCTTCTGTGAAAAGATAGAATGTATGTTGCTCATCATTAATTAAGAATAGTGATGAGGAGGTAGTTAGAAGGGGATGATTGCTTGTGCTGAAATTGATACTTAGATAGGTATCAACAATTTTTATGGTTAAGGTATTGTTTTCATTTGAAATTTTATCTGTTATCAATAGTTGAAATGTACCTTTCTTTTTTGCATCAATTTGTAAACATCCAATTGGCTTATTTTGGTCATCTTTTATCAAAGAATAAGTGATGTTTGCCATTTCATTGTCGATGATTGAAAAGTCTAAATCAAGGCTGCCATTGTTTATAAATATTTGTTTGCTTTGATTTATAGGAACTTCGAAATAAGTTTTTTCCATTACAAAAGATGTGATTTCAGGTTCATTATCTTTTGAGCAACTAATGACATTTACAGAAATAAAGAAGACTAAAATAAGTTCTAACAATTGATTGAAATTTTTCATTTGTTGTATAATAATTTAATTTTAAGACTAAGGTCTAAATACACTTTATATACCTTTTGTTGTTTCTTTAATCTTTTGGTGAGTCCTGACAAAAAATATATAATTTGTATAGTTAAAAATCTCTCAAAAGAGTTTTTAAGAATTTGCAAATATATTTAAAACTTGTATTGATTAGAACTTAATATTGTATAATCTGGGATTAATTTAAACAAAAATACTATTTCTCCGGATTCATTATTTCTTCCTCCATTGTTTCAAGTTTGAAATATACCGGTCTGAATCCATCATTACAGCAAGCTATAGCCATGCGAGGCATTTTACACCAATTATCAAAGAAGAATGTTTGGACTCCGTTTTGAAGAGCAAATACGTATTGATGAATAGATTTCCATGCAGTTGCACATAAACCTTGAGGGCAATCTATTCCACATTCAAATACTTGACCAGGTTTTAATCTTGTGCATGGACCTAAACCTCTTTTACCATATTGCTTGGCTAAATCTTCTTTAAAATCACATTCTAAAACAGTTATACGAACTTTTTTCATAATAAAATAATGATTTAAATATAAATACTATCAGATTTATTCAAATAAAGATGAGATATTATTTATTCATACTAAATATTTCGTAAATGTATTTATTATAATACTATTCTGAACATCGGATTGATATTATCAGTAATAATGGTATTTTTTTCAGTAATTCATCTCGTTTATGACAGATAATGGAAATGTACATTTGTATAGAGTATAAGGAATATGATTATAAATTTTGAGATAAATAAGAAAGTTAATAGAATATGAGTTTAAAATTATATACAATAGCATTATTGTTTTTATCAACATCTACAATTATGAAAGGACAAGAAAAAGTAAAACAAACTGCAGGAAGACAACAGCTTGGAGAATTCGCTCCAAAATTTGCAGAACTAAATGATGATGTGCTTTTTGGTGAAATTTGGAGTAGAACAGATAAATTGGGATTGCGTGACAGAAGTATGATTACGGTAACATCGTTGGTTAGTATGGGCATTACAGATTCTTCATTAAAGTATCATCTTCAAAATGCAAAGAAAAATGGAATAACACGCATTGAAATAGCTGAGATATTGACTCATGTCGGATTTTATGCCGGTTGGCCAAAAGCATGGGCTGCTTTTAATATGGCAAAGGAGGTATGGAATGAAGAAATAAGTGAATTTGAGTCTATGAAAACATCTTTTGAGAGAGAAATGATTTTTCCAATAGGAAAGCCAAATGATGGGTTTGCAAAATATTTTATAGGACAAAGTTATATAGCTCCTATTTCAACATCTCAAGTTGGAATCTTTAATGTGACATTTGAACCTGGGTGTAGGAACAATTGGCATATTCATCATGCAATAAAAGGTGGTGGTCAAATATTGGTCTGTGTGGCAGGAAAAGGTTGGTATCAAGAATGGGGTAAAGAACCACAAGTGCTTTATCCCGGTGATGTTGTAAATATCCCTGTCGGTGTTAAGCACTGGCATGGGGCTTGTGCCGATAGTTGGTTTGCTCATTTGGCAGTTGAAGTTGCCGGAGAAGGAATAAGCAATGAATGGCTTGAAGCAGTGGATGAAGAACAATATAGAAATTTATAAAAGAATAGTTTCATAAAAAAAGCTCTATTTTTAATTCAAATAGAGCTTTTTTATGTAGCAATTTATTTATGCATATAATAGATGGGCAAGCATATAAGCAATAATAGTTGAAACTATAGTACTTATTATGCCTGGAACCATGAAACTGTGATTTAAAAGATATTTTCCAATTTTTGTAGTTCCTGAGCGATCGAAATTTACAGTGGCGATGTCAGAGGGGTAATTGGGAATAAAGAAATAACCGTAAATTGTAGGTAAAACACCTAAAAGCACTACGAAAGGGATACCGATATCATAAGCTAATGGCATTACAGCCAATACAACACCTCCTTGAGTATTTATAAGAACAGAAACAGCAAAAAGCACGATAGCTATTGCCCATGGATATTCAGAAACAATTTCCTTTAAAGCTCCCATGACTTCTGTTTTGCATCCAAGAAAAAATGTATCAGCAAGCCATGCAATTCCATAGATAGCAACTACTGCCACCATCCCGGCTTGCCAAACAGAGCCTGAAACAACTTTTTTGGGTTCTGCTTTGCAAAACAAAATCATTGTTGCACCTGTTGTAAGCATTACTATCTGGATCAAAAGTGCCATAGAAAGAGGTTTAGCAGGTTCTCCCCAAGATGGAAGAAATTTAGGAAAAGCAGCAAAAAACACTATTAATGAAACTGCAAAAAGAAATACTAAAACAGAATATTTTGCACTTTTAGGAAGTTGTTTGTTAAGAGTAGTTTCCTCTTTCCCAAACATATAATCATGGATTTCAGGATCTTGAAGTCTTTTTTGAAATTCAGGGTCTTTATCTAAGTCTAATCCTCTTCTGTATGAATATATGGAGGCAACAATAATTCCTGTTGTACAGGCAGGTATCGTTACCAATAAAACTTGTGGAATAGTAATGCCAAGACCTGTTTTTTCATTTGTTATTGCAACAAAAGCAACGATTGCAGCAGCAATTGGAGAGCACGTTATCCCAATTTGTGAAGCAATGGAAGAAATTGCACAAGGACGTTCAGGACGGATACCTTTTTTTAAACTTATATCAGCAATGATTGGCATTAATGTGTACATAACATGACCGGTACCAACAAGTATAGTTAAAAAGAATGTACAAAGCGGTGCGAAGAATGTGATTCTTTGAGGGTGCTTTCGAAGAAAATATTCTGCTTTTTGAATAAGAAAATCCATGCCACCGGAAGCTTGCAAAACTCCTGCACAGGTTACAGCAGCAATAATGATATAAATAACTTCAGTTGGAGGAGTTCCTGGCTTTAATCCAAAAATAAAAACTAAAATCATTAAACCTATACCGGATAATAGTCCTAATGCAATGCTTCCATATCTTGAACCAACATAAAGAGCTAAAAGCACAATGAGCAATTGTAAAATAAGCATATAATAAAAAATGAAAAATGATAATTATTTCAAGAGCTGAACTCAATCAACATTAGAAAGTAAAACTTTAAAACTCTGATTGATGAGGCGCAGTATATCTCGAGACAAAGATAAAATAAAATATTTTATATCTTGCAATTTAAAAGAAAGTAGAGGAGAGAGATGTTGTATCTTGCGTTCATTGATTTTAAATCAATAAGTGTAATTATAAAAATGAAGCAACAAACAATTTATTCTCTGTTTTTAGAGAAAATAATATATACAATATTAAAACTTGGAAAATGATTCTCACAAGTCGTTCTTAAATAAAATTTATAAATCTTTGAAAAAAAATAAATAATTGTTTTGAATTACAAAAATATAAATATATATTTGCTATACCGAAATAGTCAATGTTCATAATAATAATCAGTTATGATGAAGAATAGCATCCCAGAGGAGTTGGTGAAACTCGAGGATAAGCTTTATAGTTTCGCTTTTGTACTTACTGAAAATAAAGAAAATGCAAAGGACTTGGTCCAAGAAACTAATCTTAAGGTTTTAAATAATCAGAATAAGTTTATGCCTAATACCAATTTTGTGGGGTGGGTCTATACTTTGATGAAAAATCTGTTTATTAATAATTACAGAAAAGTAATCAAGCATCAGATTTATACTCTTTCAAGAGATGATATATACGATTTGACAAATGTATATAACGTTTCTAATGAGGGTGCGGAAAGTAAAATAGAAGTTAATCAGATTTTAACGTTGTTAAATAATCTTGATGATGACTTGAAAATTCCATTGGAATTATTTATGGCAGGCTATAGGTATTATGAAATTGCAGATAAACTTTCCATACCTATGGGGACAGTTAAAAGCAGAATTTTTGCTGGAAGAAAAAAGCTTTCTGCAGAACTTGAAAAATTTTAAATAATAACAAAGCCGCCATTATATTTATATAAGGCGGCTTTTCTGTTTTATTAATAACCGGAATATTTTGTTTTCATAATATTTAATGTTTCAGGAATCCAAACTCTATATCTTTCGTTTTTATCCCATGAGTTTCCTGCAGAAGCGAAATCACAAAAATGAATATATGTAGGATTATTTCCATTCTCTAAATCAGTGCCAAGAATTAACGGCACAGTGAAGTTCATCCAAGAGAAGTTGGAGTCATCGCTAAGTTTTAAATCAACAAAACCATCTTTTTCAACAATTGTTGAAGTCTGGTCAATGTACCCATCTTTAAATCTCGTGTCTCTTGCAAGTACAATAGGACCCCGATTAATTGCCATACAATGTTTTTTGTGAGTTACTTTTCCTCTTAAGTCTGGGATAAATTCAATTTTATCATCGTTGTTCCATGTCCTATTGATATGAAGGTATTCTCCTGGATTTATATTGTTTAAAATTTCTTCGCCATTTATTTTGATAATATTTTTCTCGCTCCAGGAAGGGATGCGAATTGCTAAATCATATTTTTGAGCCTTTTCTAATGAAATATTTATAGTAATAGGCGCTGTTTTTGGGTAGTCGGTTTTTTGAGTAATACCCACTTTGTTTTTATTAATAACAAACTTAGCCTCTGAATCTAAAAATAGATTTATATTAATAGTATCGTTATTTAGAGTATAAGTCAATTCCGGAATCATTGCAAAAGCTCTTGGTCCATTTGCATTGCAGCAGTTAATATGAAGACCGCATTGCTCTTCGCCTGGTGTGTGATAACCAATTAATGGAGAGTATTTTGAAATCTGAGAACCATCACCTTTGAAAGATGCCATTAAAGCATTGTACATGCTTTTCTCAATTTGGTCAATGATTTTTGGATCATTTGTCAATTTATAGATTCTTTTACAAAATTGCATCCATGTAAATGTAACACAGGTTTCCATTGTGTGATATGTTGGTATGGTTTCCATTTCTTTGCCATGATACCAACATTCAAAAGCACTACCTGATCCGGCGATATTAATTTCATTGTTTACTATATTATTGAACGTATTGTTAATGGCATCAAGAAAAGATTTATTATTGGTAATCTTATATAATTCTAAAAGCCCTTCATAGCACGACATCATTTCATATGCTTTTTGACCGTTTTCCGGAGAAAACCAGTGTTGAGGATGAGGAAACCTGTCGGCAACATTCTTATTTGAATAGGAAATTAAGTGGGGACCGTCCGAATTTTCCCATTGATTAACAATCTCTTCGCAAAAAACTAGATATTTTTTATTATTTGTAATTTTATATAATAATAAAATAGGCTCTAAAATTGAAGAACTGGCCATACCATGATAATTGCCTGTATCAATTATTCTTAATTTTTTGTCAGATAGTTGTTTGTTCAAATGAGAAAACATTTTTTTAGATGCTTCTAATGCTTTTTTGTCTTTTGAAATTAAATAATAGTTTAATAAACCAAGCATTGTATACTTTTGACCCCAAACATCCCACTGATTTAGTTGGAATTCTGGAGCATAGTTGCCAATATATCCATCTTTTTCCTGTGTAGAGATTATATCATAAGCAGAAGTTTTTATCATATTGTAAAGAACAGGGTCGTTTTTGTATTTCCAAGATTCTATAGCACCTAAAACCCATTTACCCCAAAACTCTGTTTGCCATCTTGATTTTTCGTTTTTTAATTTAAAGGCATCAGTAAGTTCTTTTATGTTTTCCTTTTTGACTCTTTCTTCAATACACTGGTTTATCCGCGTGCCAACATAACCTTTGATTTTTATATTATTAAAAGTATTGTTGGGTGAAAGTTGTGGCTTGTTAGTGGAGTTATAGTCACTGGAGAGAGACTCCATAACTAAAGAATCTTTAATATTATCAGAATAATTATTCGGATAACTTAAATTAAGATTGGTAGATAAAAGAGTTATTAACCCTATTATCCTAATAGAAGAAGTGTTTTTCATAATGTTTTATTTCGTGGAATTTTACAAATATAGAAATTAAGAATAACAAAATAAATGTTTGCTATTTTATACTTTTCTCATTGTTTGTGGTTTTATGGTCAATTCTAATGATAAATTCAAGTTTTATAAGTTCAACTTGCTGTTTTTTAATTTGTAAATATTACATATATTGTTCCTGTCTTCAGGTTTTTTATAATAGTATTGTATGCTTTCTCATTGTTCAATAGGAAAAAGATATTGCAATTCCATAAATAGCTCAATAATATACTATTGCTAACTAATAAATCCCAAGAGTGTGTTTAGAAGATAAATTATCAGTTGTAAACAAGTCAATTTTTTATAGTGTAATATAGATGATATTTGCAGTTTTATTTATATGACAGAAATAATATTCCTTGCCATATAAACAAACCTGATTCTTTATAGTGTGATTATCATCAATATAAAAGTCTTGTGATTCTTCAATTTGAGGCTATTAAATTTTGACCATCAAAAATCCAATTTTGACCATCGATTTTTAAATCTTTATTCTCTATTTTACTTGACGTATCTGATACAACTTCTATGTAAATGAAGATTAATATTAATGGAAAATCAAAATTGTGTTTAGTTTTTTTTGAATTATTTTATGGTTCAATGAATGTAAGTAAATGGATTATTAGAAGAATTGGATATAGTTTGAAAAATAATTTTTGAACTTTAAAGTATTGATAAATAGATATAAATTGTATTTTAACATATTTATTTGTAGAAATATTTCAAAAATGATTTGCAGAAATGAAAATCCGTATTACTTTTGCAATGCAATCGGGAAAAACGATAGCGAAACAGACCAAGAGTTCTTTGAAAGATTTAAGATATAGACAAAAGTAGTACAAG
>JAUNSR010000025.1 GCA_030539115.1 Bacteroidales bacterium
AACTATTTGAAGTAATAAGATTAAGAATAGTCAACCTAAATCAGGATAGTACAATTGCGATAATAAGTATTACCCAATGTATAATAATCAGCACCCTCTTCTTGTCCTTTTTTAAATACTTCATACGCATAATAAGGAGTATATCCCATATTGTATTGAAGGCCCCAGCCTCTGAACCATGTATTATGGCGGTCATTTTTATTAACCTCCATACCAGCATACAGATTCATTATATGTGTGTCATTGAAAGTCTTGTTATAAGAAGCCGTTCCACGAAAATCATAAGAAAGCATGCTGTGATCGGTTCTTTCATAAATACCACCCTCCGGCAATACTGTAATTGGAATTGCATAAGGATTATCAGGATCTGTATATAAAAATGGATTTTTGTCACGAACAGATGTCGGCTCCGTAGTACGATAAGCTATTGCCTGATTGGATTCATCTGTTATGTGATGCTCTTGAGATGTACCCTGATATTTTACAGCACCCAAAAGACCTACTTCAAGACCTTTGATGATATTCCATTTCAATTCCCCCTGAAATTTTGTATCAACTACAGAAAGATTCATATAGTTGGCATCCAATTCATGAATGATATTGAAAGGGGCATAATTTCTAACATAATATTCATTCGCATCCATTGTTCTTGAAGCATTCAATGAATAGGAATACGGATTAATATCAAAATCACGGCGGATAGCGCCCGAAACAGCATCTACAGCCTGTGAAAGAGTTCCCGGAGCTTTCTGTTTACGATAAGATGCATTGGAAATCAAATTAAAGCTTACATTGTCAAACACTTTATAAGTAGCATTTACATTTGCCGTATAACGTTCTACCTTACTTGCCTTTGTCCATCCCGGATCACTCATTGCACTTAACGAAGCGTAATAGGATGACTTTTCAGTTCCTGACGTCATACTTATTGAATGGGTTGACATAAGGTTGTTATTAAACAACTCATTAAACCAATTTGTATTACGATATTCTGCCAAACGAAGATAATTGTTAATGTCATGCTCGCTGTTAAACAATTCTCCGGAAGAAATCATATTATACATTTTTCCATATACTCCACTCTCTGAGTCATTGGCAACTTCAGCAAGATTCAACCAACCCTTTTGCTGCATCTCTCTGTATACAGACATTTGGTCCTGAGAATTCATAATATTGTATTGGCTGTAGGTCGGAATAGCCCTGTAAGTATACTCTCCGGTATAACTTATTTTACTTTGTCCTGCCACACCTTTTCGAGTAGTGATTACAATGACACCAGCCATGGCGCGTGCACCATAAATAGATGTAGCTGAACCATCCTTTAGAATATTAAAACTTTCGATATCCTCTGCATTCAAACCTGCAATGGCTGATGATATCAATGTTTTAGCATCTCCTGAAGAAAGGTCATCGGCATCCACCTCAACAATATCTTCCATTATTACTCCATCGACGACCCATAAAGGCTTGGAACTGCCGTTGATGGATGTTGCACCACGTACTCTGATTTTAGGAGCAGTACCAAATGTTCCTGAAACGTTCTGAACGGAAACTCCGGCTGCCCTTCCTTCCAAAGCACGACTCACATCCGCAAGTCCTGAAAGTTTAACATCATCAGCAACAAGTTGATCAGCAGCTCCTGTAAACATACGTTTATCCATTTTCTGCATACCTGTCACTACAACCTCTCCCAACTGCTGTGAATTAGTTTGAAGTGTTATTGTCACGTTTGACTTAGCTGTTATTTTCTGTGGTGTCATTCCAACATAGGATATAACCAAAACAGCATCTGATGAAACATCACGCAGCTCAAAATTACCATCTACATCGGTAACCGTACCGCGGTTTGTACCTTGAATTAACACAGTAGCACCAATAATTGGTTCTTTGTCTTCTCCCGAAAGGACTTTACCCTTTACAATAGGTATTAAATTCCCCCGATTTGATTCAGTGGAAATTCTTTTCTCTCCTGCTCCCTGAGCAAACACCGTAGGTGATGTTGAAAGAGTGATAAGAGAAAGAACAACATACAACCATTCTTTTCTCATAAATATTCGATTAAAAATTAGTATAAACAAACCTAAATTGTTCGATTAGTATTTTCTCATTTTAAAGCACAATATGATTCTCTGATTTTATCAACTAATAATTTTCATTAAACAAAATTGAAAATAGTCACTGTGAGAATAGAAATAATACCCATTTTATTAATTGGACTATCAAAAACAAGTTGATGAATTTTGCTTCGTTAAGCAAACTCTAAATATCTCCTTAATTTATTTTTTTATAATTAAAAACATATATTATGGAAACATCCATAATGTTATAATTATTAAATCGGTGACAATTTAATATATTTTTTATAACTATCATATATTAATGTTATTTTTTGTATAAATATTATACATTTTGATTTACTATTCATTATTTTAGAATAATTACAAGTTCAATCATATTGTTAATTTTCGATAACAGTAACATCTTAACAATAGCTAAAGCAATAGTTCAAAGCAAGTTTTACGCAATTTAAGTAATATCAAAACCCATTTAAGCACAAAAAAAAGGCCGACCCTTGCTTTAAGGATCGGCCATTAAATATCTATTAAGAATATTAATCAATTACCCATTTCAGACAGGAATTTAATTCTTATCAAACGAATCTCCTCTTCGGTAAATTCTTTTCCAAGTTCTTGAATCGCATCCTCCAGATTATCCGAGTCTGCCTCTTTAAAATAGTCAAACACATCAAGGATTCTATCCTCATCCATTATTTCATTAAGGAAATAATCTATATTGATTTTAGTACCCGAGAAAACGATAGCTTCTATCTCGTCAAGAAGGTCTGAGAATTCAAGACCTTTAGAATCTGCCAATTCATCAAGAGCAATTTTTCTATCAATACCTTGAATGATAGAAACTTTCATTTTTGATTTATTGGCAACCGTACGTACTCTTAGATCTTCAGGACGTTCAATTTCATTTTCCTCACAATGAGTCTTAATTAATTCAAGAAAATCCTCACCGTATCTTTTTGCTTTTCCGGCTCCAACTCCAGGTATATTCTGAAGTTCATCCATAGTAATAGGATATGTAGTAGCCATAGCCTCGAGCGAAGGATCCTGAAAGATCACATAAGGAGGCAACTCAAGTTTTTTAGCTATCTTTTTTCTTAAATCTTTAAGCATTTGGAAAAGGCCTTCATCGGCAGCGCATGAGCCGGCAGCTTTCAATTGGGTTTCATCCTCCTCATCCTCGAAATCATTGTCCTCCACGATTTTAAAGGACACAGGCTTTTTAAGGAACTGCTGTCCCTCTTTAGTAACCTTTAAGATTCCATAATTTTCGATATCTTTCGAAAGATACCCATTTATTAAGGCTTGTCGGATAACGGTATTCCAGGTTTTAGCCTCTTCATCCATACCACAGCCGAATACCTCCAAATCTTCATGATTATAAGATTTAACCTCTTCGGTTTCTTTACCTGTAATTACATCAATTACATGATCTGCCTTAAACTTTTCTTTCAATGCGATTACGGTTTCAATAACCGCACTCAATAAATCTTTAGCTTCCACTTGTTTTTTTGGATTTAAACAATTGTCACAATTTCCACAATTCTCTTCTTTATATTCCTCTCCAAAATAATGCAACAATGATTTGCGTCTGCAAACAGATGATTCTGCATAAGCTGCCGTCTCCATAAGGAGCAAACGTCCAATCTCCTGCTCTGCAAGAGGTTTTCCCTGCATAAACTTCTCTAATTTTTGAAGGTCTTTATATGAATAAAAAGCTATACACAATCCTTCACCTCCATCACGACCAGCCCTTCCAGTCTCCTGATAATAACCCTCAAGACTTTTTGGAATGTCATAATGAATAACATAACGCACATCAGGTTTATCGATGCCCATACCAAAGGCGATTGTAGCAACAATAACATCGACTTTTTCAAGCAAAAAAGAATCTTGATTTGTTGAACGCATAGAAGCATCCATTCCTGCATGATAAGCCAATGCGTTTACTCCATTTGCTCTTAATATTTCTGCAAGTTCCTCAACTTTTTTTCGGCTCAGGCAATAAATAATCCCTGATTTGCCGGGCTGAGACTTAATAAACCGGATTATATCCCTGTCAACATTATTTGTTTTAGGACGTACTTCATAGTATAGATTTGGGCGGTTAAAAGAAGATTTGAAAACTTTAGCATCCAACATTCCGAGATTCTTTTGAATATCATGCTGAACCTTTGGAGTAGCAGTGGCTGTTAAAGCTATAACGGGCTTTTGACCTATTTCATTTATTATCGGTCTTATTCTTCTATATTCGGGGCGAAAATCATGCCCCCATTCAGAAATACAATGAGCCTCATCAACAGCATAGAAAGACACATTAACCTGACGAAGAAAATCAATATTCTCCTCTTTAGTCAAAGACTCGGGAGCGACATAAAGCAATTTCGTTTTACCTGACAATATATCCTTTTTAACAAGATCTATTGCAGATTTACTTAATGAAGAATTAATAAAATGGGCTACGCCGTCATCTTCACTAAAATTACGCATCGCGTCTACTTGGTTTTTCATTAAAGCTATCAAAGGAGATATTACTACCGCTGTGCCATCCATTAATAATGAAGGCAGTTGATAGCATAGTGATTTACCACCCCCTGTCGGCATAAGAACGAATGTATCATTCCCCGCCAATAAGTTTTCTATTATTTCTTCTTGATTACCTTTAAAAGTATCAAAACCAAAGTGCTCTTTAAGTCCCTTAGTCAGATTATTTGATTTCATCATACAACAAAAATGTATAAGCCATTGATTTCTTCTCTTTTCTTTACTTCACTACCTTTATAACAAAGGTATATAGAAGTTCTATATCACCTAAAATTTTTTTAATTATTTTTTAATAAGATAAACTTCGCCTCATCAAACGTATTTTGAAAGCTAACGCTTTCTAATGCTTATGAACTCGGCTTGCTATATCTTTAAATAAGACATGCGGCGCCTCATCAAACGTATTTTGAAAGCTAATGCTTTCAAATACTTATTGAGTTCGGCTTGCTATATCTTTAAATAAGACATGCGGCGCCTCATCAAACGTATTTTGAAAGCTAATGCTTTCAAATACTTATTGAGTTCGGCTTGCTATATCTTTAAATAAGACATGCGGCGCCTCATCAAACGTATTTTGAAAGCTAATGCTTTCAAATACTTATTGAGTTCGGCTTGCTATGTCTTTAAATAAGACATGTGGCGCCTCATCAAACGTATTTTGAAAGCTAATGCTTTCAAATACTTATTGAGTTCGGCTTGCTATGTCTTTGGCACATAGAATAAAGTTTATGAACAACTATACATTATTCCCGGCATAAACGATCCATATTTGCCTTACCAAGTTTATCTTTAGCATATTCAGATGTTATATGTAATTGCTTTTCTTTTGTTGAAGGCATCTCAAACATAGCATCCATCATTATAGTTTCTGCAATAGACCTCAGACCTCTGGCTCCTAATTTAAATTCAAGAGCTTTGTCTACAATATAATCATAAACATCCTCATCAATTTTCAACTGAACATTGTCCATTTCAAAGAGTTTCTTATACTGTTTTATAATAGAATTTTTAGGTTCAACAAGGATTCGGCAAAGAGCATCCTTATCCAAAGGATTAAGGTAAGTAAGAATTGGCAAACGTCCAATTATTTCAGGAATTAATCCAAAAGATTTTAAATCGGCAGGTGTAATGTATTGAAGCATATTATCTCTGTCTACATCCTTTTTATCCAATGAAGCGGAATAACCCACAGCTCTTGTATTAAGTCTTTGACCAATTTTCTTTTCTATCCCATCAAACGCACCTCCGCAAATAAAAAGAATATTCTTTGTATTTACCGGAATCATTTTCTGATCAGGATGCTTTCTTCCCCCTTGAGGCGGCACATTAACAACAGAGCCCTCCAGGAGTTTCAACAATCCCTGCTGAACTCCCTCTCCGCTCACATCTCTTGTAATTGAAGGATTATCGCTTTTTCTGGCAATCTTATCTATCTCATCGATAAATACGATTCCCCTTTCAGCAGCATCCACATCATAATCTGCAGCCTGAAGCAACCTTGTCAGGATGGATTCAATATCTTCTCCCACATAACCGGCTTCTGTCAATACAGTTGCATCAACAATAGTAAATGGCACGTGAAGAAGCTTTGCTATTGTTCTTGCAAGCAAAGTTTTTCCGGTACCTGTACGACCTACCATTATGATATTTGATTTTTCTATCTCGACCTCATCTTCAGAAACATTCTGCAAAAGACGTTTATAATGATTATAGACAGAGACTGCAAGGTAACGTTTTGCATCATCCTGACCAATTACATATTGATCCAAAAATGTTTTTATCTGTATAGGTGTCGGCAAATCATCCTTTGAAAAACCAAGTTTTCCGGGCGACTTTTTGTTTGAAGCCAAGGTGTCTTTTACAATCTCTGAAGCCTGAGCCGCACAAGAATCACATATATTCCCGCTTACTCCGGTTATTAATAAATTCACCTCTTTTCTACTGCGTCCGCAAAAGCTGCATCTATCAGTTGGTTTACTCATTTTATTTCTTTAAATTATTTTTTGTTCTGACAAGGACCTCATCAATCATGCCGTATTCCTTTGCTTCCTGAGCTGTCATCCAGTAGTCCCTATCTGCGTCCTTTTCTATTCTCTCATAAGTATTGTGAGAATGATCAGCTATAATAGTGTAAAGTTCCTTCTTTAATTTCTGTATTTCCCTTACAGTTATCTCCATGTCAGTAGCTTGACCTTGCATACCTCCAAGTGGCTGATGAATCATTACTCTTGAATGCTGAAGAGCATATCTCTTACCCTGCTCTCCTGCCACCAAAAGAACTGCACCCATAGAAGCAGCCATTCCCGTACATATGGTAGAGACTTTACTTTGAATATACTGCATTGTATCATAAATGCCAAGACCGGCATATACAGAGCCACCCGGAGTGTTCAAATAGATTGAAATATCTTTACCCGGATCTGCCGAATCGAGATACAAAAGCTGCGCTTGAATAACATTTGCAGTATAATCATCCACCTGAGTGCCAAGAAAAATAATTCTGTCCATCATTAATCTTGAGAAAACATCCATTTGAGCAACATTTAACTGGCGCTCCTCTATGATTGTAGGTGAAATATAACTGCTCGTCACATTCATATAGCTATCCAATGCATTTCCGTTCAAGCCCATGTGCATTGTAGCAAATTTTTTAAAGTCATTCATATCCATTAAGTTTGATAGTTCGATATCTATACAAAGATAAGTTTGATTTTGTTTGATACAAACGTTGATTAAAAAAAGAAAGAGGTGTCTTCAAAAATTGAGACATCCTCTTTCTGTAAATTCTAATTTGTATAAAATATTCTATTTATTTTCAAACATTTTATAAAAATCTTCTGAACTGATAGCCTTGACATCCAAAGTCACTACATCCTTTATAGCTGCAATAATCTTTTCTTCAGTGGCGCGGTCTATCAAATTACGGGAAGTTTCCTTGTTTTTCAACATTTCCTTAGCATAATTTTCAACCATATCTTCAGGAAGATTAGACATTCCGTATTGAGCCAATTGAGCAACAACAGCTTTTTTAGCTATTGCATTAATATCTGCTTCTTCAACTTTCACATTCAAATCTTTTGCAATCTGCTCTTTAATCAAGTGCCATTTCAACTCAGGAAGCATTTTTGGAAGCTCTTCGTTTACAGACTCTTCGGTACGATTCTCTCCGGTTGCCACCAACCAACGTTTTAAAAGAGCTTCAGGCATTTCCAATTCGCCGACTTTCTCTTCTATCACCTTACGGGCATCAAGACCGAACTTATAATCGCTCTCCGGTTCAAGTTGAACGGATAATGATTCTTTTACTTTAGCAACAAATTCCTCTTCGGTTTTCACCTCTTCACCGAAAACATTTTTGAAGAATTCTTCATTTTTTTCAGCAGGAACAAAATGAGAGATATTTGTAATAGTAAATCTAAAGTTTGAAGTATTACCCTCTACATCCTCTTTTTTCAATTTTAAGATTGAAGCCATTTCAGCATCGCTGTTTTCGGTTGCTTCAGCAAGATTGAAATCAACTGAAGTTAGCTTCTTAGCACCGATGAACTTGGATTTTTGATCTTCGTTTTTGAAATAGGTTGGAAGAAGAGCCACTTCACTCACTTGGATACCACCCTCTTTGAAATTGCCATCAGCATCCAATTCTGCGATATCACCTCTTAACATATCATTAGCCACTACCTCTTCTGCTTCTTCATGAGTTCCGAATCTGTTTTGAAGAGCCTCAACTTGTTTAGACACCATATCCTCATCAACTGTAATGGTATAGTAGTCTACTTTATCACCTTTTGAAAGATTCAAATTGATTTCAGGTGCAAGAGCTACATCGAATTTGAATGTAAAGTCTTCCTGAGTATCAAAATCTATTTCAGGCTGTTCTACTGACGGCAGAGGTTCACCCAATACATTAAGATTGTTTTCTCTGATAAAAGAGAAAAGTTTTTCACCAACCAATTTGTTTATTTCTTCAGCTTGTACTTGTTTGCCAAACATCTTCTTTATCATACCCATTGGAACCATTCCTTTACGGAAACCGGGGATATTAGCTTTCTGACGATATGTACGAAGCGCTTTATCTACTTGTTCCTGGTAATCAGCTTTTGTAATCTCTACTGTGACTACAGTATTAACTTTGTCAATGTTCTGTTGTGAAACGTTCATTCTTTCGAATTATTTAGGATTAAAACTCTTTTATTTCCTGCACTCTGCCTTTACAGCTCAACAATATTGCAATGTTAATAGTTTAGTTGCTAATCGCAAAGGCATATTTTTAGGTGTGCAAAGATATTCGGTTTATTTTGATTAACAAATCTTCTCATTAAAATATATTTTCCGATTTTATTCTCTTTTTTATATAGAGAGGGTTTTTGATAAAAAAACACTTCAAAAAGTTGTATATTTAATTTAAATGAGTTCCTTTGTATCTCGAACTAAATGATTGCACGGCACTAATTACCATTGTATTTATTCCACTGAAAGTACCGGATATTTTCTTTGACAATCAAGACTTGCAAACCACTTTGTTCGTAATTTATTTTATTTATTTCAATTTTAATTCTTATGAACATTTACATTGGCAATCTCAATTACAAAGTGAGAGAGGCTGACCTTCAGCAAGCTTTTGAAGAATACGGCGCAGTTTCTTCAATTAAAATCGTTAAAGACCATGAAACCGGCAGATCTAAAGGTTTTGGATTTGCAGAAATGGAAAACGAAGCTGCAGCAAAACAAGCTATTGAAGAACTTAATGGTACTGACTTCGAAGGTCGTACTTTGGTTGTTAAGGAAGCTCGTCCTAAATACTAAGAGCCCTACTAAAGAAAAAGCCCCCTATTTTGGGTAACAATTATAAGGAATTTTCTTTTTAGACGCCTAAGTTTCATTTTGAAACTTAGGCGTCTTTCTTTTTTGTATCCTTTTGTATTAATGCCAATATATTACGGCATCAGTGATTTGAACAAACATGCCCATCGCCGTGAGCATTACAGCCAACACCTGAATCTGCTATCCCGCCTTTGAGATATTCCTCAACCAACATGTCAACATCGCCGCTGCATCCTCTTACAACTGTTATAGAATTATTGTTTAAAACATTTTTGGCTCCCTCACCCATATTTCCGGCAAGCATTAACCCGACTCCCATTTTTCTTAAATCAACTGCTATGCCCGACTTGCACCCGCATCCCTGAGGAGAAGGCAATATTTGCTTTGAAATTATTTTATTGTCTTCTACCTCAAATATTGAATAAAAGGCGCAATGGCCAAAATGGCTGTCCACCACGTTTCCGATTGTAGGTACTGCAATTTTCATAATACTATTTGTTTTTGTTTATAGTTATCAATTCATCATTTCCAAAGAGTCTGCAATTTTTACATCTTGTATGCTCCTGCTGCTCCATTATCAATTTATGGCATTTTTTGCATTTATACCACCTCTTTTCAAAATCGACATTTCCACCATTTATTTCAAGCTGACGCCCCTCAACAAAAGCAACTGCAATTTTCTTTCTTGCCTTTTCATAAATTCTTGTTAATGTCGGTCGGGAGACTCCCATCTTTTTTGCAGCCTCCTCTTGCGTCAAACCGTCATAATCGAGCAATCTCAAGGATTCATATTCATCATAGAGCATTACCACAGGCTCACTCGCTGAAATCCTTATATCAAAGGGCTTAAAACCTCCCATTAATGGCGGTGACTGAATTTTCCTGCATTGCCTTGACTTTTCCATACTTCATATAGACGATTTTGAAAATTTATGATAGTTATTGACTGCAAAAATAACTTTTTATATGAACTTATGTTCACTTAACTGAAATAATTTTTAATATAAAGTTCGATTGTCATCTTAAACGCCAATAGATATGAACCTCAGATATAAAGCTTTCCGGTAAAATATGTATTTTCAATCGGGTTGTCATTTATTTTAATTGTCGATTTAATAATTTTCATCATCAAAAAAAAATAGTGACTTAAGTATTTAACACAAAACACAATAATATTATATATCAAATATTTTAGTATATTTATTAAAACACGTTAGTATTTTAATAAATAATAGAATAAAAATTTCTAAATGACTGATTAAAATTTTTGAGTTTCCGTCAATTATTTATAACACGACATGACAAGCAAAATTATTTAAAATTCAATTGCCGGCTTTTACAATAAAAAAACTGACCAAGGGATCTATTGTCGAGTATTTCACAGGCATTCAAATTGAATGAATGACAGGTTTTCAACATTCAGAAATCATATAAAAAATTATATTCTATTAAAGGCACAATGCAGATGTTTTAATTATATTTACAAAATCAATTAAAAAAATCTGCAAGCAGGTAAAAAGACATTAATATTTACAAAATTTCAGCAACGGCATAACAAATAAATTAATGAGATCCAATACACCTTTAGCCAAATACAACATCCTGACCAAGGTATTAATAGTTTTAGGAGTAATATTAACGTGTGCATTATTAATAGTACTGACTCTAAAGATTTTATTATTTTTCTTCTTAAGCGACGGGTATGAACTGAACACCCAGATAATTCTGATGAAGATTACACAGGTTATTCAATCTGTATTTATTTTCATAATTCCCGCTTTGGTATTATCATATCTTATTTCCACCAAACCGCTGAAATTTTTAGGTTTAAGCACCAGAATAAACTATAAAATAATAATAGCAAGCATCATAGCTCTCGTTGCCGCTTTGCCATTAATGGATTTATTGGTAACATGGAATTATTATTTGGAGCCTCCCCAATTTTTAAAAGGATTTTGGGAGTGGTCAAAAGCTCAGGAATTGAAGGGACAGGAGGCAACCCGCACATTATTGGAGGTTTCAAGTTTTGGGGGATTGGCATTCAATTTCTTTTTGGTGTGCATTTTAGCGGCATTCTCTGAAGAATTGTTTTTCAGAGGACTTTTGTTGGGAGCACTTTGCAAAACAACAAAAAGAAAAAATCTTTCCATATGGATTATAGCAATATTGTTCAGCACAATACACATGCAATTTCTCGGATTCTTTCCAAGACTGCTGTTAGGCGCTTTATTCGGTTATCTCTTTATATGGACAGGCTCGATATGGCCCTCTACATTGGCACACCTTACAAATAACACAATAGCATTGATTCAATTTATGAAATATGGCAATGAAGCTTTAACTCCGCCATCTATCGAAACGAACTACACTTTAACCAATTGTCTATTGGCATTTGGAGGATGTATTTTATTTGCAGTATGCTGCATGTACATATACAAAACAGGCAGTAAACGTAAAAACGGAGAAAAGCGGATAAGCTCATTTACATAGAAAGAGCGCAAGAGTGAAAAAACACGAAACAGAGCTTTGCAAGACATATAGGAAAAGGCAATCATATTTTCTAATAATATGGTTGCCTTTTTTATAATACCGAATCTGTCATCATTTCAATACCAAGTAAAGGAGACAGGCGTAAAAGGGGCTAAAAAAAATGTTTATTCAAACTTCTTTCTATGAAATATAAAGTTTCGTCCAAGATATTTCTCCCTAACCATTGGATTTTCAGCCAACTCCTCAGAGGTTCCCTGGAAAAGTATTCTTCCCTCAAAAAGCAAATAAGCACGGTCTACAATACTTAATGTTTCGGGTGCATTATGGTCAGTAATAAGAATACCGATATTTTTTTCCTTAAGCTTGTAAACTATATATTGGATATCTTCAACAGCGATTGGGTCAACTCCGGCAAAAGGCTCATCAAGCATTATAAACTTCGGGCTTATGGCCAGACAGCGCGCAATCTCGGTTCTGCGGCGTTCGCCACCGGAAAGCCTGTCTCCAAGGTTTTTTCTGACTTTTTGAAGACGGAACTCTGCAATCAGACTCTCCAATTTATCTTTTTGATACTCTTTGGTTGTGTCAGTCATCTCAAGAGCTGTCCGGAGATTATCCTCAACGGTCATTTTTCTAAACACAGAAGCCTCCTGAGCTAAATACCCAATTCCGTTTTGGGCTCTTTTATAAACCGGGAACTTAGTAATATCAAGGTCATTAAGAAATATCTTTCCTTCATTAGGAGTAACAAGACCTGTAGTCATATAAAATGTCGTTGTTTTGCCGGCACCATTCGGGCCGAGCAAGCCAACAATCTCACCCTGGCGCACATTAATAGAAACATGATTGGCTACCGTACGCTGACCATATTTCTTAACAAGGTTTTCGGTTCTTAAAACCATTGAATCTTCTGTAACCATTTTAAGGAATTGAATGTTTATATTATTGGCAAAGTTAACCAAAATAGAGGAATAAGTAACCATTGATATAATGTATAAACCTCACAGATTGCTCTTTTTTTAGTACCTTTGCCATGTAAGTAAAGTAAATTCATTGCTTAGAGATATCAAAAGCGAGGTTTATTTTGCTGAAAACAGAAGCTTTTAGTCATTAAAAAAATATACAATGCCTCTTGTCAAATCAATAAGCACACTTGGCTCCTATGTAACCCTTATGGGGAAAGTATTTTCCATACCCGATAAATGGAGCGTATTCTTTAAACAAACAGTAAAAGAGATTTGGAAGCTGATTTTTGATTCTATATGGATAGTTGTAATAATATCAGTATTTATTGGAGCTGTCATCACCATTCAAATGCAGTTGAATATGGCCTCTCCCCTTTTTCCAAGATATACAGTCGGACTTGCGACAAGGGACACTCTTCTTTTGGAGTTCTCGTCGGCGATAATGTGTCTTATATTGGCGGGGAAAGTAGGTTCAAACATCGCTTCAGAAATTGGCACAATGAGGGTGACCGAACAGATAGACGCTCTTGACATAATGGGGGTAAACTCAGCCAATTACCTTATACTTCCAAAAATTGTGGCTCTTGTGGCTTTTATACCATTGCTTGTTATTTTAAGCATGTCAACAGGTATTCTTGGCGGATATTTTGTTGCCCTTATGACAAGCATGATATCGGTAGACACTTACGTCTATGGTATACAGACGATGTTCGTGCCATATTATGTCTTTTATTCAATATATAAATCATTTGTTTTTGCCTTTATAATAGCAAGCATCTCCTCCTATTACGGATATACGGTGAAAGGCGGTGCATTGGAGGTTGGTAAAGCAAGTACAAACGCTGTTGTGATAAGCAGTGTAATCATCCTTCTTTTTGATGTTATACTTACAAAACTACTTTTACAATGATAGAGGTTAAGAATCTTGTTAAATCCTTTGAAGGGACTACCGTACTGCATAACATAAACTGCGTATTTAATCCCGGAATGAACAATCTGATTATCGGACAGAGCGGTTCGGGAAAAACGGTGCTTATGAAATGTCTTATCGGACTTGTACGTCCCGATCAAGGTGAGATTTTATATAATGATAGAAATCTTTTAAAGTTAAATACAAAAGAGACACGCAAATTAAGAGAGGAGATTGGAATGCTTTTTCAGGGTTCCGCCTTGTTTGACTCTATGACTGTAAAGGAAAATGTTGAGTTCCCTCTTGTTATGTTTTCAAATATGACAACAAAGGAGATTAACAGAAGGGCAATGTTTTGTCTTGAACGTGTCAACCTTAAAGAGGCTGAGAATAAGTTCCCTTCAGAGATTAGCGGCGGTATGCAAAAAAGAGTTGCAATAGCAAGAGCCATATCACTTAATCCAAGATATCTCTTTTGCGATGAGCCGAATTCAGGTCTTGACCCTCAGACATCCATTCTTATCGATGAACTTATTAATGACATTACTAAAGAATATAACATTACTACAATAGTAAATACTCATGACATGAATTCAGTGCTTGGTATTGGAGATAATATTATATTTCTAAATAAGGGCAAAAAGGAATGGGTAGGAAACAAGGACCAAATACTTACAAGCCACAATGAAGTATTGAATGATTTTGTTTTCGCTTCACCTCTTTTTAAAAGCGTGAGGGAAGCTGCCATTGACATAAACAAAGATCTTAAGATTTAGATCTTCTTTACAGAAGATATGCTGCGCCTCATCAATCAAATTATTAAATGTTTCATTTTTAATGTTGATTGAATTCGGCTTGCGATATCTTTACAGAAGATATGCTGCGCCTCATCAATCAAATTATTAAATGTTTCATTTTTAATGTTGATTGAATTCGGCTTGCGATATCTTTTAAACAGGATGTTAGATCAATAATACTCAACATCATATATCAATAAAAAAGAACGAATCTCCGGAATTAATATTCCAAGAATTCGTTCTTTCTTATATACTATTATCTTATTCAGCATTCGGGAAAGCAGATATTCTTAATCTTGACGCTCCCATAGGTATTAAAGTAATCTCTTGAATAGAATCTGATAGATTAAATGTACTGTCAGGAAGCACAGGACACAATTTGTATTGATCTATTTGCCAGCCAACAACTTCTTTTGCATAAGCTTTAAAAGAAAGAGGATTTCCATCAATTGTGAAAGGATTCTTTGTCATATCGAAAGGCTTTCTTTTAACAACGATTTTTGAATCATCGAGCAACGCATAATTCCATTTATTGTTAGGATATATTTCAGTTGTAGGCCAAGCTGAAGGGTCTGCATTATCCTGCCATCTGGAATCTCCGATAGCAGTGGCTCTACTATCCAATTGTTTGTATTGTTCATCGAATTGAAGAGAAAGAGTTAAAGGCCCGTAATCGACTGATATGCTGTTTTTGTTGTCTGCCCAATATCTTTTGGAGATTTTCATCGGTAAATAAACATCAACCTTATCGCCATCTTTCCAAGTACGGTCTATCTTGAGGTAACTTCCCTGCTTTGAGGAATAATTATTTTTTTCACCATTGACAGAAACTTCTGCACTGTCACACCATTCAGGTATTCTCAGATACAACGGGAATACGACATTTGATTTTGTATTAACAGTGATGGAAACATTCTCCTCGAAAGGATAATTGGTTTGCTCAACGATAGTGATATCTTTTCCTTTTGCCACTTTCATATTTGTAGTATTTGCACAATACAAAAGGATGGCAGCTCCGTTGTCCGGTGTGGCATAGACTAAATTTTCATTGTAGTAAGGCCATGCAAAACCATGATTATGCTGACAACAGCGACTGCTGAAAGGATTCATCGACAAGAAAGGACCGTTATTCTGAATACCCGGTGCATGATTTTCAGAATCACTTTGAATATGGTTTGGGCAGGTAATGTATCTCAAAGCTTTGTAATCAGGCATTAAAGCCGCAGGATAACTGTTGAAAGCTATGTCTTCAAGATTTTCCACCCAAAATGGGTCGCCGGTAATCATTGTCATTATTTCATCAGTAGCCATTTGTTCCGCAAAACCGCAGGTTTCTGTGCCCTGACGTGGATCATTATATCCCTTTCTTGCGTTTTCGTCAGCTCCAAACATTCCGCCAGGGACCTGTCCATAAAGTTTTCTTACGAGATTATGATCATTGTAAGAAGCATTTAACATTGCAGTATCTTTATTAAAAAGATAATAGGTTGCCGGCTCTCTCTCTCCTTGAGCAATATTTACATTATGCCAGTTAGGGAGATTATCCTGTTGAGTCCAGTCGGCAGTGTTTTTATGTAGCTTTTCTCCCAACTTAAGCAATTCCGGATCTTGTGTCCTATTGTAAAGCCACACTACACTCCAAAGGTTATCGCCGCCTCTACTATTTTCCCAATAGCTTGAAAGGAAGTCTTCATCTTTTACAGTCAATAAATAATGGCAATACTTGCTCATAAAAGGAATAACTCTTTCATCAGATGTAAATTCGTAGTAATCCTGAAGAATCCACAAAACAATCATATTAGGCCAGAAATCCTGTTTGCCATTATTGGTCATATATGGGCCAAAATTACCATCTTCTCGTTGACTGTTAATAATACCGTCAATCCACAGATTAGTTTCTTTAAGCATATCCTGGTCTTGGAATATATATGAAAGAGAGGAATAGCCTCTCAACCAATATGGGACCTCTTCCCAGCCCCATTCTCCATCAGATTTAAGCCATGCATTATTATTTTTTTGAAGCCATGCACTTATTTCACCTAAGTGTCCGTTTAATCCATTTTTTTGAAGTTCGAGCTGTTTATACAACCATCCTTGTGGTTGAATCGAACCTGTTGGCAGTTTTATAAATTGCTGTGGCTGCAAAGGTTTTTTGTTGCTGACGTAGTTACTGTTATAACAATTATCAGGCATTCTGTCAACTTGATTTATACTATCTTTTTTTATAGTACAAGATGAAGCCATTAATAGCAATGGTGTTAAAAGGAGTATTCTTTTCACGATACAAATATTAATTGTTATTTGAATTATGGACCAATAATATTAATAAGGATTATATAATCCAAATATTTCAAATGAGGGTTAAATTGTTTTGCATAAAGTAACTATTAAATAAAGCATTTAAGCATTAATAATCATTCATAGATTATCACAATTCAATTAAAAACCAAAAATTCCGGTCGGAAATCATCAATTCAAACATGCTGAAACAAATATAGAGATTTTAGTCTATTAATCTGATGCAATACAAAGTAATGGTTGAGTTATGTGAAGACAAAGATTGTTTGTTTGTTTTATATAGACAAAAAAAGAGCCATCTCCTATGGAGACAGCTCTTAATATTTTGCTTATTATCTTAAAATTATTCTGCAACAACTTCAAAAGGAACTTCAACGCTAACTTCGCGGTGTAGTTTAAGTTGTGCTGAGTAAGAACCAACTTCTTTAACAGATTCTTTAATGTAAATAACTTTACGATCAACGTTAAAACCTTTAGCTTCCAAAGCTTCAGCAAGCTGAATGTTATTAACAGAACCAAAGATTTTACCATTAGAAGAAGCTTTAGCACCAATTGTAAGAGAAACACCCTCCAATTTAGCAGCCAACTCTTCAGCATCAGCTTTAATTTTAGCTAATTTATGAGCACGTTGTTTTTGGTTTTCAGCCAAAACTTTCAATGCAGATTCAGAAGCAATAACAGCTTTTCCAGTTGGGATAAGGAAGTTACGACCGTAACCATCTTTAACTGTTACAACATCATCTTTATACCCAAGATTAAGGATATCTTCTTTCAAAATTATTCTCATGTCAATTTCCTCCTCTTGTTAATTATTTCATCATATCTGTTACGTATGGAAGCAACGCCAATTGACGAGCTCTTTTTACTGCCTGCGCAACACGACGTTGGAACTTCAAAGAAGTACCAGTGATACGACGAGGAAGTATTTTACCTTGTTCGTTCAAGAATTTTTTCAAAAATTCAGGATCTTTGTAATCGATATACTTGATACCGTTCTTTTTGAAACGGCAATATTTTTTCTTTTTCACATCCACTGAAGGAGGTGTCAAATATCTGATTTCAGATGCGTTTTGTGCTGCCATTTTTTAGTTCTCCTTTACTTCTTTAGATTTTAAACTTCTTCTTTTCGCTGCATATTCAGAAGCATATTTATCCATCTTGAAAGACATAAAACGGATAACTCGCTCGTCACGACGATACTGAAGCTCAAGCTTCGCGATAACTTCAGGATTAGCTTTGAATTCAATTAGCTGATAAAATCCTGTTGATTTTTTTTCAATTGGGTAAGCCAATTTGCGTAGACCCCAATTTTCTTCATTCAAAATCTCGGCTCCTTCTTCTTGAAGAAGAGCTTTGAATTTTTCTACCGCTTCCTTCATCTGAACATCAGATAAAACGGGAGTTAAAATGAAAACGGTTTCGTAATGATTCATACTCATTTAACTTAAACTGTTATTAAATAGTTTATTTGCGGTGCAAAGGTAGTTATTTTTATATATCCTGCAAATATTTTATTTTATTTACTTGATAAAATGTTTTTTGAACAATTTATTTTATTTGTTTTTCCTGATTATGGTCTTTAAATTTACCTTTGCTCTCACCAATCTATATTAAGCAAAAAAATGAACTTATCTCCAGTGGCGTTTGAAATACTTTTCGCTCTTTTAAGTGTAAAGGTTTCATCTGCAATAAACAGAAAATTATATAGAAAATTCAGAGAGGCAGGAATTGAAGTTACCCCAGAACAATGGACTGTGATGCATTATTTGTGGACAAAAGATGGTGTGACACAGCAGGAGCTGTGTACTCATACTTTTAAAGACAAGCCAAGCATGACAAGGCTGATAGACAATCTTGTTAAAGCAGGTTTTGTAAATAGGCAGGCAAGCCCATTGGATAGACGGATTAATTTAATCTACCTGACAGAAAAAGGCAAAATGTCAGAGGCAAAAATACAACCTGTTGTTACAGAAAATATTAAATCAGCATTGGACGGAGTCTCTGATCAGGAATTTTTAATAATTCAATCTGCACTGAGCAAAATATTCAGCAATATCAAATCATCTCTTAAGGTATAATCCAAACTTATTTTATCATATTTAGTTTTATATTAAAATGCGATATAACTCTTGCACTGTTATGAAAAAATATATCTTCTCAATTGTTTTTGTTTATCTGTCATCGTTTTCAATCTTCGGACAATATAAAAGTGATGTTTTAGGGAATGATTTTGTTAGCAGGACATTTTTAATGAATGATGACTATGAGGGAAAGGTTATATCTACACTTATAAAAAAGATTCCTTCGAATATAGAATCGAAAACGGCATTACTGTATGTACATGGCTATAATGACTATTTCTTTCAAAAACAAATGGCTCAGAAAATAGACTCTGCAGGATATAATTTTTATGCTGTCGATTTAAGGAAGTTTGGGAGATCTCTTGACACCAATCTGCAATATCCTTTTAATGTCAGAAGCATAAATGAATATTTTGCAGACATTGACTCTGCCATAAATATCATTAGAAATGAAGGCAACGAGAAAATAATTTTGATGGGGCATTCAACAGGAGGTCTTATAACCTCATTATATGTGAATGCCAACAAAAATAATCTGAAGATTGATGCGTTAATACTCAACTCACCGTTTTTGGATATGAATTTGGGTTGGTTTAAAGAAAATATTCTTATTCCTATTGTCTCCTTTTTAGGAAAATGGTTCCCTAACATAAAAATTCCACAGGGGAGTTCATCTGCCTATGCTGAGAGTTTATTAAAAGAATATAATGGTGAATGGAATTATAACACCGATTGGAAATATATTATCTCACCCTCCGTAACTGCAGGCTGGATAAGAGCAATACATCTTGGTCAGAATTTAATACAAAAAGGATTGGATATTCCTATTCCGGTTCTTGTAATGTTTTCTGACAAATCAGTTTATGGGGATAAATGGAATGATGATTTTAATAATGGCGATTCGGTGCTTGATGTAGATGATATTGAGAAATATGGCAAAAAACTTGGTAAAAATGTTACTGAGGTGGTTGTCCCTGACGGACTTCATGATTTGGCTCTTTCTAATTTTAAGGCAAGAAACTTGTTTTATTCAACTATATTTGCATTTTTAGATGAATATCATTTGGGACGCTAAAGAGTAAACGTTTTTTAAATTATTGGCTGCACATGCCATTTAAGTGTAAGTTTTACACATCTGATTTTTGAAGACATCGCAATTATCAAAATTTTGTCTTTATCAATGATTTAAGACTTCTGAAATATTATTAAATGACAAATCAAGTCTTCTTTTAATTTCATCTTCAGATGCTGGGTCAAAGGGTATTGCCGGAAGAATTGTAAGTTTCAACCTATGTGGTCGAAGTTTTAATGTACCCCTTTTTAGAACATTAAAAGAACCCTCTATAACAAGAGGCACTATAGGCATTTTTAATTCATCGGCAATCTGATATGCACCTTTTTTAAATCTATGAATTTTTCCATCCAAAGTTCTGCTGCCTTCTGGGAAAATAACCAAAGACATTCCGGTTCCTAAAGTTTGTATTGCCTTTTCCATACTGCTTTTAACACCTTTTGCTCCTGTATCATCAATAAATATATGATTCGCATCTTCACAGGCTTGTCCGACAATAGGAATGTTTCTTAGAGATTGCTTCATTATCCATTTAAAATCATGCCCTAAATATCCATAAATAAGGAAAATATCAAACGCCCCTTGGTGATTGGCAACAAATACATAGGACTCGTCTTTTGAAATATTTTCTTTTCCTACAACCTCGACTTTCGAAAGAGCCAATATACAGGTTAATTTTGACCAATAATGACTTGGATAATAGGTCCAAAAGTTAGAATCGCCTAATTTGGTCCCTAAAATAGTCATTAAAGCGCATAAAATAGTAGATACAAGGAAGATGGGTACAAATATAACCCACTGGTATATAAAGAAAATAAAACTCATAAATAATTCAAATATTAATGAAAGATTTAAGTTAACTTCTAATATTAAATTTTCAGGATTAAAATATCAATTACTGTCATTGCAAAAATAAAATATTTTTCAATTGCAATAATACATTCCAAACTAATATTGCATTTGAATATATAGTGTGCAGGTTGTTTTGAAATTTTTGACTGCTTTATATATCATTGAGAATGCGGAATAGTCTTGGTTTATGAATCTTTATATTAATGGCATCTTCAATGATTAATTTATAATAAGAAATCAATGCAGTTTTGGCGTTTTTTTAGGTTTATAAGAATTTATTAAAAAAGGATATAAAGGTGATTGTTAAATTATAAGGTATTAGGTATTAAAAAAAGAAACTCGCTAAATATATTTCAGGATGGTATAATACGTAACTATCCTTTAATAATATTGAATTATCGGTAAAATCTTAAATACGGAAAATAAAACAATAAAACGCCATCCTTTTAAAAGATTGAATATAGAGATATTTTGGTTTTATTAAAACCAGTAAACTTATCATTACATATTCATATATTTTTATTCAAAATTATTTTCACTATAAAAGAATTATTAGTTTATTTGTGTCAATAATAGAAATATCAAATAAAACTTATATATTATGAAAGAGTTATTGAAAAATAGCGGTGTAATACTTGTTCTTATCGGAGTTGCTATTTTGGCTATCCCCCAATTTTCACATTCTACAACAAATACTTCTTTGGTTATTGGCGCAATATTTACAGTTCTTGGAATAATTGCTACAATAATTCTTTACAAATACGTAGAATAGTATAATTGAAATTTAAACTGAAATGATTTAAATTTCAGAGCCTATTTTTATTTCATAAAAAAGACTTTTTCATATATGCTTAATCCGGCATTAATGTAATTGTGTGTTATAATCTTCAGAATCATTAAACATGATGTATTCGATTATGGCACCGATTGTTATTATATAAAGGATTGATTATATATAAAAAAGTCTTTTTGCATTTGACTGCAAAAAAGTTTATTTCAACAATTAATTTATTGCCTGTCATTTTTTATCAATTACCCCAAACAAAAAAATCTCCCAAAAGACCACTTCTATAAAAATATATCTATAGAAAATAATCTTTTGAGAGAAATCAAAACTTTCAAAAACAACACTATATCTATTTATTTAGATAAAGTCAATTTTGTCAGCTATTAAATTAATAAATACAAATTATTTTGCTTTTTCAACTTCAGGAGCAATTAATTTATATCCTTTTCCATGAATATTAATGATTTCAATATTTGGATCTTCTTTTAAATGTTTACGTAGTTTAGTAATATAAACATCCATGCTGCGGGCATTGAAATAATTGTCATCAATCCAAATTGTCTTAAGAGCAAAATTACGTTCAAGAATTTCATTTACATGAGCACAAAGAAGGCTAAGCAAATCAGATTCTTTAGTTGTAAGTTTTGTAACTTTATCACCAATAGCAAGAACTTGTTTTTGTGTATCAAAAGTAAAGTCGCCTATTTTATATGTAGAAACTTCCTTACCTTTTTTACCTTTTACTCTGCGAAGGATAGCCTCAATTCTAAACAAAAGCTCTTCCATACTGAAAGGTTTTGTAATATAATCGTCACCACCGATTTTAAATCCTTCAAGAATATCGTCCTTTAAAGATTTGGCAGTTAAAAATATAATTGGCACTTCACCATTTACTGTTCTTATCTCTTGTGCTAATGTAAAACCATCTTTTTTAGGCATCATAACATCCAATACACAGAAGTCATACTTACCTTTCAAGAAAGCCTTATAACCGGCTTCTCCATCTGCGAAAAGATCACAAGAATAGCCTTTAGCTTGAAGATATTCTCTAAGCAGCATTCCTAAGTTTTCATCATCTTCGCATAACAATATACGCAATCTCTCTTCCATAATTACTTGTTTTTTATTAGAGGTAATGTAATAATAAATTTTGTTCCTACATTATACTCGCTTTCAGCTCGTATACTTCCTTTGTGATCCCTAACAATTTTCATAACATAGGCAAGACCTAAACCAAACCCTTTTACATTATGAAGATTACCAGTCGGAACTCTATAGAATTTCTCAAATATTTTCTTTAGATTTTCCTTTTTAATACCAATTCCATTGTCTTGAACTGTAATTTCAAGTTTATCACCATCATCTTTAGTTTTTACTATCAACCTTAAAGGACGCCCCTCTTTTGCATACTTAGCAGCATTATCAAGGAGATTAAAAATAACATTAGTAAAATGCATTTCATCAATCATAACCCAAGCGTCTTCAGCATCAAGGTCTGTTTCTATTGTGCCACCATACTTTTCCACTTTAAGTTTAAAAGTAGCAGCCACATTGGCAATAATCTCATTGGCATCAAACTCATTAAGCTTAAGAGTAGTCTTTTGTCTATCAAACATTGACATTTGCAAGACTTTCTCAACCTGAAATCTCAGCCTCTTTGTCTCATCATTTATCACTCCGGAAATATGCTTAAATAAAGCAGAGCTTTTCCCAACCTCTGGATCATTAAGCATTTGGGCCGCAAGAGAGATGGTAGAAATGGGAGTTTTAAACTCATGAGTCATGTTATTGATAAAATCATTTTTCATCTCCGTAAGGCGCTTCTGACGGAATGCTATTACCACTGTAAACAAGAAGGTAATGAGCATTATAATGGTAAAAATAAATGAAGGAATCATAAATCTTACCGATGAAAAAATATAATCTCTTTGTGTTGGAAAATAAACCTTTAAAACATTAAGTCTTGAAGGAGGATCATTTACAAATAGATATTGAGTAAATGTATTTTCTTTATCTTTAGGATTATACTCTCTTGTTTTATATACAATTTTACCATCTTTATCAACGATAGCAAACTGATAAATCAAATCCAAGCCATTATTCTGCAAGTCCGCTCTTAAAAAGTCATTAAGCTTCTTTATATTTATCCTCTCCATTATAGGCCTCGAACTTGACTTGGTGAGGATATTATAAACTACTTCATTCAAGAGTTCTTTTTGATAAAGATACTGTCTGTTAAACACATCCTGCATTGCTTTAGAAGTACTTGTTATTGTATTACTTCCATGCTTAGGCGAGATAGAAAGTTTTTGCTCAAAAGTATCTGCTGAAAAACCCTTAAACTCAAAATTTGAAATTGTCCCATCGGGATTCATTATAGAGAAATGGCTTTTTTGCACATACTCCAATTGAGCTTCACCTTTTTCTCCTAAAGAATTCAGTAGCCGTCTTTGAGTTTCCTCAATATCCTCTTCCAAATAACGTTTGGTTTCTTCAACCTCCAAACTACGCGATACTCTAAAAAGACTACGCTTTACGGCTTCATTAAACTGCTCATAGCGCATCTTTACCATCGCATCCATATAGCTTATCTGCAGGTATAGAAGACCGATAAATGTCATTCCCATTATGAGAACCAGCAACCAAATAGTGGATTTCTTCATAATAAACTTTACTCCTTATTCGATTTTCACCGAAAAAAAACATCTTTTATACTGCTTCACAAGCTATTTTCTTAGTTTTCATTATATAAACAAAGTTTTTACAACAATTGTTTTTTAATATAAAGAAAAATTTTTACAATTAGCTCATTAACATAACCTCACAAAATTAACAAATAAATATTTAACATCAAAAGGCCTTCTCTAAAAGAAAAGGCCTTTTTATTATTTTTATTTTATATATTTTCACTCAGCTTCCTGCTCCAATTCATATTCTTTAAGAAGTTTATCCTGAACTTCTCCCGGAACAAGTTCATAAGAAGCATATTTCATAGAAAAAGAAGCACGTCCACCAGTCATTGAACTTAAGACCGTTGAATAAGAAGACAACTCTTTGAGAGGCACTTTCGCAATAATCTTTTCAAAGCCATTGTCACTTGACATACCCATAATCAAACCTCTTCTTGTTTGCAAATCACTCATTACATCCCCCATCTTATCTGAAGGAACAAAAACTTCAACATCATATATAGGTTCAAGAATTTTTGGATTTGCCTGTTTAAAAGCATCGCTAAAGGCATTTCTTCCGGCAAGTCTAAAGGAAATTTCATTTGAATCAACAGGATGCATTTTACCATCATAGATACAAACTCTAACATCTCTTGCATAAGATCCGGTAAGCGGTCCCTGTTCCATTCTATCCATCAATCCTTTTTGAATGGCAGGAAGAAATCTCGAATCAATAGCTCCACCTACTATACAATTAACAAATACAAGTTTTCCTCCCCAATCAAGATCATAGACCTGAGTATCACGGACATTCATTCTATATTCCTGTCCATTAAATTTATAAGATGTAGGCGAAGGCATTCCATCAAAATATGGTTCAATTATCATGTGAACCTCTCCAAACTGACCAGCGCCGCCAGATTGCTTTTTATGTCTATATTCAGCCCTTGCTGACTTTGTTATTGTTTCTCTATACGGGATTCTCGGCTCAAAGAACTGCACAGGAATTTTATCATTATTTTCCACCCTCCATTTCAATGTTCTAAGATGGAATTCGCCCTGACAATGAATTAGAGTCTGTCTTAATTCTTTCGACTGTTCAATAATTAAGGTTGGGTCCTCCTCATGCATTCTTAAAAGCACTTCATTCATCTTCTCGGTATCAGCCTCTGTAATTGCTTTTATTGCTCTTCTGTATTTAGGCGCTGGATATTTTATAAAATTGAACTCATAATCACACCCTTTCTCATTTAAAGTATTTCCGGTCCTTACTGTTTTCAACTTAACAGCCACACCTATATCTCCGGCCACAAGTTCTTCAACTTTAGTTCTTATTTGACCTGCCACACAAAATATTTGAGAAAGCCTCTCTTTTTCCTCTCCTCTGCTTACATTTACCAAATCATCCCCCTCATGTATCTTTCCGGACATTACTTTAAAATAAGATACCTCTCCGATATGAGGTTCAACTGTTGTCTTAAAAAAGAAAAGGCTTGTCGGTCCATTTTCATCAGGTGGAACTTTTATACCTTTTGTTGTTTCAGGAACTGTCATTTCCGTCACATTAGGAACAACATTCCCCAAAAATTCCATTAACCTTCTTACCCCCATATCTCTTTCGGCATCTACACAAAAGACTGGAAACATTCCTCTTGCAACAAGACCAGCACGTATTCCGGCTCTCATTTCATCTTCACAAAGAGTTCCTTGATCAAAGAACTTCTCCATCAAAGTTTCATCATTTTCCGCTGCAGCTTCAACAAGTTTTTGATGCAAAGCCTCAGCCTTTTCAATCTCTGAATCAGGGATATCCATAATTTCCGGTTCGCCACCCTCAGGTTTCCATTTATACATTTTCATTTTAAGCACATCTACAACTGCATTAAAAGATGGACCACAAGAAATTGGATACTGGATGGCAACTACATTTGTGCCGAAATTCTCTTTCAACTGTTCATACACAGCATCATAATCAGCATGTTCAACATCAAGCTGATTTATTAAGAAGATTACCGGTTTGTTAGTTTGCTTTGTATAACGGAACATATTTCTTGTCCCAACCTCAACTCCGTAGTGCGCATCCACCATAATAACAGCAGTATCTGTAACATTTAATGCCGTTATGGTATTTCCGACAAAATCATCAGAGCCGGGACAATCTATGATATTAAGTTTTCTGCCAAGAAACTCGGCATAAAAAAGGGTGGAAAAGACAGAGTATCCATACTCCCTTTCCACCGGGAAATAATCGGACACAGTATTTTTCGTATCTACTGTTCCACGACGTTTTATAACTCCACACTCGTAAAGCATAGCTTCTGCAAGTGTGGTCTTACCTACCCCTTTGCTTCCTAACAAAGCAATGTTTTTGATTTCAATCGATTGGTATACTTTCATAATATCAGATTTATAAGTTTGACAATCGTAAAACATCTATTAAGTAAAATGTTGTTTCTAAAAATACAAATAAATATTAATGATTATAATAAAGTCTATATGTTAGAAAACAGCATATTATTAGTTTACCAAAAATTTTATTATAATTGTTATTCCTTATAAACAACATACAATGTTTTTTTGATTATTTAAGTTATTATTTTTTTGAGAATTTTTTCCAAATAATACTTTTTTATTAATTAAAATCTACTCCAATCATGGCTGCTCTTTATTTCCATATACCTTTTTGCAAGACAAGATGTATATATTGCGATTTTTACTCAAACATCAATCTACTAAAAAAGGATCTTTTTATAAATGCTCTCCTTAAAGAAATTGAATTACGAAAAAATGAAATTGATGAACCTATAGAAACAATATATTTTGGAGGAGGTACTCCATCTCAATTAAACCACAATGATTTCAAAATAATTTTTAATAAAATATCCTTATGCTTTGATCTCTCTAAATGTATTGAAATAACTCTGGAAGCAAACCCTGAAGATATGACAGACGAATATATTTATCTATTGAAAGATCTTCCTTTTAATAGAATAAGTATGGGAGTTCAAAGTTTTAATGATAATGAATTAAAATTCTTAAACAGACGGCACTCTTCATCCAGAGCTATTGAAGCTGTAAAAGCGTGTAAAATAAATGGATTTAATAATATAAGTATTGATTTAATGTATGGACTTCCAAATCAAACATTGGAATCATGGAAAGAAAATATTTCAAAAGCTATTTCTTTAGGCATTACACATATATCATCTTATCATCTTATTTATGAAGAGGGCACAAAAATGTATTCATTACTCAAAAAGAATGCTATAAAAGAGGTGTCTGAAGATTTAAGTCTTGAAATGTTTAAAACACTCATTGAAACTCTTAAACAAAATGGATTTGAGCATTATGAAATATCCAATTTCGCCAAGAACTCCTTATATTCAAAACATAATACTTCTTATTGGCAAAACAAAAAATATCTTGGATTTGGTCCCAGCGCTCATTCATATAATCTGAATACAAGATGTTGGAATGTTTCTGATTTAGATAAATATATAAAAGGTGAAAAGGGGGAAATAGAGTATCTTACTGAAAGTGAACATTATGATGAATTTATTTTGACTTCATTAAGAACTATGTGGGGAATATCTTTTAAAGAGCTTCAGCATCGCTTTGATAGAAAATATTTTGATTACTGCATCACACAATCTAAAAGATATATAGATTCCGGGCTGCTTGAAATAAAAGAAAACCGTCTGATATTAACTTCCAAAGGAATTTTTATATCAGACGGCATTATGTCAGATTTAATGTATATTATCTAACAGTCACCATTGTTGCTCCAAATCCATATTCACGGAAAGAAGCATCTTGACATCCGTATCCCGAATATTTAGATGTTATCTCTTTTAATATTGCATTTCTAAGAACGCCCTCACCCTTTCCGTGAATAAAAACAATTTTTTGTCCCCTTTTCCCCCTATATTCATTTATTATTTTTCTGAAAGCCTCAAGTTGATAATTTAAAATATCACCATTGCTCATCCCTACAATAGAATCCAGCAACTGATTAATATGCAAATCAACCTCAATTATTCCATTCTTTTGTTTTAAAACTTCATGCTGTTTAGCAGGCTTATTACTTTTTAAATCATTTTTTTCATAAAGAGCTTTTTTCAACTCTTCAGGAGATATTTGAATTTGCCTAACCGGCATATCATCTCTTACAACCGGATAAACCAATGCGTCCTCTACAAAATAGTCATTAGCCTTAAAACTGTGAAGCTTATAAAATTTCACTGTATCCAATCTGAGTTCCACAGATACAGGGTTCTTCAAATCAAATGATTTTTGTTTTTTATAGGCTGTAAGCTGGACACAAAGATTTTCAAGTTCATTTAATATTTCCTTGGAGAACCGCTCAAGATGAATTTTTGTATTTGGTTCTATAACACCTGCAAATCTCGTTCTCCACTGATCTGAGAACTTATTCATATAAGTAAAAAACAAATAATAATTTGAATCATTCACCAAATATGCATCAAAGTCAGTGTTACTCAAGCTCCTGCTATCCTGAGGTATGTAGGCTAAAGCGATATTAAGTTTCTCCCCCTCCTTAGTTTCCTTTATTATGGCTGCCTTTTCATCAAGTTTTAATTTCTCATTATTTATATTAGTGCCTCTATTTTCAGCCGTAACCTCTCCAGCCGAAGCTATTATGACACACTCCTTAATTAATACAGGCATTTCAAACCCATCATCTTCCTCTACAGCCACTAATTCCTTATTTATAAATCTTTTTACCACTCCACCTCCAACAGAATTAAGGAATCTCACTTTATCGCCAATTTTTATCATAACATTAATATTATTCTTACTTAAAACCACGTTTTAAACAACTTTTGTTCAAAACAAATACAAGTCTACTCAATTTTTTGTTTTTTGAATATCAATTAACCAACATTTCTATACAAAGTTCTTTATTTTTGCACGATTATTAAAATTGATATGACAAAAACTCAGGATATTAAAATTGAAGAATTCAATTATCCACTTGAGGATAATAGAATAGCAAAATTTCCTCTTGAACAAAGAGACCATTCAAAGCTTCTTATATACGATAAAGGAAACATTAAAGAATCCATATTCCTTTCTATCGCCGATTACATACCGGCAGACAGTCTTATGATTTTCAACAACACCAAAGTCATTCAAGCCCGTCTTCACTTCAACAAAGCTACAGGGGCAAAGATTGAAGTTTTCTGCCTTGAGCCTATAAGCCCAAATGATTACAATCTTTCTTTTCAATCTAACAAAGGCTGCACATGGCTCTGTATGATTGGAAATTTAAAAAAATGGAAAGATGGGAAACTTGAAAAAAATATCACAGTAAAGGGTGATACTTTAACTCTATATGCTGAAAGGCTTGAAACTAAAGGAAACACTCATTATGTTCACTTCTCCTGGGAAGATGAAAATATAAACTTTGCAGATATTCTTGAAGCCATCGGCGAATTGCCAATTCCTCCGTATTTAAACAGAGAAACTCAAGAAAGTGATAAGCAAACCTATCAGACTGTCTATTCAAAAATCAAAGGCTCTGTTGCTGCTCCCACTGCCGGACTGCATTTCACTAAAAATGTCTTTAATACTTTAAAAAATAAAAATGTTGACTGTGAAGAGCTGACCCTCCATGTTGGTGCAGGGACTTTTCAACCTGTAAAAAGCGAAAAAATAGCTGACCATACAATGCATACTGAATTTATCTCCGTAAATAAAGCTCTTATAAAGAAAATCATTTCTAATACAGGGAAACTCATTGCAGTTGGAACAACTTCCGTTAGGACATTAGAGTCTTTATATTATATAGGTGAAAAGCTTGAAAGCAACAATGACATTGATACTGAACATTTAAAAGTTTTCCAATGGCAACCTTATGAAAAAGAATATACTCTTCCAACAAAAAAAGCTTTGCAGAATATAGTCGATTATCTTGATATGCATTCTCTTGATAAGCTTGTTACATCAACTCAGATTATGATTGCCCCGGGATATACTTATAGAATAGTCGAAGGTATAGTTACAAACTTTCATCAACCTCAAAGCACTCTTCTTCTGCTTGTATCTTCATTTGTAAAAGGAGAATGGAAAAAGATATATAAATATGCTCTTGAAAACAACTTTAGATTCCTAAGCTACGGTGACAGCTCATTACTATTGCCTTAAAATATAAAAGCGCAAATAAAATTCTTAAATATCAATATTTAGAATCTTATTTGCGCTTAAACTCTCAAGCTTCCTATTTTATAATAGATACTTTTCGAAACCGCCTTTTTTCATAACCTCAACAGCTTTCTCAAAAGCATCTTCCATAACAAGTATCTTCACTCCGGACATATCAATAAAAGAGCCAAACATCTGATTTGATATTGAATCATTGACTACACATTCTATGCCATCGTCTTCAAGATACGACTTTATTAAACCGGCTTCAGCATTATCATTAACCTCCGCCAATACTACTAATTTATCCATTTTACCCTCCAATTTTAAGTTGTTTTATTAAGTAACAGTTTAGAAAGGTTTTTGTAGGTTAATAGTCTCTTAACCCATGCAAAAGATAGCAATTATTTATTTCAGATTTTAATTAACTCACAATTATTAATCAAAAAATAATTCCATTTTTTTATTCACAGATAGAAATACACAATAAAGAGGTTATTTTTACGTCTTAAAACAAATAACGCTTTCTATTTGTGAAAAATTGTATCTTTATATACTACATATTATTTCGACAATTCTTTGTACTCAATTTATTATTAGTGCTAAAGAAGAAATGTGCCAATTTTAAAGGTTTTGCAGGCTGTCTCTATTTAGGAATACTATTGACGATTCCTTTATTATATTCCTGCAAAAGCACAAAACTTGCAACTGCCGATTCTCAATATGACAGAGGTGAATATTATGCAGCCTCAAATTCTTATAAAAAAATATACAACAAAACGTCCCCAAATAAACAAAGAGATTTAAGAGGTATGATTTCTGCAAAACTTGGTTTTTGTTATGAAAAAATCAATATCCCTGCGAAATCATCTGCCTCTTTTACAAATGCTATCAGATACAACAATTCTGATTCAACTTTATATCTGCACCTTGCCAAATCTCTTCAAAAAGAGGGTAAATATAAAGATGCACTCAAAAACTATCTTATTTTTATTGAGAAATTTGGTGACAATGAAGAGATACAAAAAACAATAGATGGAATAGAACTTGCCACAGAGTGGAAAGAGAAAAAAAACCGATATATTGTAAGAAAAGCTGATATCTTTAATTCTCGAAGAGCTGAGTTTTCTCCGGCCCTTTATGGTAAGAGTCAAGACATACTTTATATAACAAGTTCAACCGACAAAGCACTTGGTTCAAAAAAAAGCGAGATAACAGGAATAAAAAACAATGACATTTTTTTCTCAAAAAAAGATGAAAAAGGAGTATGGAAAAGACCCGAGCCCATTGAAGGCGATGTTAACACAGAATTTGATGAAGGAGCAACATCTTTCAATCAAGACGGATCAAAAATGTTTTTTACTAAAGCTGTAACCGACCATCTTTCTCCAAAAACCACTGACATTTATATGTCCACAAGAAATGGCGGCAAATGGGACAAAGCTGTTAAGATTGAAATTGGCACTGATTCTATATATGTGTATGCTCATCCCGCCTTAGCTCCTGATGAAAAGACTTTGTATTTTGTTTCTGACAGACCTGGAGGATATGGAGGGAAAGATATTTGGAAAGGCACTTTAAATGCAAATAAATTGGAAAATATCACTAACCTTGGCAGCAACATAAATACTTCCGGTGACGAAATGTTTCCTTACGTATCAAATGACGGCATTCTTTATTTTTCCTCCAACGGGCTTCCCGGAATGGGCGGTCTTGACATTTTCAAAGCAAGGCTCGACAGCTGGGGAATATGGCATGTTGAAAATATGAAAGCTCCAATTAACTCCAATTATGATGATTTTGGAATTACTTTTTATAATAAAGAGGAAGAAGAGGGATTCTTTTCCTCAAACAGAGGTGATGCAAGAGGTTACGATCATATTTTCTCATTCTTTCTTCCTTCTATAAAAATAAATATTTCAGGATATGTTACCGATAAAGATGACACTCCAATAAATTCAGCAATTGTAAGAATTATCGGACTTGACGGTTCCAACTCAAAAGCTATAACAAAACAAGACGGCTCTTTTTCTATCAAAATAAATAGAGGAATAAACTATGTTATGATGGCAGGGGCAAAAGGATACCTAAATACCAAAGAGGAGTTTATTTCAGATAATGAAGAGGCTGACGCAAATTATGAGGTAAATTTCAAACTTGCCTCGATTTCAAAACCTGTTTTGATTGAAAATATATTCTATGATTTCAACAAAGCCTCGTTAAGACCCGAATCTAAAAAGGCTCTTGATGAATTAATTGAACTTTTAAATAACAACCCTCATGTTACAATAGAACTCGGAGCTCATACCGACAGAAAAGGTTCTGAGAAATATAACATTGACCTTTCTCAAAGAAGAGCTCAATCCGTAATTGATTACCTTATTAAAGGTGGAATAGAAACAAGGCGTCTCACTCCAAAGGGTTATGGAAAAAGCGTTCCAAAAGTTGTGTCAAAGAGGATAGCTTCTCAGTTTGACTATCTTCCAGAAGGGACCATTCTTAACGAGAATTTTGTAAACACATTAACAGAAGAGCAAAAAGAACAAGCGGATCAATTAAACCGAAGAACAGAATTCAAAGTTCTAACTATTGATTATGGATTGCAATAATTTTAAAACAATAAGCATCCCCTTTTTATTCCTCCAATTCTCCGTTTTCAAACATTTCATTCAATCCAAGCACTATTTTGGCACATCCTCTTGCATCACTCAATGCTTCATGATGGTCAAGCTCTATATTAAAATAATCACAAACAGTATTCAATTTATGATTTATAAGAAATTTAAGATATTTTCTTGATAGACGAACAGTACAAAAGTTCTGTGGTATGTAAGCTCTTATCATCTCCATCTCAATACACGCCTTAAGCACTCTCATATCAAAAGGAGCATTATGAGCCACCAAAGCCTCCGAGTCCTCTATAAGTTTAGAAATTTCAGGCCATAATTCTCCAAATAAAGGAGCATCACTGACCATAGCTTTTGTTATATGATGGATATCTATAAAAGAAGAAATAAAAAAATTAGGCTGAGGTTTTATCAAATGAGAAACCTCTTCTACAATTTTCCCATTTTCCACCTTGACTATGCCTATAGAGCAAGCACTTGTAGGATATTGATTAGCAGTTTCGAAGTCTATTGCTGTAAAATTTAATAAAGGAAGCATATTTTAAAAATTGATGTTTATTATTAAAGCTTTGTGTAAAAAATATCGCCTAAACTTTATATTTAAGTTGAACTATATAGTAAAGAAAATATTTTTCAATAAAGATGTTAAATAATTAAAGGTTTATTAATGTTTAAAATGACAAAACGTCATTTTTATAACAATTAAAATATTCCTTTCAAACAAATACTCTTAAAACTTTCATGCTTTTTCTTGAGGAATAAACAACACTATTTTTTTGTTTTCTTCAATGTCTATTCTCCAACCAAATTTATTTATTATTAATTGGTTTATTTGTTTTTGTATTTCTCCTATAGATTTTGATTGATGACTTGAATATAAATATGAATTATATATTGAAATAGTAAACAATATCTCTGGTGATTTTTCACTGTTTAACTTTTGCTCCTCAACAACAAAATTTTTTGCATGTCCGATAACAATTTTCTTATCCCCATCTTCATGCTCTCCATCCAATAATGAATCCAACAGCATTTTAAATCTATTCTTATCTGTTTTTATATAGGCATTATTCAAATCTGTTATAAAATGGATCGTTCTTTTCTGTTGACCTTCAATCTCAGACAGAACTGATTTAATAAAAGTTATTAAGTCTATCTTTTCTACTGAGAAAGTCATCATCCCCGATTCAATTCGAGACAAATCAAGCACACTGTTTACAATTTTCTGCAATTCTTCACTGCTCTCTTTAATCTTATAGGAATAAACCGCTAAAAGCTCTTTATCCGGATTGTCATTCTTTGTAAGTATCTCTGAAATATCAACAACCGATTTAAGAGGAAATTTAATTTCATCTCTTATATTCTTTATAAATGTTTCCTTTAATTTATTGTTTGCTTCGGCCTTTTTATAAGAATCCTGTGTAAGCAGATTATTTAATCTGATATTTTTTCTCAGCCATAACAATCTATAAAAGAAATACATAAGCACAAGTATTATCAATAATATTTCCCAAAATATTAGATGGAAAAATATGCTTTTATTTTTCTCTCTTATAACCAAGGCATTCTTCATTCTATTGTTCTGCTTAATTGTCTCATCCTGAATTTTTAAAATTTCAGAATAAGACGATTCAGTTTCTTTATATAAAGAATCCATATATATAGCTGCATATTTTTCATTTCCATCTTCAAACATAGCCCTTCCAATATTCCTTTTAATTGAAAGGACAGAATTCTTAGACATTCTGTATTTATCAGCTGATTCCAATAAAAAATTATTAATTTCAATAGACTTCTGCCATTGTTTTGTTTCAAAATAATATAAAGCCAATGAAGAATAATACCTATTATAATGCTCTGTAGGTGTATTGTCTGTGATATAATTTTTTGCTTTTTCAAGATGTTTATTCCATAAAGTGTAATCTTTATTCATTTTATATAAATTGCAATATAAAAGTTCTACGTACAAAAAATTTGGCAAAAAGTAATATCTTGTTTCTTTAGTTCGCTTGTTATACTCTCTATTTACTATATTTTCACATTCCATAAGGCTTATATAAGCATTCTCAAAGTCTTTAAGTCTTATATATGAGTTAGCTATATTTATGGCAAAAATAAAATTTGACTTAAAGGATATTGAATCTCCATTAAGATTTTCTTTGCTTATTTCCAGTACTTTATCAAACTTATTTGACTTTACATATAAATATACCAGTACAATCTGAGAAATGTACATACCTTCCTTACAACCAACATCCTTTGCTCTTTTTTCCATCAGCTTACTCTGAGAAAGGGCATCCTCATATTTATCGGTAACGATATCATAACTCAGCAATTTCTCCCAAACTTTGAAATAAGGCAAATAATTATTAGTGTTTTTAGACAGCTCCTCTATTTCTGAAAAAAGATTATTCAAATAAGGATAATCTTTTCTTACATCCGTAAACATTGTTACTATTCTATAAAGCTCTAATACAGAAGTGTCTTTTTTATCCCAATGAATATCTTTTTTTGATTTTTCAAATAGTCGTTTTGTCCAATCCTGCTTTCTATATTGAAAATATATATTCTTAAATTTTTCTATTTTATCAGTATCGGTACACTCAGAATTGATTATATAAAAAACAGAATCACACATATCCTCACCATTTTCTTGTGCCCTTACAGACAAAGAAAACAGCATACAAAAAAATATTCCTATGCAAAATGTATCGACTCTCTTCATTTAATTATTGTTATTAATTGGATGAGTAACTACAAATCTTGCACCCTCTTTATATTCTTCATCTATGCTTATATCTCCACCGAGCCTGTTTATTATTATTTTACAAATTGACAACCCTAAACCGGTTCCATTCGACAGCTCGTCAAGTTTGCCAAAACGAAGAAATAAATCCTTCATTTTTTCTTTCGGAATTCCAATACCTGTATCAGAGACTATAAAATAGAGCATTTGATCTTTTTCTTTTACCTCCAACGTTATAGTTCCTTTATTGCAAAACTTAATTGCATTTCCAAGTAGATTTATAATAATTTGCTGAAGCCTCACAGAATCCGAAATAATAACGATATTATCTTTTTCACAAACAAATTTTATTTGCACCTCTGTTTTTTTAATGCGTGATATAGTCTCAATGACCTTTTTGCACAAAGATGTTATTTCAACCGGTTTTAACTCAAATTTCATATCAGATATATCCAAACAAGAAATATCTATCACATCATTTATCAGCCTTATTAACAAATTTGCATTAAGTTTTATTATTTCATTATATTGAATAGCACTTTCATGATCGGTGTTTTCATCACTCAACAATTGAGAAAAACCTACCAAAGCATTTAATGGCGTTCTTATTTCATGGCTTGTATTGGAGAGAAAGTAGCTCTTGCTTTTTATTGAATAATTAAGAAGCTTAATTGCTTTCTTTAATTCTGTTTGTGAAGATTTTAATTTCGAGGTGTTAACAGAAAGAATACAAAATATTGAGATAATTAGAAATAAAACTAAAAATGATGAAATGACCTCAATTCTACTTATTCGTGTGCTTTGGATTTGATTATTAATCTCTGCATCAGTAACATCATATTGATCATACATCTCGCTGACTTCTGAATCATAGTAAAGATAAAACACAGAGTCTGACTTACTTAATGCATTCTCATAAATATCGTATGCTTTTTTATATTCACCATCTTTTAACAATGCTTCTGCTTGACGAATTACCTCTTTGTTTATCTTATTAGCAAAAGACAAATGACTATTAATTGTGAAAACCAATAAAAAGATGACAAATGAAGCTTTAGAATACATATTTGATAATATATCTATTTGCATAACAAAGATAATGCAAGCCGAACTCAATAAGCATTTGAATGTGTCAACTTTCAATATGCGTTTGATGAGGCGCCGCTTATCTTCTACAAAGATAATGCAAGCCGAACTCAATAAGCATTTGAATGTGTCAACTTTCAATATGCGTTTGATGAGGCGCCGCTTATCTTCTACAAAGATACTATTTTAAGACTTTTATTTACATTATTTTACACTAATATCAAAAAACACTTAATAATACTAATTATATTCCAACAAAATGCTCAATATATGTATCATACATATATTATAAATTATAATAAACAAAAACAGTCCGATTATTTTTAATCATCAACTTTACGGACAATTAAAAGAAACCGGACTGTTTTATATAATTAATTTAACAAAAGACTTTCCTATCTTTTATCCAGATTGTATATAGGTTATACAAATTTTAAAGGATATTTATTTCTTATTTTTCTGTAGACATGGAGTAAGGCATAGCACTTTCCGAAGTTCCTCTTTTTGTATTAGGTTTTGATGACATCTTATAATCCAATACAGCGCCATTCAAGACATCGTCAAAAGAAATATAATTCTTATCATAATTCTGTCCATTCATTTTCAAATCTTCTATATAGAAATTATTATCATTATTCTCAGGAGCAGATATTACAAGCTTCTTTCCATTCTCTAAGGTTACAGTCATCTTTTCAAACAATGGTGTCCCAAGAACATATTCATTGGCAGCAGGACAAACAGGATAAAATCCCATAGCAGAGAAAACATACCAAGCAGAAGTTTGACCATTGTCTTCATCACCACAATATCCGTCAGGAGCTGCAGAATAAAGTTTATCCATCACTTCACGAACTCTGTGCTGAGTCTTCCATGGCTCTCCGCCGTAGTTGTAAAGATAAAGCATGTGTTGTATTGGTTGGTTGCCATGTGCGTAATTACCCATATTCATAATCTGCATTTCTCTTATTTCATGGATAACACCTCCATAATAGCTGTCATCAAAGATTGGAGGCAAAGCAAATACAGAATCAAGCATATTCACAAATTCCTTTCTTCCGCCCATTAATTCCATCAAACCATTAATATCATGAAAAACAGACCATGTATAGTGCCAACTATTTCCCTCTGTAAAATTGCCGCCCCATTTCAATGGATTAAAGTTTTCTTCGAATGTACCATCCTGTTTTTTACCACACATAAGTTTAAAATCAGGATTATAAAGATTCTTGTAGTTTAATGCACGTTTACGATAAACATCAATTTCCTCCTGTGGACGGCCAAGCTTTTTACCCATTTGATAAATACACCAATCATCATAAGCATATTCAAGAGTGCGCGCTGCATTTTCATTAATATTTACATCACATGGAACATAACCCAAATCATTGTAGTATTGGTATCCGGCACGTCCTGTTGAACTTATTTTTGGATGTACTGAATTAGCGCCACTCAAAAGTCCCTCATACATTTTCTCAGGATCTTTTTTTGCAAGTCCTTTAAGATATCCGTCTGCTACAACAGAAGCTGAATTATTTCCAACCATACAACCTCTATGTCCCGGACTTGCCCATTCAGGAAAAAATCCGCTTTCAAGATAGGTATTCAGCAACCCCTCTTCCATCTTTTCTCCCATTGATGGATAAACCAAGTTTACAAAAGGGAAAAGAGAACGGAATGTATCCCAAAATCCTGTATCTGTAAACATATACCCAGGCAATACTTCACCATTATATGGAGAGTAATGAACCGGCTTATTGTTTTCATCTATTTCATAAAAACTTCTTGGGAATAAGACTGAGCGATAAAGACATGAATAAAATGTCTTTAATCTATCTGTATCTATGCTCTCTATATCAAAGCGACCCAATACATTATTCCATCTCTCCTCTCCTTGTTTTGCTATCTGATCGAAATCATTATTTCCAATCTCTTTCATATTTCTTATAGCCTGATCCTCGGATATAAAAGACGAAGAAACTTTTGCACAAATTTTATCTCCTCTTTTAGTTAAAAATTTAACTACTGCTCCAACATGATTATCCTCAGCACTATTTCCGGCTACAACTTTAAAATCTTTCCATACATTCTGTGATGTGAATGGTTTATCAAATTCAATAACAAAATAATTTTTAAAGTTTTCAGGAACACCACCCGAGTTGTTTTTTACATATCCTACAACTTTATTCTCTTCAGGAATAACTTTTATATAGGAACCTCCGTTAAAACCATCAATTACAATATAAGAATTTTCATTTTCAGGGAATGTAAATCTAAAATATGCACATCTATCCGTTGGTGCTATCTCTGTGGTTACATCATAATCTGCAAGATAAACGCTATAGTAATGAGGCATTGCTTTTTCTGATTTATGAGAAAACCAAGATGCTCTTTCATCCTGATCAATCTTTAAATCTCCTGTAACCGGCATCAATGAAAATTGAGCATAGTCATTTATCCATGGGCTTGGCTGATGAGTTTGTTTAAAACCTCTTATTTTATTGGCAGAGTAACCGTAAGTCCACCCATCTCTCATCTTTCCGGTCATTGGAGTCCAAAAATTCATTCCCCAAGGCATTGCTATAGCAGGATATGTGTTTCCTGTTGAAAGTGAAAACTTTGAATCAGTCCCTACCAAAGGACTTACAAAGTCAACAGGATCTTTATCCAATAACTTCTTTGTTGTTGTTACCTCTTTTGCACATCCTGTTAAAAGGAGAGAAAAGCACAATAGATGATTAATTTTGAATTTCATTTGTATATATATTTAATTTTAACACTAAGGTACAAATGCGCCATTTATATCATTTTTAGTATTTATCATTTTTAGTGAGTATGGCGGTTTCATTTGTATATATATTTAATTTTAACACTAAGGTACAAATGCGCCATTTATATCATTTTTAGTATTTATCATTTTTAGTGAGTATGGCGGTTTCATTTGTATATATATTTAATTTTAATACTAAGGTACAAATGCGCCATTTATATCATATTATGATAAATTCTCCTTATGGAGTTTTAGCGTATTCGTATTATAATTATTAGATGACTTGTATAAATTAAAATTTGCTTAAAGTTGGCAATATGTTTTAAAACAAAAAATTAATTTACACAATATGATAAATTTGGTTACTATTTTGTCATTATTAGCAACAAGTAAAACTATATTCTATTATCTTTTTGAATTATTTTTGCATTAAAAAGGATAATGCAGTAACTCACCAATAGTTGAGATTCCCAACAAAAGTATATATATGGCGCATTTATACATTGGTGTTAATAATTAAATATGTATATAAATGAAAAACATTTTCACTCTTACTTTTTTACTAATCTCTTTTTTTTCGTTGGAAGCCAAAAACGACAATAACAAAAAAGCGTTGATTTTTGCAGACTCTTTGTTATATCATATTATAGATGTCTATTCTGCCAATGACAACAATCTTCTTTTGGAGACTTACCCAAAAAACTCCAACCAAAAGATTTCTTATTTAGCACAAGGTACAGAAAAAAAAGTCTCTCAACCGGTATCTTTTCTTTGGCCCTATTCCGGTATGCTTTCAGGTGTAACCAATCTTTATATTGTTACTTCAAATAAAAAATATCTCGATCTTCTTAAGAAAAATATTCTTCCCGGCCTGGAGCAATATTGGGATAATAACAGAGAGCCTGCTTGTTATCAATCCTTTCCAACAAAATATGGTGAACATGGCAGATATTATGATGACAATGTTTGGATAGCCCTTGACTACTGTGATTTGTATTCAAAAACTAAAGACAAAGATTTTCTTAATAAGGCCGTACAACTTTACAACTATATTTTCAGTGGTTGGGACAATAGACTTGGTGGAGGCATTTTCTGGTGTGAACAGCAAAAAGTATCTAAAAACAGTTGCTCAAATGCACCAGCTACAGTTCTTTGTGCTAAGCTATTCCAGTTAACTAAAAACGACAAATATCTTGAACAGGCAAAAGCCACCTACCAATGGACGAAAAACAATCTTCTTGACCCTTCTGACTATCTTGTTTGGGATAATATAAAACTAAATGGCACAATCGACAAGACAAAGTTTTCATACAACTCAGGTCAGATGTTAAATGCTGCCGCTATTCTTTATAAGATAACCAAAGAGGAGGATTATCTTTTCGACGCAAAAAAAATGGCAGCCAACATTGAGAAGCATTTCAGAACTAAAACTGCTAAGAACAATCCTAATTTGAAAATTTACAGAGATATGGGATGGTTTAATGTTATTATGTTCAGAGGCTTCAAGGCTCTTTACGAAATTGACAATAATCCGGAATATCTTTCTCATATAAAGGAAAATATTGAATATGTTATCAATAACAACCGCGATGAAAACGGATTAGTCGGCAAAGATTGGTCAGGAAATAATAATGAAAAACATAAATGGCTCCTTGACAATGCTTGTCTTATTGAGATATTTGCCCAATTTGGTGCTTTAGATATTAAATAATGCCTTGACATTTTCTTAATCAAACTTAATCGACTGAAATTATTCTATTAAACAGTCAAACAGCATACTCTAAAGTTCTTAATTTGTATTAAAATAAAAGCCGCTTTTTTGACAAATAAACTTTTTACATATCTTTGCACTGGATAATAAAAAATAATTTATCTGATTGAGTATCAGTCTTAAAAGAAGAGGTTGC
>JAUNSR010000082.1 GCA_030539115.1 Bacteroidales bacterium
CTCTTTCAACTTCCTTATCAAAATTCACATCCGATTTATCTGTCCATGCAAGAAATCCATTCCAAATTTCATTTATATTTTCCTCTATATCTGACAAATCTTCCTGCTCTTCCTCTATATACTCTTTTACTTCAGCTTCCCATTCAGCTCTAGTATTATAAGCTCTCTTTCCTTCTGGACATTCTCTCGACGTTTCAATTATGTTTTCCCATTTATAACAATTATCAGAAAGCTTTCTTTCATCATCAGCAATACAGGCAAGTACACTTTCCTTCTCCTCTAAAGAGTTTAATAGGTCATCTAGTTCATTATGAATAACTAAATATCGGAGAAATGTTTTGTCAGGATATAAACTAAAATCACACCGTTCAAACCAATCATTTGCTAACATTCTCTCATCAGATCCATTACTATATGTGCCATCAACTAAATCTCCAATGAAGTATTCTAACAATTTTTCTGGTGTAAACCCAACACTCGCTGCCTTTTTATAAATTCTTTTCATATCCATATCAGATAAGTTTAATGAAAAGTTTCTTTCTTTGATAGTCTTTATTTCCTGTTCCTTTTTTTCCTTTAAATTCATACTATTCTCCTTTCGCATCCTCACGGTGAGGAATACTCTTAAAATACATTAATAACAATCTGCAACCTTATCTTTTACATATGAAATGAATTCTTCCTCCATTGAATCTTTCAATAGCATATCAAACTTCTGTTTACTACTCAAATTATCTTGCTTTACCTTATACTCCAACAATTCAAGTACATATTCTGGACAAACTCTTATCTCTTGTTCCCAATTCTTTATTGTACCCGCCGGAATATTATACTTCTCTGCAAACTTATTTTGACTTAGATTCGTCATTCTTCTTATTTTTTTTATTGTCATCTTACAACCTCTTATTATTAAAGTATTAATCTAATATATTTTTATTATACACCATTGGCGTATATTTTACAATGCTTTTTACGTAAAAAATAGCACACAAAAACTATGATGGATTTATGGATAAGTACCTGTAGAATTGTTGGATAAGCCATTGTTAGAGCATTGATAACTCTTTGAGTTACCAAACACTCTAACAACAGCTTAACCACAAATCTACAAACAGGCACTTAACCACAAGCTCCACATAGTCTACTAATACTATTAATTAATACCTTTATTCATATATCTCTACAAGTATTTTTATAAGTTTTGATATATTCCAAATCGAACTTCATAATCATGGCACAAATTTTCCAAATCATTAATAACTTGGCCTGTTGCCATACACTTCTCTCCATCATTTAATTCGCATGTGCCGCAATTAACTCCACCATATTCTTTAATTAATTTCTCTACTTCACTTTTTTTCAAAAACTTATGTAATTGATCTAAGTCACAATAGCTAATTTTTTTGTTTTCCATATATTTTCTCCTCTGCAATTTTTAATATTTTGAATTGATATATTTATAACAATATGCTAATCACACCACTTACTAGCTTTTTATTCTGAGGAATAAACTAATCACTTTTATATATTCTTCATATTTTTGATTTTAAGCCATTTTTGATTGTTAATGATGTGTTTTATCTAAAATGAAATAAAATGTCTTTATGAGGCAATCTGGTTGCTAAAATGCTTTATAAAACTCATAGTTTAGTTTACATAGTGTCCTTGTTTTATTTTTAATTCTAATTCTTCTGTATTTATTTGTTTATTTTTATTATCTAATTCTAGTAATTGTTGTTCTATCGAAGAAAAGTCAATCTTAGATGTTTTTTTGATATTCTTGTTCTTTAGCTTTTGTTCATTGATATTGCTTACAATTTTTTTATTCATGTCATTTAACGTTGCAATTATATAATTATATGTGTTTTTAATATCGCTAATGGAACTGATTGTTGTAATTGCTTGCATTATCTTTTCTTTTTTGTACGATGCTAAAAGAATCATTAATTGCTTTTTGGTTAATCTTATATTACAAAATTGGCAATGTCTTAAAAGATCTTTTATATCATTATTGATTTTAGAAGTTGAATCTTGCTTCTCTTCTTCTTCTGTTTCATTTTGATTTTGATTTGAAGAAGAAGATATAGAGTTAGTATTATTTATATTAGTATAACTTGGGGGGAAA
>JAUNSR010000026.1 GCA_030539115.1 Bacteroidales bacterium
ATAATAATAATAATTTTTTTTCTAATAAGTTGTTTTATTTGCTTTTTTATTAAATATTATTTCAATTTGCATTATCGATATATATAACAAGTTCACTTTTATTTAATGATATCCATTCTAATTCCAATATACAATTTTGATTGTTCACCTTTAATAAACAGGCTTTCCAAGATATGTTCTCAAGTAAATGTAAAAACCGAGATAATTGCATTTGAAGATGGTTCAACAAATATCTTTAAAGATAACATATCGGCTCTTGAAAATTGTGGAGGAAGATATTTATCTTCAAAAAGCAACATAGGCCGTTCAAAGGCAAGAAACATTCTCGCAGAGGCCGCTTCCAATCGATATCTAATATTTCTTGATTGTGACTCTGACATTATTACAGGAGAAAATTTCATTAATAATTATATCAATATTATAAATGCAGCTCAAAAAGAGGGCTATGAAAATGATTTTTTGATTTGCGGCGGCACTTTGTATAAAAACTTCAGGAATGTTGAGAATAAATTTGTTCTTCACTGCAAAGCCGGTTACTGCAATGAACAGAATACTTATACTTTAGAGGATTCTCATTTCGGTTTATTAAAACCTGTGGAATGTATTGAAAAAAAGTATAAGAATATTAATGAAGACACATTTAAGGAGAAAAATTCAATCAACAAATATTCAAAAAGACATCTTCTTTCAAACAACTTCCTTATTTCAAAAGCAACTTTCAATAAAATAAAATTTGATGAAAGGCTTGAAAAATATGGTCATGAGGATACTCTTTTTGGATTGGAACTTAGAAAAAAAGGTGTTTATATATTCTACATCAACAACCCCGTCGTACATCTTGGTCTCAAAGATTATGATAAATACATTTCTGATGTAAAAGCTTCGATTGAAAATCTAAAATTCATTTCAGATAATATTATAGACAAAGACGATAGAAAAGATTTTAAACTATTAAAAGTCTATGATCTTATATCATCATTAAAACTGAAACATCTTATTACTATTATCTACAACCGATTAGGCGACAGCATAATAAATAATCTTAAAACAAGAAATCCGAATTTGTATTTGCTGAACCTATACAAACTCGGATATCTATGCAGTTTAAATAGCAATAGTAAATAGTAGACTATTCCTTTTTACCCGAAATAATAACACTGAAATTATTTTCAATGAAATATTTTTTTGCCATTTCAATTATATCCCCCGATGTTATATCGGAGATTTCTTTAATCATATTTTTATAATAACCAGAATCCATTCCATTTGCTATTAAAGATATGTGTGCATCGGCAATAGGGAAAGGACCATCAAAAAGGCGTGCCATCTCTCCCATCAAATATCCTTTCAGCATTGACATCTCCTCATCAGTCACCAATTCCTCTTTGAGTTTTCTAATTTCATTAAACACCTCCTTGATAACCTCCTGAGTATAATTAACGGCAGTTTGAGTCGATATGGTTATATAAGAGCCATTTTTTAGAGTTGTTATGTTAGACCCTATTCCATAGGTATATCCCTTTTCCTCTCTGATGTTTGCCATCAGCCTGCTGCCGAAATAACCTCCAAGAAGTGTGTTAAGAATCCTAAGTTTAGCATAATCGGGATGGTTTCTGTTAATTACAGGCATTCCAATTCTAATTGCCGACTGCATTGCATCTGCCTTTTCCACAAAAATCTCTTTGGGCTTATAACTATTTTCATAATTACAGAAGAGTTCATTATTTGATACATCTTTATCATCAGATGTTTCCTGCTCACACAATCTGTCTTTAACCAACATACCGCCCCACTGTTCCTTTCCAAAGGCATTTATTACATAATCCATTATCTCATCAGTAATTTTACCGGTAATAACAATTTTGCAATTTGATGAGTTATAATATTTTTTATGGAATTCTTTTAAATCATCTGTGTTTAAAATATCAAAGTCAGAAGCCGAGGCATGTTTTCCATAAGGATGAACTTTACCGAAAATAGCCTCAATAAAATTATTAAAAGCCACCACTTGAACCTTTTCCTCCTCAACGAGAAAACTCTGTTTTCTTCTGTTTCTTATCACATCAAACTCATGCTCATTAAAAAGAGGCTTTTTAATGATTTTCTCCACTAATGAAAGAGTTTCTTTTGCATACTTATTTAAAGAATACAAAGTAACGTATGAATTATGATATGTAGCAGATGGCTGAAGCCATGCTCCATAATAATCAAGATGTTCGGCAACCTCAAGAGCAGACATTCCTTCAACGCCCTCTTTTAAAAGAAGGTTTGTAAACATTGCGACAAGATTTTTCTTCTGCTCCCATTTTCCCGCTCCAAATATTACATCTATTCTAAAAACATCCTGATCTCCAAGATTAAGCTGAAAAATCTCAACACCATTTGGTGTAATAATTTTCTCTGGTTCAGGAATATTTATTGATGAAATCGGGGAAGTATGCGGTTGAATATTTCTTTCTAACATAAAAAGATATTTAATAACATTATTAATAATATATCGGCTTTTAGACAAATATATAAAAGCTTATAAAAGAATCTCATTTCCATATTTTCTATATATATGGAAATATTGTTTTTTTAAGAACCTGTATTATTTTTTCACAACATACAGTTGTGCGTTCTCATATTTAACAACCTTTACAGGAGTGCCCTTTTCTATAAATCCATATAGTGCAACTGCATCGAAATACTCATTATCTATAGCGACTTTCCCCGCCGGTCTAAGTATGGTGGCAGCCTCTCCCTCACGGTTAATAAGATTTCTTTCAGTTGTTGAAACGGCAATATATCCCTCACATACTTTCTGTTCTGAATTTAAAGCAAACTTCTTCATCAATCCCTTATTTCCCACCCTGGATATTATAAACAGAATCGAAACAAAGGATGCTGCCAATCCTGCAACAACAGTCATAACAGATTTCTTTATCTCTTCGCTCGACACAGGTTCGAAATCAAATACTACGTTGTTTACAAGAGCCAATACTAAAGCTACAACAATAAGAATTATCCCCGAAACACCGGCAATGCCAAACCCCGGTATAACAAACAGCTCAAGCATAAGAAGAATAAAACCTAATATAAAGACTATTATCTCCCAATTGGCTGCCAATCCCTCGATATATAAGGGAGCGAAATAAAGAACAGCCGCAATCAATGCTATTACAGAGGCAACGCCCAATCCTGGGGTCTTTATTTCCTGAAATATTCCAAGCCCAATAATCATTATTAAAGCTGCCTGAATGCCTGGAGAGGAAAGAAATCCAAGAATTTCATCTATCCAAGTTGGCTTGTAACTTATAACATCGTAATCACCATTTGTAAGTCTTTGCTCTATAAACTGATCCGTACTCTCAAAAATGCCGTCACAATATCCATTTTTAACAGCCTCCTGAGCAGTTAAAGTAAGCACTCTGCCACTGTCTACGAGATTTTTTATGTAAATTCTATCATCAACCATTGCCTCAGCAATCAAAGGGTCTCTTCTCCAAACAATTTCTTGCCGTCCGTCAACGATGATCGTATCCCTCCCTTTTGCCTCGGCAGTCGATCTTATTGTTGCTCTCATATATGACTGATATTTATCAGGCATTTGTTCCCCTGTTTGGTTAACAACCGTGGCAGCTCCTATGCTTGCGCCACTTCTCATATATATCGAATCACAGGCAATTGCAATTAATGCGCCTGCCGAAGCCGCATTATTGTCTATAAAGGCATAAAATGGAATCTCTGAGTTGAGTATTGCAGTTCTTATGGAATCGGCATGAAGCACAGTGCCTCCATAGGTGTTCATGTGAAGTATTATTGCGTCAGCCTTAAGCTTCTCCGCCTCTTTTATACCCTTATTTACATACACCCATGTGGTGCTTCCAACCTCTTTTTTTAGATCAATCTTATAAAAAAGCATATTTGAAAAAACGTTTTCACTAAAAAAAAATTGTACTAAAATAAGAAATGGAATTAGAAGAGTCCTTTTAAACATATTCTTTGTATTGATTACTTTATAACAATTTAAAAAAAAACAAATCAGCCTATATCCATAAAATTAGATCTATTTCCAAACTGATCTCGAGTTTTATCGCACTTAAAGAGAGAGATACAAAGATAGGTTTTACTTTTTTATAAGTATCTAAAAACTTTTTTTGAATTAAGAGGTAAATAATACTACTAAGAAAAAAATATATAAAAAACTATTAAAAACCAAAACATTTTTTTCAAATGGAATGTTATAAACCCAAATTTATGAATAATCTTATTTTTTTGAGCTAATACTTTATTTTATGAAATCAGTTCATTTTCAAGATTTTCAAGAAAAGCTACTTGGATTACAAGACAACTTGTTGAACTTTGCTTACATGCTGACATCTGACAGAGAAGAAGCAAAAGATTTATTGCAGGATACAACCCTCAAAGCGCTTGACAACCAAGACAAATACATCGAAAATGTAAATTTCAAAGGATGGGTATTTACTATTATGCGTAATATCTTTATCAACAATTATCGCAGGATAGTAAGAAACCAAACAATAGTTGACCAGACGGAAGACTTGTATCACTTGAATCTTCCTCAGGAGTCAGGATTTGACACCCCGGACGGCTCTTACACTGTCAAGGAAATCACCAAGGCAATAAACAGCTTTGCTGATGAATATAAGATTCCTTTCTCAATGCATGTTGCGGGATATAAGTATCACGAAATTGCAAATAAGATGAATTTGCCTTTGGGAACAGTAAAGAGCAGAATATTCTTTGCCCGTCAAAGGCTTCAGGAAATACTTAAAGATTATAAATAATTTCAAGTCAAAAGAGATTGTTCATAGTCGCTTCAAGTTTTAAATATCTTAAAAAAGAAAATTCTCTTCTTGATTTTTTCATCTTTTATTATCGATTGTCTTTCAAATATCTTAAAAAAGAAAATTCTCTTCTTGATTTTTTCATCTTTTATTATCGATTGTCTTTCTTGTGAAAGCTGGACAATATAAAAGGGAACAAACTATACGGCTTGTTCCCTTTAAAATGCTCAAAAAGAAATTTATATCATTAATATGGTCTTTTACGCTCCTGCATTGCCTGCTTTCCTTTAAAGCTTTGAATATTGTAGGTAAATGTCAGCATAAAATACCTGCTTAGCACATTTGAATAAGAGGTTTGGACATAAGCATCTGCAATGGTGCGTGAAAATGCCTTGTTTTGCTTTAAGATATCATAGGCAGAAAGTTTTAGTTCAGCACGATTATTTTTCAAAAACTTCTTACCGATTGCTGCATTCCACAACCAGAATTGCTCTTTATCATCCATTGAAGAGCCTGTATAGCATTTCCAGTTAAGATTATTCTCCAATGTGAATCCATTCCATATTTCCCAATTTATTTTTGCCTGCCCGTCATGAGTCAAATAATCATAATTGTTGCTTTTAAGATTATTGTTAACCTTATTGAAATCTGCATTATACGATAATGTAAAATCAAGATATTGACTGATATTACTTGTCAGTGAAGCGCCCGGAACCAAACTTAAGGACTTTGTCATTAATTCTTGACTGTTTTGTATACCCGGTATTTTGTTATAGTTGACACCTGCAGAGACATTCAGATTACTCATAAGAACATCTATTGGAAATCCGTAAGTAAAATTTGAGTTTAAGCTCATATATCCGTCAAGATTTACAGGCTTTGTCAATTGTGCCCCTTTAGTAAAATCTATGCCATCGATATCTGTGCTTTCAGAAGCTATGGTGACATCCGAACCAATATAATCAACTTTTTTTGTCATGTTAAAAAATGCCATCCAGTTCGTAGCCTTTTCAACATTGCTTCCAATATATCTCACGGATAGAGAATGATCGATAACTTGATCCAAGTCAGGATTACCTTGATAAAGCTGAAGGGGATTGCTGTTGTCGATTGTCTGCTGAAGCTGGGTCACAGATGGAGAAGATGAATTGGAACGATACATAAACCTAAAGGACTGATTCTGAGCAGGCATATAATCGACCATTGCCATGGGCAAAAAACTATTAAATGACTTCGAAGTCTGATAAGAAAGAGTGCTCATATATGGATATATTTGCTCTCCATCAAGATCTGCCCTCTGGAAATTAAAATTAGCCATCAATCTTAACTTCTCGGAATTAATTCTGTAGCCCACTCCCATTGCCTGAGTCAAATAATCACTTTTATAATTGCTTGAGAGATATTCATCGGGAGTATAAATCTCATCGATTCCGGCTTTATCTGTTTGTTTGTCTGTTTTGTTGTTGGTCTTATTTACATTATAGTTGACAGAAAGCTGATGATTCTTAGCCACGGGTTCTGTATATTGAATATTTGCGCCATAGGAATAGCCATTTGCATCGCTGTTGATTATTTGCTTTGTCAGGTCACCGTTCAGTGTTATATCCTGATTTGATTCAGATGAATTATCACTTAACGACCCCCTGAACATCGAAGAAATTGTTCTCCCCTCCTTGGCAAATTTATGACGCCATAAAAGTTCTCCTGAGATATTGTAACCATTAGCATCAGATTCGGTATCTGTACTTGAACTGTTGATTACATTGTTGTCAAGAGTAGTTTGACTCGTATTTGAACTCTCAGAGTTGTTTTTTTGAAAGCTTAGATTAGGCATAAACATTATCTCGTCATTTTCTCCAGGTTTATAAATGACTCTCATGTTCATTCTGTTTGAATAATTGTGAGTAAGCGAATTTGAGAGTTGGTCATAAACTCTCAGACCCCCCAAGGTGTCAAAATAGTTTCTGTTTAAAGAATCAAGAAGACTGGTTCTTGTCATATTAAAAAAATAACTTCCGGATATCTCAAGCTTCTCACCCCATGCATTTGAATAGTTCAATCCCAAAGCATTGGCTCTTGAGATGCCGCTCTGGGAATTTATCATATTTGAACCGCCGGCTCCCGCACCTCTCGGACCGCCGCCTCCGGCACCGCCTCTCGGACCGGGACCACCCATACTTCCCAAAAGATCATCGATTGCAAAATTTGTCTGATTTACATTGTTAAACAGTCCAAGCAAGGTGATTCTTTGATTGCCATTAAAGAAATTCACATTACCGCCGAAATTATATCTGCTGTCAGTTCCATATTGTCCATATACTTTACCAAAGATTCCATTGTTTTTATAGCTTCTCGTTCTTACATCAAGAGCCTTTACAGTGTTTCCGTCATCAAATCCTGTAAACTCAGCCTGGTCACTTTTCTTATCAAAAACAGCGATCGACTGCACAACCTCGGCAGGAAGAGTTTTAAGAGCCAACTGAGGGTCATTTTCAAAGAAAGCCTTTCCATCCACCAAAACCTTTTTAACCTCTTCACCCTGTGCCTCAATTTTGCCATCGGTAACTTTCATTCCAGGCATTTTTGACACCAAATCCTCAGCTGTAGCTCCATCCATAACCTTATATCCGTCGGCATTATAAACCGTTGTGTCGGCATTTTGTTTTACACGCAGATTTTTGCCGATAACCTGAGTGCTTTTAAGCTCTATTGCTTCCTCACTAAGTCTAAACTTTCCAAGATTGTTGTTTCCGGGACGAAGCTGTACATTTTTTGTAAGTTTTTTATACCCAACGTATGTAATCTCCAATGTATAAGGACCGGGATTGGGAATATCCATTGAAAACACACCCTTGTCATTGGTTATACCAAGCGTTTCCTGACCTCCGCCGGTTAAGGTTGCCCTGATAGTAGCGGCAATCAATGATTCTCCCGAGGTTTTATCCTCAACTGTACCCAATATTTTTACAAATTGGGCATTTCCGCTCATCAAGAGTGTTGTCAGCAAAAGAGTTAAAAGAAAAAGTCTTTTCATTGCAATTATTTATTGTTTAATGTTATTCAATCATAACCTGATTAATAAATCAATTACAAATATGACTCTGCTGAAACAAAAAAAACAATTTGAAAATGGTGAACTTTCCAAATTGACTTATGAACTGTCTTAAAGAAAGGTTGAAAAATTTAATGTTATTAAGTTTAAAAGCTGTGATTACACAATTTATTTACCTGAAGTTTTAATTATAAATACAATTATTATCATCTTATATCTCAATTGTTTAATTATGGTTGTCAATTTTTTAATTTTTATTGTCAAATTTTTCTGAACACTTAAGTTATATTAATTTTAAACTCAAATAATTGACTTAAAATATTATAGTTATTTTAAAAGTATATTGTAGTATTTAAATTTTTGTGTCGATGAAAACAAAAAAATCGACAATGAAAATAAATTTATATGTAATCAAATAATAAAGCATCCAACCATAATCAAAAATTGAAGCTTATAGGTTTAGAAACTTAGACATTGTGTTTAAGAATACATTAATTAATTTAAAATCAACCATAATGTAAATGTCAGAGTTTATATCTTATAAAAGAATAAAAAATTTTATCTTAAAAACATTCAATTTTTCAACCAAAACACTCTTGGTATTGTTTTTTGTATATATACCACTAACTTATAAAAACCGATTGTTATGGCAAGAGAAGAGAATCCTTTTTCAGATAAGCTTGACACAGAAGAGAGAAATGACCTTTCGGATTCCGAATTTGGTCTTCCCGCTCAACGAGCCTACCCGATGCCCGATGCTGCACATGTAAGGGCTGCTGAAGCCTATTTTAGATATTGTCCGGATGATGAAAAGCCTCTTTTGGCAAGAAATATATTAAAAAAGGCGGCTGAATTTGGCATTGATGTTAAAAGTCCGACTATATTGGAATGGGCTGAAAAATGAAGAATATCAAAGTTCTTTTATATATTTTATATTTAACTCTCATCTTTCCCATCGGATAAAATCCTTTGGGATTTATTTAATAAAAAATTCATTCTAAGTGCTTATATATCACTTCACAAAAAAATATCATTATTCATCCATAATAATTCATTATTTGCTGCAATCGGTTTCTTTTGTCGTTTACTGACAAAACATCCGGATATACCACAAATACTAAAAAGAGATTATAAACAATAAAATGATTCTCTTTATATATATTTACATAATTTTTAAAAGTATTATACTTCTTTTTAACAAATTAAAAAAATAACCGCTCAATAAATTAATCATTTAGAAATGCAATCTAAAAAAGAAAGACAACAATATATAGACCTTTTAAACAGGGAGGTTAAACCGGCTCTTGGCTGCACCGAACCTATCGCGGTTGCTTTGGCAGTGGCAAAAGCTGCTGAAATTTTAAGAGAAAAAAATGAAAAACCCGCAAAAATCACTGTAGAGGTAAGCGCAAACATTCTAAAAAATGCAATGGGTGTCGGCATTCCCGGAACAGGGATGAATGGTTTATATATAGCCTCGGCTCTTGGTGCCTGCTGCGGCAAATCAATTTACGGACTTGAAGTTCTCAAAGATCTTAAAAGTGAGGATGTTTGCTTTGCAAAAAATATGGTTGACTCAAACCGTGTTGAAATAAAGCTTTCTCCTTTAGACATAAAACTTTATATTAAAGCCAGTTGCTGGAGCACAAATCATATTACATCTGCAACTATCTGCAACTCACATGATGAGATTGTTGAAACCACTATTGATGGTGAAAAGATTTTAACCTCACCAAAAGACAGCAATAAGAAATGTTCAAAGGAAAAGCAGTCTGAAAGCACATTTGAACTGGGGCTTACTATTTCCTCTATATTTGAATTTGCCACTACTGCTCCTATTGAGGAGATAGAGTTTATTAAAGATGCCTCCGAATTAAATCTAAAAATTGCGAATGAGGGTTTAAAAAACGGCTATGGTCTTCAGGTTGGCAAAACAATAAGAAACAGAAATCATTCAAATATTTTTGGAGCAGGCATACTGCCCTATGCAATGTCGCTTACGGCTGCCGCTGCCGATGCAAGAATGGCAGGATGTACACTTCCTGCAATGAGCAATTCAGGCAGTGGTAACCAAGGTATTACTGTGACTCTGCCGGTTATTGCTTGCGCCGAAAAAATGGGTTCTTCAAGAGAACAAATAATTAGAGCCTTAATAATCAGTCACCTTACAGCAATACATATTAAGAGCTATTTGGGAAGGCTTTCAGCACTTTGCGGATGTGTTGTTGCTTCAACAGGAGCAGCCTGCGGAATAACTTACCTAATGGGAGGAGAATACAAAGAGATTACTTTTGCAATAAAAAATATGATTGGAAATATAACAGGTATGGTATGTGACGGAGCCAAAGCGGGATGTGCCTTAAAAGTTTCATCGGGTACCTCCTCTGCTGTTCAATCTGCCATACTTGCTGTTGATAATATCTGCATTTCAGAAAATGATGGTATTATTGAAAATGACATAGAGAAAACGATCTATAATCTTGGCAAAATTGGATCTACAGGTATGCAAAACACAGACAACATAATGCTGAATATTATGATTAACAAGAAAAACGACATGCCTGTATGTTCTTAAAAAAATATATATCAATGGAAAAAAGCATTGCAATTATTTATTGATTATTGCAATGCTTTTTTACTTCTGAGATACTTTAATTAAGAAAATAATTATTCTAAATTATTTGTTTGTATTGCTTGTAACATTTTCAACGGCAGAAGATACAATATCTTTATTTTTAAACCTTTCAGCATAGTTGGTATAGTCATGAGGTATATGCTTATACTCAGCATCCTGAAACAGTGGGCTTGAAATTATATGATCGGCAGTAGAACGGTTGCAGCAAAAGATTATGTTTTCAACACTGGCAAGTCTTGTCAATGCCTTTACATCTGTATCGTGAGGCTGCAAAGTCATTGGGTCTGTAAAGAAAAACAAATAATCAATCTCTCCGTCGACAATTCGAGAACCCATTTGCTGATCGCCGCCAAGAGGACCTGATTTGAGCAAAGTAAAGTCCCATTCAACATCAGGCAACTTCTTTTGAAGAGCCTCCTTAATTAAACTTCCGGTAGTACCGGTAGCATAAAATTTATGACCAACCAACTTTTCCGAGTTATAAAGGGCCCACTCTATTAACTCCTGCTTCATCGCATCATGGGCAACCAAGCCGATTTTTCGTTTTACAAATGCCATATTTACCTAATATTTAAAGTTCACAATATTAAGACAATCAAAAAATAGGAAACATTTTAAAGCTGTTTTATTAACGGATCATCTCATTATCTAAAGTTAAGCAATTATTGTTACAAATCCATTAACAAATTAAATTTCATATACCGGTCTCAAACCATCAGGAAATATTTATTTATATCTATTTCCTATCAACTGCATTATGATTGATATTCTTCTTTAATACATTTTCTCTTATTCAAACTTTATATAGAAGAGTCCTGATAGTTTAATCGACGAATATAGCATAAAATATATTACAGCACCATTGAGAAGCCCAAAAATGATTATAATTTTCAATTAATGGACCATCATAGTTTTATCATAGCAGAGAGGTATTTGTTACTATTCCAACTAATAATTATCGAACTCTAATAACAAGGATATTGTTTTTAATAAGACAGTAATTTTCCAATTTACTTAATAAGAACAATATGGATAAAATGTTTTGTTACCAGTGTCAGGAAGCGGCACACAATACAGGATGTACTAAGGTTGGAGTATGTGGTAAAACTCCTGAAGTTTCCGATTTGCAGGATTTATTAATTTATCTCTTAAAAGGTATATCCAAAACAACTACCTTAATGAGGGAAAAGAAAAATAAGGAAAATGAGGAAGCTAATCGATTTATAATCGATTCTTTATTTATGACAATAACCAATGGCAATTTTGACAGAGAAAGCTTTGTAAAGAAAATAAATGAAGCTCAATGTCTGATAAAAAGATTGTTAGATGAAGCAAAATCCTTTGATATCGATACAGCCAATCTTTCTTGTGAATGTATAACTTGGCAAGGAACTACTTTAAATGAGATGGAGGAAAAGGCAAAGAGTGTTGGTGTATTAAATGAAAAGAATGAAGATATAAGATCTTTAAAGCAGCTTTTAATTTATGGGATAAAGGGAATGGCAGCTTATGCTGAACATGCATGGAATCTTGATTTTAAGGATGACACAATATATGCATTTATTCAAAAAGCCTTGGTAGCTACCACGCAGGACTTGTCGGTAAAAGAACTTGTAGATTTGGTTTTGGAATGTGGCAGTTATGGAGTTAAAACTATGGCTCTTTTAGATAAAGCCAATACCACGACGTATGGAAATCCTGAAATTACAATGGTGAATATCGGTGTTAGAAATAACCCTGCCATTTTAATAAGTGGTCATGATTTAAGAGATATGCAGGATTTGCTTGAGCAGACTAATGGAACCGGCGTTGATGTTTACACTCATTGTGAAATGCTTCCGGCAAATTATTATCCAGCCTTTAAAAAGTATGAGCATTTTGTTGGCAATTATGGCGGTTCTTGGTGGAGCCAACTTCCGGAGTTTGAATCTTTTAATGGTCCTATTCTATTTACTACAAATTGTATTGTTCCTCCAAGGAGTGTCTCCTCTTATCGTGACAGAGTTTATACAACGGGTGCAGCAGGCTTTGAAGGATTCCCTCATATTGCTGATAGAGTTGACGGTAAGCCGAAAGACTTCTCGCAAATAATTGCTCATGCAAAACTTTGTGATTCTCCGAAACAGATTGAGACCGGTACAATTGTCGGAGGTTTTGCTCATGCCCAAGTGGAAGCTCTTGCTGATAAAGTAGTTGAAGCAGTCGAATCAGGAGCTATAAAAAAATTTGTTGTAATGGCAGGTTGTGACGGAAGAATGAAAAGTAGAGAATATTATACTGAATTTGCAAAGGCGCTCCCTTCCGACACTGTTATTTTAACTGCAGGATGTGCAAAATATAGATACAATAAGCTTCATCTTGGTGATATTAACGGTATACCTCGAGTTCTGGATGCAGGTCAATGCAACGACAGCTATTCTCTTGCTGTTATTGCTCTTAAGTTGAAAGAGATTTTTGGCGTCGAGAGCATTAATGATTTACCAATTGTATATAATATAGCTTGGTATGAACAAAAGGCAATAATTGTATTTCTTGCATTATTGGCTCTTGGTGTAAAGAATATTCATCTTGGTCCGACATTGCCTGCCTTTCTAAGTCCTAATGTAATAAATCTGCTTGTTACGGAATTTGGTGTAGCTCCGATCACTACTGTAAAAGAGGATATTGAGTTGCTTATATAAGGTTTAATAATTGCCTGTTAATTTGTATAGCCAAAATATCTGAATTAAATTGTAACTTTGTCGTTCAAAGGGGTGAAAGGGAATAATTACTCTCTTTAATTTTTAAATAAACAATTCCACAAAAGATAAAATATGAAGAAAGTTTTATGTCCGCGCTGCGATAATTATCTAACTTTTGATGAAACAAAATTTCATGGCGTTGGCGTAATGTATTTTGACTGCCAATATTGCGGCAGGAAATTCGGAGTTAGAATCGGCTCAAAAGAAGCCGATGCAATGAAGCTAAAAACAAGTGATGCCGAGATTTGCGGGAGCATAAAAGTTATTGAAAACCAATTTTGCTATAAACAAGAGTTTCCTCTTTATATTGGAGAAAATATTATTGGTCGACGCTGCAAAGGCACAGAAGTTCAGGTGCCAATAATTTCGGGCGATATGAGCATGGACAGGAAACATTGCATCATAAAAATTAAAAGGGATAAAAACAATAATGTAATTTTTTCACTTAAAGACAATGAAAGTATTACAGGGACTTTCCTTTTCAATGAAATACTTGGCAAGAATGAATGGGTAACTCTTCGTGACACTCCAATTATTACCATAGGTGCTACGACATTTATTGTTAATATGACTCCTGATTTGAATGATGAGGAATGACAAGAATTAAAGATATTGTTTAATAAAAAGCCACTGAATTTAATGATAATTCAGTGGTTTTTTTATGTATAGAAGCAAATTACATATATTTGAGATACTTTCATAAATATTGTCACAGTGGAAAATATTGATGAGAAAGCTCAAAAACATTTCATTGCTCTCAAAAAGATTAGGATTAATATTGTTTAACGAGTCTATTCCAATGAATCGACCTCTATAATATCCTGTTTTCTATAGCCTGTGCCATTAAATGTTGCCAAAAGATTACCTTGCTCATCTGTGATTCTCACCTCACAGTTTGAAAGTTTCTTATGGTTGAACACCTCTTTTGCCTCAGCATATATATATCCTTTATGGGCGGAGCGGAATATATTAATTGATGAATTTATTGAAAAAGTCAGCTGTTTGTGACTGTTTACAGCCGCGGCAAAGGCTAAGTCGGCAAGAGTAAAAATTGCTCCTCCCTGACATACTCCACCTGCATTAAGATGATTGTCAGTAATTAACATACGGGCTTTTGCATAACCCTCTTTTATTTCCATTAATTCTATGCCGGCTTTTACGGCGAAGATATCATTTTTAAAATATTCCTTTAATGTTCCCATAACAATAAAATTTAGCCTAATAAATGTTCAAGAAGTATTTTAACTCCTATTCCGATAAGAATTATACCTCCTACAAGTTCTATGTTGATGAATTTAATTTTTCCAAAACGTGAGCCAAAGAATAGTCCGGCAACACTAAAAATAAAGGTAGTTATTGTAATAACGGAAACAGGGTAAAGTATTTCTGTTTTTAAGAATGCCATTCCAACTCCAACCGCCATGGCATCAATGCTTGTAGCCAAGCCTAATGTTGCAAGAGTCTTAAAACTTAATGAAGAGATGGAGCTTTCACCCTCTTTAAAAGATTCATATATCATTTTCCCTCCTAAATAGAGCAAAAGTATAAAAGCAACCCAGTGGTCTATTGACGTAATATAATTACTGAAGTTTATTCCCATTAGCCATCCCAAAGCTGTTAATCCGCCCTGAAACAAAGCAAAAACAGATGCAATCTTAAAAGATTCCCTCCAGCTAAATTGTTTCATAAATATCCCGCTTGCCACACTGACTGAAAGAGAATCCATTGAAAGGCCAATTGCTATAAGAAGTAAAGTAATAAAACTCATAATTTAATTAAATAATTTTTCCGTATTTATCTATATGTTCATAAAGTGATTTATAAAACTTGTTGTGAGAAAGAGTTGAAGCATCGCCAAGGATAATCAATTTTAATCTTGCTCTTGTTATAGCAACATTCATTCTTCGAAGGTCATTAAGAAAGCCTATTTTACCATCGTCATTGCCCCTGACCATACTTATTAGAATAACATCTCTCTCCTGACCTTGAAATCCATCTACGCTGTTAATCGATATTTGAGACTTCAGTCTTCTTAAAGAGGCATCTTTCTTTATAAGACTGCGAAGATAATAAACTTGTGCTTTATAGGGAGAAATAATTCCAAAGTCTATTCTTTCATTTTTTATTCTTTCCTCACCATTTCTTTCAATATATTCCTTAAGGACCTTTATCAGCATCTGAGCTTCACCGCAATTGAAGCGGCTTAAAGAATTAGACTTAACCTCCTCTTTATAATCGTTGAACTCAGTATTATACCATACCATAGGAAAATCTAAAGAAAGAGTGTCTCTTTTTAGAACTTCAGGAGCAGCATGAAGTTTACCCTCATAAAACCATTTAGAAGAAAAAGACATTATATCCTGATGCATTCTATACTGAAGAGTTAGAAGAGATACCGTTTGAGGCTTACTTACAACAATTTTCTCCATCAAGGTATCGCCTAATCCCTCTTTTTGGGCTTCAAAACATTTTATAGTTGGAGGCAGTTGGAAGTGGTCACCTGCAAGAATCACTCTATCGGATTTTTCTATTGCCACCCAACATGCAGCTTCCAAGGCTTGGGCTGCCTCATCAATAAACAATGTTGAGAAATGCTTATGACTAAGCACTCTGTTTGATGACCCAATTAGAGTCGATGATATTACTCTTGCCTCTGAGAATATATCTGCATCGATTTTTATTTCAAGTTCTGTTTGTCGGTTTTGTAATTTGTGCAGTTTGTCTCTAAGATTCTCATTTTTATTATCTCTTCGTCTTGCCTGCGACTTAATCTCTCTTATTGCTTTACGAATGCTCCATAATTCTGAGTAATCAGGATGTGATTCAAAACGTCGCTCATAACAAGAATCAAGGAGCTTGTCATTAATTCTCATTGGATTGCCAATTCTTAACACATTAACTCCCCTTTCCATAAGTTTTTCTGATATCCAGTCTACAGCAGCATTGCTTTGAGCGCAAACTAAAACCTGCGATTCACGATGCAATGTCTCGTATATTGCTTCAACTAATGTAGTTGTTTTGCCTGTTCCCGGAGGACCGTGTACAACTGCTACATCCTTGGCTTCAAGAACCTTCCTTACAGCATTTTCCTGAGAGGAATTAAGCCAGGGAAAAGATATAGGAAATTCATTTCTAAAAGTTGGTGGATTATTTCCTATAAAAGTATCGCGAAGATATGACAAGCGATTATTTTTTGCTTCAAGCACATCAGAAACAGCCTTAAACATAGCTTGATATGAGATCTCATCAAAGTATATTTGCAACCCCGGGTCTGAAAGGGACATAATTTTTTGAAGAGAAGATTCATTAGGAAGAGAAACAATCATTCTATCTTCATCAACAAAGTTGACTGTTCCCGAAAAATTAAGAAATTGAAAAACACCTCCCATTCCGCAATTAAAGAAACAGACCGGCTTGCCGGTCTCAAATTCATGCTCTTCGCCAATATTTGAAGTTCTTTCAATCTCCACTGCAAGCTGATTGAGAGAGTTGTAGAATGAACGTTTAATATTTAAAGGATACCAGCATTTACCTTGTTTAATTCTCTTATCAATACCGACAGCCCTGTTTTGTTCTATATAAGAAGCTTTTTCATACTCATATTCTTTCTTTAAAAGCTGCTGATGTTTCAGCAAAGAAAGAATAGATGTATTATTTTCTTTTTTTATCATCTGAGTTTGTTTTTGAGAAACAACAAATTGTTATGTGCATGAGAAAAAAATGTATGTTTCTCTTTTATTGAATTTTTTTTCTTTGAATACTTATATAGAAAGAAGAAAACAATAAATATTTTAAATATCTGATTGAATAAAAATTATTGGAAATACAGCACAATATATTTCTATTAAATAATCGAAGTTGCAAATATCACAATTAGATTTTTTATTTTGGATGTTGGAACCGATAAATAATATTTTTTTACACTAACATATGAATGCACCACTATTAAAACTTTTAATTTAAATTTCAATTTATGATTAATTATAAAGATCATATTATTATATATATTCAAAATAGGCCTTATTACTTTTTTAGAATCGAAAATTTCAAACCCGAAACATTACCTTTATGCCGATTATATTAAATATCAAACAAGCATTGTATTTATTACATCGCATAGTTTTATCTTTATAAAAAAATAGATATATAAATTTAACGTAACACCGAGATTTAATGTAATGTTATTGATAGTCTAACTATTTAAACAAAGACTGGAAATTTATATTACACCTTACAAAAAAAATATGGATAAAAAATATACCTCATTTACAAAAGATGTACTGACATCGATGGGATTTGAATCTCTTAATGAAATGCAGAAAGAGATGTCAAACTCATATAATGGTAATAATAACATTGTGCTTCTCTCCCCAACGGGCACAGGCAAGACACTTGCATTTCTTTTACCTATAAGCTATAATCTTGATAAAGGTGAAAATCCTCAGTCAATGGTTATTGTTCCTTCGAGAGAGCTTGCCATTCAAATAGAAAGAGTTTTTAAATCAATGAATACTCAATATAGGGTTTGCTGCTGTTATGGCGGACATGATTTAAAAAAAGAGAAACTTACTCTTGACTCAAATCCCGAGTTAATAGTCGGAACACCGGGAAGGATACTTGATCATATTAAGCAAGGTAATATAAATACTGAAACTATTCATACTCTTGTTCTTGATGAATTTGACAAATCTCTTGAACTTGGCTTTACTGATGAAATGTCTGAAATTGCTGGAAAACTTCAAAATATAAATAAAAGAATACTTACCTCAGCAACATCCGCCGTTGAGATTCCGGCTTATACCGGTGTAAAAAATCCTTTTACCATATCTTTTGTAAAGGACAACCAAGATGACAATAAACTTACAATCTATCAGGTTGACTCACCTTTAAATGACAAATTAGATACTCTATACAATCTTATCTGCGAACTCGGACAAGGCTTAAAACTTGTTTTTTGCAATTACAGAGAAAGTGCAGATAGAATATCTGAGTTTTTATCTTCAAAAGGGATTGAAAATGTAAATTTTCATGGCGGCTTAGAGCAGGTTGAGAGAGAAAAGGCTATTGCAAAATTCAGAAATGGCAGTTGTAATGTGCTTGTTTCCACAGACCTTGCATCCAGAGGATTGGACATTCCTGAAATAAAGGATATTATTCATTATCATTTTCCTGTAAATAAAGAGGCTTTCATACATAGAAATGGAAGAACTGCCAGAATGCACAGCACAGGAAATGCTTATGTTATAAAAGGTCCCGAAGAATATCTTCCGGATTATATTGATGAGAATATTCCTTTTTTCAAATTATCAGAAAAAACGCCTCTTCCTGCAGCACCTATTTGGGCTACCATTTATATAGGTAAGGGTAAAAAAGACAAGATTTCGAAAGGTGATATAGCGGGATTTCTTATGCAAAAGGGAGCACTCAAAAAAGAGGAACTTGGAATTATAGAGGTTAAGGACAACCATTCTTTTGCTGCTGTGAAAAGAGAGAAAGTAAAAGATTTGCTAAAGAATATAAAGGACCAAAAGATTAAAAATATTAAAACAATCTTTTCTCTTGCAAGATAAGTTCCAAATGGAGATATAATAGATGCCACAGAGATATTAGTATATTATTACTGTGGCATTTATTTTTTGTTTGTAACAAAATTTCTTATTTTCTTTTTTTCCCAAATACCAATCTTAAGATTAAAAAATTTAATGGTAAAGCGATTGCAAAAACAGGGAATGGAGCCAATTCTTTTTGAACGCCAATATAAAGAAACAAGTTTAAAAAAGAAAGCTGGAATAGATAGTTGAATGCTTGTTGACCGGCAAAGCCAAACAGTTTTCTCCAACTTGAAGTTTGCTCAAAGGTAAAATATGTTGTAAGCAGATAGTTGGCAAAAAAGCTCAATATAAATCCTATAGAATAGGATATACTTGGGTTTAATATATTAATTAGTAGGTAATATACTCCGTATTGAATAATCGTTGCTATTGTTCCAACAATAAGATAGCGAATAAATTGTTTTCTTTTCTGCTCCATTAATATAGTTTGTTATTGAACCACTTTTGATTTGCCTGACATTTCAAGTATATCGAGTCGTATTATTTCAGTTCTATGGAAAGATTTCTCCGTATATTTCAAACCTAATTCAACATCATTGGGAGAATATTTTGAGATAAAGAGTTTCAACGCATCCATTTTTTCATCTTTTGAAAGATTAATAACTGCTTTTACTTGGATAACTATACTGCTGTATGATGTTGTGAATTTTCTTGAAATTACATTTGTCGATCCAACAATGGTAAAACAGCCACTGTCATTATGTTTAATGCAATTTAATTTTCTACCCTCAGGAGCACAATGAAGATAGATAGAATTATTGTTGTTCCAGACAAAATTTATAGGAAGTGCATAAGGGAATCCTTCAGGAGTAATTAAAGAAAGAACACCATACTCACCATTTTTAAGCAGCACAATTGCATCCTCTTCAGCCAAGAGCCTGTCTTGACGTCTTATGGAACTGTTGTCGTATTTAATATTGTTCATTTGTTTACTTTAAAATTTAAAACGCCAAGGTACAAATGCACCATTTATATACCTTTTGTTGAATATCTATTAAAGAAATAGTAAAATAACAAAACAAAAATATAAACATAAAAAAACAGTCGACAAAAGTAATTATCATTATTATATAACCAAATTATTTTATCAAGTGGCTGCACAAAAGAAAACAAATAGATTATAGTTTGAAAAATGGATTGATAAGTTATATTTTTGTAGAACTGTAAAAAGAAAAATCGGATTAGTTCATATAAAATTGTTGAAATGAGGGTTTGTATTGCCGAAAAGCCAAGTGTTGCTAAAGAAATCGCAGATATTCTTGGCGCAAAAAGCAGAAAAGATGGATATTATGAAGGAAACGGATATAGAGTTACCTGGACCTTTGGACATCTTTGCACATTAAAAGAGCCGCATGAGTATACTTCAGACTGGAAAAGCTGGAGAATAGAGGTTCTTCCAATGATTCCCGGTCGTTTTGGCATAAAACTAATTAATGATAAAGGAATAGAAAAACAGTTTCATGTTATTGAAACAATAATGAAGGATGCGGAAGCGGTAATAAACTGTGGTGATGCAGGCCAAGAGGGAGAGCTTATTCAAAGATGGGTGCTTCAAAAGGCAGGGGTGACTTGTCCTATTTATCGTCTTTGGATATCTTCTTTGACTGATGAGGCTATTAAAGAGGGATTTTCCAAACTACAACCTCAATCTAATTTCAATAAACTTTATGAAGCCGGTCTTTCACGTGCCATTGGAGATTGGCTTTTAGGAATGAATGCTACAAGACTTTACACTCTTAAATATGGTGGAACAGGTCATGTTCTTTCTATCGGAAGAGTTCAAACTCCTACTCTTGCACTTATAGTAAAGAGAGATCTTGAAATAAAAAACTTTGAACCTAAGCAGTATTGGGAATTAAAAACTACTTATCGTGAGACGGTCTTTAATGCTTCTCAAGGCAAATTTCAATCTGTAGAAGAGGGCAACAAGTTTCTGGAAAATGTATTGGGATTCCCTTTTGAAGTGACTGACGTGGCAAAGAAAAATGGGAAAGAGTTTGCCCCCCGCCTATTTGATTTGACATCTTTACAGGTTGAATGTAATAAAAAGTATGGATTCTCTGCAGATGACACATTGAGAGTAATTCAATCTCTATACGAAAAGAAGTTTACGACCTATCCTCGTGTAGATACTACTTTTCTAAGCGAAGATATATATCCAAAATGTCCTGATATTCTAAAGGCTCTCTCAGGATATGAAATATTTACAGCGCCACTTGAGAATAAGAAACTTCCAAAGACAAAAAAGGTTTTCGATAACTCAAAAGTTACCGATCACCATGCCATTATACCTACAAATGTAAAGGCATACAATCTTACAGATATGGAGAAAAAGGTGTATGATTTGGTTTCAAGACGATTTATTGCCGCTTTCTATCCTGATTCTCTAATATCTACTACTACTATCAAAGGCGAGGTTAACAAAATTGAATTTAAAAGTTCAGGAAAGCAAATACTTGACCCGGGATGGAGAATTGTTTTTGGTAAAGAAAAAAATGAAGACTCACAGGATGATGAAGAAAAAATCTTGCCTGACTTCAAGAAAGGGGAATCCGGGGAACATACGCCGTCTTTATTGGAAAAATGGACTCAACCTCCTAAGTCTTATACAGAAGCCACTCTTCTTAGAGCAATGGAAACAGCAGGAAAACTTGTAGAGGATGAGGAGCTAAGAGATGCTATGAAAGAAAATGGCATCGGCAGGCCATCTACCAGAGCAGCTATTATAGAGACTCTATTTAAAAGAAAATATATTAGAAAGGAGAAAAAAAATCTTTTTGCAACTCAAGTAGGAATAGATCTTATTGAAACAATAAGGGAGGAATTGCTTAAATCGGCTGAGCTTACAGGCATTTGGGAAAATAAACTTAGAAAGATTGAAAAGAACGAATATCAAGCTTCCGAATTTTTAAAGGAACTTAAACAAATGGTTAATGAAATTGTCTGGAATGTAAAGAATGACAATACAAACAGAGTTATCAAATTGGATAAAGAGATTCCCGTTAAAGATATTATCGAGAAGAAAGCCAAGGAAAAAAGAGCAGCTGCAAAGAAAAAAACTGATTCAAGTGCAAATAAAGACAGTAAAACTAAGCTTGATAATGAGCAACCGACAGTAAAAGCAGAAACAAAATCTTTGGATAATGAGAATGTAGTTTCTCAAGATAAACGAAATGTAAATATTTCATCTAATGTTCCAAAAAAATGTCCTCTTTGTGGAGGGAATATAATCAAAGGTAACACTGCTTATGGTTGCAGTAATTGGAAGAACGGATGCAAATACAGATTGCCCTTTTAAAGGCAATGATAAGAGAGTGCAGTTAGTTCCTTTATAAGATTTCAGCCATTAGTTTTATATGCAAATTAATGCAATATAAGACTAATGGCTGAAATTTTTTATCGGTAAAAGCTATACCAATAAATAAGTATTTTATTTGGCTAAGATTGTTTTTAATACTCCATTACTTCATCAGCAGTTTTTCCTTTGTATGCCACATCGAGAAAAAGGTTTAGATTCTCCGACAAAGCTTCCTGCGGGATCATGCATATTTTGTCAAGAAGAGATTGAGAAATTGTCACTCCATCATTATCAAGAAGATAATTTATCTCAAAAACCAAGTCTTCTTTATCTATAATGGAAAAAGTGCCAAAGCCAACTTCGCAATTGAGAGCATTAGCTAATTTACACAATTCTGCATATCTTTCAACAGGAAGAGATTTCATGTAAATACACTGAGAAGATAGTACCTCCATATCATTATCATAGTAATATCTGGACTGAAGATTGTTTTCACTCTCTTCAACAAACAAAGTCTGAGAATCTCTATCAAATTCAGTAGCCAAAGATTTTGATTCTAAAAATTTGGTTATCTGCCAAAGCGGTTTTGCCATATTATTCTTATTTATATTAAAAACATTATTAGAAAGTAGTTTTTATAATTACTTATCTTATAGTTTAACAACTAAAAAGCATAACAATTTTATAAAAACCTTTAAATGTATCTTATTTATTCATGAAAGAAATGTAAAGATACATACAAGTTAATCTTTTTACAAAACTTCTTTTTTACCTTTGTGAAAATTTATGTTATGAGTAAACAGATGAGACTTAATAAGTATTTGGGCGATACAGGTATTTGCACCCGTAGAGAAGCTGATGAGTATATAGAACAAGGCAGAGTTGTTGTAAATGGAAAGGAAGCTCACGTGGGTCTTGTTATTGATCCATATTCCGACACGGTAAGGTTTGATGGAGAGATTGTTTCTCCTGACAAATTGATTGATAGTAAAGATAGATTGCTGACAGGTTGGAGAGCTGAGAAGAAGTCTAATAAAGAGGCTAAACTTGCTCAAGCGGCTGAAAATCCTAAATCTAAAACTCTTAGAAGTGGAAGGAAAAAAAATATTCATGAGTCTACAAAATTGACTGATAAAGAGATTTCGGCACGTCGTTTTGCTAAATCTAAAATCGAGTCTACTTCAAAACATTCTAATCAAAAATCTGTTTCTTCAGAAAAAACGGGTAGAACAGTTACTAAAGGCTCTTCAATGAGAATGGAAGATGCCATTAAATCCGAATCTATAATATCCTCAGTAAAAAAACGACTTAAAAAGCCTGTTGTAAATCCAAAATCTGCTTCTTTAAGAGGGAAGGGAAACAGTAAATCAAAATCAGGATTCTCTTCAAGAGGTAAAAAACAATAAATATTTAAGCAGTTGGAATGATGGTCTTACAAACTTGATTTTCAACTGTTTTTTTATCTATTTTCAATATTATTCCTTGTTCTACAAAACAGTAATTTGATCTTTGTCAACTTGCTTTTCTGCTTTTGTCTAAATGAAAATGGTTTCATCCCTATCTTATTTCTTTTATTAAATCTCCCCCTGTAATCTTATAAATCAATATTCATTAAACAATGTTTTTTCATCCTTGTTATAAAGTAAACTTGTGATGGACACATAAATTAAATAGCTTTTGTTTGATATATAGTATTTAGGAGAGTTATAGTGTCTTCATTACTCAATACTTTATAAAAAAGAATATTGAATGAAACTCTTTACTATTTCGGAATTATTTGCCAATGCTTTTAAAAACAACCATGATAATAAAAAGATTTCAGAGTTAAACTTTGAAGATATTATTAATGAAACATGGATATTAAGAGAGCAAAATCAACACACAAAAAATGTATTTTCCTTAAGGACATCTTATGAATCGACTTTTAAAATTGGCAATATTCTGTCTATTCTCTTTGATGTGAAAAAAGACGATATAAGTAATCTATGTGTAAACAATGTATCTTATGCAAAAATAATAAAAGATAAGGATAGCATCTGGGAATATGATATTCTTGAACATTATAAAGAGATCTCTTTAAACGACATTTCAAATGAAAAGCACCATGTTTTTTATAATCTTATTTATAGAAATCCCAATGACATACAATCATCAAAAGACAAGTCAATATTTATAGCTGATTCCGCAATAATGATTCATAGTTGTGTTGGGGCAAAATATAAAGAAAATGCATTTTATATTGATGTTACTGCCACTTTAACTCCTCAGCCAAAGAGAATTGAATCTTTTAAGCAAGATAACAGTCAGCTCTATAAAAGTTTTTCAATAGCCTATGATATAAAAAGTGGCAAACAGGCATCTAGTGAGTATAATTATATTAAAGAATCTATTGATAATAAATCCACAGATTTTAAGACTCATATTACAAGCCGCGAATGGATATTGCTCAATTTACTATCGCCAGATATTGCAACTGAATATTATTGGGGGAAAAAGGCATATTCAGAATCAAGGTATATGGATGCCATATTATATTTTAATAATGTCTATGATGTGCTTTGTCAAAAATGGTATAAGAATGGACTTTCACAGCAAGAAATGAGTCTGCTTACTGAATGTTCTTTCCTTATTGGTTTTTCTTATAATGATTTAAAACTTTATGACAAGGCTTATCATTATCTCGAACTTGCAGGAAGATCAAACTTTCATACATATAAATATAAAAAGGAGTTTATTAATTGTTTGGTAAACTCAAAAAACCTATTGTCAATTATTTATCTTGATGATTATCTTCAGGACTTGAAAAATATTCATGAAAAGGAGCGAACTGAAGATGATTATAACTTCTTTTATTTCCTTTTAAGAAGAAAGGCTTACATCCTTATTGAGATGGAACAGTATGAGGATGCTGAATATATTTTAAGAAGATTGCTTGAAAAGGAACCGGATAATGAAATAGTACTTAAAGAGCTGGCTTTTATTCAGAATAAAAGAAAGAAAGATGAAGAGTTTATAAATAAAAGTAAATAGACTCTAACAAAAAATTAAATAATTCTATTTTCTTTGCACCACTTTCGGAATTAAACGACAAAACAGAAAAATAAACTGACAGGATTACCTAAACTTATATTTATTCCTTATTATGAGTGCAACAACTTTTGTTTACATTATTGAAATTATCGGAACCTTCGCTTTTGCTATAAGCGGAATCAGGCTTGCTTCAGCAAAGAGATTTGATTGGTTTGGTGCCTATGTTGTAGGTCTTGCAACAGCTATTGGAGGCGGTACAATCCGAGACCTTTTATTAAACCTGACTCCATTTTGGATGACAAATTCAATGTATATTATTGTTACAGGAATAGCTCTTTTGGTTGTTATTCTTTTTGGCAAATATTTAATAAGACTGCATAATACATTATTTATATTCGATACAATTGGATTAGGACTTTTTGTTGTTGTAGGAATACAAAAATCATTAATGACAGAATATCCTTTTTGGGTTGCTATTATTATGGGAGTTCTTACCGGAGCTGCCGGTGGAGTAATAAGAGATATATTTATTAATGAGGAGCCGTTAATATTTAGAAAAGATATCTATGCTTTGGCTTGTGTTGTTGGTGGAATAGCTTACTACTTTAGTGATAAGTTCGGGGCCAACTATGTTGTAAGCCAGATTATATGCGCGACTTTTGTCATTGCCACAAGAATTATTGCCGTTAAGTATCATCTTAGCCTTCCTGTTTTAAAAGGAGAAGAGGATTATATTGAAAGTAAAAAGAAAAAATAAGCTATTTGAGTTTTAAACTATTAAAATTCATTCAACTTTATCTTCCATGAAATTGTTTTTAACAAAACATTTTATTACCTTGCTAAACCCTTAATAAATAAGGTCGTATTTAAATACTTAGTTTTAACTTTAATATTTATAGACATGGGAAAAGGTGATATCAAAACAAAAAGAGGAAAAATCTTTAATCATAGCTTTGGAGTAAGACGTCCTTCTAAAGAGAATATTCAAAAGATTAAAAAAGAGGAAAAAAAATAAAGGCAAAAAAATAGACTTACAGTAAATTTAAAATATCTGTAAGTCTATTTTTTTATTATAACAAAGGGTATACTCTTTTGGAAAACTCTATAAATTGATTATGCTTTATTTTATATTTTCAAAAAGTAGATTGACATTTGTAACAATAAAATAATCACAATAAACTGTTTATCAATTATAATCCGGAGCAACATTAAAATCATTGTCATCAATAATATTTTTATCAATTTTATAACCTATTGCAGCTACAATAAGAGTCATAATGGGACTAATCAGATTGAAAAAACAAAAAGGCATATAGGTAATTGTGGCTACTCCAAGAACAGTTGACTGAGCCATGCCACAGGTATTCCAAGGAATCAAAACAGAAGTCACAGTTGCAGAGTCTTCAAGAGTTCTGCTTAAAAGCTCGGGACGATATCCTTTCTTTTTGTATATATCAGAGAACATTCTTCCCGGAAGAAGAATGGCTATATATTGATCTGCGGCAGCTCCATTTAGAAAAAGGCATGAAAAAGCGGTGGCAGCAACAGTAGAGAACCTTGATTTCATAAGAGAAACCATTTTTTGTGTTATACTCTTAAGCATTCCACTTGCATCCATTACTCCGCCAAAAGTCATAGCACAAATAATCAACCATATAGTATTTAACATGCCACTCATTCCTTTTGTAGTTACAAGAGCATTTAAGGTTTCATTGCCGGTAGAGGGTTCAACCTTTCCATATAACGCTCTTACAACACCGGATATCTTTGAAACAAGGTTATCTTCTCCTCCGCTTACATTTAAACAAAGGTCAGGCTGAAAAATTATTGCAGCCATAGCTCCTGTAATGACAGAAACAAATACAACAATTATAGCAGGAACTTTTTTGGCAATAAGAATAACAGTTATTAAAGGAACAATAAATAGTAAAGGTGAAAGATTATAGCTTGTAGCCAAAGCTGTGCTTAATTCATCCGTGTGTTCAACGGCTCCATGATTACCAAAAAATCCATAAACCAAATATATAATCAATGTTATTATAAATGATGGGATTGTAGTAATCATTAAATATCTGATATGAGAAAACAATTCTGAGCCTGCGGAACTTGAAGCCATATTTGTTGTTTCAGAAAGAGGTGAGACTTTATCTCCAAAATAGGCTCCTGATATAATCGCTCCTGCAATCCATCCGGTTTCAAACCCTAATGCTTTTCCAACTCCAAGCAAACCGACTCCTATAGTAGCTATTGTTGTCCAGGAACTTCCTGAACTTACAGAAACTATAGCTGCCGCTACACATGATGTTGCAAGAAAAAGTGTCGGATTTATAAATTTCAATCCGTAATACATCATAGCAGGAATTACTCCGCTTAACATCCAACTACCTGCCAAAGCTCCAATTAATAATAAAAGCACTATTGCTGAAGTTGAACCTGAGACGCTGTTAATTATTCCTTTCTCGAGGTCAAGCCATGTTTTTCTTTTTGAAAACAATGTTATGCCACATACCAAAGCACTTGCAAGCAATAAAACTATTTGTACTGAACCGTCCAAAGCTGAATCACCAAAAAGACGAACATTTAAAACAAGCATTGCTATTAATGCAACAACAGGTACGATTGATAAAAGTAATGAAGGAGTATCTGTTTTATGATTCATAAATCTATCAAAAATGATGTATAATGAACAAATGTATACCAAAAAACACGTATTTCAAGAAAATGACACTCTATTTAGATTTTGGTTTGTATAAATTATGGGTCATTAACATGTGGAAGTTTGTACTTTATATAAAAAAGAAGTAATATTTCCTTAATTATTTTACTAAATTTGTAATAATCTGATAGTTATATTATGATTAAAATTTCTCTTTAAATTTTTAATTAATAATTAAAGCTTATGAAAATTTTTATTGACACTGCGAATCTTGATCAAATCAAAGAGGCTGAAAGTTTGGGTATTCTTGATGGTGTAACTACTAATCCTTCTTTAATGGCTAAAGAAGGAATTTCCGGAAAGGAGGCAATAAGAAACCATTATCTACAAATAGCAAAAATGGTTGAAGGCGATGTTAGCGCCGAAGTCTTTTCTGAAAAATTTGAAGACATGGTTAAGGAGGGAGAAGAGTTAGCTTCAATAAAATCAAATATTGTTGTAAAAATTCCTTGCACCAAAGATGGTATTAAGGCAATTAAAGCTTTAAAGGATAAAGGTATCAGAACAAACTGTACGTTAATCTTTAATATCGGACAAGCAATGCTTGCTGCAAAAGCAGGTGCATCTTATGTTTCTCCGTTTATTGGCAGACTTGATGATATTGGTGACGACGGAGTAGCCCTTATTGGAGATATTGTTGCAATTTTTAAGAATTATAATGTTCCAACTCTTGTTTTGGCAGCCTCAATAAGAAATAATTTACATTTAATACAATGTATGCAAGTTGGAGCAGATGTTGCAACAGCTCCTTTAGCACAGATATTGGGATTATTGAAACATCCATTAACAGAATCAGGACTTAAAACTTTTATGGAAGATGCTTCTAAAATGAAATAAAGAAATAAATTTGCACTTTCATTGCAAGGTATGTGTTCCTAAATTTTCAAGATTAATTAAATGAAGAAAAGAAAAAGCTTTTACTTGGCATTATGTTTAATGCTGAGCTCAAGCGTGATGTTTGGTGCCGGAGAAAAAAGACTTAGTGAAGGTGCAAATTCAAATAGTTTTAATGCAGCTTTGATTCCTAATGGAAATATTATTAATGGAAACAATATTTCTTTTAAAGGAGTCTTTTGTGGAGAGGATAATTTAATTGAGAATAATTTTTGCAATGACACTATCACCAATATTAAAGAGGATATTGCCGTTTTAGGAAAAAATCCTTTGACAAATATATCAGGGAAAGAGACAACAATCAACAACAATTCTCTTGAATCACAAAAAGAAGAGACAAACAGCAATAAAGAACTTATCGACGCTGTTAAAAATGAGTTAAGTAAATATCTTAAGATAAGCGGTTATGTCATGGGGCGTGGCATATTTTGTGACAGCAAGACCAACTACGGAGGTTTTGACATTCGTTTTTTTAGATTTATTGGTTCCGGAAATATAACTAATGACTTTTCTTATAGGTTTCAAATGGAATTTGCCGGAAATCCACGCTTATTGGATGCTTGGTTGATGTGGAAAAAATATGATTCCTTTTCAATAAAAACAGGACAAATGAAAAGACCTTTCTCTTTAGAGTCTCCCATCTCTCCTATTTTAATTGGTGTGGCAGAATATTCCATCATTACTACTAAACTTGCCGGGTTTACTGATCGTGTGGGAGAACATTCAGGTGGAAATAGAGATGGCGGAATTATTTTTGCAGGAGATTTTATTAAGCCTAATAAAAGGAATCTATTCCACTACGAAGTTGGAGTTTTTAACGGCGTTGGCATTAATAAGAAGGATGATAATAACTTTAAAGACATTGTAGGTTCTTTATATTTTGTTCCAACAAAAGACTTTAGAATTGGCGGTGGTGCTTGGTTTGGCAAGTATGGGCCAAAAGGAAGCGAAGTGGATAGGAAAAGATGGAATGTTGGAACTAAATATGATTCTAAAAACTTCTTCTTTTTGTCTGAATATACATCATCTGTCGGTGGAATTGTAAATAATGAAAATGCAGCCAAAAAGACTGACGGATGGTATGTTTTGGCAGGCACTCCTTTTGTAAAGAATGTAAAAGGCTTTATTAAATATGAAGGATACAGAGACAACAAAGAATGGAATTCTCTTCAGACAAGATATCACTTTGGTTTAAATTGGGATTTGCACAAAAATATAATGCTTCAAATTGCATATTATTACACTGACGAAAGGGCAAAACGAACCAATTACAATACAGCTGTCGGTCAATTTGTATTCAGATTTTAAAAGTAATTAGAATATAAGCGCTACACTTTTTTGCCGTCTCTATAGTAGCATTATTTTGAGTATAAGCGCTTTCCGCAAAACCTTTTTTGAAATGATTACAAGTCATTCAAAAAAGGTTTTGTCTTTTTATACCATTCTATAATATAGACAGTGTATATAACTATATTTTCAGTCCAATTTAAATCTTTTTTACCTGAACTTATATGTAATTTTGTTGTAATAAATAAAAATATGAAATCGCCGTAACTCACCTAAAGTTGAGATACCAAACAAAAAGGTATATAAATGGCGTATTTGTACCTTAGTGGTAAAAAATTAATCATATACAAATGAAACTAAAACATTTTAATAATATGAAAACAGCAATAATCACCGGAGCAACTTCCGGTATTGGAGAAGCTTGTGCTAAAAGATTAGCCTCTGAAGGATGGAGATTAATAATAACAGGAAGAAGAGAGGATAAATTAAAGAAACTGGTTAATGAATTAAAAGAAAAATTCTATACAGAAACACTTCCCCTTGTTTTTGATGTAAGAGACGAACATCAGACAATTACTTATTTAAGCAATCTTCCAGAAACATGGAAAGATATAGACTTACTTATAAACAATGCAGGTTTAGCATCCGGCCTTGAACCACTTCAAGATGGAGATACAGAAGATTGGAACAAAATGATAGATACAAATATCAAAGGTTTGCTTTATGTTTCAAAACAAATTATGCCATTAATGATTGAGCGCAGAAAGGGTCATATCATAAATCTTGGATCTATAGCCGGCAAAGAAGTTTATCCAAATGGAGTCGTTTATTGTGCAACAAAGCACGCAGTCGATGCCATTTCTAAAGGTATGCGTCTTGATTTGGTTCCATACGGAATTAAAGTTTCCCAAATTTGTCCTGGTGCTGTTGAGACAGAATTCTCTGTAGTTCGTTTTCATGGCGATAAAAACAAAGCAGACAATGTTTATAAAGGCTTTACACCTTTAAATGGTGATGATATTGCAGATGTAATAGCATATATTGTCAATCTTCCCGATCATGTTTGTATCAATGATATTGTTGTTATGCCTAAAGCTCAGGCTTCAGCTTATGTAACGCACAAAGTCTAAGTATAATTTCTAAAACAAATAAATCATTATTATGATAAAATGGATAGAAGATCTTAAACATAGACATAATCAAGGGAAAGGTGTATTAGGTTTGTTAAAATTTATTGGACCAGGCATACTTGTTACTGTTGGTTTTATAGATCCTGGCAACTGGGCTACAAATATTTCAGCAGGTTCGGAATTTGGATATTCTTTACTTTGGGTTGTAACGCTATCTACAATAATTCTTATTCTGCTTCAGCATAATGCAGCCCACCTTGGGATAGTAACCGGTAAGTGTTTGTCAGAAAGCGCAACTTCTCATTTAAACAAGAAAGTTTCGATTCCTATCCTTTCATCGGCTATGTTGGCAGCAATATCAACAACTTTTGCCGAATTATTGGGAGGAGCAATTGCATTGCAAATACTTTTTAAAATCCCTGTATTTTTGGGGGCATTAATAATGTGTGTTGGAGTTTCTCTGTTCACATTTAACAATGCATACTCAAAAATTGAGAAAGTTATTATTTCATTTGTTTCAATAATTGGTTTCTCCTTTATTTTTGAGCTGACAATTGTAAATCCCGATTGGGGTATTGTAGCTCATGATGCCTTTGTACCATCATTTCCACCAAACTCTTTATATGTTATTCTTGGAGTTATCGGAGCTGTTGTGATGCCACACAATCTATATCTTCATTCAGAAGTGATTCAAAGCCGTCAATGGAATTTAGAAGAAGAACATGTTATTAAAAAGCAATTGAAATATGAATTTCTTGATACAATCTTCAGTATGGGTATCGGCTGGATAATAAACTCGGCAATGATAATTCTTGCAGCAGCTGTCTTTTTCAAAAACAATCAAAATGTCAGCGACATTACCGAAGCGAGTCAGCTGCTTACACCATTCTTAGGGAAATTTGCAACAATTATTTTTGCTCTTGCTTTTCTTTTTGCCGGAATAGCATCTTCCGTCACTGCAGGGATGTCGGGAGGCATTATATTTTCAGGAATGTTTTCAGAGGCATACAATATAAAAGACATACACTCTAAAGTCGGAGTCTTTATAACAATGATACCTGCAACAATATTGATATTCTTTGTAAAAAACAATATGGAAGCATTAATACTTTCTCAAGTTGTATTAAGCTTTCAGTTACCTATAACAGTATGTCTGCTTGTCTACCTTACCTCTTCAAAAAAGGTTATGGGAAAATATGCAAATAGAAGTTTCAGCAAAATGGTGCTTTGGGCAATTGCTTTGGGAATCTCAATATTAAATATATGGCTAATCATTGCAGAGTTCTTTTGATATACAACAAAGCTGATTAAAATCAATTATCAGCCATTTCACATATACAAACAGCTCCATAAGTCACAAGAACTTATGGAGCTGTTTGTATATGTGAAATAATATTCTATATTTCTATTATATAAATGGGAATAATCAACTCAGTCCCTAATATTTAGCTTTTTTCTTTTATTTGAGATATAAAAGACAATAAAAGCCATTAAAACAAAAAATAAAATTATCGGCATCAATATTGGAGGCATATCTGTTTTTCCATAAGAATGAAGTCCGGAAAGAAAATAATTTACTCCAAAAAATGTCATCAGCACTGTAAGAACAGCAAAAACAGAAAACACATTGAACTTAAACTCCCCATTAAACTTCTTAACGAGTCTAAGATGTATCAATATGGCATATACAACCATTGTAATTAAAGCCCAAGTTTCTTTTGGATCCCATCCCCAATATCTTCCCCATGATTCATTTGCCCAAATAGCTCCAAAAAATATTCCAATCGCAAGCAAACCAACTCCTACTAAAACAGACATTTCATTAATTATTGTTAGTTCTTTCATCTGTATCTTGATTTTGGAATTATTGTCTTTAACAATTTCCATAAAAAGATATATAACTCCAAGAAGAAAAGATGTTCCAAAGAAACCATAAGCAGCAGTAATCACTGAAACATGAAGCATTAACCAATAGGATTTAAGAACAGGAACCAATGGTGTTATCTGTGGGTCAAGCCAATTTAAATTAGCCACAAAAAGAAGCAGACCTGTCATTATAGAAGATAATGAAAAACATATTTTAGAGCGATTTAAGAATAAAAGACCTGAAAACATCGAAGCCCAAGCAACATAAACCATAGTTTCATAACTATTTGACCATGGTGCTTGTTGAGAAATATACCATCTTAGGGCTATTCCATAGCTATGAAAAGCAAAACAAGAAAGGATAACTACTATAAAAAATAATGATAAATATTTTTTTGTTTTTGTTTCCTTAAATAGCCTTAACATTGATACTACAAGAAGGAGGAATCCACTTATTAAATAAATTCTAAATATTGAAGAGAAAATATTCAATTTATTATATATTATTTCCGCTTTACTTCTATCATAATCGATTATTACTGCACTTCTTGCCCTTTGATAAGAAGCAATCATGTTGACAATCTCATCAGATTTTGTATAGTTATTTGATTCTATTCCATTCTTTAATTCCTCAGCATACCAAACTATTATTTTAGAGACAAACATTGAATCTTTTCCCTCAAAAAAGCCATCAGCTTCTTTTTCTGTATACCATTTTTTATTTCCATCATTTTCCTTTGGGAAAAGTTTAAGCAGGTCGTCATTTTCAAGAAGATATATAAGATTAATCTTTTCATTTATTTTCAACACTTCTTTGTCAAACTTGGACTTTTGACTCTCAGGTTTTGAATATATATCTTCCAAAATGGATGACAGTTTATAATTACCAGTCCCATCAAAAAGGTCATTGTAAGAGATTTTTTTCTTTTCCTTAAGCTTTAAATAGCTCTTTAATTCATCATTGCCAACTTTCATTAAAGGCTCCTCATTCCATTGCTCAGGATAAGCTATAAAACCAAGTAACACTTGTTCCGGAGTAAGTCCTTGATAATTATTTTTTCTCGCTATTTTTCTTAAAAACTGAGCAGCAAAAGTATTCAAAGGTTCAATTCTTCCATTTTCATTCTGAATTGAAAGTTCTGAAAATAAAAGAGCATGATCTTTTGAAGGAGCAAAATCTTTCATATCTACAGATAGCCCAAATGAAGATATCGAAGAGAGAAAAAACAAGACAAGAATCAGGCTCTTCAAAGATGTATAAGAGTTTAATTTTCTTAACAGCGTCCTAAACCGTCCATTTTTTTGTAAAAAAGAAGTGATAAACCCGACTAAAAGAATAAAATAACCAAAATAAGAGACTCCCATACCAATAGGGTCATAGTTTACCGAGAGAATGGTACCTCTCTCATCTTTGTCATAAGATGATTGATAAAGTCTATACCCGTGTCTTGAAAATATTCTGTTCATCTTGATAACAGTCTTTTCAATATTATCACCATCTTTTATTTCAACGCTGCTTTCATAAGAAGATGGAGAGTTAGAGCCCGGATATCTATTTAGAGTAAATTTCTTTAAACATACACTGAAAGGGAGTTTATATGATTCTGCATTTCCGTTAGAATAATTAATAAAATAAGTATCCTGACATTCCCCCTCTCTAATATGCATCATACCATCCTTTCCAAAAAGAAAAGTTATAAATGCCCCGGTAAGAATAATAATAAAAGAAAAATGAATTAACAGCATTCCACTTTTTGTCTTCTTTAGCAACTTCATTTTTTTTACAACAAATACAAAATTTGCAATCATTAAAAATTGAAGTATTATTAATATAGGACTTTTATAGAAAAACGCATTGGTCATCGGTGTCCCAAAATATTTTTCAAAAATTGTAGCTGCCGAAAGTATTAAAGCGTAAACTGATAATAAAATTATAGTTGTTAGAGTTGATGATAAGATGTTTTTTATTTTAGGCATAATTATATATTGCTATTTTCTTACACTCTATATTTGAGATAAGATTAAAAAATTAACACTGGATGAATTCTGCGCCAAAATAACAAAAGATTATCTATTACATTCACATTCCAATATCTAAAAACATATCTAATTTCTAAATAATTATTCTATAATGATAAGACATCCACAAAAGCGCCATCTTTATTTGTAAATTTTAGGCCATTTTCATCATTATATGAGCCAAATCCAGTTACTAAAGCACTATCTCCATTTAAAAGAAAATACGGAGATTCTATTTCTTTTAAAGTTTAAAGTTTTAACTTCTCCCCTATTATAAATTTCAAAATGAGAAGTTAATTTTAAGATTCCAAGCCTCCATTTATATTTCCAACGCCCTCAATTTCAATTAGGAGTTCATCTCTGCAAACATCCGCTTTTACATAAGCAATATCAATCGTTGGGAAAATACTTTTCAATATCTCATTTGCCGAATAATAATCTTGTTCATTTTTAATATAGACTCTTAAATATGACAGATTTGAACATTCTGATATATTCCTATTTTTCAACAATCTATTATTCTCATTGACAAGTTCATTGATATTTTCTATTGTGACTATAGTTTGTTCTTTAATATCATTTTTTGATATGCTGTGTTCACCGCGTATAGCAGCAGTTCCTGAAATATATAAATTCCCATTGCAAAAATTTTCCGGCTTTTCATTAATTTGATAAACACATTTCGCCCTTTCAAATTTTGGTGTGGTTTTATTTTTATTTTTTTCTCCTACTAAGATATTTTTTGAATAATCATGAGCACTTATCTGAAGTCTATTATCAATTGGCTCTACAGTTACTCTATCATTTAAAACTGCTACAGCATTAATATCTATCACCATGCCTCCATTTGACATTCCTATTCCTGTAGCGGATGGATAGCCTTTTTCCCAGCTTTCTTTAGAATAAAATTCTGATCTTGAATCATTAAACTCCTGATATATTTGCTTATTATCTATTATGCCGGTAATATTTTCAAGATAATTCCATTGTCTTACTATAGAATTAATCCTAAAGTTTTCCTTTTCAAATATTGCATAAACAGTCTCAAAAGCCTCATCACTTTGACTTTTTACATCTAAATCTATATTTGAAGCTTGAATTCCTCCTAAAATTAATTGGCTTTCATTTTCACCATCAATTCTTATATATTTTGTATTGTTATAAGAAAGGTAGCTTGTACTGACTTTATCATTAACATCCAATATATGAAACTCAGCTGCAAGACTGACTCCTCCTAAAGGTTTTTGAGCCACATAACTTAATATTGGGGCGTTTAAAGAAAAATATTTTGAAAGCAGATTATTTGCAATACTCAAATGATTCAAATATTCATTATTATCATTTGGATTTCCAAAAAGAACAATTCTTAATACATTTTTATGTTTTGCAATTTTCACAAAAAGGTCATTTAGTGCGTCAATAAAATCTTTATTTTCGCTCACCTCAGATTTCACAATCCATTTTCCATTCATATCATAAAGATTAACATATTGATTTTTTTATTTCTTGAAAGGTTAAGACAGATGCATTCTCTGATAAAAATTCTAATACGGCAATTCATTTTTTAAATTTGGCACTTTGTATAAATCATCTGAATCTTTAGTATTTTTCATATTTGGAATGCCAATTCATATATAAAAACAAAAATAATAAATGTTAGTATTCTTAAAAGCCTTGCAATGTTAATATATTAAAACCTAAAAGTCTTCAAATTTATATTTTATTAGTTATAAAACAAAACCTCACTCCCAAATAAGAGAGCAAGGTTTTCAACACACTAAATTCCACAATTATATATTTGTGATGAACAGTGTCATCTTATATATTTAGGTTCTGTGATAGGCTTTATTTCAAATCCTCTATATTCGCAAAGCTGACAAAAAATAACATCATGCTTTGGTGTGTACCAATAATCGAACATCAAGGATGAGTTTACATCAGTGGTAAAACAAAGCACCTCTGACAGGTTTTTGTCTTCCAGCAATGAAAGAACCTTCTCTTTCTTTTCCGGCTGTAAATAGAAAACCTTCTTATGAAGTTTGGCGCCTGTTGGCACATAATAATATATCGTACTTCCAAATATTAATCTAAAAAAGCCGTATACAGCCAATGCAGCTCCAATAACAAGGAAAAGATAAGAGACTGATTTATATCCAAGATTTAAACTCCATGAAGAGCCGTACATTATTATTAACACTCCGGCAAAAAGAGATATGGCCGGTATTATTTTATTGTTTTTTTTCATCACTACATCTCCCTTGGAAACTTCAAGAATGTCATCTTTAAGATTTTTATATGAGTCCATAATTTACTGTTTATAATATTAAATTGATTATTTCTTTTTATTACAACGTTAACTATTAAGCGCATTGAAGCATCCGTCATATCATTTATAACAGAAAAGCACTTAAAAGAATGAAAGAATCAATTCCTAAGACAGCAAATTGAAAAGATAAATTTGTGATGAAAGAATGAGCAAGTTTTAACTTTGGTAATAACATGCTCGAAATGAACAAAGAATGAATTTTGTATTGACGAGAAAATTACATTGTTATTTGTAAAATTCTGTTTACTTCTGTTTTGCCAGTAGTTATAAATAAAATTATAAGAATGGCTTACAGACAAATAAGCATTATTTTGAGATTCAAGAAAAGAATATAAAACATATTCGTCATTTGAACTCTCATTTTCCTCCTGATTAATACTATAAGCCTCTTGAGCGACCTCTTCGTATGGGATCGCCCGCTTGTTTTCACAACCAAAGGAAATGAAAAATAAAAACAGTAATAATATGTTTTTTATCTTTAGCACACTAATTCAATGCTTATAATACCTTACAAATCTATAAATAATTTTGAGCTAAATCCAACTTTACTAATACAATAAAATAATTTTACTTTAATTTAACAAGAGATCCAAACAATGTTCTATTTTCCAACGACTTAAGACTTATATCTATTTTTTAACAGACTAATCTTGCTTGTGTTGCTTGAATTTTTCTTTTAATTCCTCATCAGATAACAAAGACTCATTTGGATTCTCTAAAAGATACTTTTTGAGCCAGTTTGTATATTCATAATATTCAAGTTCCTGCCTGGGTATATCGGAAAGATTAATATCTTTTACTCCTGCTTTAGTTTCATCATATTTCAAGCCTTTCATAAACAAAGTATTAAATGAATAATTATTAATCACTACATATTTTTATTACTCCATTTTTGAGACATGGACAGAAGATATCGGATTTTTCTTGGATTTTTCTTTATGTATCAACTGAGCATATACAAGCTTCTTTGAATTGACATTCCAAAGTTCAAGCATTAAAGGAGTCCGTTTTTTAATGGAATGACTTATTACATCCTTTAGTTTATCATTATTAAGTAAAGCTTCAATTTCAGTTTGACTGTCCGGATTTAGATAATAAGTATGAGGTTTTACTATCTCACCGCTCGAACTGCTCATATAATACTCAGCATCATAAGAGAGCTTTACTATCCCCCAGCCAATAAGGAAGAAACCGCCAAACACCAAGGCATAAGATGTCTCTTCATATCCTATCATATTCCATTTAACAATACCCCAAATCAATAAAGGAAAACCAAGAAGAATAAAAATTATTGGAATTATCCTTTTTTTATAATAAGGTTTAATGTCGCCCCCGCTCATCTCGGAGATAGATTCTTTGATAGAAGTATATTTTTCCATATAGGTTAATCATATATTTATTCACTACCTGTTAAAGCTTTGTATTACAGCAGTAATAGCATTTTCACAGATAACATTCAGGCTGCTAATAAAGCTTGTCTTATTCTATCTTTATAACATTCTATCAAATAATGGGTTCATGGTTTAGGAAAAAATATTTTGTTGAAGTTTCGACTGCATATATAGTTTTATTTCATAAAAACAAAATAAACGGCTGCAATAAGGCATAAAAATGCCGCCAAATGATTCCACTGGAATGTCTCTCCTTTAAAAAAAACTTGAGAGAAAAGAACAAATATTATCAGAGTTATTACTTCTTGAATAATTTTCAACTGCATAAGAGAAAATGGTCCCCCGTTTTCTCTAAATCCCAAGCGGTTGGCAGGAACCTGACAGCAATATTCCGCCAAAGCTATCCCCCATGAAAGAAGTATTATTGCATAAAGAGGCCAATTAGTGGTTACTTTTGCCTCTTGAAGCTTTAGATGACCATACCATGCAAATGTCATGAAAATATTGGATACTATAAGCAATAATATTGAAAATACACCTCTCATAAAAAACAATTATTTATTAATCTACAATCATAAAAAAAATAAGCATTACAAGTAAACTTCAATGCTTTCCAAAGCCCTTTAAGGCTTATAAATAGACATTTTAAAAGCTATTTAATAATGTGAATTTTTATAAAACTTATTTTTGAGTGCTCAAAAGTAATCCATTTTTCTTTTGATAGGCTCTTAATTTTCTATTTTTGTATGATATGGTTAGAGCTTATCTTATGTATAACTTTAAGCCACATTTTTCATAGTAATTCATTAATTAATTATAATAGAATGAGAATAAAAAATATCATTTTAATTATTATACTTTTCTCAACATCGTTTTCTTCATTTTCTCAAAAAAATAAAGATAAAAAATCAACAATAACTCCGGAGGAGACCTTTATAAATGAAAACTTTAAATTTGCCCCTCCATCAAAATGGAAGCCTGGATATAAGTTTTTTTACACATGTCCGGAAATAAACATCACTCTTAAAGCTGTTAACCCGATTTTGAATGATACGACCAATTATCAAAACGCTTTATTTGTTTTAAAAGAATTTAAGCATGAAACTGATTGGGGAGGCGAATCATTTATTAATATTTGCTTTACATCCGATGACAAGGACTTCATCTTTAAGACGGGGAAATCATTGCAGCAGTTTAGCGACACTCTCTACAACCCGCTTATCCCATGCCTTATATGGCTTGATGAGATAGAAAAAGCCGATTCTTTGTTAAAAAACAAAACATTATATATTCTCAACTCCAACTGGAACACCGATACAGATTCAAACCTTTTAAATGCAAAGAAGTTTGTTCCGGTTATTGTTGAATCAGTGAAGCCCGGCAATGAAACAAATCCTGTAAAAATCTACTTTAAAGACGAAAAAGGTGAGACATTCTTTATTTACACAATGCTTTCCGGGACAATTAACTCAACAAGCCGGCTGACATTTCCAAAGACCTTTTCATTTTCTGATCCAAGAATCAAGTATAAGGATATAAATGATGAAAAGTGGGCTCTTATCACTTCGGGAGATTTAGCAAATGGTATGAATCAGAATGAGATAAAGCTCTCTATTGGCAAGCCAAATGAAATAAAAAGAATTCCTACTTATTCAGGATTAAAGGAACAATGGAATTACAATAATGGAACAATGGTTTTCTTTGAGGATGGGCTCGTTACAAAGTTTAGAAAATGATGCGCCTGTGAACAATTTGTTTAACAAAAACAATATCAATGACAGATGAGAAAAAAAGATAGATTTGAAGGAATTATTTCATGGTTTAAAGAAAACATACCAAACCCTGAGACGGAATTACATTATCACAATCCATACGAACTGCTTGTTGCAGTGATTCTTTCCGCCCAATGCACAGACAAACGGGTGAATATGGTAACTCCCGAATTATTCAAAATGTTTCCTACTCCTTTCAAATTAGCTCAAGCTCCTGTGGAGGAAATTTTTGAATACATTAAGTCGGTTTCTTTTCCAAACAATAAATCCAAACATCTGGCAGGTATGGCTAAAATGCTTGTTGAAGATTTTAACGGTCAGGTTCCTGATGATATTAATGATTTACAGAAAATGCCAGGAGTCGGAAGAAAAACCGCAAATGTAATTGCATCTGTTGTCTTTAACAAAGCGGCAATGGCAGTAGACACTCATGTTTTTAGAGTATCAAACAGAATTGGACTTACAAACAATTCAAAGACTCCTTTGGAAACAGAAAAAGAATTGCTTAAATATATTCCGACTGAATTTGTCTCCACAGCCCATCATTGGTTGATTCTGCATGGAAGATATGTTTGTGTTGCAAGAAAACCTAAATGTAATGAATGCGGATTAACCCGGTGGTGCAAATACTATATCAAACTTTCTAAAAATCAAGATAAAACAAAACCATAATTAATTGCTATATTTAGAAAGAATATTCTAAAATGGATTTTTTCACCGACAATGAAATATAGAATTGATGCCACGCCTTTTTAATCATTTATCAATAAATTATGTTTTGCTATTTAATGATTTCAGCTATCAAAAAAATTAATGTCATTTATGAAAACTAAAAATGACTGATGAAAATTGATTTTTCGA
>JAUNSR010000063.1 GCA_030539115.1 Bacteroidales bacterium
GAGTAGGTAATCGCCGTTTTAAGAGAGAAAGTCCTCGTTGAGAAATCAACGGGGATTTTTGCGTTTATAAATATAGCTATTTTTATAGGTATAACTAAACCATTACATTTCCTATAATTATAATATACCTATACTTACCTAAACACAGTTTTAGTAATTCATAAGCCTCCATATTAAAAATTATTATTCAGAATGATAATTTTAAATTCTAAACATCCTGAGAATCTAATATTTTGAATTATCTGAGTAACGGGATCAGAAATAATCAAATATATAGGCTTAAATATCTGTTTTCATTCCTATCCATCCGAAATCTGACGACAATGAAATAAAAAACCGAAGAATTAAACTCTTTTTTTTAGTTTGCCCAGAACGAACAGATTCTAACTGGTGCAAGTCCCAAATGTATCCTGACAATGGGAAGCATACAGCTAATGGCAAAGGGGGGGTATCGTGAGGAGGACTCTGAAAGAAGCCAGTGACAAACATATTGTCTGACGCACAAAAACTTGATGTAGAGGCTTAAGAATGTGGATGAGTTTGCTAAACAAAACAAAGCCCTATAGTTGTCCGAGACATCCAACGTAAATCAAGCAGTCATAAGATAGAAATAATATGTACTTAACCGGGAATGTCTCACTGGCGAGTAGAGGTTGCTTTTATAGTTGAATTGTTTTTTCGGTTCTGTTTTTCCAATAAAGTTTCATAAGCCTTTGAATTGTTTTACTATCGATTGTAATATGTCCATGGTATTTCAAACCTTGCATAATATCATGTATCCATTATCTGAAGTTCCCTTCAACTTTAATAAGATCAAGACTTTAAAAAAATCGGTTAAAGAAGTCATGATATGCGGACTTTTACATAATTTTGAAATAATTCTTTCTATAAATTTTCTTTTATCTTGGTCAAAAACTCCAGATCATTCCATGTTTTCACTCTACAAATAATAGCAGAAATGTCTATGAAAATAATTATATAAACATCATAAACTCGTATTCTTTTTATTTTTTATCCGAGTTTACGACATGGCGAAACAGCTTAAACATGACCTCTTTCTTAATTGCAATCTTGATTTTTTAAATAATATTCATGTTTTTAGTACTTTAAATTTGTATTAAAGATACTAAACAATAAAGACTTATGTAAATTAAATAACATAACATATTATCAGCATTTTATCTAATATTTTTCAAAGAAATTGATGCTCAAAAAATATTTTTTTACTGAGTTTTCCCTGAATAGCAATTGAACAAAAATGAAAAAGAATAGTATCATTTATAAAACTCAAAGCATACAAACATGTGTGATCTTAAAAGAAAATATATAACCTTCAAATGTAGTCCAATAGATTGTTCAGCTCAGGATAAAAGTGAATTTACATTGTTAAGAAATGAACTGTTTGATTTAATGAAAAATCTTCTTGACTATCGTTCAACTGAAAAGATAAAATATTTCGTATTTGAATTGGGAATATATATCCTTTTTTCAATGATGCTTCTTAGAGATATAGTTAAATTAATATTAATATTAATGAAATTGCCATAACTCACCTAAAGATGAGAATCCCAATAAAAGGTATATAAAAGGTGAATTTGTACTTTCGTGTTAAAAATTAAATTATATACAAATGAAATAATAAGAAAGACGATATCAGTAATCAGTAAACTTTAGTAGTGATTTAAGGTTATCTTATTATAAATTTGATAAAACTATAAAACTTTACAAATAAGCCATATCTTTGACCTTTTTATTAATATCGGTCAAATAAACCATAAATAATAACCATTATAAATCACAAGCTTATTTAAATGGTGCATGTGCACCTTAAATTCATTATTCAAATATTTACCAATGAAAAAAAACACTTTTATAATCTCCTTTCTATCATTATTCATATTTGATATATATAGTATTACAATAATTAATGACCGTAAAGATGCTTCAATTTCTTCAGTTGTTTATGATTCAAAAACTAATAATCCTATAGATTTTGCTGATGTTATCATCAACGATACTTTAAATAACATAATAAATTCAACCCAAATATTTAATGGAAATTTTACAATTGACAAATTAAACAAAGGCTTTTATTATGTAACGGTAAAACTCCTTGGTTATGAAGATTTTAAATCCAATCTAATTGAATTAAAAGAATCTGAGAATAAAGTTCTGCCAAATATTTTTCTTAATCAAGAGGAAACTTCATTACAAGAAGTTTCTGTGACCGCCGATAAGTCTAAAGTAGTTTACAAGATTGATAGAAAAACCATTAATGCTGATGCCTCTTTGGTAGCTTCAGGAGGAACTGCTGTTGATGTACTTACCTCTTCTCCATCTTTTAGAATCGATGCTGATGGAGAAATCTCTTTTAGAGGAAGCGCAGGCTTTTTAGTTTATATCGACGGTAAGCAGAGCCCTCTTTCAGGTACTCAGGCTTTGCAACAAATCTCAGCAGCAAATATTGAAGATATTGAAATTATTACAACTCCATCTGCAAAGTATAAATCTGATGGTGATGTCGGCATTATAAATATTAAGACAAAGCAGAATAAAAGCAAAGGCTTTAGTGGAATTATAAATGTTGCCGCAACTACGTTGGGAGGTTGGAATACTGATGTTTTGTTTAATTACCAGAAGAAAAATTCAAGATTCTTTTGGGGGTTTGACGGCTCAGAGGTTAAAAGCAAAAGTGATTTTTACCAAATTAAAAATACAATCATTGACAACTATAACACAACTTCTATAGCCGATGGCACAAGACACAGCAATAAAGTCTCCTATATTGGAAACTTAGGTTGGGAGTATAATTATAATCCTCATCATCTTCTTATTGAACTTCAAGCCGGAGATGCTAAAAATAAAAGAGGTGGCGATATGAGTTATTATGAACACCGTACTTTTAATGACGAAATTCTTAATGATAATGTCTATGACAGCCATGACAGATATTGCAATGAGAAAAAATTAGGACAACTATATACTGAATATACCTATAAAATAAATGACAGAGGAGATAAATTCTCAATCAACGGCCGTTTAAGACATGATTGGTATGCTTTAGAGTATACAGAGAGCAATCTTTTTGAAGAATCAGGCAAAAGGTTTGAAGGAACCCGAGGATATGAAGATGAATATCACTGGGATTTTGATGGCAATATGATTTATGAACTCTATTTTGATAAAAATAATTTTTTAGAATCAGGTTATCAATTTACATCCTACAGTGAAATAGGAGACTACAATATTAAATATTGGGATAGACAGGAGGTGGATTTTATTTGGCAGGATGATTTGCGTGCTCCTTTCTATTATAGAAGACAAATTCACAGCCTATATTCAATGTATAATGGAAAATATGGAAATTTTGAAGTAAATGGTGGGTTAAGAGGTGATTATACATTAGATAGATTATATATTTCAGTGCCTGGTGCAAATAGAAATATTAAAAGATTTAATATTTTCCCGTCATTGCATTTGGGATATAATCTTTCATCCAATCATATTCTTTCTTTTGGCTATTCATATAGAACAAACAGACCCGGTATTTGGCAGTTGGAACCTTATATTACCTATGAAGATTATTATACAAAAAAAATTGGCAATCCTGATATCAGACCTGAATACATCCACTCTTTTGAATTAGGATATAGATGGGTTTCTGAAAAAGGTAATACATTTAATTTAACAGCCTATTATAGAGATAGAAAAGATGTTACAGATAGAATTAGAATAGCCTATGAACCAGGTGTGACTCTTGATTCTTTAATTAATGCAGGAAATGATTCATCTTTAGGATTGGAGGCAAGTGCAAAGACAAAGCCTTTAAATTGTTGGGATATTACTTTTAATGCAGATCTCTACCATTATAAATTCAAAAGCAACTATGTAGGATGTTCTAATGCCTCAAATACCTCCTATGCCGTATCTATGATTAATAATTTTAAACTTACAAAAACTGCAAAAATGCAATTTGATGCAAATTTAGTTGGGCCTTCCATACTGACTCAAGGCAAAGAAAAGGCATATTGTTATTTTGACTTGGCATTTAAGAAGCAGCTTTTAAATAATAAACTTTCTCTCTCTCTTGTAGCCCATGACATTTTTAAAACTGCAAGATATTACAATACCAGAAGCAACAGTTCTTTAAACTTTATAACCAAAATAAAGCCTAAATATCCGAATTTTGCTCTGTCCGTAACCTATCTGTTTAATTTGTCGGGAGCTAAAGAACAAAATAAAGCCGTTTCTTCCGGAGCATCTTTTGAAGGTAAGGACTTTTAAAAATATTTTGTTATTAATAGAAAACATTGCATGTCTTGGTGATAGGACATGCAATGTTTGTATAAGCAACTTTGGAAAAACATTAATAAAACAATCCATTTGAGTTATATGATACTAATTTCTTATTATCATATTTTTCATAAAGAATTGCCATTTTAAGTTATTATAAAATAATGTATTGATAAGAAAAGAAAATATTGTTTAATAAAAAAGAGCTCTCTCATAACATTTATATGTTAGGATAAAAAACTCACTGCTATTACATTTGTATTCAATTTAAAGCAAATTGCTGTCAAAAGAAGATTTTATATATACAAAATCTTATAATCCATCACATTTTTCAAATCCTAAACCAATTGTTATAGCAGTACTATTTATGAAAAAATTTTTCACACTTTCAGTTGCACTTACTGCAGCTTTATCTTCATTTTCTCAAACAAATGATTCAATAAAAACAGACAATTCTTTGCTTGGTCACCACATTCATCAAGATGATATCAGAGACAAATTCAGATTATATCTTCATACTAAAGGCTCAGTGGGTACAGACATTAATAACAAGGAGTTTGAAAATGCCGGATTCAAGATGGATCAGTTAAGAATAGAGATGAAAGGCGAACTTAACAAATCTATTTATTATCGTTACCAACAACGCCTTACAGATATTTCCTTGGACAATTTTTCTGCCGACAATCTTACTACTAAGATAGATTACGCAGGAGTTGGATTTAAATTCAATGATAAAGCTAAACTTTTTGCAGGGAAAATGTGCACTGCTTATGGTACATTTGAATTTGATGAGAATCCAATTAACGTATATCAATACAGCACAATTCATGAGAATATGCTTGCTTTCCTTACCGGTGTTGATTTCAGCTATAACCTTACACCAAAACATGAACTTCGCCTTCTGGCTTTAAGTGCACGTACAGGCTCTTTTGAAGAAACTTATGGCAAAGTTGCAAAAGGTGTTGAGCAAAGCAAGCTCGATTTGGTTTATACTATCAACTGGAATGGAGTGTTTGGTCCTAATGATATGTTCTCAACTCGTTGGTCTGCCTCTTTTTTAAACGAAACAAAAGAGCATAACATGTATTATCTTGCTTTAGGAACAGCTGCCAATTTTGGTAAGTTTTCTTCTTATCTTGACTTGCTTTATTCAAGAGAAGAACTTGATAGAAAAAGAATTATTTCCCGCAACTTCGGCGATCAACTAAATGAAATAACAGAAACTAATGTTGATTACAAAGGCGCAGTTTTAGGAGTAAACTATAGAATATCTCCAAAAGTAAATTTGTTTGCTAAGGGTATCTTCGATAACGCATCAAAATACAAAGATTCAAAAGATCTAAAGAAAGGCTCTTATCATAATGTTTGGAGTTATTCTGGAGGAATAGAATATTATCCGATTAAAAACGACAATCTTCATATCAACCTTACTTATATAGGTAGAAAATATGATTTCTCTTCTAAATCAGAAAAACTTGGCCTTAAAGATTATTCTCAAAACAGAGTTGAATTGAGCTTTATATATTGCATGAATATTTTTTAATAATATCATTTTGTAAAAATCATTATCCACTGTATAAATATAAAAGCCACATACAATATTTATTTGTATGTGGCTTTTGCTTTTATAAACATGCAATATAATCATCTTCAAACAAATTAAATTATTGAATTAATGGTTGTTGTATTTAATAATATATTAAATATATGTGAAAATATCTAAATAATTATTACTTTTGTAATTATTGAAATACTATGCTTTAATCACCAAATTATATTTTATGAGAGTTCAAAAAAAATGTTTAACTACATTAATGCTTATTTTAATACTTGAATTCAACCTATTATTGAGTTGCAGTAAGAAGAATAAGGATTATCCTTTAGATGTTGAAGTAATAAAGATAGACGTTGACAAATATGAGGAAATAGCCGATGCTTCTTTTTTTGTAGATACTGATGACTTTGAAATAATTCCTTTAGAAACCAGTGACTCATGTCTGATTGGGAATGTAACAAGAGTATATCTCAAAAAAGATAAAATTATTGTTTATGATGAAGTGCAGAAAGCCGCTTTTATATTTAACAAAGATGGTTCATACTACTCAAAAGTATTGAGATTAGGAAATGGTCCCGGAGAATACCCTCCTGTTGTAAATGATATTGTAGTAACTGATAATTTTATAGGAGTTTTGGTACCGGCCATTCAAAAAATAAAATTTTATAATTTTGAAGGCGAGTTCGTTAAGGACATTTCACTAAATGGAAGTTGGGCTTATACTTTTTTTACGTTTGATGAAAATAAATATTATTTAATAAATGGTTGGGGTAGAAGTGATCAAGGAAAATATCACTTATTTACATTAGATGAAAAAGGAAAACTCGATAAATTTTTGCCTTTTGAGTCAAATGATGAAATCAATAGAGGTTGGGGATTAGAAAACTATTATTCACTTTTTCAAAATAGAGCTTTAGTTATTTACAGTTCAATTGACTCTATATATTCAGTAAGTCCGGATCAGAAAATTGCGCCGAAATATTTTGTCGAATTTACAAAAAGGAAAATATCCAAAGAATTGGCAGAAGGAGATGGAAGAACCGCTCTGGAATATGCTATAAAAAACGACTATTTCACCGGTGTAACAAAAATCATGGAAACAACGAGATACCTCGTTTTAATGTCATCAGGAGCTGATATGATAGTGTATGACAAAACAGCAAAAGAAGTCAAATCTATATCAACCATAATGGTTATTCCAGAATGGGATAATTTTTCCATTCAATTAGGAGCTCCAGGAGATATTCAGGAAGACAAGATAATTTACACAATGGAGGCTATAATGCCACAGTACTATAAAGACACTTTTAACAAGAATACTTGTAAAGACAAGAGATTTGCTGAAGAATACAGTAAAATTTTGAACGCCGGTTTCAAAGATACAGACAATCCTATTCTTTTTATTTTTAATGTTAAGAAATAATGAATCACTCAAAGATTATAATATTTGTTCTGTGTATTGTTTAAGCATCCGATAAAAAACGTTTGAAAATATGTTATAATCAAAAGCCATAAACTTATTTTGGAAGTTTATGGCTTTTATCCTTTTATTTATAGTCAATTAAGATTCATTCCTTTTTACAATTTTATGGATGCAAATCTGAAAAAAAATTATTATTGGATTCATACAAATTGCTCTTATTTAGACCATTTCTTTAATTAATCATAGACTCCATAACATTCACTTTGAACAGCACTTTTATAACCATACAAAAATTTAATCTTAATATCATGACTTCTTTATCCTTTATCATAATTAAAACACGATTACTAACTAAAAGAATAGTTATGGCTATTTAATTAATAATATTATTTTAATCATATATTTAAAATACTACATTGAAAAAATAATTAAAAGCTTCCTTTAAAAACTGGAATATTTTATTCTTTTCTGGCGAACCATATTAATGGGGATTTGTTATTAATTCAAACAGCTTATCTTTTAAGAGTGAAATTTCATTCCTGTCTTGAGCTGAATAATTTATTAGACTGCCTGCGAAGGTTATATATTTTTTCTTAGTATCACTCATGTTATTTTGTTTGAAGTTTTTTTTAGTGATACTATTTTTTGCACTTTTGTTCAATTCTTATTTATCACATTATAGAGGATTATATGTAATTTTTTAGTTATTTGTTTATTTTATAATAACAATCATCTGTGCTATCCTGATTTAGGTTGACTATTCTTAATCTTATTACTTCAAATAGTTG
>JAUNSR010000027.1 GCA_030539115.1 Bacteroidales bacterium
ATACTCGTCTCGCCAACTTTCTTTGAATTCTATGTTTTGGGTTTCTGTAGTCATTATATTTATTTTTCTTCTTTAAAAAACAACTGATAGTAATACATCTTTCGCTTCTCATCATAGCCTCTTTCAATATATTGCTCTCCGCCATGAATGTTTATATCAAAGTTCTTATCAAGCTTGATTGTTGTCATTGTCCAGTGCCCTTGCGTTTTATTGCAGTTGATACAGTTTCAAAGGTATCATCAATTTCCATATCACGCTCTCTTTGGTAAGTTTCTTTGTATTGCTTAAATTCAGAAACTAATTTCGGAGTTTCAAAGACTTGTTCCGCAAAGGCATCTACATTAACAGATTCTTCTTTCAATGCTTTAACACTTCTGTTCATATATGTTGCTTTCTCAATCTTACCATTTTCATTTGGCAATTGAGAAACAAAACTTTTGCATAGAGACAACATATTTTGGGTTTGATTGAAACTATCTTTTCGAGGGCGTACATGTAAAAAGTCATCTGTCCAATACTTCGCCTCAGTTCCCTTATTCGTATTATCTACAATTGCAACTACATAGCCGTTTTCTTTTTCAATATTGAAAATTAAACAACCCTTATCCAACTTATTAATGTTAATACCACTTTCACTCTCTATTTCAAAGATATTCCCTCGAGAGTGTATTTTCAAAAAGGTGTCTTTGTTCTCAGATTTAAATATGCTAATACAATCTATGGTCTTACCATTAAATACACAATCTCTAAAATACGAGAAACACAACTCCCCTGATTTTATTTGTGGGTGAATACTTTTGTCATACAGATATCTAGCACAATTTTGTGATTGTTCTACAAATTCATTTGTAGTTTCAAAAATTAAACTGACAAAGTTAAATATCGGATTTAGTTCCAATTGAGGTGTAAAATAGAAACCATACAAGTCTTCTAACTTGAAGTTGTTGTCTATTAAATTCTTGATATGTGCTTCTATATCCTTACACTGGGTTAAAGCATTCGAAAATTGAACACCATTTCCATTGGTTTTGTTACCAACAAAATGCACAATAAATTTATCATGCCTGCCTAATGTTAAATTATTTATCTTATTCATTGTATATATCACTAGGGATTAAACCATCTCCATTTATAAATTCATCAACAGTATGAAAATTAAGCAGATTGTTTTCATTCCAATATTCTTTAGGAGCATGCTCCACCATAAATATCTGGAATGTTACTTTTTTCTCATTTATGATATAACTAATAAATGAATCAATGAGAGAGAAAGCATCTAGCAGTTTCTTCTTATCATCATTTCCTGTTTTTTCATTGCTTGAACCTGTATAATATGGGATACTTGGCTGGTCTATAAATAGAAATCGAGGGACGTGTACTTGTCCTACATTTATCATATGCTCATGCAATCCCAGATAAAAACATAAATGCATAAACATATAGTTTGATTTGCTACCTACATTCTCAAGTGGGAATAACTGTCCTTCAGGTACCAATTGTAAAATCATATCGGTATCATTGAACTGAGTTTGACTATTTTTATATGCTGGCAGTGACTCTAATCTATCGTAAATCCGCTGTATACATTTATTAAGTGAATTTTTCATTATATATTTTACTTCATCAATGTTTTTCAAATTATGCTCTAGATTAGCTTTTTCATCATTTAGCTGATTTAGAAGAACTCCATCTATTGGTTCAAAATATTCTTTCTTCTGTAAACTTTCATAAGCATTTTTAACCTCTCCTATAATGATATACTTTTCCCCTTCTGTACGATAAACTTGTTGTATAGAATTTAGTTTATTAATTCTACATTCCACATCAGATAACTCTTTTTGTAAACTCTCCACATCTATAGTTGTTCTCAAAGGTTTAAGTCTCTGCTTAGAAAGTTCTCTTTGAATAGTTCTCAACGAACACTCCAAACTATCAACAAAGGTCTTTGTCTCATATGATTCTATCAGTTGATCTGACAAATTTTTATTTAGATATTCTATTGGTTTTAGGCTATCCGCACTTTTTTCGAGATTCCTTTTATAAGATTCATACTCTTTTTTATATCTGTCAACTGCAGATAATTGCATATTAATTTCTAAACGACGTTTGTTCAATCTGTCAATCTCTTCAAACAAAGTTGAATTATTTGCTGTTTTTTTTGAATTTACAATAAGCTCTTTAATGATTAATATAGCATCATCTAATGAATTTATTTCGAATGAATACTCGATAAATTCATATTTTTTCAATTTCTCAATGAGGGCATAAATGCCTTTTGCAAAAGCTTTTTCAGCTTGGCTTTTTCTCTTTTCACGCGAATATATTTTCTTTATTTCGTCATCAATTTGTTTAATTCTTTCTTTGGCTTTTGAGTTCTCCATATCGTTAACACCAATAACCAAATCAAAAATATGAGTCAAAGCTTTATCATATTCTTCTTTCCCATAAAACGGGGTGTCAAAATATGTGTTAGATGTTCCTATAATATTTTCAGTTAATGAATTAAATAACAGAAAGTGTCTGTATGACAAATTGAATGGTACTTTGCCTAAATCTTTACCATATGGGAACCTTAATTCGTCTGTTATTCCGAATTCTTGATCCAATATTGATTTTACTTGCGCTATTTCAATATTTGCCTGTGGAAAACTTGGTAATACACCATATCCGAAGTAGACTTCAGAAGATACTGTTTCTTTTTGAGTCGCTTTTCTTGCGATAGATATTTCATTTTCATTTATAGTAAATCGGATACCATACCATGCAACTTTTTCATTAATGCTATTGGCTATATTTGTCTTGTTAGCCATTAGACAATAATCTATAATACTCCAAAAACTGGTTTTACCAGTAGTCGCATCTCCAGTAACAACATTGACTTTATTGGGCAATAATTCATAACTTTTAGAAATGTTATTGCCACCCTTAAACCATAGTTTGATTTCATGTATAATAAACTTCATAATTGAACTTTTAAAATTTTGTAAAGTTGACTAGTTGAATATTTATTGAGAATGGATGCCAAAAATGGAATTACTTTTTTAATTCTTTCAAACCTATTACCCATATCGGCCTCATCATAAATAAAATCAGAAATTGTAAAAATATTATTAGACGAAATCCCAATCTGTTTATTTTTATTTAGAAAGAGTATTGAGTTAATAGTAATTGGCAATAAGGATAAATATCTTTTGTTAAAATAAGCAAATAATTTTGGCCTATTGTTGACTATACACTCTAACTTATAATCATCGTTCTGTATATTTGTTAAATACGTTACAGTTCTATCATCTAACAGAAATGGGAGTATCAAGCACGATTGTGCCGTATTGATTGATTTTACATTTTGTAAATATGCTAATAAGATACAACTAGCTATAGCTTCATTGTTATATATGTAATATACTTCTTTCATATAGTTTTGTATTTCTGTTCCCAATCATAATGCCATCCAACTTCAGGAGTATTGGATAATGCATAATAAAATCCATTACTAAACTCTATGCCTAATGGATTTCCCATTAATAAAAGATTCTCTTTTCGTAGCAAATCTACTAATTGGGCTCCAAGTTCTTTAATGTTATTCTCAAAATCAACTGCAGAATGTCCGGATTTAATTTGTCGTTCTATTTGACGATATTTAGAACGAAATTCATGGCAATAAGTGTAAGTACATAAGTACATTACCTTTACATCACTCACAGCATGAAATAGAAACGACTGAGGAATATTCAATTTTTGAATATCTGTTACACCCGACCTATGATTTTCAACAAGAAATATTATCTCACGGAAATGAAATTGAAGTGATTTCTCCAATATGGTTTAGAGAACAAATTAGAAAGATTGTGGAAAATATGAGCAAGCGTTATAATCATTCATAACATTTGCCCGGATAACAATAAAATACTATATTTGTGCAGAAGTTGTTTGAAGAGATGCAAAATACAGAAAATCAGTGTAGTTACATTGTTACCAAATCGTTACCAACAACTTATTACTTCTCAACTACAATCTATCAGTCAGATAGATACAAAAAAGTTTCTTATCCTATACAAAGATAATGCAAGCCGAACTCAATAAGCATTTTAAAGGGTAAGCTTTAAAAGTGCGTTTGATGAGGCGCCGCTTATCTTCTACAAAGATAATGCAAGCCGAACTCAATAAGCATTTTAAATGGCAAGCTTTAAAAATGCGTTTGATGAGGCGCCGCTTATCTTCTACAAAGATACAATGTTTCGAAAGCGAATGAAGCTTTTTAAAAGTTCTTTGTATTTTACAATAAAATTATATCAGAATTTCTACTCTGTTACTTTGTCGCCAACTATAAAAATTGAAGAAACTTTTTGAAGGTTTAAATCCAATTGTGTGTATTTCTCACCATTAATATCAGTCTCATCTGTTTTTCTGATTTTTGTTATATTCCCTTTGTGAGGATTCCACCACTCGAGATTCTTGTATTTGCCTTTAAGAAATATTTGTGTTGAAATATTGCAATCTTGAGTGTTAGAAAAGTAATATATTTCCTTTCCAAAGTTCGCCTTATGCAGATAATTTAAAAATCCAACGGAGGAGCTTGGTATCTTATCTTTATTAAAAATAACATCCTGACATATACCAAGATTATTGATGGCTTCTTCCAAACTGTTGCTCTCGGCATTATTTAAATAAATGAAATTTTTTCCTAAATATTGATTATTTATTTCATTCATTAATTCAGCTATTTCTTTATCTCTGTCAAACTCAGAAGACTTCCTTGGAAGAGCACCAACAGAAATAACCTTACCTCCATTTTTAAGATATTCACAAACCTTCTTTAAAGCATCGGCGGAAATAACTTCACCTCCCGGTAGAATTAATAGCTTGTAATTTTGAACATTAACATTATTGTTCAATCTAAGGTTATTCCCATCAATAGATATTTTGCCGTTAGATAAATCTTCTGGATGGATATAAGTAAAATCTTCTCTTATTTCATTTGTAAGTATATCGCTTATTTTTAAATGGTTCACACCTTCAGGAAGCCAGTTAGCTACCGGAAGCCCTGAATTCTTATCTCTATTGATGTAGCTTTCTGCTTCAATTGCATTAATTGGCCATAATACAGCTATATCAACAATTCTCAGTCCACCTTGAAGAAGCATACAGCTTCTTCCAACAAATGAGCTGTAATTAGGAAGAGATTCCCGAAGTCTTGGGTTTTCATTCCAAATAAGAGGCGGTATTTTTACTTTATTGCTATCTGTATCATACCACATTCCATGAGGTACAACAAAATTAACACCTCTTGCAAAGGCATCCATAGCAACTCTATAGAGAGTCAGAGAATCCATGTCATAATTAAATGCTCCACAAAGTTCGCCTCCAACTATAGGCTTGTCATCTCTATCGGCAGCCGAACAAATTTGTTTAAATCCATGCTTCCCTCTATCATAAGAAAATATTGCATCTAAAAGAGGTATCTGGATATGACGATAATATTTCAAAATATCTCCATTTGCCACAACTGAATTAGGACTATAATTTTCAGGCGGATGCCCCATGCTCATTAGATTATTCCTCCAAGCCCATTCGGAGACTTTCCTTACATATCCTTCTGCCATTAATTCAGATCTGATATCAAAGAAAGCTACTCTTGCAGCCAGAGTTTCTTCTCCGATGTCATAGTATAGAGCAGGGTAATATAAGGCAGGATCTCTATTGTATTTCTTTTGAAATATTGATGTAATTTCGGGAGTCCAAGTTTCTTCGTCATGTACAAAACCTACATCATCAAAAAAGCTCTTTGTTATTACATTGCCAAAATACTTATTATACCGCTTTCCATATTCATCATAGGTCATCTCTATAAGCTTGTTGACAGCCACTGTATCCATATAATCAACAAGATAATTATGAGTTTTACCCGAATTTTGTTCATACCCGAAAAACATAACTCTCCAATCACCTTTTGGAGTATCCCATATAATAGTTGAATCAGATATTAAATTTGTAAGACTTACAATTTCATTGCTAATGGTATCCATTGCTGAAGTTACCATCCATTTTACATGATCTATGTTAGGTAGATTTATATGATTTTCTCTATCACCTTTCACGTATATCTCCTCCTTAACTAAATGCTTTCTAGTGTAGTCTGGAAATTCTTTTTGGAGTCTTCCTCCGGCAGAACCACTTGGAAAATCGATGTCATCATATAGAATTACCTCACTTCCAATACTGTCGGATACTGAAAGAATATCCTGATAGCGGTCAAAATACTCTTTGCTTAAATATTGAGGTTCAGTTCCAGGACAAGGAATGCCTGTTTTATATTGACCACCTGCTGAGATAGGCAATACTGTTACACCTCCAAATCCATTCAGAGTGTCTGCCTTTATAATTTGATCTTTTATCCCTTGTGTTGTGAGGTGTCCATTTATATGCCAAAAAGGTACAGGCCGATATTCTTTTGGAGGATTTTTAAACTCTTTTTTTATGTTTATTATATCATTGCTTTGACAGCCAAATAAAAATAGTGCTATCATCGCTGACAATGTTTTATTCATAAAGTATAGTTTTAAGGTTATAAACACAATGAATGTTTTCTATAACCCTAAATTATACAATAATATTACATTGAAAGAAATTGTAAGCAAAAAAACTATAGGAATAATCTTGAAACAAGGCGTCCAAAATGTTCAGAAATAGAAAAGGCGTGAAACACTCTTCTCATTTTTCTTCCAGGCAAACTCTTTAATGAGGGATATTTTTTTAGGATTCTCAGAGCTTGTTGGCTTTTCTCACATGGAGAGTCATAAAAGTGATATTGGAAACTCCTTATTATGCTTTGCAGCTGCAGGCAATCAACGCTTTCTTCCAATTGATCGTACTCAGGCTTGTCTTTTAAAAAGTTTCTTATAAGTTCAGGGTAAGTGTTTAAATCAAAATAATGCTTTTCAGAAAAACATAGTTTCTTCTCCTCAGGATTTTTCCTTATAAAATGATGAAGTAGAGGTTCGCTGTCAAGCTTTACTATTTTTTTTGAATAATATGCAAGTTGTGTGGTAAGCAGAGTGTCTTCACCAAGAAATAACTCAGCATCAAATTTTATGTCAAAATTTGAATAAAGAGCTCTTGAATGAAAAACGCTCCAAACCATCCAATAATTCTCGCGAGAGTAAATTGTTTTTATAAAATCTATTCCGGTAAGTCGCACAAAGCGTATTGAATGAGATGCCTTTCTTGTGTTGTTGTATTCATTCTCAATCCAAAAATTGAGAACAACCATATCCGCAGCGGTATCTTCCGCCCTATTATAAAGTTTCTCCAAAGCATCAACTTCAAGTGTATCATCACCGTCAAGATGATAAACATATTTACCGTTAGCCATTTTTAATCCGGCATCACGAGCCAAAGACAATCCTTCTCCGGCTTTATTAAGAAGCTTTATCCTCTTATCTTTATCCATATGTTCACAAATTATTTCAGGAGAATGATCTGTACTGCCGCCTTCAACGACAATAATTTCAATTTCCTTTAATGTTTGAGCCATAACAGAATCAAGACATCCGCCAATATGAGACTCTTGATTGATAACAGGTATGATAACCGAGACTTTTACAGAATCCATAATTATTAATTTGACAGCTTATATAATTATCCCAATTATATTATTTGTAATAACTTATATAGTCAAAAATAGATATGATATTTTTTGTGGCGCAAATGTAATCTTTTTTCATTAATGTTATACACTTTGTTAAATATTTATTCAATAGTGATTATCACTCGTTTATAGCCATATATATAGTGTCTTTTTTTATTCTGCTTATACTTGGTCTTTTTTTGATTTATTGTTAAACTATTCTTTTACTAAAAAGTTTCATTTATATATTTTATATTGGGTATCTCATTTTTTGATGAGTTATTGTATTCTAATTTTTTGTACATATAATAACTTGTTTTTAATAATATCGGTTTGCTGATTAATTCATCAAAATAGATATATTAGCACATCTTTGATAATAATTTAAAAAAGTGAAATATGAATAAAATAAATATTGTTGCTGATTCAAAAATTCCATTTCTAAAGGGCATTTTAGAGCCATTTGCCAATATTGAATATCTTTCTCCAAATGAAATAGATAAAGATGCAGTTAAAAATGCTGATGCCCTAATTATTAGAACAAGAACTCATTGTAATAAATCGCTTCTTGAGGGCAGCAAAGTAAAAATGATAGCTACGGCAACTATTGGTTTTGATCATATTGACAGAAAATATTGCAATGAAAACAATATAACCTGGAAAAATGCTCCAGGCTGTAATGCTGATGGAGTAGCTCAATATATTATAGGCGTATTAGCTTTGTTAAACAAAATAAAAGGTTTTCAATTTGATGGTAAAACAATCGGCATTATCGGCGTTGGAAATGTTGGCAAGAGAGTTGAGAAAGCTTGTATTTCACTTGGCCTTAAAATTCTAAAATGTGATCCTCCACGTGCTAATCAAGAGGGCAAAAATGATTTTTGTGATTTAAAGACTATTGCTGAGAAAGCAGATATTATTACTTTTCATACTCCCATTACAAGAGATGGAGAGTACCCGACATTTCATTTAGCTGAAAAAGATTTTTTTAATTCTTTAAAACGGAACCCTGTTATTATTAATGCTGCAAGAGGCGGGGTTGTGGATGAAGAGGCAATGCTTGAGGCTTTTTCAAATAATCTTATTGATGAAATAATTGTGGATTGTTGGGAAAACGAGCCGGACATCAATTCAGAACTTTTAAAAAAAGCTTTTATCACTACCCCTCACATAGCCGGATATTCAGCCGACGGTAAATCAAATGCTACTATTATGGCTGTAAAAAATATCGCAGAGTTTTTTGGCTTTGAGATAGACACCACTTCAATAAAGCCTAAACAGCCTGAAAACCCGATTATTGATGTTTCAATTATTAACAAACAAATTCTTGAAAACAATCAAACAGATAATTTTAACCGAGGCAATTCTATTGACGATTTAATTTTTGATGAAGTTATCCTTAAAAGCTATAATCCTGAGTTTGATTCCAATAGGCTAAGAACAGATCCTTCATCTTTTGAGGAACAAAGAGGCAATTATCCTTTTAGAAGAGAATATAAAGCATATACAATAATGTGTATGCCTGACAATAAATATAAAGAGATGTCCAAGAAATTGGGCTTTAATGTTTAATATCTTTTTATTCAATAAAACATTGGTATATTAAAATACCTTTAACATCTAAAGGATGTCGTCATTGATTTTTAGCTAAATGATATTTCTCCTTGTTGAAATATACATTGTTTTATAGAAACAATATTATTTCTTGATTCTCATATTAGTTATACAGAAATTTAATAAAATGTTTAATATTTATACTATATAAAAATGCCCAATCAAGATTATAGTAAATTAGAAAATATTATCCGAAAAGTCAGAATTACAATAAAACACTATCTCGATTTAAATCGTGATAAAATAAATAATCAACAGACTTATGATGCCATTGCCTCTGGTATAGAGTTTAAGGGAACAAATCTTTGGGTCTTAATCTTTGCAATATTTGTTGCTTCATTAGGCTTAAACATGAATTCTACTCCGGTAATTATCGGTGCAATGCTTATTTCTCCTTTAATGGGACCTATTATGGGAATTGGACTTGGACTTGGTGTAAAAGATTTAAATTTAATCACACGCTCATTTAAGAATTTGGTTGTTGCAACATTGTTTGGAATGTTGACATCATGTCTGTATTTTTTAATATCTCCAATAGACGAGGCCCGTTCTGAATTGTTGGCAAGAACAACTCCTACAATTTATGATGTATTAATAGCCTTTTTTGGTGGAATGGCAGGAATCATTGCTACCGGAAGTAAAGACAAAGGAAATGTTATTCCCGGAGTTGCAATAGCCACTGCATTAATGCCCCCTTTATGTACCAGCGGTTATGGCTTGGCTACAGGACAATGGAATTTCTTTTTTGGTGCATTCTATCTTTATCTTATAAATTGCGTTTATATAGGTTTTGCCACTTGGCTTGGCGTTTTAATTTTAAAACTACCAAAAGAGCCCGCAGAAGATTTGAAAAAAAGAAAAAGATTGGTGCAGGCCATAAGTTTCCTTGTTTTAATTACAGCTCTTCCAAGTATCTATATAACCTACAAGATAATAAAGGATAATATTCAAACGACTCAGGTCAACAACTTTGTTAACCAGCAGTTTGAGTTTCAGTCTACACAGGTGCTTAGCAGGCAAATCGTGATTAAAGATAAAAACAAAGTCCTTGAAGTAACCCTAATAGGAAAGCCGGTGCCACAGGATTCAATCAATCTTATTGCTTCAAAGATGAGTTTTTACGGCTTAAAAGATGTTCAACTAAAGGTTATGCAGGGATATTCTCCTGATGAGGCTTCTGATCAAAAGGCGATAAACAGCACAATAATGCAGGACCTTTTAAAATACAATCAAGATGTTGTTGATAGGCAGAGGAGTGAGATTTTCAATCTTGAAAAAAGCCTTAAATCATATCAGCGTTTTGATTCGCTCGGCGTTAAGATAGCACCTGAAATTAAAGTTATTTTCCCTCAAGTGACAGATTTGGCTGTAGCAAAAACATATTTCAATGAAGTTGACTCTCTTTCTCTCTCTCCGGTAACAATAGCTATTATTTATACCAAAGAGGAATTTTCAGAGAAGGAGCAAAATACTTTAAAAGAATGGCTCTCTGCACGAATAGAAACTAAGAAGTTACATTTGTTTATTGAAAAACAAAATCCTTAAAACGACATAATTTATTTTATTGCTTTTGTAAGCCTGATATATATTAAAGCGGCATTATACATCTTTCTCTCTGCCATAGAAGATAGTATCTTTTCAGGCAAATATGAAGGAAATGTATGATGCTGTTTTATTTCAGGGAAAAGCTCATTAATACATGGGTATAAACTTATGTTTTCGCATCTGTAGAGATAATTTTTTATCCTTATTTTCATCCCTGCAATAAGAATATCAATATTTTCATCTGTTGATCTCTCTTTTAAGAAAACTTCTACCGCTTTTGCAGCCATAAATAATTGGTTGATTCCCGATTTATTAAGACTTTGGGTATATGAATCCGAATTATCTCTGTTGTAGTAATAAAGACCCTCATCGATATAATCTATTTTATTTGCTAAATAAACCAATGGAGTTACTGTGGAAAAGTCCTCACCATTATCAACACCATCAATCGGCAGAATATTACTTTTGTTGAAGAATTCAGTATTAAATGCCTTAAGACAAAAACTTGGGGAGGCTTGATTTAAAATGATTTTTCTTAAATATTTTTTTTTGTTTGGGATATAACCCGATGATAAAATCTTTAGTTTATTTTCTATTACTTCATAGCCGTTAAAAACAATAATGTCAGAAGGTGTAGCATCCACTTTATTTGCAATTATTTCCACTGCATTTCCAGCTATATAATCGTCAGAGTCAACATTAATAAAATAATCACCGGTTACGTTTCTTAATGCATCTTTACGTGATGAGGCAAGCCCTTTGTTTGAGGAATGAGAAATAATGGTTATATCATTGTTCCTTTCAGGATATTTCTTTATGACAGATGTTAATATTGATTCACTATTGTCGGTTGAACAGTCATTAACGAAAACATATTGTATGTTTTTATATGTCTGTTCAAATATAGAAATCAAACATCTTTCCAGATATCTCTCTACATTATAGATAGGAACCAATATGGAAACTCTGACCATAGTATATATAAATTAAAAAGCCCTACACAAAGCTAAAATATTTAGTTTGTTATAGGGCTTATGATAAGTATTTATTAAAAAGTTTTTTTAATAACCTGCGGCTTTAGCAATCTTTTTAGGAATGTCAGTATTTTCCTGCAAGCCTGTAAATTGTTCAGCTCCCGCTCCTATTGCAAACACAGGAACATAAGCACCTGAATGACCTGAAGTAGTCCAACCAATTTTTGCCTTATCGTTAAGAATGGCAATTGCAACATTAGCTAAAGACTCATCGACAAAATATTCGCTTTTAACCTTTTTTGCGCTATTGGAAACCATATTGTTGTATTCATTCTCAAGAGCGTTTTCCTCGCTTTCAGTAAGTTTTACACTATCCCAGAAACCAAGTTCTTTTTTAAGAAGTTCTTTTATTTGATCATAAGAAACTTTCCCTTTATTCTTTTTGCTAAGTGCAACGATATCTGAAGAAAGCTGAGCTTTGGAAATCTTTTGATTGTCAAATTGTTTTAAATCTAAAGTGTAGCCACTTTTACCAAGACCTAAACCACCGGTTTCATGGTCAGCAGTAATTACGATAAGAGTAGAATCCGGATGAGCCATAAAGAACTTGAAAGCTTCTTTAACGGCATTGTCCATATCAATAACCTCTTCGAAAGCTGTTGCTCCATCATTTGAGTGAGCTGCCCAATCAATTTGACCACCTTCAATCATCATGAAAAAGCCCCTGTTATCTTTCTTCATAAAATCAATAGCCGATTGAGTTATCTGAGTAAGAGTCAAATCTCCATCTTTTCTATCGATAGCATAAGGAATATTTGAGGTAGTAGCGCCATTCTTTTGAAAAAGAATCATCTTATCACTTTTTGCACTCTTCTTGTTATATTCATCAACACCTCTTACAACTGTATAACCTGCATTCTTTACAATTTTGAAAAGATCTTCCTCTTTGCCTGAAGTACCTTTTGGAGATACAAAGTCTGAGGCAGCAAAGAAGTCGAAATCAGATTTGGCAAGGTCTTTACCAATTTCATACGCCATTGAACGGGACGGTTGATGAGCATAGAAAGAGGCAGGTGTTGCATGATCAATACTTACGCTTGTCATAATACCAACTTTTTTGCCCGCTTTTTTTGCTTTCTCAGCCACACTCTCAAAAGCTGTTGTGTGTGCTGAATCCATACCTATTGTGCCATTCTTTGTCTTATGACCAGCAGCCAAGGCTGTGCCTCCCGCTGCAGAATCTGTAATTGAATTGTGAGTAGAATAGGTTTTTGAATAGCCTGTAAAAGGAAATTGAGTAAAGGTTAAAGGAGCAACAGTTCCGATAGCTCCTTGCTTTTCACCAAGATACATTTCTGTTCCATGTACTTGATTCATTCCCATTCCATCTCCAATAAAAAAGAATACATACTTAGCTTTTCCGCTTTGTGCAAATCCTATGAAGGAAATAGAAAAGAATAATACTACTGATAAAAGTAATTTCTTCATTTTATTATGTTTTTAAATAGATTTCCATTGCAAATATAATTTTCTATTTCCATCCTTAAAGTTTAAATCGTTATAAATAACTGACAAATAGGTAAAACTTAAAGAGATTGTAATATTTAGATTGTGTGTTTAGTTTGATTTTATTGAGTGTTTATTTGTTTAGTTATTGGAGATTAACAACTGTATAATTCAAAACCTATTATTAAAATGATGTCTGATGATAAGATTAATTGGCTAATGCTCAAAAACAATAGAATAAATTATTTAGTTATCTATATAAAAATTGTAATTTTATAAATAATCAAAAATAATTTCATGACAGATATACTTTTAATAAAGTTACAAAACTAAATATTATGAACTTATGAAGGGGAAATTTATCTTTTTATTCTTATTGTCTCTAATATCAACATTTGTTTTTGCAGAAAGCAATGATTCGTTTGATGATTATATAAACCATTTTAAGGAGATGACAATCCCAATGGAAATTAACAGTGATTCTATCCCTGTCTATTTTCCACGAGGTGATGAAAAAACTTATCCTCAAACTAATTTTAATATTCCAAATCATTATGTGGAAGAATTTATATGTAATGATACTATTATAAATTGCCAGGATATTAATAAAGAGGTGTTTTATACATATGGTTTTAAATTTACTCTAAATAGCTATATTGTTGCTGTCGTTTCTATTGATTGTTCTAATTGTTATTCAGAATTTGGAATAGGTGTTGATGATTGTCTTATGATTGTTTACAATAAAAACGGAGAAATTATTAGCCAAAAAATAATAGGTAAATATAGTTTCCAACATTTTTGGCAAGGAAAATTTGAAAGTGGAGATGATTCTTATATTTTATCATTAGAAATGAAAAATGGAAAGATATTGAAACTTAAGGATAAAATGGGTAAATATTTAGAAGGAGATTTAAAGTATATCCAATTTAATATTAATAGTTCCGGAAAAATTGAAGAAAAAAATATCAAGACAAAAAAATGTATTGTTGAGTCAGGATTAAATAAATATAGAATGTCATATTACAAAATATTAGAAGAGTGGTAAGTGATTTCTACTACAAATTCTACCCATATAATATAATTAATATAGTTCATTTGTATATAATTTAATTTTTAACACTAAGGTACAAATGCGCCATTTATACATCTTTAGTTGGTTATCTCCTCTTTCGGTGAGTTATGGCGATTTCATTTTTATTATATGGGTAGATGTAAATAATTTTTTAAGGTAGATTATAGTTAAACATCGAATTTTTGGTTTACCGGTTCTTTCTTATCGTCTTTCATCAGTTTATTTACCCAATGATTTTAACATCTTGTTTATACACTTCTTTTTTTGCTCCATATTAGGATGAACATAAAGATTAAGAGTTGTACTGATATTTGAATGGCCCAAAATGACACTTACTGTTTTATAATCACAGTTGCTTTCGATGCAACGAGTTGCAAAAGAATGACGAAGACTATGAAATTTTAATGGAGGTATATCGAGTTTTTCCATAAGCTTTTTATAATAGTTGCGATAGGTTCGAGGTTCAGTAGCTTCATTCTCGTTTGTCAATATATAGAACTCTTCATTGACAATTTTTTTTAATGGCTTTATAATGGAGATAAGTTCTTTACACATGGGAATCTCACGAAAAGAATTTTGAGTTTTTGGAGTGTTGATTACAAGCTGTGTATACTTTTTCTCCTCCTCTATAATATAGATTCGCTCAATAGTACGTTTAACAGTGATGGTGCCTGTATTTATATCAATATCAGACCACTTTAAAGCACATATTTCGCCAATTCTTAAGCCGGTGCTCAGGCAAACATAAATACCTAAATTTTTGAATGTGAAGTTGTCGTGAATGAAATTTAGAATTCTCTTATGGTTTTTAATTGTTAATACTTCAATCTCCTTATTAGATTGAACTGTAGGATATTTTATATCCCATTCATGATAATTGATCCATTCATTTTTGACGCCAAATTTCATGACCATTTTAAGTACAATCAATATGTCCTTAATTGTTTTTGCACTTAGTCCTGCATTCAACTTTTTTAAGACGAATACTTGAACCTGTTCTTCTCTCAATTCATAGCCCTCTCCAAAGAATGGGTTAATGTGGTTTTCAAGAATCAACATATATGCTGCAAATGTTGATTGCTTTACATACGGCCGCTTTTCAATTTTCCAAGCATCCGAAATTTCTCTAACTGTTTTGTTTGTCATAATAATATAAATTAGGTGATATTTAATTAGAGAAATATAATCACTTATGTTCCAACTAAGCGAGAGCAGTGCCAAACCTGTTTGAGCAATGCCGAGCGTGCGGAACTTCGCTCGAAGAGCAATGTTCCAAATCTGAGATTCCCAGAGTTCAAGGGAGAGTGGAAAGCTGAGCAATTGAGTGATATTGCCAAGCTTACAAAGGGAGTTGGCATTTCAAAAGATCAACTTTCTGTAAGCGGTGAATTATGTATCTTATATGGAGAACTCTATACTAAGTATGATTTAGAAATAATAAATGAAGTATTAAGCAAAACGGATATTCATACAGATAAGCTTATAAGGAGCAAAGCTAATGATGTTATTATACCATGTTCTGGCGAAACTGCCGTTGATATTGCTTCCGCTAGATGTGTTTCATTAGACAACATTCTTTTGGGAGGAGACTTAAATATAATACGATTAAACTACTATGATGGCTCTTTTATGAGTTACCAATTAAATGGTAAGCGTAAATATGATATAGCAAAAGTAGCTCAGGGTGTTTCTGTTGTACATCTTTATGGGGAACATTTGAAAGGCATTATTACTTACAATCCTAAGTTGGATGAGCAAAAGAAAATCGTTAGGCTTCTATCTTTGCTTGACGAGCGCATCGCTACCCAAAACAAAATCATTGAGAAGCTGCAATCCTTAATCAAAGGACTTGCTTACGATGTTGCTAATAGCTGCAAGAATCGTATTGCAAGAACTTTAATGAAATTAGAAGATAAACTTTATATAGAATAGATTATCTGACTTTTAAACTTGATTCAAAAGCAATATTTGTTGCAGCAGATGTTTATATAAACAATTGTCGAAGCAAATATTCCTTTTGCCGTTTAAGATTATCAATGTATTGCAACTCATTTTTTATTTTTCTTTCTATAAGTTCAAATATACAACAGATTTCCTGTTGAACGGATATTGAAGGTATTGAAAATTGACTCTTCCCTAAGGCTGTTTGATTGATGCTTGCTTGTGAGACAGCTTTATTGCATATAGTTTGGAAATGGTTTATTGCCTTATCCGTACAGAGAAGCAAATGAAGAAAATAAGGTTTTATTACATCTATATTAGGTATTATTCGTAAAAGGTTCATACCATGATAAAGTCCGTAATCTTTATCTATATAAGCTGTATTGCCTATATACTGAACGCTATTGATGTTACTAAATAGTATATCGCCAATGTTTAACTTATAGCTTTCATTGATTTCTTGTACGTAACCAATACGTAGCATATCGATGCAATGTTTGCTAATTGTTTCTATGCGTGAGACCTTGTAAGGTGTTGGACCGCTAACCTGACTTCCAGAATAGCCACATTTAATTTTGGCTAAATCGTTTAATTCATAGATCGTCCAATCTTTTCCTGGATTTAGTAGGAGGTGGTTAAGTCCTTTGATTAAGGATTGCAGCTTCTCAATGATTTTGTTTTGGGTAGCGATGCGCTCGTCAAGCAAGAACAAAAGCTTTGCGATTCTATTCTGTTCGGCTAATGCCGGATAGAACAGCTGAATTGTTTTAAGTTCAGTTTTATTAAATTTTAATTGCCTACTTGCTCCAACTATTTTAACCAATGCTTTTGCAAAAGCATTGGTGTTAACTCTATAAAAAAAGAAAGATGTTGAATTATTTTTAGACCGAAGCAAAATGGCATTTGGTCCTAAAACATTTTTATCATACGGAAATGTTTTTGGAGTAACATAGTATGCCTCTCCAATATTTATACCAATATTGGGTAGCAGAACAGCTTCTTTATCAAGAGTGACTCGCCAGAGGAGATCAAATGCTTTCTTGTCAACATATACAAAATCTGGATTGCTAAATTCATTCTTTACATCTACGATGCGTACCAATTGTGCATATAACGGGACATCAGAATATACAATATTTTCACGAAGAGAAGCAAAACTTCCAGCAGCAACAAAATCTGTAATTGTTTCACATATCTCCCCAATCGAATATTCTTTCCACTCTCCCTTGAACTCTGGGAATCTCAGATTTGGAACATTGCTCTTCGAGCGAAGTTCCGCACGCTCGGCATTGCTCAAACAGGTTTGGCACTGCTCTCGCTTAGTTGGAACATAGAGGTTTTTATTGTTGTTATTATTTACCATTAAGGATTCAACTGAATGTTCTATCAACTGGTCGCTGTTTACGACTGGTTGTATACTTGTTATATTATTATTGCTTTCGCTCATATTTACGATACTTCTTCTGTTCCTCTTTTGAATACACAATTTGTGACTTCAAATTGTTCTTTTTTCTTTCAAGGTCGCAATTTGCAGTCATGGATATTCTAAAAATGGTAATCACAATTTGTGATAACTTTATTTTAAAATTGAATATTGCAATTTGCGATATCAAGTTTTATTACTCTATCAAACCTAATTCTTTCAAATAACCTTCAATTTCCACATCAAGTTCTGCTCGTTTTGCTTCCAAATTCTTTATTGCTGCCATAACAGCTTTTAAGTCTATTGGTTCTTCTTCCTCAAAAGTATCTACATAACGAGGAATATTTAGGTTGTAATCATTCTCTGCAACCTCTGTAAGTGAAGCCAAATGACTATATTTTTCTATTTCAGAACGATTCCGATATGTTTCAATAAGTTTTTTTATATGTTCCGGGCGAAGTTTATTTTGGGTTTTTACCTTTTCGAATTCTTTGCTTGCATCAATAAAAAGAATGTTATCGTCTTCTTTACGGCATTTTTTCATTACAAGAATACAAGTAGGAATACTTGTGCCATAAAATATATTTGCAGGCAGTCCAATAATAGCATCAATGTAGTTTTTCTTCTCAATAAGAAATCTACGAATTACCCCTTCTGCATTTCCACGAAACAAAACCCCGTGTGGAGCTATACAAGCCATTGTTCCTCCTTCATTTAGATGATAAATCATATGCAAAATGAAAGCGTAGTCGGCAGTTTTCCTTGGAGCTAAACGTCCTACTTTGCTGAAACGGTCATCATTGTTGAATTTCTCTTCACTTGCACTCCATTCAGCAGAAAAAGGAGGATTAGCAACGACGGCATCGAATGTAGCTTCACCAAAAGCATCCGCTTCAAGTGTATCTCCATTTTCTATTCTAAAGTTACTGAATTTTATGCCGTGAAGCAGCATATTCATTCGAGCTAAATTATAGGTGGTATGGTTCTTTTCCTGCCCAAATATTTCAACAGCATCACCTATATGAGCTGCTCGAATCAGCAAAGAGCCACTGCCGCAAGTTGGGTCATAAACATTTCGAAGATGTTCGTGCCCTGTTGTAACTATTTCAGCTAAAATCTGGCTAACTTCCTGAGGAGTATAGAATTCTCCTGCTTTTTTGCCGGCTCCTGCAGCAAACTGACCAATCATATATTCGTAAGCATCTCCAAGCACATCTATTTGGTTAGCGGCTTCGGCTCCGAAGTCAATCTCATCGAGAGCCAAAAGAACGTTGCTGATGAGTCGGTTTTTGTCGTCAGCAGTCTTTCCCAATTTAGGAGAAGCCAAATCGATATCTGAAAAAAGTCCGCCAAAATTGTCTTCACTGTCATTGCCGAGTGTGCTGTTTTCAATGCGTTTTAATGAATGTTCAAGGATTGGCAATACATTCTCTTTATTATTCACCATAGAAATAATTGAAGAGAATAGGTGTTGAGGTTCAACGAAATAACCTATATTATCTAAGCATTCTTTTTTTACATCTTTCTGCAACTCCTTTGCTTCATCGTCAGTTTTATTCCACAATTCTTTGAATGTAATTTCATCATTTTCTAAAGCCTTATCTGAAAATGTCTCAATTTTTTCTGATAGGTATTTATAAAAAATAAATCCCAAAGTGAAATACATAAAATCGCCGGCTGACATATTCCCTCTTAGGCTATTTGCTGCTGCCCAAAGTTGGGTGCGGAGTTTCTGTTGAAGTTCTTCGCTCATAAATATATTGTAATTCTTAAATTAATGAATGATTATTATGGAGATTTATACTGTGTTTAATCAAGATACCCTAAAGTTGTAATTTGTGTGTATATTTTAATACGTTACTATTATGTTACTATTACTTTACATATCCCATACGTTTCAGGATATTCTGCAGCTCCTTTTCTTAAATTCTGATAATCCATTTTATTCCTCAAGATAGCCCCCGTCTATGTTTACTCCGTTGTAGAAATACTTATATCCATCCTTGATATAGGAAATCTGATTTGGATAAACATCGATAAATTTTTTTATCAAATCGTTATATTCCTGCTCAGTTGCTTCGTCTTTAACGGATTTGGACCAATAGAACTGCCAAAACTGCAACTGATAGCCTTTTCTTAGAGTCTTTAAGCTCTTCATTATATCATCACCATTGCTCGTCATCTTTTTATGAAGCAGTGATTGAAGATAGTTTGGAGCATCAGCCCAAAATTCAGCTCCTATAGATAAATTAATTAGCTTTTTGAAATAGATGCTGTCGGCTATAGTTTTAAGTTTCCCAAATGCATTTATATGATTATACGAATTATTATACATAGTTAAATCATCATCCAAGTTTGTAAACTGATAGGTAACTATAAATTCTCCCCATGTATTTGGAAAAGCATTGAAAAAGTTTTTTTCTGCCTCTTTTGATTCAGAAGCCTTAACCAATGCTTCATAAGCCTTGTTTAGTTTTAAATTGTCAATATGATAATATTGAGCTTTAATTGATGATGCAGCACATATTGCAAAGCATATAAAAATGACGAGTTTTTTCTTCATTGCAATTAATTTAAGGTGTGTATTAAATATTATAACTCTACATTGATTATTGAATGTTTCTATCAATAAATGTAGTTGTATATTGTCTCAAATGTGTTTTTGCAATCGCTTAATATTATAATATTGTTAAAATTTAACACGCGCAATATAGATTTACAAAAAAATGTTTAACAGCCAACTGGTATTGATGTAATTAATAAATTTTTAAGGTATTAAATACAAGTATTAATTTTTAGTTGCTCTTATTACAATTATTTACTTCAATTTAAAAATTATTATTAATCATTTTTCTGTTATACTTATGTAAGTTAAAATATATATTATAGTATTTAAAATTAAATACTATAATATATTGTGAAAAATACTATAGTGTTTTAAAATTTTGACTGATGAAAATTTCAAAATCATCAATTAAAATTAAACGTGGGTCAATTATAATCACGAATTGGTCAATTGGAATTATACAGTGGTTTATAAAGATTGCAATAAGGCTAATAGGAACACTGCATTAAATTACTGCAACAATGATGTGTGGTATCGTGAGCTTTAGCTGTAGAATCAGGGTTCCGGCATTTAATGTTGGAGCAATGTAATCAAATAGGCAAATCCTTCACTCAGTATAAAGGGTTTCATAAAGTTTTTAGAATATCCTTATTAGCAAAAACATAGATGATGTTTATGAGAATAAAAAAAAGTTCCTACCTTTGCACGCTCAAAATATGACCTCTGTGAAAAGGTTTTTATCTCCTCATTCCGTGCCTGACTCAAAGCATGCCATGATCTGATAATTGAAAGGAATAAACAAATAAGTTTTTAAAATAAAACCGCCAAAGCTCACTAAAATTGATATCTCCATCATGAGATATATAAATGACGTATTTATACCTTGATATTAAAAATTAAATTATATGTAAATGAAAGCGTTTGATTTCACACCAAGGCTGTTCGAGTCTTTAAAAAACTACAACAAGACAGATTTCATGTCCGATTTAATGGCGGGAATAATTGTGGGCATAGTGGCCCTTCCTTTAGCCATTGCTTTTGGTATTGCTTCCGGAGTGTCTCCTGAAAAAGGTATCATCACTGCTATTATTGCAGGCTTTATCATCTCTTTCTTAGGCGGAACCAAGGTTCAGATAGGTGGGCCGACAGGTGCATTTATTGTGATTGTGTATGGCATTATACAGCAATATGGAGAAAAAGGGCTGATTGTTGCCACAATTCTTGCCGGGATAATATTGGTAATGATGGGGGTATTGAAATTGGGAACCATAATAAAATTCATACCATATCCTATTGTGGTTGGGTTTACAAGCGGTATTGCAGTAACAATCTTTACAACTCAGATAAAGGACCTGTTTGGTCTTACAATTGACAATGTCCCTGCAGAGTTTCTACAAAAATTGGTTGTTTATGCCCGTCATTTCTCTACAATTGATATATGGTGCACAGTGATAGGCATTTTAAGCGTTGCCATAATTGCATATACTCCAAAATTCTCAAAGAAGATACCCGGTTCATTGGTGGCAATAGTTGTGATGACCATAGTTGCTTATTTATTGAACAACTTTACAGGCATTCATGTAGAAACAATTGGCGACCGTTTCCAGATTAATCCATCTTTACCATCAGCACAAGTGCCCGAAATGAGCTGGGAAGTTGTAAAAGGACTGTTTCCTGCGGCAATAACAATAGCCATTTTGGGAGCAATTGAGAGCCTTCTTTCGGCAACGGTAGCCGACGGTGTGATTGGCGACAAGCATAATTCAAATACCGAGCTTATCGCTCAGGGAGCTGCAAATATAATAACTCCGTTTTTTGGAGGTATCCCTGCGACGGGAGCGATAGCCAGAACAATGACCAATATCAATAACGGAGGTAGAACACCGGTAGCGGGTATTATCCATGCTTTTGTTTTGCTTTTGATACTTCTTTGTCTTGGTGATCTTACAAAACAGATTCCAATGGCATGTCTTGCCGGCGTATTGGTGATTGTATCCTACAACATGAGTGAATGGCGCACTTTCAAGGCTCTTTTAAAGGGTACAAAGTCTGATATTACAGTGCTTCTCGTAACATTCTTCTTGACCGTGCTTTTCGATCTTACAATCGCCATAGAGGTTGGCTTGGTGATAGCTTGTCTTTTGTTTATGCGCCGTGTTGCAGAGACTACAAATATTTCAGTTCTTACAGATGAGATTAACCCAAAACACGAGAGTGATATTGCTTCAAATGAGAAGCTGATAATTCCATCGGGCGTTGAGGTTTACGAGATTGACGGTCCATACTTTTTTGGTATTGCAAACAAGTTTGAAGAGGAGATGAGAAATCTCGGCGACCGTCCAAGGATAAGGATTATCCGTATGCGTAAGGTCCCTTTTGTCGATTCAACAGGTCTTCACAATCTTGAGATGTTTGTTGACAAGTCAAAGAAGGAGGGCATTATGATTATCCTTTCAGGTGTAAGGGAAAATGTACTGGTGTCACTGAAAAACAGCAAAGTTTATGGTATGGTTGGAGAGCATAATATATTCTCTCATATCAACGGTGCTGTAGCAAAGGCTGAGGAGATTGTAAAGCAGAATTCGTAAGAGAGATATTTCTTTTGAAATAAATAATACAAAAACAGTGCGTTTAAAGGCTTAATAAGTTTTTAAACGCACTTCTTGTTTTAATATGCTGTCAAATAGAGTGGAACTAAATGTTTGAAAAACGATTTTATTCTTAATCGTTGTAATGCCATTTTCAGTATCAGAAGAGAGGATGTCATTGGCTGTTGAATCTTTATATTCATTTGTGTAAGAGCCGGGAAACCGAGCCCGGAAAGTAGAGCTTTTGCCATATTGAAACTCAACTCAGATATCTTCGCTGCAAAGATTTACAATGTCAATCTTTTCATTGTTATTTTCTGTCGAAGAATTTGTAAATAAAAATATTAAACACAGAAAAAAGATTGTTTTAAGGTTTATGTGCACAAGTATTATAACCTTTGATATTTATCCTGTTTGGAGATAAATATAAATAATTATACAATAAAAAATTAATAAGACAGCGGGTGAAATCATATCATTTGAAATATAAGCTTTTTATATAAAGTAAATTATATATTTATTCCGCTGAAATGCTTAAGTAAAAGTCCTATTGTAAAACTTACCGCGGCGACAGACATGCTTATTCCAATCATCTCTAAGAACCTTTTCCAAAATGGGACACTTTTGGATATGGCATAGTAGAAATTGAAAAAAGCAACGACCAGAGTGCCTGATATTAAACTTAAAACAAGAGAAGCTACATTATTTGAAATAAAAATAAATGGAAACAGAAGCAGCGTTACTGTGAATAAATATGTAATAAATGTATAGGTGGCTGCTGCCAATGAATTTTTCACACTGTTTATAGTCCTTTCAGACATATATTCAGAAGCTCCCATTGATAAAGATGCTGCTATCCCGGTGATAGCTCCTGCCATAGCAGTCACTTTATGATTGGAAAAAGCAAAGGCAAATCCGGCAAGGGCGCCTGTAAATTCTATAATTGCGTCGTTCAAACCAAGTACAACAGCGTTCATATATGAAAGTCTCTTTTCATCAATCATATTTATAAGGACAGCTTCATATTTTTCGCCGTCGACCATTCTTTTTCTGATAATATCCTCTTTGGATTTTTCAACCTCCAGCAAGTTTTTATTATCTATTTCAACCTCCTCGATTTTTTCCTTGCCAATCTCGATAATTCGCTTTTCACCGCATTCAAGAAGCTTAATTCCAAAGGTAATGCCGAATATCCTTGAAATAAGGTAAAAGACAAACTCCCTGGTTTTATATGATGAAACTTCTGTGTCTGTGAGAGCCATCACGTTTTTATAATGCTTTAGCTCCTCATTCGACAAATCAACGAGTATGTTTTTATTCTTCTCATCCTTGCATATTGAGGCGAGCCTTTTGTAAAGTAGGCTCATGGTAAGCTCCTCTTTCTGAAATTTAAGTAAAGCATTTTTTTTCTGGATATCCATTCTTTAGATTTATGATCGATTTGTTTTTTATATGGACAAGTCATATAAAATATTAAACACATAATCAATAAGTTTTGTTAATCGGATAATTATTAATAGAATAAAAGCCAATGTAAAAGATGTATACTGAAAATGTTTTAATGCAAAGATTAAACATCATGTGGCGGAAAATAAAAAGTCACCTGTTTTTCAATTTTGAAAAACAGGTGACTTAAAAAATATCGTTTATTGTAATCGGTTAAATAAGCTCTTTTTTATAAGCACGCCTTCTCTTATGCTGTTCACGTTTGAAGTAATCCCATTGTCCTTGTACCTTGCCGTTTTCTTCAAGTTCCGGATTGCTTTCAGCATATTCAACTCCATTTTCAATGTATTGAGGAATAAGTTCGGTAAATAAAAGCGCATTGACACCTTTGCTCTGATATTCGGGATTAACGCCAATCAAGTATAGGTCAACAACTTTGTTTTTCCCTTTGAGAGCTTTAAGAATATGAATAAATCCGAAAGGAAAGAGCCTGCCTTTAGCTTTTTGCTGAGCTTTTGCAAGAGATGGCACTGTTATGCCGAAACCTACAACCTTGTCATCTTTATCAAGAATGAGGCGGATGCAGTCTAATCTAAGCATAGGAAGATACATCTTTATATAGTAGTCGATTTGTTTTTGAGTAAGTTCGCAGAACCCGTAAAGATTTGCATAGGCAAGGTTGAGAACCTCAAAAATCTGCTGCCCGTATTTGCTTACCAACTCTTTCGAAGAGGTTGGCTTGTAGACTGTAAGCTGCAGTTTCTTCTTGACTATCTCTCCAATACGGATGTGCTTGTCAGGAATAGACTCGGGAATGTATATTTTAAACTCAACCCAATCGGCATCTTTTTTATATCCGAGCTTTTCGAAGTGCTCAGGATAATAAGAATAGTTGTAAATGGATGATGCTGTGCCAAGTTGGTCAAAACCCTCGACAAGACACCCCTCATAGTCAAGGTCGGTAAATCCAAGAGGACCATTAATCTCTTTTTGACCTTTATCCTTAGCCCATTGTTCAACCTTAGAGATTAAAGCAGTTGAGACATTAATGTCGTCAATAAATTCAATCCAGCCAAAACGGGCCTTCTTTTCATTGAATTTTTCGTTAGAGCGGTGATTGATCATTCCGGCTATTCTTCCAACAGGCTTGTTATCTATGTATGCCATAAATAATACAGACTCGCAAAAATCATATACGGGATTTTTCTCCTTATTGAAAGTTCCCATTTCATCCATTATCAAAGGCGGAACGAAGTATGGATTGCCTTTATAATGGTCAATTCCAAATTGAACGAACTCTTTAAGTTCTTTCTTATTTGTGATCTCTTTTATCTCTATAGCCATTTTACAGCACTTAATTGTTTAGTGGAGTCAAAGTTAAACTAATCAGTTCAGTTGGCAAAATTTGTTTACATGTTATTATATTTAAGTTTATATACATCTATATGGATAAACAGCGGGTTTTGTAAAAAAAAACTTACAAAATCCGCTGTCCCTTTGTCTATAGAGTGAATGGATATATTATTATTTGAAAATAGATTATTTACTATATAATATATGTGTGAGAAACTTCAATACAATTATTATTCTTTTTCTCCAAAGCAAAGATCGCCTGCATCGCCAAGCCCCGGAACAATATAAGCGTGTTCATTAAGATCTTCATCAATGGCGGCAACCCAGATAGTTGTCTTTTCAGAAGGGAAAATCGATTTTAAATATTCAACAGCTTTTCGGCTTGCAATAATAGATGCGATGTGGATGTGTGCCGGCTCGCCTTTAGTAAGCATTGCATGATAGGAAAGTTCCATTGAACCGCCCGTGGCAAGCATAGGGTCGGTGATGATTAATGTCTTCTCATCGATTCTTGGAGAAGCAAGATACTCGACATGGATGTCAAAATGGTTTTGATCTGTGTATTTCCTGTAGGCAGAGACAAAAGCATTCTCAGCTTTGTCAAAAATATTAAGGAATCCCTGATGTAAAGGAAGTCCTGCTCTAAGAATTGTGCCGATAACAATCTTGTCGCTTGGAACACTGACATTTGCAATGCCGAGAGGTGTTTGAACTTTTTCAATAGAATAGTCTAAATCCTTGCTTATCTCATAAGCCATTATTTCACCTATTCTTTCAACATTTCTTCTGAATCGAAGAGAATCTTTTTGGATGTTTACATCGCGAAGCTCTGCAACAAATCTGTTTAATACTGAATTGCTTTTAGAAAAGTCTACTATTTTCATTTGGGAATTTTTACCAAAGGTACAGATATTTGATGAACCATAAAAGATTAAAATTAAGTAAGTATCATTCTTTAAATAAAAAAAAAGTCAATTGTGGAAATTTTTCCGTAATTAAATGGTCTCATTAATAAATTATATTATTTTTGTAACCGCTTCAGGATATTTATCACATAAGGCAAATTTTTTAATCTATATATTAATTTACAATCAATTAACACTACTATGGCATTAGATTTATCTAAGTACGGAATCGAAGGAGCAGTAGAAGTTCTACATAATCCTTCTTACGATGTGCTTTTTGCAGAGGAAACAAAAGCTGGTCTTGAAGGATTCGAAAAAGGTCAGCAAACTGAAATGGGTGCTGTTAATGTAATGACAGGTGTCTATACAGGACGTTCTCCTAAAGATAAATTCTTCGTTATGGATGAAACCAGCAAAAATACTGTTTGGTGGACTTCAGAAGAATACAAAAATGACAACAAACCTGTAACAGAAGCTACATGGGATGTTTTGAAAAAACTTGCTGTAAAAGAATTGTCAAACAAAAAACTTTTTGTTGTTGATACTTTTTGTGGCGCAAATGAAGCTACTCGTTTGAAAGTACGTTTCATTGTAGAAGTTGCTTGGCAGGCTCACTTCGTAACAAACATGTTTATTCGTCCTACAGCTGAAGAACTTGCTAATTACGGAGAACCTGATTTCGTTGTTTACAATGCTTCAAAAGCAAAAGTGACTAATTTCAAAGAATTAGGCTTGAACTCAGAAACTGCAGTTGTTTTCAATCTTACTTCTCGCGAACAAGTAATCATCAATACTTGGTATGGTGGTGAAATGAAAAAAGGTATGTTCTCAATTATGAACTACTTGTTGCCACTTCAAGGTATGGCTTCTATGCACTGCTCTGCTAATGTTGGCGAAGCCGGTGATACAGCTATTTTCTTCGGTCTTTCAGGTACGGGAAAAACAACTCTTTCTACAGATCCAAAACGTAAATTGATTGGTGATGATGAACATGGTTGGGATGACGAAGGCGTTTTCAACTTCGAAGGCGGTTGCTATGCTAAAGTTATCAACTTGTCTCAGGAAAATGAGCCTGATATCTGGGGCGCTATTAAACGTGATGCTCTTCTTGAAAATGTAACTGTTGCCGCTGATGGTAAAATCAACTTTGCTGACGGTTCAACTACAGAAAACACTCGTGTTTCTTACCCTATCTATCATATTAAGAACATAGTTAAACCTGTTTCTAAAGCTGGTCCTGCCAAGAAAGTTATTTTCCTTTCTGCAGATGCATTTGGTGTTCTTCCTCCGGTATCTATCTTAACTCCTGAGCAGGCTCAGTATTACTTCCTTTCTGGATTTACAGCTAAATTGGCAGGAACAGAACGTGGAATAACTGAACCAACTCCAACTTTCTCTGCATGTTTCGGTGCTGCTTTCCTTTCTTTGCACCCAACACAATATGCTGCTGAGTTAGTTAAGAAAATGAACGCTTCAGGTGCTACTGCTTATCTTGTAAATACAGGATGGAATGGTACAGGAAAACGTATCTCTATCAAAGATACTCGTGGTATCATCGATGCTGTTCTTTCTGGTGACATCGATAAAGCTCCGACAAAAGTTATCCCAATGTTTGACTTTGTTGTTCCTACAGAACTTCCGGGTGTTGCAACAAACATTTTGGATCCTCGCAATACTTATGCTGAAGCTTCTCAATGGGAAGAAAAAGCAAAAGATCTTGCTGCCCGTTTCATCAAAAACTTCTCTAAGTTTACAGGAAATGACGCTGGTAAGGCTCTTGTAGCTGCAGGTCCTAAATTGTAATTTGCAATAAAAAGGAATAATCAGATATAATTTTGATTAATATATAAATAGGAGATCATCTCAATGGTCTCCTATTTTTTTTATATATTCTTTTTCTTTGAAATGGATAACCAAAATGAGTTATAATTGTTTACTTTGCAATAGGATATTCTACAATTTATTATAAGTTTAGAAAATAAAGGGAAATATGATGCTCAATTATTGATTAGCATTACCTTGAAAGATTAATATACCACCTCCTTAAATAAATCCGGTATGGTAAATAATGAAAAGTCTGAGAAAAAAGGACGTTTAAAGAAAATAGAATTGGCGCCATTGATTATGGCTCAGTTTAAGGATAACCCTTCGCAATCATTTAATTATAAACAAATATCTGACTCAATAGGAGTTAAGAGAGACATCCAAAGGCAGCAGGTTTTTGGTCTTCTTGATGAACTCAAGGCTGAGGGATTACTTATTGAGACCTCACGCGGCAAATATAAGTACAATACGCGCGGGAAAGAGATTATCGGAACCTTTGAACGAAGAAGCAATGGCAAAAATCAGCTTATACCCGAAGACGGAGGTGAGGCTGTTTTTGTTGCTGAGCGCAATTCAATGAGGGCAATGAATGGCGATAAAGTAAAAATTCTTCTTTGTGCAAGAAAAAAGAGTGAGAGTCATGAGGGTGAGGTTATTGAAATCCTTGAAAAAGCTCCACAGACATTCATCGGAGTACTCGATGTTCAGCCTCATTACGCTTTTCTTATAAATGACAATAAGTTTTTAGCTAACGATATCTTTATCCCTAAAGAAAGCCTAAATGGCGGCAAAAGCGGTGATAAGGCTATTGTTAAAATAATTGATTGGCCGGAGAAAGCTAAAAACCCTATCGGTGAAGTTGTCGAGGTGCTTGGAGTTTCGGGTCAGAACAATACTGAAATCCATGCCATCCTTGCCGAATTTGGACTCCCTTATTCATACCCTGAAGATATTGCTAAGGAGGCTGACAAGATTCCTTTTGAAATACCTGCCGAAGAGATTGAAAAAAGAGAGGATTTCCGTAAAACCACTACTTTTACCATCGATCCTAAAGATGCTAAAGACTTTGATGATGCACTTTCCATAAAAAAACTAAATAATGGCAATTGGGAAGTAGGAGTACATATCGCAGATGTTACTCATTATGTCACTCCGGGTTCTATAATTGACAATGAAGGTGAGAAAAGAGCAACTTCTGTCTATCTTGTCGACAGAGTTGTACCGATGCTGCCCGAACATCTTAGTAATGGAGTCTGTTCTCTAAGACCAAATGAGGAAAAACTGACATTCTCCTGCGTGTTTGAGCTTAATGAAAATGCAGAAGTGCTGAATTATAGGATAGTAAAGACAGTCATAAATTCAAACCGACGCTTCACTTATGAAGAGGCTCAGGATATTATAGAAACAGGTGAGGGCGATTTCAAAGAGGAAGTTTTGGCTCTTGACAGATTGGCAAAGAAGCTTAGGACTAAACGTTTTGAAAATGGCTCTATTGCCTTTGACAGACACGAAGTAAGGTTTAATATCGATGAAAACGGCAAACCGTTAAGCGTTTACTTTAAAGAGTCAAAGGATGCCAATAAGCTTGTGGAAGAATTTATGCTTCTTGCAAATAAATATGTAGCAGAATTTGTCGGGAAACCTGAGAGAAACAAAAAAATCAAGACTTTTGTCTACCGTGTGCACGACCTTCCGGATCCTGAAAAAATGGAAAACTTTTCTATATTTATTCAAAGATTTGGTTACAACCTTAGAACGGTCGGTTCAAACAGCGATGTCTCAAAATCTATTAATAAACTCCTCGACAATGTTCAGGGAACGCGAGAGGAGGACTTGATAGAAACGGTTGCAATCAGAGCAATGGCAAAGGCTGTCTATACAACTGAAAATATCGGGCATTACGGGCTTGCTTTCGATTATTACACTCATTTTACATCTCCTATAAGACGTTATCCCGACATGATGGTTCATCGTTTGCTGGATCGTTATATAAATGGTGGCAGTAGCGCTTCTGTTGAAAAGTATGAAGAATTATGTAAGCACTCTTCAGAAATGGAACAGCTTGCCGCTAATGCTGAAAGAGCCTCGATAAAATATAAACAAGTTGAATATCTTGGCGAAAGACTTGGCAAGGAATATGACGGAGTCATTTCGGGTGTGACTGAATGGGGACTTTATGTTGAATTGAACGAGAATAAATGCGAAGGCATGGTTCCAATCAGAGATTTGGATGATGATTATTATCTTTTTGATGATAAAAATTATTGCCTGATAGGACGAAGAAAACGTCGTATTTATAGACTTGGAGATCCAATTAAAGTTAAAGTTGCAAGAACAAATCTTGAAAGGAAAATTATTGATTTTGCTTTGATAGAGGATGATAACAATAATCACATCAATGAGAATATTTCAGATTTGGATATTGAAGCATTGGCTTTAAACCAAAGTAAAAAGTCTGATAAAAGACCGTCTCTGAAAAACAGCCGTTCTTCAAAGCCTAAAGTTCTTTCAAAATCAAAAGGGAAAAAAAGAAAGAGAAATTAATACAAGATAGGCTGAGCCACCAATAAGTACAAAAAAATTTTTGGTGGCTTTTTTAGTATTGACTTATGCCATTGTTATATAATATAATTTATATCTTAGTGTTAAAATAAATTATATATAAGAAAAGAGGGGTTCTAACTTGATCTAAGTTGAGATATCAAACAAAAATTATATTAATGGCGGATTAGTACCTTAATTAAAAAATTAAACTACATATAAATGAAATATAAACTCTTATCGTTTCTTTTCCTTTTTTTATTGAGCTTTTCACAATACTCATATTCTCAACTAAAAATAAGAGGGAGGGCAGAATCTTCAATCTCATTTGGTCATGGAGAAAATAATCCTTTTTGGTTTACGGCAAATCAATTTGGTATCTCTTCATTGAAAAACAACAATGGATATATCAGAGGCGCAGTCTTTGCCCAAAAACAATTAGACTCAAAATGGAGTCTTGAAGCCGGCGCTGATATTGTCGGAGCATATAGGTTTCAATCGGATTTTTTTATACAACAAGCCTTTTTTTCCGCCAATTATAAATATTGGTCTTTAGTGGCAGGCTCAAAAGAGTATGAGCCTGATATCGTCGACAGGAAGCTTAGTTCAGGAGGATTGGTATATTCGGGAAATGCAAGGCCTATACCTCAGATTAGATTGTCGATACCTGAATATGTACCACTGAAGTTTACAAACGACTGGGCAGCTCTAAAAGGTCACATTGCTTATGGTATGTTTATGGACAACGGTTTTCAGCAAGAGTTTACCAATAAAGAAAATGACTACGTGAAAAATGCCCTATATCATTCTAAATCCGGATTTTTAAGAATAGGAAAACCTAATTCCATCCTGAACTTTGAGGGAGGGCTTACTATGTTTGCTCGTTTTGGAGGGAAGAAATATTTTAAAGACGGCACTTCGTTTGCAAATCCTAAAACACTTAAGGATTTTGCAAGAATATTTTTTATGTATTCAGGAGGCAGCAAATCATTGGAGGCTGATCAGTTGAATGTCCTTGGCGATCATTTGGGAAATTGGTCTTTAGCTCTAAATGTCAACCTTGGCGATTGGAAAATAAGACCATATTACGAGCATCAGTTTGAAGATCATTCGATGCTTTTTATGGAATATCCTTGGAAAGACGGCCTTTATGGCATCGAAGTATGTTTCCCAAAGAATAGATTCATCACTAAATTTGTTTTTGAATATATGAACAGCAGAGATCAATCAGGACCAATTTATCATGATACGACAGATGAAATTCCCGATCAAATCAGTTCAAGGGATAACTATTTCAATCATTATTTTTATCAGGCTTGGCAGCACTCCGGCTTTGGCATTGGCTCTCCTTTATATTTCTCTCCGATGTACAACTCTGAAAGAACATTGTTCTTTCAGAGTAACCGTCAAAAAACAACCCATATTGGTTTTGAAGGAAATCCGTTTGATCAGATAAGCTATAGAGTTTTGTTCTCTTATATCCGGAATTGGGGAACTTATGAAAAACCATTCCGTGAAATATCAAAGAGCTGCTGCTCATTGATTGAATTGAATTACAACCCGATCAATCATGCGAAATGGAACTTTAAGTTATCGGCTGCATTGGACAACAGCAAATGGATTGGCAGCAATAAAGGTGTAAAACTGTCCGTTTCAAGAATATTTTAGATGATACATTATATGAGACATATTATATTAAAAAAAATAAGCATAGCAAACAGTCTGTTCCTAATCATTATATTTTTCTTTTTATCCTGTCAAAAGATGTCTGACAACGGTGATTTTGACGGCTTTTGGCAATTGACTTCGATTAAAGACAAAACAACCGATACCGAGCAAAAAACAAATGACTGCTATCTCTCTTTTTATCTTGACATGATGAGTCTTCAGAAAGGTGGAACCTGTTTTGGACGATTTGAAATAACCGATGATTCTTTAAAGGTAAATATGATAAATGGAAACCTTGACTTTATTTCAAATTTCGGCTTTGAATCATTGAATGAAAATTTCGCAGTTAATAAAATTTCCTCCAAGTATTTAGTCCTTGAATCCAAGAATAAAATAATCTCATACAGAAAATGGTAGTGCTTTTATGCACTGCCTTTTTTTATTTGTAAAGCTTTACATAGAACCTGCAATTTCATTATAGGTGAAGAATATGTATATAAATACAAGTTTATATATGTTAAAATTAACAGTCGTAATCTAAGGCAATCCATTAATCAACAGTATTTTTCCGGTTTAACAAAACATTCATCCCATTAAAAGCTCATTAAAAAACACTAATCCAATAGCTGTTCAACTTAAAATAAGTGTCGATATATATAAAATATGTGTCTAATCCTTTGCTTGACTTAAAAAGATACTTTTATAATAGAATTTGTCACCCTCTAAGGACATAAATCTAAATACATTCACCACGAGAAAACAATAATTAACTAATGATAAGAAAAAACTATAAAAAAGTATAGTTTATCATTAAAAGGCAATATTCAAAAAGAGATAAAATGGTGGATTATCATGTTTAATTTTAAATATTATCAAGTTACCTTTTTATTAATCTAATTCCAAATTCATTAAAATTTAATTTTTATGAAAGCCAACCAAAGGAAAGTCCTTTTTATGTCACTTATCTCTTTAGGCGTGATAAATGGAACAACAGCCATTGCAGCCGAGGCAAGTGATCAGACCGCACCTATCAACAATTCAGTAACTCAAAATGACAAAAAAATCACAGGAGTTGTTGTTGATAATTTAGGTGACCCGCTTCCCGGAGTAAATATCCTTGTTAAAGGAACTACTACCGGCGCAACTTCAGATTTAGATGGAAAGTTTACTATCACGATTCCTTACGAGGGAGCATCTTTAGTTTTTTCCTATATCGGTTTCCAGCCTCAGGAAATATCATGTAAAGGAAAGTCAAATCTATCGGTTACACTTGTAGAAGATAGTAAAGCTTTGGAAGACGTTGTTGTTATTGGTTATACAACTCAAAAGAAGGCAACCATAACAGGTTCTGTATCTACAATTACAACAAAAGACTTAAAACAAAGCCCTACAGCAAACTTGACAAATGCATTGGCAGGACGTATGCCGGGCTTGATGGTTAATCAATTCAGCGGCGGTGAGCCGGGCGTTGATGGCGCAGATATCAAAATACGTGGTTTCGGTACTTACGGAGATAAGTCTCCTATCGTAATTGTCGATGGAGTCGAGCGCGACATGAGCTATCTTTCTCCTGAAGAAATTGAAACATTTACAATTTTGAAGGATGCATCTGCAACAGCTCCTTATGGTATACGCGGTGCAAATGGTGTTATTATCATTAATACCAAACGCGGTAAGTCACAGGAAAAGGCAAATGTCAATTTCAAAGGCTCATTCGGTGTAAACTCTCCGGTAAAATTCCCTGAATATCTCGGTTCTGCCGATTATGCTACATTATATAATGAGGCTGTCCGCAATGATAATCCCGGAAAAGCAGATTCTGAGCTTAATCTTTTCACACAAGAGTCTATCGACAATTTCAGAAAAGCAAAAGGAGACAATTCCGACGGACTTGGTTATGATTGGGATTATTTTGACTATGCTTTCAAACCGGGTACTCAACAGGATTACAGTTTGTCTGTCAGAGGTGGTTCAGATAGAGCTCGCTATTATGTAATGGCAAACTATTTCCAGCAGGATGGTAACTATAAACACACGGAACTTGATGCATATTCAGCTCAGGCTGTATTTAAACGTTACAATTTCCGTGCTAATGTCGATGTTGATATCACAAAAGACTTTTATATGAAAGTCGATTTGGCTTCTCGTATAACAGATAGAAATGCTCCCGGAACAACAGCCGCACGTGTAGTTCAGATTTGTAATACTCAGCCATCCTATCTTCCAATCACTTTGGGAGACAATGGAAACGAATCCAACCGTCAATATTTAGCCGATAACAATGGAACACTTCTTTATGGCGATGCTTTCCATCGTTGGAATATTCTTGGAGAGCTTGCTCACTCAGGATATCTTAATGAGAAGAAAACATTCTTAAACGGCTCTTTTGCTCTTGGTCATAAGCTTGACTTCATAACAAAAGGCTTAAAAGTCGAGGGCGTTTTCTCTTACGATGCTGAAGAGGGACGTTGGATTAATCGTGTAATGGGATCATACACTGAAGGCTATAGAGCTTTCCCTAACTATGCTACATTCATGCCGTCAGAAGGTCAGGATGTTTATATGAATGCTCCGAACTATACAGGTACTTATAAAACAGGTAATAAGTATGACAAAGACCAGACTATCGGCAATGGATTCTCACAGAACGCATCTCAAAGCCGTACGTACTATCAGTTGAAACTTGATTATCTACGAACATTCGGCGATCACGATGTGTCCGGATTGGTTTTGTTCAATCGTTCCATCCGTACATATAATAATGATGTAGAATATCGTTATCAGGGATTGACGGCACGCGGAACTTATGCCTATAAGAACAAGTATTTAGGTGAAGTCAACATCGGTTATAACGGTTCTGAAAACTTTGCACCGGGCAAACGTTATGGTTTCTTCCCTGCCGGCTCTCTTGGATGGGTTATCACTGAGGAAGATTTTATGCAGGACGCCACTTGGCTTGATAACTTAAAACTTCGTGGTTCTTATGGTATCGTAGGTAGTGACAAGATGAGCCAACGTTTTGCTTATCTTCAAACTTTCGGATATAGTGGCGGTTATAATTTCGGAACAGGAGGTTTCCCGAGCGGTGCTGCCTCAGGAGTACAGGAAGGGGCCCTGAATAATCCGAATCTTACTTGGGAAAAATCAAAGAAGCTTAATGTCGGTATCGATGCAGCCTTCCTAAACCAACGATTGACAGTTACAGTTGATGTTTTCAAAGAACATCGTTACGATATTATCACAGATTTGAGTGGTGGTGACAAGCTTGGTTTCCCTGACATTGTTGGAAAAGATGCCCCTCTTATCAACTCAGGTATTGTTGACAACAAAGGTGTTGATTTCGAGATCGGATGGAATGGCAGAATTGGTAAAGACTTCAGATATTATATCCGTCCAAACTTTACATTCGCAAGAAACAAAATCGTTTTCATGAACGAAATTTCCCGTGACTACGAATGGCGTCAACAGACCGGAAAGAGAATCGGCGAGAACTTCGTTTATGTATTCGACCACTTTGTAAAAGATCAGGCTGAGGCTGATGAACTAAATAAGAAGAACTTCCAATCCTGGGGAACTCTTATCCCGGGTGATGTCGTTTACAAAGATTTAAACAAAGACGATCAGATATCCGATTTAGGAGACCGTACGAATATGGGTAACCCTCGTACACCTGAAATTCAATTCGGTTTGCCATTCGGTATCCAATATAAAGGTTTTGATGCAAGTCTTTTATTCCAAGGCGCCACAAACTGTTCAGTACTTCTTAATGGAGCTGCTGTTTATGACTTCCCGTTGTTTGATTCAGATAAATATGGTAAAGTTAAGAAGATGCATCTTAACCGCTGGACCCCTGAAACAGCTGAAACAGCTACATATCCTGCACTTCATGCCACTGACAATGCAAACAACAAAAACAGTTTAAGCAGCTTGTTCTTGTATGATGCTTCTTATGTACGTCTTAAAAACTTAGAGTTGGGCTATTCTCTTCCTAAGTCCGCCATTAGATTTGCCGGACTTCAAAATGTCCGTATTTATTTCCAAGGTCAAAACCTTTTAACCTTCGACGGACTCGATGATGTTGATATTGACCCTGAAACAAACAGCGGCGACGGCAGTTGGTACCCTGTTCAAAGAGTATTCAATTTCGGTATAGACATTACTTATTAACAGCCTTAAATAATAGAATAAACAATGAAGAAGATATATTTATTAGCCGCATTATTTGCGTCTCTGACTTTTGCTTCTTGTGAAGATTTCCTTGATAAGAAACCTGATGACCAGATGGATGAGGAGGAAGTATTTACCAGATACAATAAAGTTGACGGTCTTGTAACAAAGATTTACGAAGATGCCAAAAGCGCTAACCGTCCATTGGTGTTTATGAATCACTTCTCCTCTGCTCCTTTGACAGACGAGTGTGAGGGTTCCTCTGCTGAGGGCTCTTTAACAAACAAATTTAATGATGGTGCCTGGAACCCAAGCGGAATGATGGATAAATCCAGCTGCGGACAATATTGGTGGAGCCTTTATGCTAAGATCCGCAACACCAATGTGTTCCTTGATGGCGTGAAAAAATACAACACTCCAGATGATATCCTTGAACCGGGTAATCTTGAAAATAGAATCGGTGAGGTTTATTTCTTTAGGGCATATTATCATTATCTCTTGATACGTATGTATGGAGAGGTTCCATATCTTGATTATCAAGTGGATCCAAATGGAAGCATGACGTTTAAAAAAGAATCTTATCACGCTGTTGTCGATAAAATTTGTGCCGATGCAATGGAGGCATACAACAGAGTTCCTGACCGTAACCAGGGCGGTAAGTTCGGACGTGTCGATAAAGGAGCTTGTTTGGGACTTATAGCTATGGTACGCTGGATGGATGCCACTCCGATGTGGAATGGTGGCAAGTTCCCTAATGATACCCGCGACTTTAAAGATGAATATACATATTCTCAGGCTCGTTGGGAAGCTGCAAGGGATGCTGCAAAGGCTGTGCTTGACTTTAAGGTTAGCGGAGCTCAACGTTACAATCTTTATATGGGCGGTGGAGATGCCGATACTTTCTTAAACGACAATGGACAAGCCACAAACAATGATAAAGTTTACAAAAGACTTTGGAATATGTTCTATGATGAAGCATCGATAGAAGAGGAGTGGGTTTGGTTCTGTACAAGAGATAAAAACAACTACTGGCAAGGTGATATTCAGCCGCCTTCGTTTGGCGGAGGCTCTCGCCAGATGCCTGTTCAGGAACAAGTTGACGAATATGAGTATATTTCACCCGATGGCTTTGGCTATCCTATTTATGCCGACCGTGCAAAAGCTGACGGATACGATGACGAAAACCCTTATGAAGGTATTAAGCGTGACCCTCGTTTTTACAGAGACATAGCTTACCATGGTTCTGTTGTTAGAAACAGTGTTATCAATACTGCTGAAGGTTCTGACAAAATCAATGCCAGCAATTCGACTACAACAGGTTATTTCCTTCGTAAATTGACTCGTGAAAATTATTTAAGGGGCAATTACGGCTTCGTGATTAACGGTCCTGCCATCTGGCGTCTGCCTGAATTTATCTATATCTATGCTGAGGCTGTAAATGAAATCAGCGGTCCTAACCAAGATATCTACGATAGAATCAATGAGGTTCGTGCCCGTTCATTTATGGCTCCTATGCCGACAACAGTTCTTTCAAGCAAAGATTTGATGAGAGAGTATATTTACCGTGAACGCAGAGTGGAATTGTTTTATGAAAACAACCGTTTATGGCAATGCCGTCTTTATCTTGAGCCGACTTCTGATACAGAAACAGCAAAAGAAAATGCCTGGGAAAGTGCAGGTTCAGATAATAATACACGCTCTCAGAATTATTGGCCATATCCTAAGACTCAGCACATGATCAATGGTATGCGTCCTGTTGAAGATCCTAATGGAAAAATTGTCGTAAATGGCAAACACTATAAAATGGAGAGATTTAATGTTGAAAAACGTGTTTTCCTAAATCAACATTATTTGTTCCCGATTATGGATGACGAAATTAAAAGAACACCGGGCTTGACACAAAATCCAAGCTGGTAGATTTAAGGTTTAAAAAGTTGAATTAAAGAAGTATAGGGGCATCACGATGTGAATCGTGATGCCCCTGATTTTTTATGTCGTATATTAATGAATCATGATGAAAATAAGCTTTCAGCCCTTTTCAGCCTGCAATATCATAATTGTATATTATTCTATGTGCGATTTTTTATCTGCAATTATCAATTTTATCATAGATAATAATCGATTTTCATTTATTGTTCAATAAAATAAAACAGAAAAAGATTTATTTTCCATTAATGTCATAATTATTTATGGATTGCTTATATTTAGATTATTATTTATATGTATTTTAAATAAGAATATTTGCCATTGGAGGTAAATTAACAATAACCCTTTTTATGAAATTATTTTTGAGCTTAGGAAACAGGTAATCGAGAAATAAAAATTCCTTTAATTAACATTTGTATTTGGAGGTAAATGACTGCAGATGAAAATATGCCTGTTTGTATTTCTTTTAAATAATGATATTATTCTTAATTCCTGCGATGTTGTATTAGCAAAAATTAGACAAACAAATTATTCCAATAATTTTTTGCTCGATATATTTGCAGTGTAAAACAAAAGAAAAAGCATTTATTTATCATTCAATCGACAGTTACATAAAGTGACTTTCAAAGACATTCGACCTAAAGCAGTTTTTTTATTTATTCATCATTCAAAAATAAAGCATTATGAAAACTAAAGTTCTTTTTATAGAAAGCTCATTCGGCAACTTGAAAAATCAGAATATTTTTGATTCGATTCTGTGTCCGGCTTTCAGCACAAGACAAACTGAATTGATTATTATTTAAATATACTATATCGGGTTATTTTATTCATCCAAGCTTATTTTAAAGTGTGGAAATTGTTGAATTTTCAATTAGATACATTAGATATTAATTACTCCTTTTTTACTGAATGCTCTATTTCGGCAATTCAGTGCAATCAAAAGAAATAACGATAATAAACAGTAAGTACTAATTTGTTAGCTTGACTTTTTTTAATAACAACATATTGTAGTTTTTAAGAAGAGTTTTATAATCGTTAAATCTAAAGCAATTATTCTATTTGATAGAAAGATAATCCCTGCGGGGGGAACTAAAAAATCTTTCATACAAAGGAGTAAAAACGGGAGGCTGCTTCTATCTTGAGGCAGCCTCTTTTTGCTTTTATATATTTTGCTCTTAGATTATTAAAGATCTTTTTTATATCTGTGCTTTTATAGTTTTTTGTAAGTTCCAATAGGTAATTTCTCAGTGAATTATCCTGATTTGGGTTGACTATGGATGATATTTGTAACTTCTCATATTTGACACAAGTATTTTTTTATGCCATACAGAAAGATATATTTCATTACTGTCAGATAATCAGTAACATAGCGTATTTGTGAAATTTTGATTTAAGATTTTCAAATTATAAC
>JAUNSR010000064.1 GCA_030539115.1 Bacteroidales bacterium
CAACTATTTGAAGTAATAAGATTAAGAATAGTCAACCTAAATCAGGATAGCACAGTTTTTATTTATGAAGAATGAAAAATATATTAGAAAATTGGTTGATAATATACTTCTTAATGCTTATTCTGTAACATCTTCAGGACTGTATAACGGAAAGACAGGAATGGCATTGGCATTGTTTGAAGCTGCAAGGTATTTTGATGATGAGTATATTGAGTCACAGGCTTATGGTTTGATTGAAGAGGCTCTTCTAAGTAAAACAAATGATATAAGTTTTGAAAGTGGTCTTTCAGGAATAGGCTATGTACTGTTGTATTTAATAGATAATGAATTTATTGATGCCGATTTTGATGAATTGTTTGAAGACAATCATAAAAAAATATTAGGATGTATTAATAATGAAATTATTGACTCAGATAGTATAATGAATTCTTTTAATTTGAATTATTACTTTATTGGAAGAAGATTGATGCATCATGAACAAGATGAAATTATAGAGCATATATATAGCAGCAGGGAGAAATATCTTATAGATAATTTGAAGAAATTTAAAGACGCAAACTCTAACGTATGTAAGGAAGTTGTTTTATATAAATTAAAAGAATATCTTAAAATGCTTTCTCTTTTTGGAAATAGATATTCTACAAATCCTGTTCTAAAGATATATAAAGAGATATACGCATTAGGTTTAATAAGAAGTTCATTTGTGCTTGGCTGTTATTTGAATAAGATTATTGATGATGTAACATTCCAAAATATTATTGAAGACAATAGAAAAGAGTTGTTAACTGTAAAGTATTCTAATGGAACAATAAAAATGAGAATAGAATATGATAAAATAACAAATTCCAAGACAATTACAAATGATTTAAGTTTATTAAATGACAAGGAGTTTGAGCGTTATATTTTAGATTTTATTCCAAAAGGAAGCTTTATCCCCGGTTTTGAAAATGGATTGAGTGCATTGGTACTTTATTTAACAGAAAGTAGAATTAAATTATAAGTATTATGGGTAAAATAAATTTATTTATTATTGATATGGCTCATGCTTCAAATACATCCGGAGTTGACAGATATATTGAAACCCTTATCAAATCTCTTGTAAAAGAGGCTTATATAAATATTTACAGGATTCAATTAAAGAATGACTGTGAATTATTATTCCCAAAAGTTGAAACAATAAACGACTGTATAACATATACAATCCCATTGCCTCAGGAATACAATACTATTATTGCAGAAAGATATTGGATTAGAAAATATAATGAACAGATTTATAGGATAACAGAATCTCTGTATATAGACAAGGAGAATATAATTATTCATATACATACTCTTAATCTTATAGATTTGGCTCTTCTAATAAAAAAGAAAATTAATTGTAAGATAATAACCCATCTTCATTGCATACCATGGAAAGGAATATTTAATAATGATATTCAAAAATTTAATAGGCTGTATACCATGTATTATATGGGTGATAAAAATATAAGCATTAATTCAAAGTTATATATAACTAACAACTGTGAGGCTGAATCTTTTATTTTGGCAGACGCAGTGGTATGTGTCACTGAATGTGCGATTGATTTTCTTGACAGAATTTTTCCTGACCATGCCAACTGTTATCTTATACCAAATGGAATTGATGACCGAGAAGATAAACATACAAAATCAAAGAAACTTAATAAAGAAGATGTAAATATTCTTTATGTTGGGGCAGTAACAAACAGCAAAGGACTTAACTATATATTGGAAGCTCTAAGAATAGTCCGGCAAAAAGGATACACCTGCACTTTGACAATAGCAGGAAGTTTTGAAGAAAAATCCATGAATAAATTGAAAGATGACAATCAGAACCAGAAAATGAATATTAAAGGACGATTGCCTTTCAATGAGCTGAAGTTGTTATATGAAACAAGTGATATAGGAATAATTTCATCTCTTCAGGAACAGGCAAGTTATGTGGCAATAGAAATGGCTATGTTTTCTTTACCTATTGTAACAACAGCCGTTGATGGACTTGATGAGATATTTACAGATAATATAAATGCTCTAAAGGTAAATACAAAGTTTTCGGAAGTCTTTGGCTTGACAGTTGATACAGATATGATGGCAGAGCAAATCATAAAGCTTATCGAGAGCCATGAATTAAGGACAAATCTTGGAAAAAATGCAAGAAGACTCTATGAAAATGAACTTAATATAGATTTGATGCGCGAAAGAACGGTTGAACTTTATAAAAAAGTATTATGGAAATAAAAAGAAAAATAGGCAAATCTTTTGATGCAGCCCCAGCAATATCCATTGTAATGCCGGTTTATAATTGTGAAAAATATATTTCAGATGCTATAGAGAGCGTATTGTCTCAAAGTTTTACAGACTTTGAATTTATAATAATAGATGATGGTTCATCTGATGATACAACAAAAATAATAGAAGCGTTTGATGACAAAAGAATTGTTTTTATAAAGAATAATCATGATTTTATAAAATCGCTAAATACAGGTATTGAAAATGTTAAAGGTAAATATATAGCACGTATGGATGGTGATGATATTATGCATCCTGACAGACTAAAAATTCAATATCATATAATGGAAATGGAACCGTCAATAATGGTATGCAGTTCATGGGTTGAATTAATTGTAAATGATGTTTATGGCAGTGCAGCTGGTAAATCATTGAGCGGATTGATAGAAAATCCCATTGTAGAGCTTTTAAAGGGAAATATGCTGTTTCATTCCACAATTATGTTTAGAAAGTTTTTTATTGAAAATTTTAATCTTGAATGTACCACCGCTTCCTATGCTGAAGATTACAGATTATGTGTTGAAATGGCAAAGCTTGGAGCAAAATTTTACGTAGAAAGTCAGGCTCTTATCTATTATAGAATTTCAAATAGACAAAAAAGCAAATTAAGTGCTGATGAACAACAGGAAGCTACCTGATGTATACAAAGAGAAGTCCTATTGTATCTTATAAGTAAGAATCGGGAATTTCTGCCTGAACTATCTGAGTCTTACAAATCGCTTTCTCTTCTTGTGGAAAAGAAATTGATGACGTTTAATGACTTATTGGTTTTCTTTCAAAATATATTTCGAAGAATAAAGCATGACTAATATTGGTCTGAATAATAACTTAAAAATCAACATCATGAAAAAAGAAAAAATTACAAGAGCAACACTTGACGAACTTGAAAAAACAATGCCTGTGTTAAGTGAAAATGAACAAAGAAACTGTACGGGTGGATATAGGTATTATGATGAAAGTGGAATGTTTATAGAGAAGATAGGTGACGAAAATGAAATTCGTATAATAAATAGAACTAATTATAATAATATAAAGCCGGAAAGTGGAAATTTTGGCATTCGAGATATGGAAATATTAGAAAGTTTTAGTACTTCTCTTTCTTCGGCATGTAGTTTAAATGTTAAAGAAGCAGTTATAAGAAGTATAGCTATGGAATTATCAGTTAATGATATTCAATTTTTTTATGATTCATCAAATACCGCAGCTGGAAGATTTAATACTTTGACAGGCGAAATATCTATAAATATGGAAAGTTCAGTAATAGGAAACAATAATTATTATGATATATATTTGACTATTGTTCATGAAAAGCAACATAAAGACACTACAATTGATATGAGAACAGACTACTCTGAATTACAAGCTTATCTGACTGTAAGAAACCATATTTATTTTTGTAATTGCTCGGAAAATTATAAGAGTTCAATAGAAAAACAAATAGGAATATTGGGAGGTAAATTAAATAACCACTAATCACTATAAATTATGAAACCGCCATAACTCACCTAAAGATGAGATACCCAACAGAAGGTATATAAATGGCACATTTGTACCTTAGTATTAAAAATAAAATTATATATAAATGAAAATTAATTTGTTTTTATTATTTGCATTAACTTTTACATTGAGCTTAAATGCACAAAACAGTAAGGACGAAGAAAAAATATGTCTTGCTGCTCCAGATATAGTTTATTTTGAAAATGAATATGACAGCTATTTCGTAAATAATTCATTCCTATCTGACTTTAAAGGGTATGCAACTCTTTTTAGTCATGCAATATGGGGAGATAAGTTTTTCATATATAATCCAGGCAGAGGCGTAAATTCTGATTTTGAATATGTGCCAATATGGATAATAGAGGATTCAGTAATATATTTCATAGGGATCGATTATTATGATCAAAGAGATATAAGGCCATTTGGCGTAATTATTAAAACCATGGAGGAGTTTACGGGTCAAAAAATTGAAAAGAAGATATTCAAAAAATTGGATTTAAATAAAATGGATGAACGCAAAAGAACTTTTAGAAATCAAGCAATAAGAGCCAATTGGGTCAATGGCACTTACTACAGAGTAAAAAGAAGAAGAAAAGATGAATCTTATGAGAGCTGGGATAAACATATCTTTGATAGGATTACAATAAAAAATGGGAAAATAACATTGATAGAAAAAACCGGACGCAGAATTATTGATTAATTATAAATTGAATGAAAAAGGTGAAGAAATTACTGATTTAAAAGATTCTGATAAATCTGAAGAGGTACAAGCCATTATAGACAGTAGAGTTTTTAAAGGGAAATATGCTTTTTCATTCCACAATTATGTTTAGAAAAATTTTTATTGAAATCGCCATAACTCACTAACGTTTAGATACCAAACAAAAGGTATATAAATGGCGCATTTGTACCTTGGCGTTAAAAATTAAATTATATACAAATGAAATCGCCATAACTCACTAAAGTTGGGATACCTAACAGAATGTATATAAATGGCGCATTTGTACCTTGATGTTAAAAATTAAATTATATACAAATGAAAATAATAATCTTGAATGTACCACCGCTTCCTATGCTGAAGATTACAGATTATGTGTTGAAATGGCAAAGCTTGGAGCAAAATTTTACGTAGAAAGTCAGGCTCTTATCTATTATAGAATTTCAAATAGACAAAAAAGCAAATTAAGTGCTGATGAACAACAGGAAGCTACCTGATGTATACAAAGAGAAGTCCTATTGTATCTTATAAGTAAGAATCGGGAATTTCTGCCTGAACTATCTGAGTCTTACAAATCGCTTTCTCTTCTTGTGGAAAAGAAATTGATGACGTTTAATGACTTATTGGTTTTCTTTCAAAATATATTTCGAAGAATAAAGCATGACTAATATTGGTCTGAATAATAACTTAAAAATCAACATCATGAAAAAAGAAAAAATTACAAGAGCAACACTTGACGAACTTGAAAAAACAATGCCTGTGTTAAGTGAAAATGAACAAAGAAACTGTACGGGTGGATATAGGTATTATGATGAAAGTGGAATGTTTATAGAGAAGATAGGTGACGAAAATGAAATTCGTATAATAAATAGAACTAATTATAATAATATAAAGCCGGAAAGTGGAAATTTTGGCATTCGAGATATGGAAATATTAGAAAGTTTTAGTACTTCTCTTTCTTCAGTATGTAGTTTAAATGTTAAAGAAGCAGTTATAAGGAGTATAGCTAAGGAATTATCAGTTAATGATTTGAATTTTATTAATAATCCATCGTCTTCAGGAGGAACATTTAATCCTGATACAGGAATAATAACATTTAATTTATCTAATGGTTCTGTACAAAGAAATAATTATTTTGAAATATTTTTGATTATTCTACATGAAAAACAACATAAAGATACACCTGATGATTCTGGAAGTATAGAATCTGAAATAGATGCTTATAAAGCCATGATAAATCACAGCTATTTTAGTAACACATCAACCGTATTTCAAAACACTATTAATAATTATTTAAAAGAGTTAGAGTCCAAAAAAAATAGTTAATCTTAAATGGTAATAATATGAAAAATATATTTACGCTTACACTGTCATTATTTCTCTTCATACATTTATATTCCCAAAGTTCGGATACTGTATTTATAGGTACAACTGACAGAGTGTACTTTGAAAATGATTACGAAAAACATTTTATTAACCGAAGCTTTCTATCCGAATTTAAAGGGTTTAAAGATTGGTTTCCTGATATTTCAAAAACAAAAGAGATGGATTTCTTTGCTTTTGATGTACCACCTGTGTTTTTGCAATATATTCCTGTTTGGATTGTGGAAGATTCTGTAATTTACTTGGTCGGAATAGAATATTTTTTAGAAAATGAGAGAATATCTATAGAGAAACGGATTATGAGCATAGAAAAATACACAGGCTTTGAATTTTGTATAAAAGAATTTAAAAATTTTGCTATTGAGGAATTGCCCGAATATAAGTCTATTTCAAATACTAAGGCACTAAAAGCAAGTTGGGTTAATGGAGTCTTTTATACAAAACGTGCAAGAAGAGCAGGCGAACCTTATATGAACTGGAAAGAAAAAGGATTTGATAAGTTGACGATTAAAAATGGAAAAATAATATCAATAGAAAAAACCTGACGCAGTGTAGTTGATTAATTAATTATTTGATTGATACCTCGTTTCTCAGTAACAAGGTATATAAAAGGCGCATTTGTACCTTAGTATTAAAAATTAAATTATATACAAATGAAAATAATAATCTTGAATGTACCACCGCTTCCTATGCTGAAGATTACAGATTATGTGTTGAAATGGCAAAGCTTGGAGCAAAATTTTACGTAGAAAGTCAGGCTCTTATCTATTATAGAATTTCAAATAGACAAAAAAGCAAATTAAGTGCTGATGAACAACAGGAAGCTACCTGATGTATACAAAGAGAAGTCCTATTGTATCTTATAAGTAAGAATCGGGAATTTCTGCCTGAACTATCTGAGTCTTACAAATCGCTTTCTCTTCTTGTGGAAAAGAAATTGATGACGTTTAATGACTTATTGGTTTTCTTTCAAAATATATTTCGAAGAATAAAGCATGACTAATATTGGTCTGAATAATAACTTAAAAATCAACATCATGAAAAAAGAAAAAATTACAAGAGCAACACTTGACGAACTTGAAAAAACAATGCCTGTGTTAAGTGAAATAGAGCAATATTCAATTGTAGGAGGAGGAGATGGAAGTGCAGGGAATCCTTATACGGTTATGGAATTTGAAGGAATGTGTGAAAGTGGTTCATGGCGTGGAGGATATGTAGAGGGATGGGGATATATATTTCAAGATGTTGTAGTAGATTCGACAAACAATGATGATAATAAATTAAATAATAATATTATTAATTTTTGTGGCTTTATTCTCTCAATGTAAGAAGATGTTGTTAATAAAGGAGGCAAATATATTAGAGTTGTAAATTATAGCTTGAGCATAACTCAATATTTAAATTCAGGGATTAATATTTATACCTCTAAAGAAATATCCGCTAATGAGCTGTATAATATTGCAATAACCACAATAGGCTTATCCGGAACGGCTGGAGAGCAACCGCTACTATGATTAATCTTTACAAAGATGGATTTGAATATTTTGTAGATGTAGTAATAGAAGTTGATAATTATTTTAATAATTTATTAAATCCGACAACAGGAATTATTCCTTAATACTTTATTCCTATGATTAAAATTAAAAAATCATATAAAAAATTATGCTTATATATATTTTATCACTAGTGTCTACTAAAAAATAAAAAACGTTCTTTGAAATAATTGATATTC
>JAUNSR010000083.1 GCA_030539115.1 Bacteroidales bacterium
CTATTGCTGCTTAGCTCATTTATTTTTTTATCGAATTTATTAACGAACTATTGTATTTAGATAAAGTAACATTTTCAAGTTCATTTGCTTTTCTATTATGCTCTTCAATCTCATTGATTGATGTGTTAATTGGAATGTTTAATTCGTAACCATTTATTAATACGTTATAATTTCCTGCAATTTTACCATCTTTGCTAATTTCAGCATCTAAATTACCAACATGAATTTTTTTTGAATTTCCTGTTATTATTTTAGCTATTGAATAAAATAAAACTATTAGTAAAGATATTATAATAATTATTCCCATGATATTTATTTACTATTATAGATATATTCATAAATCATGTAATGACTAAAATAAGATAAAAAAGTAAAAGATTTTTCAGTTTTTATTATTTGTATAGTTAGATAATGCTTCTTCAGCTTTGTTAAGACTTTCTTTCAATTTATCTGAGTATTTAAATATATCATCAATAGTTTTTATTTCAGTCCATTCTTTTTCTCTTCTGAACATAATTCTTTTAACCCTCTCACCAAAATAAAGTTTACAAATATAAAATCCAGATATATTAATTTGGAATAATGTCTTATAATCTGTATATTGTATTCTTGAAACATCTATATTCTCTCTTAATATGCTTCTTACTATATTGAAAGCATCAATCTCTTCTTGAGTAGTAACAATTCCGGTTTCTTTATTCATGTATACAACACCAGCAGGCAATATCTCACTCTCATTCTCTATTGTCGGTTTAGATTCTTTGTCTGTTTCAGTTTTTACTTCCTCTCCATTCTTTATAGCATTTTTAAGTCTGTCAGATATAATGTCATTGATAACACTTGTTATTGACTTCTTAACAAGTGGAGTGAACATATCTATTACCCTTGATGTTATTTGCCCTGTTGTATATGATTGTTTTGCGAATAAACGAACGAAATCCTGCGATGGTGAATCAAATTCATTGTTAAGTATTGATTTTATTTCAGTGGTGTATTTCAATTCGTTTGCAGTGCTTAATACTTCATTTTCATTATAATATGACTTATGGAACTTCTTTAGCTGTTCTATGTCTGTTTCTGATAAGTCAAGCATATTTATACAAAGAAATGGTTTTACGTCCATGATATTTGGCTTATCTAAATCAGAATAAAATCTGTATTCAATACCATTAGTTAAGACACAGAAGCGAGATTTTGATGCAACAAAGTACTTTTGAAGTTGTGTGTCATGCAAATCTAAATCTTGCTTGCAGTGCTTACATTCTATAAGAAGAATTGGTTCTCCATCTTTCATTATGGCATAGTCTATCTTTTCACCTTTCTTCTTTATTAAATCGCAGTCCATCTCAGGAACTACTTCAAATGGGTCAAATACATCATATCCTAATGCAGTAATCATAGGCATTATGAAAGCATTCTTGGTAGCTTCTTCAGTCATTATGCTTTCGTTGAGTTTTGATACTCTTTCTGATAGTTGTTTTATGGTATCTTTAAAGTCCATTGCGTTTGTGTTATAGTTATACAAAGAAAATAATTATATTTGTATATAGGAAATATTTATTTAAGAAATATTTAGAAAATTATAGTTGATATTTATTTGTTATATCAATTATATTTCTTAATTCTGTATGTTTTTTCTTATCGCCTTATTTTAAAGGCTTTGGGAGGAATGAGCGTTTTTGAGGTAACGATTTGGCAACCGTGCTTATTGCTGCGCTCTGCTTGGCTTTTCTTTCAAAGTCTCTCAACTGCGGACAAAGATACATCTTTTCTCGGATATGGCAAAAAGCAAATTTTGATTTAATCAAGACGTGTACAATTTTGTGTAATCTCATTCTGTACTTCTTTATATTTTTGGCGTAATATAGATGGTGAGTCGCCTAAATTGTCCTTACAGAATCGATTGAACTGTTGTGGTGAGGAAAAATGAAACTCTGCTATTATGTCGGCAAATGGAATGTAATCAAACTTCAAGCGGTATTGGATAAGTTCGGCACGTTTCATCGTGAGC
>JAUNSR010000028.1 GCA_030539115.1 Bacteroidales bacterium
TCTACCATTTTATTTATAAAATATTGGTAGTCAACTGGTCTAATATGCTGCATCGAGAATAAAGCAGAAAGTATGACATTTGATGATGCTTTATGTAAAAAAATCCGGAAAGACATCAGAGCTTATAAAGATAAAATTGATCAAGCGGAAAAGAATATCTTGAAAGATTAGGCAAAAGGCTTTTTCCAAGACTTGCTGGAAATTGTTGTTCTCAAATAGAAGATTTAGTCTGCAAATTTGAATGTTATTAATCGATTTTTTTATACCTTTGCCGTAGCTAATCATTCCACTCCTATTTGATGCAAGATGAAGAAAATAGCACGTTACAAATCCATTACCTATTGCCATAAAATGGTTTTGTAAATCTTTGAAAGATAGCGATATACTGATGAGCAAAAGCATAGTTACTAAATCGTTACCATAAAATAACAACCTCTTCTTTTAAGACTGATACTCAATCAGATAAATTATTTTTTATTATCCTCCGCAAAGATAAACAAAAAGCTCACATCAATCATAATCAACCATTCAACAACAAACTCGCAGAAAATTTCTTAAAGTTTATTATAAAATAAATAATTATAATAGATATGAGCTTAAAGAGAAATTATATTTTTCTCAATAATAAAAAATGATACTATTCTTTTAAATTGTTTTTTCAACATTCATTACAAATGCTCTTAAGCCTAAAGCCTCTTTAGACTTATCCAAAGCTTGTAATGCATTTAACACAGAATCAACTTTTTCATCCTCTACCATTAACATCAATGATGAATTGGTTGAGGGCCAAGCATGGCTGCCTAAATGAGGCTCTCCATTTTTTGAACCTCTGCCTTGAACGTTCTCCCAATAAGTAAATCCTCTTTGGCTTAAGCGTGTAAGCACTTGCATGATATTATCATAATGAGCCTGGTCAAAGGCAACAAATATTGCTTTCATTTATATATATTTTTATTATTTACACTAAGGTATAAATGCGCCATTATATATCTTTTGAAAGATATATAAACTTTAATGAATTATGGCGATTTCATTTATAACACTTATTATATATCTCTAAAAAATATTTCAGAGAAAGATTCATATTATAATGTGAATTTAAAATTATTTCGTACTGAGAATATTCAGTACGAAATAACCTAAATATAGAGAGTATGTTTTACTTAGCCAAAGCCTTACGCCAAGCTCTACGTCTGCGTTTTACACCATTCTTTGCAAACACACAGTAAACAGTAGGAACTATTATCAATGTAATAAGAGTTGAAAAAGCAAGTCCCCATGCAACTGTCATACCCATTGATCGCCACATTTCAGATCCCTCACCAGTTCCAACTGCCATCGGTATCATACCAAGAACAGTTGTTAATGTTGTCATCAATACCGGGCGAAGACGAGAACGTCCAGCTTTAACTACTGCCTGACGAATTCCCATTCCTCTTTCTCTATTCAATATTGTATAGTCAATAAGCACAATACCATTCTTAACAACAATACCGGCCAACATTATCACTCCTATCAAAGCCATAACTCCAAGAGGGGTATTTGTCAATGCCAATCCAATAAATACTCCGGTAAATGCAAATGGTAATGAGAACATTATTATGAATGGATCAGTCAATGATTCAAACTGAGCAGCCAATACAATGAACACAAGAATTATAATCAAAATACCCAAAGTTATCAAATCTGCAAATGTATCCTGCTGATCCTCATAAGCACCACCAATTGATGTAGTTACTCCATTAGGAGCCGGATTCTCTTTAATAATCTGAGTAATTTCAGACGCCATTTCTCCAAGAACGCCTTTTGGTCCAAGGATTGCACTTAGTTTAATATAACGTTCACGATTCTTATGTTGGATTTCCGGAGGTGTCATTTTCTCAACAACCTTACCAAGATCTCTAATTCTTACTCCATTACCTTGATTGTTATATATAAGAATATTTTCAATATCCTCTATACTCTCTCTACTTTCAGGAGCATATCTCACTCTAATATCATATTCATCTCCATCTTCACGATAATAAGATGAGGTAGAACCATTGATACGGTTTCTTAAGTAAAGAGATGCTGTAGCAACATTAAGACCATTCAAAGCCAATTTTTCTCTATCGAATTCAACATGATATTCTGGGATATAATCACCACGGCTATTTGTTATAGTGGCAACGCCATCAAGCTGAAGTATCTTTTGAGTCAATTCCTGAGCATATTTATCTGTTGCATCAAAGTCATAACCATAAATTTCAACATCTACAGAACTCTGACCACCAATACCTCCTGACGAACCACCGGCAAGAACCGAATATTTCTTTATTTCAGGATATTTTGCCAAATCCTCTGTCATAAGAGCTACAATTTCTTTCAATCCACGTTCTCTCTCTCCAACACTGACAAGGTTCATATTCCAAGAAAGAATATGTGTACCATTCGATTGCATTGAACCAAAAGTATTATCTGTATCTGCTTGACCTGCTGTAAAGGAGGATGCATTAATCTCAGGATATTTTTCAGCAAATTCTTTTTCTATTCTCAATGCAAGTTCTCGTGAAATCTCAGTTCTTGTTCCTACAGGTAATTCAATAGATATACCGATACGTCCATTATCATTTGTTGGGAAAAACTCTGTTGGTATAATTTTTACAAGAAATAAACTTGAGATAAACAAAGCACCCATTGAAAATATTGTCAACATTCTATGACTAACAACCCATCTAAGTGCGCTTTCATAGAATCTATCCAACCAATCCAAGAATTTTTCAATTGGAGTAAATAAAAGATTCCAAATCTTCCCTTTTTTGGGATTAAGCTTTAAGAATTGAGAACACAACATCGGTGTCAAAGAAAGAGCACCAACTGTAGAGACAATCATAATAATTGACACAATCCAACCTAACTGACGGAACATGATACCTGCCATACCAGGAACCATAGTCAATGGAAGGAACACAGCTAACATTGTCAATGTTGAAGCTATTACAGAAATAGCCACCTCATTTGTTCCGTGTATTGCTGCTTGTTTTGGATCACTTCCTCGTTCAATATGGTTTGTTACATTCTCCAAGACTACAATGGCATCATCCACAACCATACCAATTGCAATACTCAACGAAGATAACGATATGATGTTTAACGTATTACCGGAAAGAAGCAAGTATGCAAAAGAGGCAATCAATGAAATTGGGATAGTCAATATAATAATAAATGTAGCTCTCCATCGTCCAAGGAAGAATAACACTACAAACATTACTATAACAAACGTCACCAATATGGTTTCAACCAATGATTGAATAGTATTTTCAATACTTCTTGAAGTATTTACAATAACACCCATGTTTACATCACTTGGAAGGTTCTTTTGCAGTTCAGGAAGCTTCTCCAATACTGCTTTAGAAATAGCTACTGAATTAGCTCCTGATTGCTTTTGAATAAATATCATACCTCCATGAGAAGCCGTATATCTTTTCCCTGTAGCTGAGGTTCCTGTCACATATGCTTCTTGAGCCCTTTCCTGAGGTCCGTCTTCAATTCTTGCAACATCTCTTAGATAAACAACTTTACCATTATTTGAGCCAACAACTATATCATTCAACTGCTGAGCATCATTAAACTCTCCTTGTACACGCAAAGAATATGAGTTAGAACCAATATCCATTGTACCGCCCGGAGTATTTAAATTCTCTTGAGCTATCAGATTTGATATTCCCTCAATAGTCAATCCATAAGCTTCAAGCTTTTGAGGATCACAATAAACCTTAACTTCACGCTGGGCAATACCTGAAACAGAAACAGCTCCCACCCCACTGATACGCTTCAATGGATTTGCAACTTTCTCATCAAGTATCTTATAAAGAGCATTCATACTCTCATCGGCAGTGACAGAAAGTATCACAATTGGAATATCATCCATACCGAATTTGAAAAGAATCGGTGTATTTACATTATCAGGAAGAGCACTCTTTATCTGGTCTATTTTGTCACGAACGTCATTAGTTGCATTGTCAATATTCGTTCCATACTCAAATTCAAGAGTAACAATTGACATATTTTCCTTTGATGTGGAAGTAATGTTTTTTAAGTCACTTACTGTATTAAGTGAGTTTTCCATCACTTTAGAAACATTTGTTTCAATATCTGATGCACTTGCTCCCGGATAAGCAGTTAAAACCATAATAGTATTAACTTCAATCTGAGGAAACAAGTCTATGGATAGACGTGTAAGTGAAAAGAGTCCTAATATCACAATAGCCAAAAAGCATAAGGCTGTTGTAATAGGCTTTTTTACGGCTGTACTATATAAACTCATAATATTTTATTTATTTTCTACTTCTACTGAAGCACCATTTGTTAAACGAGACTGTCCGGCAACAACAACTTTAGCTCCATTCTCAACACCGGAGATAAGTTCATAAGTATCACCCATACGACGGCCTAATTCCACTTTATTATAAGATACTGTGTTATCATCGTTTAAAATATAAACGTATCTGTCTCCTGCACCTGATTGTTTTATAATAGCAAGGTCTGGTACTACAACATGGTTTAGTGTTCCAAAACTCATTACAGCTCTTGCAAACATTCCAGGACGTACTCTTTGATCTTTATTATTAATTGTTATCTCTACAGGAAATGTACGAGTGTTTGCATCTATTGTTGGATAAACTAAAGATACCTTACCTTCAAATGTTTCATCATTATAAACATCAAGTTTTATATCTACACTCATTCCTTTTTTCACATAAGCAAAATATGCTTCTGAAACATTAATCATAAGTTTCACAGGAGTTATCTGCTCAACAACAAGAACCGGTTTAGAAGCACTGTAAAGATCCCCCTTATCGTAATTTCTTGCAGTGATAATACCATCTATCGGGCTTGTCAACTGAGTGTTTACCATAAGGTTATTATAGTTTGTTTCCAAAACATCAAGATTCATCTTAGAAGCATCCCAACTTGATTTAGATGTTCCGCCTATTTTGTAAAGTTCGTCGATACGTTTAAACTCTATTTTTTGGTTTTCCAACTGAGTTTTAATCTGTTTAAGATTACTGTTATCCATTTGCACAAGCTTCTGGCCTTTTCTAACTCTGTCACCAACCTCAACAAAAATATTTTCTATACGAACAGGTGATTGAGGTGCAATATTATTGGATATATTTGCCTCAACAGTGGCAGTAAATTCTCTTGTCTGATCAACATCTTTCGATGTTACAGTTTCAACCCTCACAAGAGGTTTTTTCTCTGTTTGTTCAACATTTTTCTCTTTATTCTCGCCATTACATCCCACTAACAATCCAACAGATAGAATTGAGAGAAAGAGTCTTGATAAATTATTCATATACTTATTTTTTATTATTTTCTAAAGATGATTCTATTGTTTTTCCTAATGTTGCCTCAAGGGTTGACTTAGCAGATAAATAATCATATATTGATTGAGCATACTGCAAACGCGCCTGAGTCAAAGCTGTTTCGGAATTATTCATTTCCAACAATGTACCCGAACCAACATCATATCTTTTTTGGCTGATTGTAAATGCTTTTTCTGCCTGAAGCATACTCTCCTTATTTGAGCTTACTTGTTCTACTGAAGTTTCAATACTGTTCATTGAATTTGTAATACTTAACTCCAACTGTCTAACAAGGTTTTCTCTCTGCAAATCAAGATTTATCTGATTTACTTTATTTTGTTTTGTTTTTTGATATTTGGCACCGCCATCGAATATTGGAATAGACAAAGACAAAGCTAAAGTAGAACCGGCAAACCATTGATACTGACTAATTGCAAGATTCTTGTTCATTGACTGCCATCCGTAATTCAAAGAAAGTGCCAAAGTTGGCAAATATCCCAATTTATTAATCTTCTCAGCCAATACCAACTGACGCTTTTGAATATCCAATTGTTTAATTGAGCTATTATCTGTAAGTGAAGTATCACTCTTTAAACTCATCAAATCGGAATACATTTCACTTTCATAAGAATTAAGATTACCTGTAAAAATAATTGGTTCATTTACATCAACACCCATAAGCACTTTTAATTGCATTGTAGCAAGTCTTACGGCATTCTCCCCATTAACTACCTGAGGTTTTTGATTTCTCAACTGAACATCAGCAACCAATTTATCGTATTCAGAAACAATGCCCAATGCAAATTTATCCTCAACATTTTTGGCATTCATTGCAGCATTATTGTAACCTGCCAATAATGTTTTGTAAGCATCTTGAGCAAGAAGTAAAGTATAATAAGCTGTCTTAACCTGATTAACCATCTCTATTTTTGAAGAACGAGCTGACTCAACTGCTAATTCAACCTCCTGCTGATTTAACTGCACTGTTTTCCAAAGCTGAGGAGCTACTAAAGGAAGAGAAAGATTAAATGTCCCGCTCATAGTATAATTCTGTCCCATAGATATTGGTTCCGGGGCAAAATCAAGCTTTACCTTCTGAAGTTTTAAAGCCTGCGAATATGCTCCATTTGCACTAATATTGGGAAATAATCCTGCTATTGTTTCTTTTTTAGCATACTTTTTCAACTCAATTGTATTGTCTGCCACTTTTACAGTTGGGTTATCGCTTAGTGCGATTTCCAATGCCTGGCTCAAGTCTATACTTATAGAATCCTGAGCAAAAACACTTTTTCCTGATAAAAGGCATAATGCAACAAAAAATAGAGTTTTCGTTTTTGTGAACCCTTTGTTCATTTTCATCTTTCTTATCATTTTGTTTATATCGTTTTTATTTTTTTCCTGCAAAAAATATATCATTTTCTAAATACCTAATTTATTTTGTCTTCTTCTTTCTTAAAAACAGGAACAAAATAAGTTAATTGTTATTACTAATAAAAAAGTATTCAATATACAGCTTAACTTAATCAACAAAATCTTTTATTAAATCAACTTTATTGGTTTTTATTTTCACCAAATACATTATAGATAGAAATAACAAGTTCATTGAAGGATAAAATATATTTATTGATTCTTTTTTTTTTATAAACATGATAAATATATTTTTACCGCAATAAATATCCTGCCAAATATTATATCAAGCTAAAAATGAGCGCAAAACTAATAAATATTGGATATAATTAATCAAATATCTTTAGTTTTTATTTCAAAAAACATTATCAATAAAAGATAAATATTTTTTATTGTTTTTCATATTACTTTTATGAACGAAAATTCTAAATCAACATTACTAAATTTCATATCAAAACATAAATCAGGGGGTTTATGGGTAGCTCTTTTCATTATCCTTTTTTCAGGTGGTTTGCATGTTGATTGGTTAATATCACTTATAAGTGCATCTATTTCTGTGCTTTCAATGCTAATTCTAGATAGAATTGTTCGATGCATACTTATAAAAGAATTATTACGAAATCATAGACAATTTTTCTACTATCTTATTGGTTTTATTACAATTACCATTACTGTATATCTTGAAGTTAAATTTGAGATTTTTATTTTCAAATCTCTTTATGAAAAAAACCTTATAAAAATCCCTGAACTAAAAAACAATGTTGGGCTGATTTATCCGGTTTTTAAAATATCTCTTTTACTTCTTGCTACATTTACTATAAGTACTGTTTCCTACTTTCTTACCAAATCAAAAGAAACTACTACTGCTTTGGAAAATGAGAAGCTTGACATGGAGCTTAGATATTTAAAGGCTCAGATTAATCCTCATTTTTTATTCAATGCTTTAAACAACATATATTCATTGGTATATACCAATGATGAAAATGCACCAGAAAGCATTCTAAAGCTTTCTGAAATGCTTCGCTATGTTACTGACGAATGTCAAATTGATAAGATATCTATTGATAAAGAAATTAATTATATAGACAATTTCATTGACTTTCAGCTGATGAGAATGGAGGTGCATCCAAACATAACTTTCAAAAAAGATATAAAAAATGCTGATTTTATCCTTCCTCCAATGATTCTTCAGCCATTTATAGAAAATAGCTTCAAACACAGCCGTCTTGAATCGAACAAAGAGGGATATATTAATATTGAGATTTGTCAAAATGAGAAAGAGTTTTATTTTATGGCTGAAAATTCTCAATCTCCATGCACTTTTCATAAACAAACCGAACGCAGCGGTATAGGTATTATTAACGTTAAAAAACGCCTTGACCTTGCTTACAGAAAAAATTACACACTTAATATCGAAAATAATTCGCAATTTTACAGAGTTGAACTAAGAATAAAACTTTAAAAGATGGATCAGGATAAATATCGTGTGTTAATTGTTGATGATGAATTTCTTGCAAGAAAACTTCTTAAAGGATATGTCTCAAAAATTGATTCTCTTGAATTGGTCGCTGATTGTTCAAGTGCATTTGAAGCAATAACTATACTTCAAAAAGATAAAATAGACATTCTTCTTCTTGACATTCACATGCCTGACCTTACCGGTCTCGAACTTGTTGAAAGCATGAAGAATTTTCCTGCTGTTATTTTCACTACTGCTTATTCTGAATATGCCATAAACAGTTATGAACTTGGTGCTGTTGATTATCTTTTAAAGCCTATTGGATTCCCAAGATTTTTTCAGGCAATAAACAAAGCTATTGACCAGATTGGAAGAAATTCTTCTGGCAACAATTTATCATCAAAAGTTTCCAACACTGAAGAATCATCCACTACCGCTGAAGAAACTCTTTCTATCAAGCCTACCGCTGATTTTCTTACAGTAAAAGCAGATTATAAAATCTATAAGATCAATTTTTCCGACCTTCTTTATATAGAGGGCCAGCATGAATATGTAACTTTCCACACCGTTTCAAGAAGAATAACTGCTCTTTATTCTTTAAAAAATCTTGAAGAACAACTTCCTAACGAACAGTTTATCAGAATACATAAATCTTACATCGTCTCTTTTCATCATATTCAGGACATTGAAGGTAATACCGTAAATGTTGCCGGATCAAAAATTCCTATCGGAGGAAGCTATAGAGACATATTAATGGAAAGGTTGAATTTAAAATAAGCTTTTATTGTACACAAAGCTTATGAAACATGAATAATAGACTAAAAATTTCCTTTTTGTAAAATCCTTACATAACTAAACGCATCCCCACATTCTAAACCAAAATCAATAATTCTGGTTTTGGATGTATCGTTTGGTTTCAAAGTTATTGAAATTAATGAAGGTATATAAACAACATTTCCCCATTCACATTCAAGACTCATTGTATCAGCAATCATTGGAATATTTTCCATTTCCTTAATTCTTAAACTATCAACACTTATTTCTGTAATCCATAACCTTTTGTAGTTAGAAGACTTAAGTGTAAAATTAAAATCAGACTGAATCTTGTCAACTGTTATTATGTGACCTGAAGAAAGCTTCGCGCCTTCAACTTCAAGTTCTATTGGATCCCAAAGACCATCAGGGTCACTTTGTACACAAACACAACCTGACAAAACAGATAAACTTAGAACAGTGAAAAATAGTAAAAATAATCCATTAATAATTTTCATAATAACACTCTTTAATTCAATATATATATGATGCAATTATATTACAAATAGTTAAGAAAAAAACAAAACAAGAAATATATTCTCCTTTTCCATAATTAATATTTGTTTCTATATTTCCAGCAAAGACCATTAAGATTTTTGTCGTTTCCTTTAAAGAATGGGCTTAATATAAATGAAATAAATATAGTCAATACTATACCAGCAAGTCCAAACATCATGAAGTTGATTATATTGAGGTCCATAATAGAAAAAAGAAAAACATTACACAATATTACTGCTGTTAATGCCGCATTGCCTTTTATTGAAGGGAAAAAAATTCCTATAAGAAACAGCGCACCAAGCCCGCTTGTAAACAGTCCAATAAAAGTATTGAATGTATCAAAAAAAGATTTCACACTAAGGCCGGAAAGCCATAAAGCAATGATTGTGCCTAATAAGCAGACAATTATACCGCTTATTCTTGCAGTTAACAATTTTGCCTTATCATTTATGTTTGGATTAAACCTATTTACAAAATCGCAGGTAAATGCTGTTGAAGCTGAATTTATATTACTCGATAAAGTTGACATCGTTGCCGCAAAGATAGCCGCTGTTAGAAGTCCTGCTAAACCTGCAGGCATTTGATTTATTATAAAATATGGGAATATACCCTCTGCATTTTGCATTGTATAGGGTAAAAGAGATGGATTCTTAAAATAAAATGAATAAAGAGCTGTCCCAATAAAATAAAAAATAACAAGAACCGGAAGCGAGATTAATCCGTTGAGCCAAATGCTCTTAGAAGCCTTCTCTTTGCTTTGGGTTGTAAAATATCTTTGAACAATTGTTTGGTCGGAGGTATATGTAATTAGAGAATTTGCGATTCCTCCACCAAAGAAAATTACCCAAAATGTTGGTTCTTTCATATTAAAAGAAAAGTCCAAAAGCTTAAATTTATCTGCATTTGATGCAATTGTTAATGTTTCATTTATTCCACCGGTTTCACTCACTATAAGAATCACCGAGAGAATAGCTCCGCCAATTAATATGAATCCTTGAACAACATCTCCCCATATTACTGCTTCAACACCTCCCAATGTTGAGTAAATTAAGGTTATTGCAGAGATTATCCCTATACAAAAATAAATATCTGCCCCTGTTACTGTTGATAAGGCTACTGATGGTAGATACAATACTATTGCAATTCTTGTAATCATGAAGATTATAAAAAAACTGCTTGAAAAAATTCTTGTTGCAAGGTTGAATCTTTTCTCAAGATATTCGTATGCACTTGTTATGTTTAATGTCCGGAAAAAAGGAAGATACCATTTTATTACAATAGGGGCTACAATAAGAATGGAAAAAGACATTGGAAAATAAAGCCAGTTTGATATAAAAGTTTTTGCAGGTATTGCCATAAATGTTATGGCACTGAGAGTAGTGGCAAATATACTTATCCCGACTGCCCACCAAGGCGTCTTGCCACTTCCTATAAAAAATTCTTTAGATGATTTAGTCCTTTTTGAAAAATACACTCCGATTGAAATCATCAAAATAAAATAAAGTATTAAGATTAGATAATTTAAAAAACCAAAAAATCCATTGTTCTTTATTTCAAATGAATGTATCTCATCACTTCCTGTTAAATAATATTTGTCCTTAAAAGTAAATAATCTATTATGATAAGAATTTTTAAATGGCAGTTTCCCAAGAATATGCCATTGTCCGGTAACCGTATGATAAACCAATATATCTTTTGTCGCCCCAATTGATAAAATATTGTGGGTGCCAAGAGGAATTGCTGAATTCAATGAAATCAAATTCAAATTTTCATTGGTAAGAGTGTCACTGGCTATATTCAACTTATTCCACCTGTTTGATTTAAAAGAATAGGCAAAACTCTCCTTCCCGAAAATATACCATATATCTTCATTGCCATTATTCTGAATTACAGAGCATCCTTTATCAATATTCTTTCTTGAGGTGAGATTTATCTTTTCCCAAATATTATTATTAGAAATAAGAGAAAGCCTTTTTATCTCATTTACATAAATAAAGGTATCCAAAAGAAGAACATAGACTGAGTTGTTGTAGATTGTTGCCGTTACAATCTTTTGATATGTCGTCGTTGGAATTTCATAGCTTTTTAAACACCGGCCTTCAATAATTGATTTTTCGTTAAAAACACAAAGTTGATGATTGCCGTTGCTCACTTTATCTATAGAATAAATAGCGCTGTTATTTTGCAGAATAATTTTATTGCTGTCTAACTGATTAAGCAGATATATTGTTTGCAGAAAAGATCCCTTTTCACTTTTTATTTCTTTTACACATGGTTTCCCCTTTTTATTAACACTATCCCAATCATAAACATTATCCCATTCTATTGTAATGTATTCTTTTCCAAAAATATTTGCAGGAAACAATACTAACAATAGGAATAGAAAAAAATAATTAATTATTCTAAGCATAGATGATAATTAAAGGGTTCTTTTATTATGAGTGGTAATTATTCTTTCAAGAAAAAGGAACTCCCTTTTTCTAATGAAAACAATAAGATGAATACATACTTATACAACAAATTTAATAAATTATTATTTTTTGTATAATATTAGCGGCACATTATAATTTGTAATATAAGGCTTTAGCATTAAGTCATTAATAATATATGTGTTACATTAAGTCACAAATGCATAAAAACACTCATTTTGTAATATGCTGCCAATGAAAAAGGAATATATTTTATAGAATACATTTACAATTCAGACAACAATTGTCTGTTTCTTTTCTTCTAATTTAGCTATTGCAATCTCTTTAGTCAATTCAATTCCCTTAATCATCATTCTTGGAATATGAAAAGGTCCTTTAAATATGTTACCTTTTGCATTTTGAGATAAAGTCCCATCTCTATGAAGATAACCATACCATTCTCCATACTCAGAATCAGGAAAATGAGAATAGGTCCATTCACTTGTTTTCCTAAACATTTCAATATATTTGTCATCACCTGTTGCTTGATAGGCATAAAGAGTTGCAATTAAAGCCTCTGTTTGAGGCCACCAAAACTTCATATCATGAGCATAGTCCTGACAAGGTTTATTCTTGCAATCTCTGAAATTTATTATTCCACCAAATTCCTTATCCCAACCCCATTCCCAAGACCAATCAAGAATCTTTAGACCAAGTTGCTTTAGCTGTGGATCCCAATTCCTTTTTTTTGCTTCATTAAGAATAAACCATGAAGTTTCTATGCAATGTCCGGGGTTAATTATCCTACCATTTATCGAATCGATAAATTCACCATTTTTACCTGCATTTTCTAATAGCGCCTTAAACTCAGGGAAAAGAAATTTTTCCTGTATTGTAGATATTGAATCATTTATCGTCTCTTCAAGAATGGGGTCCTCTATAGCTTCCATTATCCTTGAACAGGTATTTATCAAGATCATAGTCAACGAATGACCTATCATTTCAACACTATCGCAATATTTTGGCGGGCAGCTTACATCTCCTTTAGAACAGTTAAGAATCATCTTTAAAAGATTCAACGCCTTAAGAGCATAACTTTTATCATTGGATGCAATACTGTATTCCGACATAGCTATTGCGGCAAAGGACTCCGAAAACAGGTATCTTCTTTTCCTTATAGGACAGCCAGTTGCAGAAACTTCAAAAAACATTCTTCCATCTTTATCAAAGCAATATTTTTCTATAAAATCAATAACATTTTTTGAAGCATCGAGCCATTCTTTGTTTTTCTCAACTTTATTGTAGGCATATGCACAGATAAAAGCAAAACGACCTTGAAACCAAACAGATTTTGTTGTGTCGATTATTTTCCCATTTCTGTCCAAACAAGTGTAAATACCCCCATTTTCCTTATCAAGCCCATTCTTAAGCCAAAAAGGCATTATATCTTCAGTTAAATCTTTTCTGTATTTTTTATTCCAAAAATCAAAATATTCTTTGTTGTTCATAGTAAAGCACTGTTTTTAAAATTCTCTAATAAGAGTTTTATTCTTTTTATTCGAATCGGTCTTAATAGGTGTTAAGGTTTAGTATAGAAAAATATACTCTATCCAAAAATATACCATTATATTATGAGATGATATGCATTGCTATTTTCATCATTAACTTTATAAATACCAAAACAATATCACATATTATGATTAGATAGAAACTTAAAACAATCATTTTTATTCTCTATATGAAAATCCTATCATATATTGTAAAATGATAGAGTTAAATTATATTGCACCTATCAAAGAATTTAATATCCTCAAGTTCTTTTTTCATTTTAATCTCTTCGCTGTCTGAAATATTCTGAAATGGAGTTCTGTTTTTACCCAAATCAAGACCTATCAGCTTCATGATTCTTTTTCCTCCTACAATATTTCCCCTATAATTGCAAATAACATTTATCACCTGTTGGGCAAAATTTTGTTTTTCCTTGGCATCTTCAATATCTCCTTTTTTCCAATCTGAGATAATGCCGGTCAATTCTCTGCCATTATAATTTGTTGTTCCGCCAATGCCGCCTTGAGCACCGCCCATAACAAGAGAAGATAAAATTGTTTCATCCTGACCGTGAAGAATGTCATATTTACCATTTTTATATAATCTGCATTGATTATATTCATAAAGACTTTCATAAGTATATTTTATGCCCGCAAAATTATCTATCCTTCCGTCAACTTGTTCCAAAAACTTAGTCATAGGAAGATAAACACCGTTAAAAGCCGGAATATGATAAAAATAAAAAGGAAGCTTAGGTGCTCCAATTGCTATCTCTTCGCAATATTTTACCAGTTCCTCTATTCTGCCTATTTTGGGAAATGGAGGAGCCATAGCTCCTATTCCGAAAGCTCCTATTTTTTGAGCGTGCTCTGCAAGCTCACGACTATTTTTTACGCATGTGCTTCCAACATGAACTATAACCTTAAAATTTTGGTCTGCATATTTTATCCATTCCTCGGCAAGGTTTATTCTTTCCTGTTGTGTCAACATATATTCCTCTCCTGAAGAACCATTTATAAAAACTCCGACAAGACCATTTTTCTTTAACATCTGAGCGTATTTACCTATCGGCTCATAATTAACCTCTCCATCCGACTTAAAAGGAGTAAATGGTGCATCAATAAGACCCATTATTTTTTCCATGGCAATATATATTCTGTTATGTGGCATTCTGATGTTTTAAATATTTACATCAAGTCATTGCAAAGAAATAAAAATTATCAATTATAAGCTAAAATCAAATTAATATTGTTTGCTAAATTTTAATAAATATGCTAATTATTAATTCATTCAATTAGACTTTCGGAAAACTATAACATATAATACATGTGGTTTTTCAAACAATTTAATTTTTCCATCCAACATGCTAACTGTTATATTAAATCCAAATTATTATCCACTCAATATCAAAGTTTGAGCTTTGTTGAATCTTTGGCTAATATTGTATCAAATAAGTAATATTAAGTGTCATTTTAATGAATTGTCTTTAAAATATTTAGCGGAATTTTATAAAACTATTAAAATATTTATTTTATTTTGTAGAAATAATCCTAAAACAATATACTGATTATGCATTTAGATGGCCTTTCAATCGTGGAAACTTTGAAGAATGATTCAATTAAGCAAAAGATCATTACTCTTTTTATAGACAAAGGAGCTCTTCCTATCGCAGACATCACTAAAGAAATAGGTCTTAGTGTGCCTACTGTTACAAAAATTCTTGGAGAATTAAAAGATATCAACCTTGTGTCTCCTGTTGAGAAAACAAAAGAAACGCGAACTTGGAATGCTACTCTTTACAATTTAAACCCCAAAGCCGGTTATTTTATCGGTGTAGACATAAAACATAATAAAGTAATCATCACAAGAACAGACTTTTTGGGAAACCAAATATCATGTGAGAACTACAAAGACTTTGATTTGTGGGGCAATCCGGACGCGTTAAATCATCTTCATCAAATGATTGAAGATTTTATTGACCGTCTTGAAGTGCCGAAATCAGAGATTTTAGCTGTTGGATTCAGTATGCCCGGAAGAATCAATTCAGCTAAAGGCATTTCATACAATTTCTTCTATGATCCTGCAAAACCTTTTGCTCAGGCTATGTCAGATAAACTCGAAATCCCTGTATACATTGACAACGACACTCGCTGCATAGGATATGCTGAATATTTGCTTGGACCAAGTAAAGGGAAAAAAAATGTGGTGTATGTAAATATGAGTTGGGGAATAGGAGTTGCCTTGATTTTCAACAGACAGATTTATTACGGCAAGTCCGGCTTTAGCGGAGAATATGGTCATATCTCTGTATTTGATAATGAAATTCTATGTGTATGTGGCAAAAAGGGCTGTTTGGAGACTGAGACCTCAGGATTGGCTATTCATAGAAAGTTTATTAAAGCTCTTGACGAAGGCTCTTGTTCCATTATTACAAACTCTATAAAAGATAAAAGCAAAATTTCTTTAAATGATATCATTGATGCTGCAAAGAATGAAGATGTTCTTGCAATTGATATTATTCAGGGAGTTGCTTCTCAACTCGGCAAGTACCTTGCAGGGATATTAAATCTTTTGAATCCTAATGTTTTAATACTTGGCGGTTCTATTGGAGTGATGGGTGATTATGTTTCATTTGCAGTAAAAAGCGCTTTAATGAAATATTCTCTTAATTATGTTAATAATGATACTGATGTAATTACTGCTGAGATTGGCGATGCAGGTGGTGCTTTAGGGGCATGTCTTATTACAAGATCAAAACTTCTTGGATTGATTAATTTAGAGGAGGAACAAGAAGATTAACTGTGTTAAAATCATTTTCCTATTATCCTATTGGATAATTGTCAAGAGCACCTATAAAATCTTCAATAATATAATATTTTTGGGTTATATGTTTTTGTTATTTAACAGCTGTCAAACTAATAACCGGATTTATTACACAACATTTCATTTCTTTAATTAAAAGAGGATAAATAAAACCACTTTTATTTGTCCATTAATCAAATACTTTAAATGTCAGTCTCAATATTTCCAACATATTGAGACTGACATTTTTATTTAGGCATTCGTCATAACAAAAAGAGGCTTAAAATTCAGGATCGGTTTGGAAACTAATTCTTTTTCCTGAGATCGGGTGGTCAAATTCTATATATTCAGCATGCAAAAAAAGCCTTTTTCCTTTCTTTCCATATAAAGGATCTCCTTTTATTGGAGCATTAAGCCCATTTTGATGAGATGAATGAACCCTTAATTGATGAGTGCGTCCGGTAATTGGAAAGAAATGTATTTTTGTAAGAGTGCTGAAACTACTGTTTTTAATATGGTCAAAACCGTGTTTTATGTTTATTTCATCTTCAATCTTATAATCTCTTTCAAGAACTTTATATAAAGTCACAGCTCTTTTTCCAAATTTATAATCCACTACCTGAAATGGTCTCTCATTGGGATTAAGACATAAAGGGAGATCTATCTCTCCATCATTGCCTTTTACATTTCCCTCTACAATTGCGACATATCTTTTATTTATGGTATGGTTTTTAAACTGAGCCTGAAGATTTTTGTAAGCCTCCTTTGTCTTGGCAACAACAATAATACCGGAAGTATCCATATCAAGCCTATGGACCATATATGGAGTATGGCTGGAGTCTTTAAAATATTTATTTTTTATTAAATCATATAAAGAATCCCTACTCTCCTTGCCCGGCACAGAAATAAGACCGGAAGGCTTGTCTATAACCAAAATATATTCATCTTCATAAATCACTCTCGGTTCGAGACATGAAGATGTATTTTTCTTTAAAGGATTTTCCTCTACATTTAATCCTTTAAGCATAAAATCCAAAATAGGTTCACATTTAGCTTTGCATGCAGGATAAAAATAGCCTGAATGTCTAATTTCTCTCTTGGGCGATTCTCCAAGCCAGAACTCAGCCATTGATATTGGAGTTAATTTATTTTTAAATGCATATTGAAGAAGTTTAGGAGCTGCACATTCCCCCGCTCCCGCAGGGGGAAGTTTATTTAAATAGTCTGAAAATATTTCAGTCAGATTTTTACTTCCTCCATTTGCATTCAATACAACAAACTTGTCGAACATCTTTTTCTGAAGGGCTGCCGATCTTTCTTTTCTTTCAGTTTTTAAAGAATTTATTTCATCCTGCTTTTCAGAAATTTGACTTTCACAATCAAGGATCTCTTTTGACAGCTTTTTCTCAAGTCTCTTATACTCTGCCTTTTCAAATTGGCTCTCATCAATGAGTTTTTTCAATATTTTCTCATCAGAAGTTTCAGCTCTTGTCTTTGCTCTTTTTTCTTTATTTGCTTTTAAAGAGATCTTTGCATCGGTTAGCATCAATATTTTTTCCGATTTAATATTTTCAAGACGACGTTTTAATAAAACATAATCTTCACTTTTTGAGAGCATATCGATTTTCTCATTTATAAGAGATATCTCTTTCTCTTCAACTTTGAAAAAACCTTTGTCATCAAGTAAGTCATAGATAGGTGGAACAAAATAGGGTAATATGTTTTTCCCATTTAAAATACCTGAAAAGGCAGCAATAAATCCAATCTCATTATTTTGATTTTTTACAACCATAACTCCAAACATCTTTCCTCGGGCAATTTCTTCTTTTAACTCCTCTTTTGAATCAAGGTATTTTTTTAATTGTTCTGCGGCTGCAACCGACAATTGATGTGGTATGTAATTGAATGGATATGTAAATTTATCGGGAAGAGAAATATTCTCTGTGGATATATCAAAATGATGAAACATATATTACTAATATTATTTCCGCAAAAATAGATTACAATGCTTTAGAAAATAAATTTTGTTACGCAAATTCTACAAATTCGGTTTTTTGGGGTCAGCAGGGTAATTCTGTTTATTTCCAACAAAAATTGATGAATTGCGAAGCGCTATTGTCCAGACTTTATTCTCCAAACCTGATGTCTGTTCCATAATTTGTATTAACCTTGCAATACTTAAACAACCTTTCCAAACAGAATTGTCGGACATTGAAATACTAATCTCCATTCCCTCAAGGTTATTGTCAACTGCCATATTCTCGATAAAACTTACTTCATACATATTATCTGTTTCCCGGTAGGTTTTGTCAATAGCAAGAGGCTTGTTCAAGTGCCACTTGTCTGATATATTATCTCTGTAAATCGTGTTTGCAGTGATTTTCTTTATTATACTGTTTGGACAGTCACTGACAGCTATTGGAAGAGAGTATCCTTTAAGAAAATTGGGATTAAACACATTGAAAAGAAACGCAGAAGCTTTAATTTCCTCCTTACTGATAACAGGTATGGTGATTATATTTGTTGGCTTTTCTCTTGTTGGATATTCTATTGTAACATCTAAAGGCAATGGAGAAAGAGATCTTTGCAGACCGGAAGCTTCTTCTGTTACACCGGCATATATAAGGCTGTCTTTATTGTCTAATATTTCCACTGAAAATATACTGTGATCTCCAACAGGAATTTCAAAAGGAGCTATATAAAATGTCTTTGCAGATAAAGAAAAACTTATCGGTTTATCAGTGCTCCAAAGTATACCGGTATTATAGAATGAACTTATTTTGCAGTGATAGGAAACGTTGTTTGCAGCTATAGTTTTTGTATCATTTAATGTAATGGAATCGGCAATTTTTAATTTTATATAGGCAAGGGAATATTCCAAATCTTCCTCAGAGAGAGTCTTTTTCTGAGAGCAACTTGAAAAAAATGCAATTAATATAATTGAAAATATATAAAATAGATTCTTCATAACAATACTTCCCTCTATGAAAAAAGTAACAACTTAAGGTTATTCTATGTTTTCCAAATATATGTTTTTATAATTGAATTATTCATCTTAAGGCTCTTTTTTTGTTCTAAATAGATTAAAAATTAACAGTTTCTTCCAAAAGAAAGCTACAAAAGGAAAAGAAATAACATTCGATATACAATTCTCATTATTATTCAATTCCTTCTGCAGCTTATGGTTTAATCTACAATTTTTATCTTACTTCACAATTTAGAATATCGTCTTGAAATGAAATTTTCAGATATTTATAAGGAGCAATACCAACATTAGTAAAATATTCCTTTAGCTCGGCTACTGTAAATGTTTTACTTACAGAATAATCAAAATCTGAATCAGCAGCAGAAACAAATGTCATTCTGTATCCTTCAATTTCATCATTGATATCAAGAGCATCAATAAAGCTTAATATAGGCAGTGAACCCGGTGTATTGTAGCTTGAAGTTACAAGAGCGTCTGAAACATCGGACCAAGAATTATTTTCATCTTTTGTACATTTTTGAATAGTAAGAGTTCCGGTATGATTTAATGAGGCATTGATATTTTCATTTGGAAATACAAGATAATTTATTGTATAGAGAGTGTAAAATTCAAAAGAGAAAGCTCCCCAGCCGAAGTTTTCAGGAGTAATAATGTTTGAACAAATAACAGGTATTACAAAATCCTTTATTTTAAATTTATCTGTATCTGCAAGATTAAAATCAACAGGAATTGTTTTATTAACAAAACTCTTATATTCGGATTCATTAGAAACCGCTTCATAAACCTTCTCCTCTCCTATTTTTACCTCAAATGCAGATATTCTATATTCTCCTATTGCCATTTCAAAAGCTTCAACTGTAAAGCCGTTTCCTTCAGAATAGCTAATCTCTTTTGTTTCTACATTTCCATTCAATGTGAAAACTGCGTTTAAAGTCTTTGACTCAGCCGCAGTTTTCAAGCTTTCCAAATCCTTGCATAGTGCATCCCCGCTTTTGGTTGAAGAAATATCCTCAAAATCGATTACAAAGGAGATTTTTGGTCGTTCAAATTTTAGGTTTTCATTTTCCTTTTCACATGCAACAAGCAGCATCATTGAGCTGACAATAAATAGTAACTTTTTCATAGTAACTTTTGTTATGGTTAATAAATAGTAATTAATAACTATATCACCTTAACCTGAATAACTATAATATTGTTTATAAAAATAATAGTTTAACTATGTTAAAAAATTAATTATCAAACTTTTATATTTACTATGATTTATGAAAGATATAATAAAAAAGGATGGAATAACCAATATGTATATTCCATCCCTATTATTTTAAAATTTATTTACTCAGATTCAAGCCTCAGGCATAGTCATTTTTTCATATTTATAGCCAAGCATTTTCAAAGCCACAGAAACACCCGTTTTATATAAAATCTTAACAGTACGTGCATAAATTTGAAATGCATCAATACTTTGAGGTTCAATATTTTCTTTTCTGATAAGAGTGATTGCTGTTTCAGAAAGATCCTGATAAAAAGAAGCAATATCTCTGTATTCTTTTGATGAAATTGAGATACCCATCAAGTCTTCCATGACATAATCATCCATATTGTCAAACCCGCGTGGTTTTACAAAAGATTCGTATAAGTCATCTTTTTTTGAATATGTTTCCCAATCGCCATCCCAAACCGTTGCCATACCCATACCAAGATAAGCAGCCCAGGCAATTGCGACTTTTGGATATTTTGCAATTTCCGGAACAGCATTAACCATATATTCCGGAGCCATTTCATGCCATTTCTCGTCAAGTTCTTCAACTGTCAGAAGATGTTCTCCAATATAACCTCTGTCTTTGCAAAGTTTTAAAAGAGTCTCCTTTACTTTATCTTCAAATTGGTTATAATATTCAATCTTGTCCATATTATATTTATATAAAATCTATTGTACTAAAAATAAAACAAATCGATACACTAAAATGCTTACAAGAGAGACTGTTTCTGCATATAAATAGATATTTGTTTAAAATTTTCATCTAAAGGTAGATATATCGATATTAATAACAAAATTATGCCTTACTTTAAGATTGAAAAGCAAAATTCAAATAAATATATCAGGTAAATTTATTTTTGTCTTAAAACAAGTAACATTCACATTAAAATTTTTAAAATTAGATTTATGATTAAGCAAACAAAAGAGGAAATAGCCAATTCTTCCACTCATTTTTTTGGAGTTTTTATAACTTTAATATTGGCTTTTGTACTTTTATCAAAGGGGGCTGATCTATCTTTTGAGAGCAAAATATCAATTATGGTATTCTGTATTTTCTCGGGACTGATGTATTTTTCTTCAGGGATTTATCATCTTGCTTTGCCAGGAAAAGGGAAAAGAGTGCTTAGATATTTTGATCATATAAACATTTATCTTCTTATTGCCGCCTCTTATACCCCGATACTTGTATGTGCTCTTGATGATAAGACAGGGAAAGTGATGCTTTGTGTGATTTGGGGTCTTGCTGTTGTAGGAATTTTATATAAGATATTCTTTTTGGGCAAATATCCAAAAGTTTCTCTTACTATATATCTTTTAATGGGGTGGTCTATTATGGCAATAGCAAAGACAATATGGAATGCCCTACCCGGTGAAGCGGTTTTTTTTCTTGTGATTGAAGGCATACTCTATAGTTTGGGTACTTTCTTCTATTCAAAGGATACTCAATATCCTTATTTCCATTCAATATGGCATCTGTTTGTTATTGGAGGCAATCTTTCGCATGCCGCTGCTGTATGGTTTATACTTTAGTGTTTATTTGCAGTTTAATGTTATTATCGTAATTTTGCAAAAAATATAAAATGACTCATAAGTCATCTTTTCAATTGTAAGGTTGTGATAATAATGGTAAAAAACGAACTTTTCAGACGATACATTCTTTTTGCATTTGCTTTATTTGTCAGCTCTTTTGGGGTGAGCTGCATAACAAGGGCCACTTTGGGCACCTCTCCAATATCGAGTGTGCCTTATGTTTTAAGTCTTCACACTCCTTTTACAATGGGAACCTATACATTTTTGCTAAATATGGTTCTAATTGTTATTCAATTCTTACTCTTGGGTAAAGAATGCACAAAAAAACAGGCAGCAGAGATAATGCTTCAGGTACCTGCATCAATACTTTTCGGATTATTTATTGATATAACAATGTCATTGCTTTCTGTTTTTACACCGGCAAACTTATATTCTTCTTTAATAGAGCTTGTATTGGGTTGTTTTGTACTCGCCTTGGGAGTTGCTCTTCAGGTTACTGCCGATGTTGTTATGCTGAGCGGTGAGCTAACCGTAAAAATCGCTTCACATAAGTTCAAGAAAGAGTTCGGACTTATGAAGGTTATTTTTGACGTTTCTCTTGTTGTTGCCGCCTGCATAATCTCGATGACAATATATTATTTTGCAACAAACAGTTTTAAGATTGATGGTGTAGGATTAGGCACCATAATGGGTGCTGTATTGGTTGGACCAATGGTCAGATTCATAATTCCCGGAATGAAAGTGGTTGAAAAGATGATAATAGTAAAGAACCGACAAAACCGTTATTAATTACAAAGGTTTAAAATCTTTTCCAATTCTATAATCTATATCGGCCTTTCTTGCCTGAGAGATTTGAAACTGTCTTTTTATATAAAACAGTTTTCCATCCTTTAGCAATCTTGCTCCGGTTTGATGAAATGAAAATGGCACATCTCTTTCAATGCATTGGTTTCTTATATCCAAAATCCATTCATAATCGCATATTCTAGCCTTGTCGCCCGATTCACCACTTACAGACACCTCGACAATATCATTGCCGAGCCACTCTCTAATATTCATCTTTTCAAGCATCGGAGCAACAATAATAGCTTTGTGCTTTATTGGAAGAGATTTGAAAATTGGAAGTCTGAAATCAGCTCTTTCCTGATTCTCAACAGTGCATCCAACAATAACATTGTCATAGCCCTCACCCCAATCATCCGGAAGCAGAGATAAAAGCCTATCTATCCTTTTTGTAAAAAAGAAAAACATCAAATCATCTCTCTCTTTAATCATTCTCCATGCCTCATCTCTCCATTTGTCTGCCTCTTCAACCAAGAAATCAGATGTAAAACAGGTAAAAACAATCGCTCCCGAAGTTAATTTATAGCTTTTGTCTCTTTTCCGTTTCAATGGAAGATTAAAATCTTTCGTTTGTCTAACCTCACTGCTGCTTATCTCAGAGCCATACATTTCATCCTGACGGTAAACATAGCAATACTTACATCCGAGGCTTATTTTTGTACATCCATGCCATGGATTCCAATTGAAATAAACTGTATTTTGAGTATCTGCATTATAATTATTGTCATTCTTTTCTTCCATACTTTGGGAAATGTTGTGCTCTATATGATTGGGGTAACATGCTGCTAAGTTATAATAATTGCAGCATCAAAATTATTACACTGATTTTAATGATCGATTAAACTAAAATCAATTATTTGACTTTTAAATTCAATCTTAAAACTCAAATTAAAGATAACGAGTTAAGATAAACAAAGGGTAAAACAAAAAATATTATTCCGTTTTACCCTTTAATAATTCTGAATTCAATTCATAACAATATGTTTAATTGAATAAATATTCTATAATATAAAGCTGTCTATAATGAAATGTTATCTCTAATCCTCATATTTAGGAATAAGCTTGACCGCCGTGTCACCATCCTCATTTTCAATCGTATCGTCTGCTCCATAATCCAGAAGAAGATTAGCAATTTCAAACTCCTCATTTTCATAAGCATAATGAAGAGCAGTATTTCCAAAATTGTCCTGCACATTTATGTTTGCACCAATCCTAAGAAGCAATTCCACGACATCATATTGAGCATTGCCCGCACCTAAAATCAAAGCAGTGCGTCCATTATAATCGCATGCTTCAATATCAGAGCCAAAATTTATAAGCTGACTCACAGTATAAATCTGACCTAATGCACACGCTTCATGTAATGGAGTTGTATCATAAACATCTTTTGCATCAATATCGATATTTGAGTTCAAAAGTAAAGATACTGTTTCCAGATCATTTACAGCTATCGCTATATGAAGAGGAGAATTGTTTAACGGATCAGTACTTTTTATATAAGAGCCGTTTGAAATATTGTATTTTATCTCTTCTGTATCATGCAAAAGGATAGCTTTATGCAAAGGAGAGCCTACATCAGCACCTTTGGCAATAAAACTTGCAGCTATAATAGGCGAATAATTTTCACAAAGCATTACAATTTGAAAAGGTGTAAAACCTGAACTGTTTTCAATATTCACATCTGCACCATTATCAAGAAGAAGATTAATAATATCTTCAAACCCATTTTCTGAGGCATAATGCAAAGCATTCCAACCCTCTTCATCCAGTTTATTTGGATCAGCCCCCTCTTTTAAAGCATACTTTGCTTTTTCGAGATTTCCATCTTGACAGCTATTAATCAAAGCTAAATTCATTGCTTCCATAAAAAATCATTAATAACCAAATAATTATAAAACCAAATCGAAAAAGCCCGAAGGCACTAAAAAATGTTTGCTAAAACTTTACTGATGTTCTGTTCGTAGCAAATCATTTACAGTCTTAACAGGATTAAATGTTTCCAAAGGGACCTCGACAAAAACAGTATTCCAGTCTGACATTGCACCATTCCATAATCCCGGCAACTCCAATGCTTTTAAATCTTTGCCATTTTTAGATTTTAAAGAAATAAAGCCTGTTTGATTGTCCACAAAATTCAGAAGATTGTAATTTTCTCCATTTTTATCTTTTACCGCACAAACCAAATCCACAGGATTAAAATGTGTCGCAGATTTAAATATCTTTACAGCCTCACTATCATTCATATCAATTTGTGAGCTTTCAAGTATTTGAAGTGAATATGTTCCATCATTATTGTAAGCAAGGAATGGACCTCCTCCAGGCTCGCCAACATTCTTTACCATACCACAAACTCTGATTGGTCGTTTAAATTTTCTTTTCAAATAAAGTGCCAGCTCAGAATCTTCAAGATCTTTTACCTCCGGATTTCTTGTAAACAAAGAGTAACGAAGGAAATGAAGCATTTCCAAAAGCTGTTCATGTGTATATTTTCCGCTCTCTAAAAGCTCTGAATAGGTATAAATTTTCTGCTGAAGAGAAACTAAAACACCGGCGATTACCTGTTTGTATTTAACAGTCAAATCCTTAAATTTATCCGGCACCACATTGTCTATATTTTTAATAAAGATGATGTCGGCATCCATTTCATTAAGATTCTCAATAAGCGCACCATGACCTCCTGGTCTGAAAACCAATTTTCCATCCGAGCGGAAAGGGTTATTTTGAGAATCGGCAGCTATTGTATCTGTAGATTGCTTTTGGGTAGAAAAACTAACATTAAACTTTACCCCAAATTTCTTTTCATAGGTGCCTTTAACCTCATTTATCATCTTTTCAAACATATCTTTATGTTCTTCAGATACGGTGAAATGCAGATTAACAATTCCCATTCCATTAACAGCATATAGAGCACCCTCAACTAAATGTTCCTCAATTGAAGCTCTTATTTCTTTTGGATATGTATGGAATTTCAAAAGCCCCTTAGGCAGACTTCCGTAATTTAAACCCTTTTCATTTAGCAGGTTATCAACAATTGTTTTGAAACAGCCATCTGCAATAAGTGTTTTTATATCTTTTTTCTCATTTTTCAAACAAACGGCATTTAAGTCGTTGAAAAATGCAAAGTGATCTATATTATTGAAGAATTTTTTTTCAAATTCAGTTGACGGTTCATTATAAGAAGCAGAAAGAAACTCAAAAAGGTTCTTAAACATACGGCTTGCTGCCCCGGAAGCTGGCACGAATTTTAATATCTTTTTGTCTTGGTGAACATATTTATCCCAAACACGAATATAATGTTCTGTTTCAGATTCATTCAAAGACAAAATACCAAGCTCGGTAGTGGCAGCTCCATAAAGTTTTAGAAAAGGAAATCCCTCTTTGAACTTTTGTAACTGTTGATCAACTTTTTCAGGACTTATCCCCTTCTTTTCCAGTAATGAAAGATCTTCTTTACTCAACATAATAATAGAAATGTTTATTTTATACTCTTAATTTTCAAACACAAAAAGCTTTATGATAAATATACAAGAATAAAAACAAGTTATTGTTTAATAATAAATTAATTTGAAAATATTTTCAAAAAAACATTCACACATTAACTTTCAAGAAACAATATTCATCGAGTTCATTCTTTTGCGATATATCAAAAGTACAAAAAGAGGATAAATCTTAACCCTTTAACAATAAAAAAAGTATATTCGCAATATTGATTTATGGGAATATAAAGCCGACAATAATCAATTATGCTTTATATTAAGTTAGAATTTGAGGTAATATGGAAGAGAACGTTTTTTTTAGTCCTGAGGAAAAAGAGGAGTTTTTGACAAAATACAAGATTTTATATCCTTTAGCCTCTCCAATGTTTGAAAAAGAGGAATGGAAGATATTAAAAGACCGAGTTAAAGAGGGTGTTATCGATGGCAGTTATCAGCGCACTTCGGAGGGTTTGAACTTACTGCTTATAAATCTGAGCACCATAATTATTCTTATTAAAGAAATTGGGTTAAAGAAAAGTGCAGTTGCCGCCGTGATTGTTTATAACCTTTGTGAAAATAATATTGTAAGGGCAAAAGAGCTAAAGAATGTTTTTGGTGAAGAGATCGAAACAATTGTCAATGGTCTTCTTAAGGTTAATTCACTTTATGTTAAGGATGAAGTTATTGAATCCGACAATTTCAGGAAATTACTTCTTTCCTTTGCTGAAGATATCAGAGTTATAATAATTATGATTGCCGAAAGGCTTTCAATAATGAGAATGATTAACCATCATCCTAATGACAAATATCGTCAGGATATCACTCAGGAATGTGCTTTTCTTTATACTCCTTTGGCTCACAGGCTGGGGCTTTATTCCATTAAGTCAGAACTTGAAGATTTAACACTTAAATATCAACACAGAGATATATATACCGACATAGCCCATAAGCTTAATCAAACAAAAGTTGCAAGGGAAGCTTATATCAAATCGTTTATCGATCCGGTAAAGAAAAAGCTTGAAGCAACAGGCTTAAACTTTGAGATAAAGGGAAGAACAAAATCTATTTACTCTATATGGAATAAGATAAAAAAGCAAAACACCGATATTGAAAATATCTATGATTTGTTTGCTATTCGTGTCATTCTAAATACTTCCGAGGAAAAAGAAAAGGCTGAATGCTGGCAAGTTTATTCTATCATTACCGATATGTTTCAGCCAAATCCTAAAAGGATGAAGGATTGGCTCTCCATTCCTAAAAGCAATGGCTATGAATCTTTGCATATCACTGTCTTAGGTCCTCTTAAAAGATGGGTCGAAGTTCAGATTAGAAGTAAAAGAATGGATGAAATCGCTGAGCGTGGACTTGCCGCTCACTGGAAATATAAAGGCATTAAAGGCGAGAGTGAAATTGACCAATGGCTAAGCAACATCAGGGAAGTGCTTGAAAACAACACCTCTCCAAATGAGCTTATGAAGAATTTTAAAATGGATCTTTATAAGGAGGAAATCTTTGTCTTTACTCCAAATGGAGATCTTCATAAACTTCCAAAGGGAGCAACTGTTTTGGATTTTGCCTTCCTTATTCATTCCAAACTTGGAACCAAATGTGTCGGTGCAATTATCAACAACCACAATGTAAAGATCAATTATGTCTTAAAGAGCGGCGATCAAATTGAAATCATCACATCCCCACAGCAAGCTCCGAAACAAGACTGGCTTAACATTGTTTGCACATCCAAGGCAAGGATTAAAATTAAACAGACCCTTAAAGAGAATGAGCATAAGGAGGCTGAATTTGGAAAAGAACTTCTGCAAAGACGTTTTAAAAACAGGAAAATTGAGATGGACGAGTCTGTAATGATGCGTCTTATCAAAAAAATGGGATATAAAACCGTTACAAGCTTTAACTATGCAATAGCAAAAGAGCAGATAGAAATCAACAATATTATTGACCTTTATTCAGAGATTGAAAAAGGTGACAAAGAGGCTGCCGATGTTAAAGAAAATAGAACTGCTGAAAACTATATTGCCCCTTCTGCCATTCCTGATGACCTTGAAAATAAAGATGATGTACTTGTTATTGAACAAAATCTTAAAGGTATAGACTATAAGCTTGCAAAATGCTGTAATCCGATTTATGGCGATGATGTTTTTGGATTTATTTCTATTCAAGGAGGAATAAAAATTCATCGTCAGGACTGCTCCAATGCTTCTCAGATGAAAACAAGATATCCTTATAGAATTGTCAAGGCTAAATGGTCCGGGAAATCGGGCGATCAATATACAATTACTCTTAGAGTAATCGGAAATGATGACATCGGCATTGTTACAAATATAACATCAATAATATCAAAAGAAAAAAACTTAGCTTTGCGTTCTATTTCTATCGATTCGGTCGATGGTCTTTTTCAGGGGCACTTGAGCGTCTCTGTTGACAACCTTGCTGCCCTTACAGCTTTGATTAAAAAAATTCAAACCATAAAGGGTGTAAAGAGCGTCTCAAGAATGTCATAGATAAATAAAAGTATTATAATAATTCATTATATCATTATGTATAAACATATCTGTTGGGTTATTGCCCTAATTTTTGTCTCTTGTTCAGGCAATAAAGAAAATGCAAATAAAATGCTCAATCAAGCTCAAGTCTTCTATGAACAAGGAGCATTAAGCACTGCTAAAACATATATCGACTCAATGAGAGTGACATATCCAAAAGAATTTTCCGCAATAAAGAAGGGGCTGCAATTAATGAGGTATATAGAGCTAAAAGAGAATGAACGGAATTTAGCTTATACCGATTCTATGCTTATTGTCAAACAGGCGGAAGCTGAGGAGCTGAAAAAGAATTTCGATTTTGTAAAAGATTCTGCCTACGACGAGATTGGAAATTATATCTACAAACGTCTTGGCATAGAAAAAAATATTCAACGCTGCTATATAAGAGTCGGAGTTAATGAATATGGCGAGATTTATCTTTCAAGCGTCTATTATGGGGCAAAAAACATTAATCATACAGGTATAAAGGCCGAAGCCAACGATGGATTGAGCGCTCAAACTGAAGCTATCCCCTATGATGGCGGAAGAAATTACAGATTTACTGATGATGGCGCCCAAACAGAAGTGGTAACCTATCTTAAAGGAAAGGACAATGGGGTTCTTAATTTTATAAGTTTATATGCCGATCAAAGAATAAAAATCACTTATACAGGAGAAAAACCTTATATTATGGTTCTGGATAATCTATCTAAAGAGGCGATTACAAAAAGTTTGGAACTATCTACTGTTTTAAGTGACGTTACACGTCTTGGACAGGAAAATAAGATTGCAATCGGAAAAATAGAATTTCTTAAAAATAAAATTAACTCCAAAGAGAGTCAGATCTCAGATAAATAAGTTTGTTGTTAGAAAACTAAATTTTCTATATGCCTTACTTACAAACACATTAAAAATGCTCAGACAACTCTATCAAGTTATCTGAGCATTTCTTTTAAAGACGTCGCTTATCTGTATCAGATAGAGTAAACTTTTAACGGTTTAAATATTATTTTGCTCATCGATTTTTACATTTTTAACCATCGTAATGCGACAATCATAACCGAATCGAAAAAGTGCCAAATATGTAAACAAAAAAGACTGATGAAAATTTAAAAATCGATAATCATAATTGATTTTTCGACGGTAATAATTTTATTTTCGACGGTCAAAATTTGAAAATTACTAACTCTTTTTACATAAAAATATTACATTATTAGTAATCAACACTTTATAAAATATAAAATTGATTTATTATTAAAAAATATGGAGTATCAAAAATGAGAAGTCAATGTAGTAAGATAAAAATTTGGTGCCATAGATTTACATTATATACCATCGAATCATCTATTTGATTTATTAAACACCATAAATATATTTATTTTTATAATTATTAATATTGTCAATGAAATATTTCCGATTAAAAGCCCTCTTCCATTCCTGAACTTAAATCAAGTATCTCCATAGTAATCTGCTGCTGACGTTTTCTATTTAGTTCAATGGTAAGATCATCTATTAATTTGGAAGCATTTTCTGAAGCCATCTGCATAGCAACGGTTCTTGCACTTTGTTCAGAAGAATAAGAATCTAAAAGTGCCGAATAAATCTTTGATCTTAGGACTTTGGGCAAAAGCATCATCATCAATTCAGGGGCCCTTGGCTCAAGAATATATAAATGAAGATAAGACTTTGAGGCAGGTTTAATTTTAGAGAAATCAAGAGGCAGATAATCACTGACGATTAGATTATGAATCATCGAATTAACATAATGGAAATTGATTATAATTACTTTGTCGGTCTTTTTTGTCCTATACATCTCCATAAGATAATCTGCCACATACTTGGCATCATCATATTCCGGATTATTGTCATTATATTTCCAGCCAATATTTATTGATTCGACATTGATATTTTTTAAAAAGTTTTCCACCTTTTTCCCAACCGCAATAACAGAGACACTTACATTCTGATTCTCATATTTTTTTATCTCTTGAAGCATTCTATTATTGACTGCACTATTAAATGAACCGCAAAAACCGGTATTTGAAGCCATGGCTACAATAGTGACACTCCTAACTGTTCTCTTTTTTATGTACGGAGAATCGTTTTCCTGTTGATAAGCGAGAAAGTCCTTTAATATACCCGCTAACATATCATTATATGGAGAACAGTTTTCGACAGCTTTAGCCGCCTTTTTGAGTTTAGATGATGCGACCATCTGCATAGCCTTTGTAATCTTCCCGGCAGATCGAATGGAACTAACCCGTTCTCTAATTTCTTTTAACGATGCCATTATAGTATTTTCATTTGTATATTATTTATTTTTCTAACCGTTACCTCTAAGGTACAAATGCGCCATTTATATACCTTTAGTTGGGTATCTCATCTTTAGGTGAGTTATGGCGGTTTCATTTATTAAATTAAAAGACTATATAATAAGAATATCCCCACTAATTACAGACTAAAAATGGATTAAAAACTATAAACTATAATACTGTTGATAATTTACTCAATCATCAAAGTTTTTATCCCCAAAAGTTTAGTTTGCGAAAGTTTGAACAACTTCATCCGCCACATTCTTTAATATCTTTGAAATATTATCATTAAAAAAGCCACTTTTCAAAGGTATCAACACCTCCTCCTGATATTTCATGTGGAGGATATCCAAAAACATTTTCTCAAAAGAAGGAATATTTCTTATATCAATTTTTTCAAGCAAACCATTTACACCTGTAAAAATAACGGCAATCTGATCTTCCACACTCATTGGAGAGTATTGAGGTTGAACGAGAAGCTGCATATTCTTTCGTCCTTTATCAAGAAGAGAAGCCGTAATAGCATCCAAATCGGAGCCAAATTTTGTGAATGCCTCCAATTCCTGATATTGAGCCAAATCAATTTTTAAAGAGGAGGCAACATTTTTCATTGATTTAATCTGAGCATTTCCTCCTACTCTTGATACCGACAGACCGACATCAACTGCCGGTCTTATACCTTCATTAAAAAGATCAGAGCTAAGATATATCTGGCCGTCAGTTATAGAAATAACATTTGTAGGGATATATGCAGACACATCTCCGGCATGTGTCTCTATTATAGGAATAGCTGTCAATGAACCATTCCCCTTTATCATATTTTTTATAGAATAAGGGACATTGTTCATTTTCTGTGCGATAGAATCATCTTTAATAATTCTTCCGGCTCTTTCCAAAAGGCGGGAATGCAGGTAAAATATATCGCCCGGATAAGCCTCACGCCCCGATGGTCTTCTAAGTATTAAAGAGATCTCCCGGTAGGCGACAGCCTGCTTGCTTAAATCATCGAAAATTATAAGGGCATTGCGTCCTGTATCCCTGAAAAATTCGCCTATTGCAACTCCTGTAAATGGCGCATAATATCTTGCAGCGGCAGAATCAGCTGCTCCCGCATTTATTATGATGGTATATCTCAATGCATCTCTTTCCTTGAGAAGATTGACAATGTTTGCAACAGTCGAGTCTTTTTGACCTATTGCCACATAGATGCAATATACAGGAGAGGTATCAAAAAATCTCGATTGATTAATAATAGTATCTATTGCTATTGAGGTTTTACCGGTCTGCCTGTCACCAATTACGAGCTCTCTTTGACCTTTTCCTATTGGCACCAAAGCATCAACGCTCTTAAGGCCGGTTTGAAGAGGCTCATTAACCGGTTGTCTGAAAATGACACCGGGAGCTTTTCTTTCAAGAGGCATCTCATATATTTCACCCTGAATAGGTCCCAAGCCATCAATTGGTTCTCCAAGCATATTTATAACTCTTCCCAACATACCCTCGCTTACATTGACCGAAACAACCTTTCCTGAGCGTTTAACGGTGTCGCCCTCTCTTATAGAGCTTGTTTTTCCAAAAAGGATAGCTCCGACATTGTCCTCTTCAAGATTCATTGCCACACCTTTTTCGCCATTTTCAAAAATCAACATCTCTTGTGACCCTACATTATCAAGTCCATAAATTCTGACAACGCCATCATGAACCTGCAAAACGGTGCCAGATTCTTCAAACTTAGACTTTAGATTAAGCCCTTCAAGTTGGAGTTCAAGAATTTTAGAAACTTCACTAACATTAATTCTGTCCATAAAAAATAGATATTAAATCAATTGGTATACTTCTTAACATCGATATCAGATTCAAGAAGAGAGTTCCTTATCTTTTTTAGCTGAGTTTTTACCGACACATCCATTCTTAAAGAATCAACTTGCAGAATAAATCCTCCTATGAGATTATCATTTCTTTTAGTTGTAATTTCAAGTTTATAGCCCGGATATATTGACAATAAAATTTCTTTTATTCTTTTAATTATGTCATAAGGTATATCTGAAGCAACAATAATATCGCCGTGTTTTATCTTATACATCTCATTCCATCGATTTCTAAATGCTCTGCAAATACGACCTAAAAAAATTTCTCTATTGTATTTTAAAACAAGAATAAAAAACTTTTTCATTACAATATTTCCATTAGTTGCCTCATTAAGGAGATTTAGCTTTTCATTAAATGAAACAGTTGGGTCCTCTATTGCCTTTCTCAATAGAGGAAGTTCATTCCAAATGTTCTGAAAAGAAATCATATATTGATTAATCTCATTTTCTGATTTCTCATTATGAGAATACTCTATAAGAGCCCGGGCATATCTTTCAGCCAATAACGATTTATTCATTTATATATAAGTTATGCAATCAATTATTATAATAAGGAGTAAATGTGTCATTATATACATTTTGCTGTCTTCCTCACTTTTGTATCGATAGCAGCTATATTTATACAATTAATTTTTTATTGTGATTTCGTTCATTATTTTCTCTATTAATTCCTTTTGATTCTTTGTGTTTTTCAAATCATTACGCATAACTTTCTCAGCCAAATTAAGAGTTAAGTCAACAATCTTAATTTTGATATCTTCAAAAGCCTCCTTTTTTGCATTTTCTATAGCCTCATTGGTTTGCTGCATAATAGCTAAAGACTCTTTTTTAGCCGCAATTTTTGCCTGCTCTATGAGCTTAGCTTTTATAGCATCTGTTTCATTGATAATGCTTATCTGCTTGCTGTAAGCCTCATCAATGATTTTTTTGCTTAAAGCATTAGCATTCGCCAAAGCCTTTGCTGCCTCTTTTGCATCCTCAACCCCTTTCTCGATAAACTTACTTCTTTGCTCAACTGCTTTTATAAAAAATGGCCAAAGGTACTTTCCCAAAATCATAACCACTAAAAGAAAGACAAGAAGCATCCAAAAAATCAATCCAAAATCGGGATAAAAAACTGACATAATATTTTAAATAAAAATTGCTAATACACATACTATTACCGCAAACAAGGCAACCCCCTCAACAAGAGCTGCAATCACAATCATGTTGTTTCTTATGTCACTCATGGATTCGGGCTGTCTTGCGATGGCTTCCATTGCTGAACTGCCTATTTTCCCTATTCCTATTCCCGCACCAACTGCGGCCAGACCGGCTCCGATACATGCACCTAACTTTGCTAATGAAACACCGGCTAAAGCTTGAAGTAAAATCATTGATAACATAATTGATAATTTTAAATATTTAATAAAACCTTATCATACTCTCGTTAAGCCTATAAATAATGATGACAGCATCATAAACACATAGGCCTGAATAAAACATATCAACACCTCTATGATAAGCATAAAGGCTGAAAAGATTACAACAAAAACACTTGACATTCCCGCATAAAACAAACCAAAGGGAGCAAAAACAAAGATCAAAGTCGTTAATATCAAAATTATCACATGCCCTCCGAATAGATTTGCAAACATTCTTATCATCAATGCAAATGGCTTTGAAAATATTCCAAACACTTCCAAAAATGTCATTATAGGTATTGGTGCATTAAGCCAAAGTGGAACATCAGGCAAGAATATTTCTTTCCAATAGTGCCTTGTTGCTGAAAACAATGTTATGACAAGAGTGCAGCCGGCCAATACAAGACAAATGGATATATTGCCTGACAGATTGACCCCTCCCGGGAAAACGACAATCAATCCTAAAAGATTTATTGTCAAAATAAAATAGAACAAGGTTAAAAGATATGGCGAGTATTCTCTATATTTTTCCCTTAAACATGGCTTGATAACCTCATTGATCAACATTAGAGATAAAGATTCCAACATTCCTTTAAAACCTTTTGGCATCTTTAATGGATTTCTTTTATAATAATTCTTAAGTGAAAAAAGAATAATTAAAAGTATGGCAGAGCTCAACATAAGAGCAAAAACATCTTTGGTAATTGATAAATCCAAAGGACGTAGTTCTTTGTTATCTGTTCCTAAATAAACTATCTTACCCTCATATTTACCCTGTTTAGAAATAAAGTACCCATTATAAGTTGCCCCATTCTCTATATTTTTGGAAGAGAACACTTCCCATCCACTCCATCTTTTACCAACTATTACAGGAAGATATATGGTTGCTTTGCCAAAATAATCGCCAAACATGTGCCATGAATAACTGTCTCCAAGATGCTCTGCAAGAATATTATATGGAGAGACTTTTTCTTTACCTTCTTTAGGCTCTTTTGGTAATGTTTTTTCTGCATTTTCATTTCCTAAAATATAGTTAGGGAAAAATCCTGCAAGGGTATAGTTTTTGTTTAAAGCAACTTGAAATGCACTTTCTTTAAAAGTATTTGCAACATCTGCATTAATTGATTCAAAGGGTGTATTTCTCTTTAAATCAATAAAACTTGTGTTATCGTTGTTGTGACGAGAGGAAAGAGCCGTTTCAAAACGTTCTGAGCTGTTTGCAGCTATCTCTTTAAGAACAAAAAAGCTGATCAGGGCAACCAAAAAACAGATTATATTCTTAATTTTTGTCATTTCGTTCGTTTATAAGTCGCTTTGCAAAATTCATTATCTGAGCTGTGTCTACAATAAGAGTAATCAACCAAAGCAAAGCAATGGTTATTGCTGTAGATAAATAATTTGATACAGCCTCATACATTACCATGAATACAGCAAAAATCATAATTATTAAAAACTTGAAAATCTTTCCAAGGACAAGCGACAAAATAAAATTCTTTAAGTCCAGTCTCTCTGTAACTTTTAAAAAGAGAGAAAAAAAGAAAGTTATTAATGAAAAGAATACTATTATAAGCCAAAACCTCTCCGGAATTTTCTCCTCCGCGACAAGAACCATAGACAACCAAATAATGCATGAAATCATTAATAAAGGGAGTTCATATTTTATCCAAATTGAGATTGTTGATCTCATGATTAAAATTGTTTTTATAGATTCTTAATGTAGGCTAATCAACACATACTTTAATATAATCGTCTTCAATCTCAGCAAAGCCGCTTCCAACTTCAATAGATTCGACATTATCATTAATCTTGAATTTTATTACACCCTCCCTTAATGCTGCAATCATAGGAGCATGTCCATCCAAAACTGTAAAAGGTCCATCCACCCCACTCATATAAACCTCTTCAACCTCTTTTTTGAGGATAGTGCCATTAGGAGAAATTATGTGCAGAAGAATCATAATTTTCAGAATTTAAAATATTATCTCTATTGACTTTTTTCCAAAATCATTTTGCCCTTTTCAATTGCCTGATTTATATTACCGACATTAAAAAAGGCTTGCTCAGGCAAATCATCTAATTTTCCTTCCAGTATTTGTTTAAATCCCTCCACTGTTTCCTTTACAGGAACAGACACACCCTTTATGCCGGTGTACTGTTCTGCAACAAAAAAAGGCTGAGATAGAAATCGTTGTACCTTTCTTGCTCTGTTTACTATCAATTTATCCTCATCAGATAACTCCTCCATTCCAAGAATGGCAATAATGTCTTGGAGCTCCTTATATCGCTGAAGTATCTCCTTTACATTCATAGCTGCTTTATAATGTTCTTCCCCTACAATTCTTGGGTCAAGAATACGGGAAGTTGATTGCAATGGATCAACTGCGGGATAAATACCAAGGCTTGCAATTTTTCTGCTAAGAACTGTTGTAGCATCAAGGAAAGCAAATGTTGTTGCCGGTGCAGGATCGGTCAAATCATCAGCAGGTACATAAACTGCCTGAACAGAAGTAATTGCCCCTCTCTTTGTTGAAGTAATTCTTTCTTGAAGTGCTCCCATTTCAGAGGCTAAAGTTGGCTGATAACCTACTGCTGATGGCATTCGCCCCAATAAAGCGGATATCTCTGAACCTGCCTGGATAAATCGAAATATATTATCCATAAAAAACAATATATCTCCTTTATTATCATTGTTGTCTCTGTAATTTTCCGCTTCGGTTAATCCCGAAAAGGCAACTCTTGCTCTTGATCCGGGAGGCTCATTCATTTGTCCAAAGACAAGTGTTGCCTGAGATTTTTGCAATTCTTTTTTATCTATTAAAGAAATATCCCAAACACCCTTAGCCATTTGCCTTTTAAAGTTGTCTCCATATTTTATAACATCAGATTCAATCATTTCACGAAGCAAATCATTGCCCTCTCTGGTTCTTTCGCCTACTCCGGCAAACACAGAATAGCCTGAACTATTGTTTGACACATTATGAATTAGCTCCATGATTAAAACAGTTTTGCCCACGCCTGCTCCACCAAACAATCCAATCTTACCTCCTCTCACATAGGGTTCAAGAAGATCTATAACTTTAATTCCGGTTTCATAAACTTGTTGGGATACAGACAAATCTTTAAAAGGAGGGGGATCACGATGAATTGGAAGAGCGCCTTGCATACTGACTGGGACTAAACCGTCAATCTCTTCACCTAAAGCATTAAGCAAGCGGCCTTTAACTTGCGTTCCTATCGGCATTTCAATAGGATGATTTAGACTCTTTGCTTTTTTGCCTCTGCTTAGTCCATCGGTAGAATCCATGGCTATACATCTGACAGTATCATCGCCAATATGCTGCTCTACTTCTAAAATTAGAGAGTTTCCATTCTCTCTTTCTATTTCCAAGGCTCCATATATTGGAGGAATAACAATATTATTGCTATTATTATCACTGAATTTTACATCTACTACCGGACCAATAACCTGAACTACGATACCTTCCATGTATTTAAAATAAGTTTCTATTAATTCAAATAACAATTAGAAAATTAGAAATATATTACTGATTGCTTAATTTTTTAAAATCAGTAATCAATGATACTTATTTTGTGTAAAAAACAATATTTAAGAGAAATAGTTTAATTAATTAAATCGGTAGCTAATATAGATGTCAAAACGATTCATTATTCTCATTCATTGAAATAAATTTTCAAAGCTAAACAAAGGTTAAATTACTGTATTTTAATATGTTAAATATAAAAAACAAAAGCTAATTGGAGGTAAGTTTGGCAATAGCTTTGATAGCATTTTTATTATTGACAACATCTCCAAAATTGTAGATGGATACAATATTGGCTCCAAAGTCAAATGCATTATTAAAACCGTTTATCCAATCATTTTCATTCTTGTCAGAGCCTTGAAGGAGCCATTCTACTGCACCCCAGTTATTAATATTATTATTTTTGATTAGATTTGATATACTTTCATCAGCTTTGACATCAAAAGCATACTCATAAAAAGACCAACCCGGCAAAGAATATTCATTAAGTGCGGAATTATATAAACTTTCAAACTTTTTCCAGCCTCCGGTATGTGTATAAATCTTGGTTTTAGGGATTTTCTGATCAAAAACTATCTTAGACATGTCTCTTAGATGGCGATAAATCACTTCTGCCTGCATAGTATCATTTAAAACTCCGTCATTTGCAATTTTAGCACTTTCCACTGCCGCATAACCAATGGTTTGAACACCTCTTGAGGGCAATTCTTTTATATTTATGATGTTGACAGGGTCATCCTTTGGATTTTTATCCAATAAATCGTTTCCATTAGTATAATAATAATTGGTCACTCCAATTGAACTCTCCCATCCTAACACAATGCCGCCAAATAGATATTTTCTTTCATTGGGAAGAGAGTTTTGCCATTTATATATTTCAGAGGCAAAATGTCTTAGTTCTTTCGTTACCGCTTTTCTATATTTTTTGCTGTATAAATTAATCATAGGCAGCATTCTTATCTGTCTACCCCAATTAAGCCACCCTATCTTAAGTGCTTTGTCTTTTTCCCATCCAAAGCGTTCTACATTATCAATATTCTTTGGATTATATCCTGGCAATGACTTATCCCACCAATTCCATAAATCGGATCTTGAGTTCATCCAAACTTCACAGTCAAGTTTTATTAAAATAGGGATATTATACTTTTCACAAAGCGCAAGCTGTTCGGCTAATTTAATTTCTACATATTCTCTTGGATATCTAAAAAGTGAGATAATTACAGATATCCCATAATTAATCTGACAGCTGTCATTTGATAATGATTTTAAATTATTTATTTCATTTTTTGACTCATTGACAAGAGTTGTTAGTTGAGCTGATTCACTTTTTATTGAGTCGAAAATATGAGAATTTTGAGCTGATTCATTTTTAGTTGAGTCAATAAGATGAGTTAGTTTATTGATTTCATGTTCTGTATAAAATGTTTTGTTTATAAATATGTACTTTACATTATCTTTGGGATTATGAGAAGCGTGTAAAAAAACGATATTAATAAATAGAAGTATTATTGTTAAAGTAAAATAGCAATGT
>JAUNSR010000029.1 GCA_030539115.1 Bacteroidales bacterium
GGAATCGGGAATGTGAATGGTTTTTATGACTAATTAATGCTAATAATTCGGAGGCATTTTTATCAATTCGAATTTATTTATACAAATTACAAACAAGACAAATATTTAAAAATCCTTTTTATAAATTCAAACCGATTTTTCAAATAATCATAAAATCAAATTCCAGATAAATTATTTTCAATAAAAAAACAGGATGAAAAGCTCATCCATTAAAAATCAATTTCAGAATCAACACCTCTTATTTATAAAGATTTTAAAAAACTTATTCAAATTACATATTAAATAAAAACATTCATTTATATAGTCTTATACAATAATTATTTTTCTTCAAATCATCTATTATACAATAAATATATACAGCACCTATTACAAGCAGCGCTCAAATAACATACTTTCAGCTATGAATCTAATAAAATTTTTTAAACATTAAATATTTAAAGAAATATACGATATTTACACCTATTAAAAGATTATATAAATAATTCTATTAATTATTATGCTTAAGACTTTAATTATTGCAATAATTTCTATTTCTTTTCCTTATTATATATGCTCAGCTCAGGTTAAAGCTACCTGTTCACAAAACGAAGACTTAAAATCATTACAAGTTATCACAAACGATGATTTCATGCTCCCCTCGGTTATAAGGTTAAATAGTGATGATAAAATTGATATAAATTTTGACATCATTGGAGATGACATGAAATGGCTTTCCTATAAAATCATCCATTGCGACATTAATTGGAATGAGTCTCCATTATCTGAAACTGAATATCTTATCGGATTCAACAACAACCAATTCAGCGGACCTCTCTCTTCGTTTAACACATTTGTCCCATACCATCATTATTCACTAACTCTGCCAAATGAAAATATAGATTTCAAAATTTCAGGAAACTATAAAGTTGAGATATATGAAGACTCCGATCAGGAAAAAATACTTGCAACAGTTTGTTTTTACATATTGGACAATAGAATAAACATCGCCTCAAAAGTATCATCCAATACGGATATCGACTTTAACAAAGAGCACCAACAATTAGAAATAGCCTTAAACTGGAAGAATAATTTTATAAATTCTCCTTCCACTGATTTAAAAATGATAGTCAAGCAAAACAACAGAATCGACAACCAAAAGATAATTACAGTTCCATCTATTGTAAACACAAATGGAGTTGTTTATTCTCACAATAAAGATCTAATCTTCGAAGCAGGCAATACTTTTAGAAGAATGGAATTTGTCAGCAATAAATATGCAGGATTGAATGTTGAAAAGATTATTGAAATTAACAACATCTACCAATGCATCTTAAAAAAGGATATGCCAAGAGCAAACCTTTCTTTTCAATATGATCAAGACCAAAAAGGTCGTTTTGTAATTCGCACCTCGGAAGATGACTCACCTGAAATTGATGCCGATTATTACTACGTTCATTTTTTCCTTGAAAAAGCAATACCTTTTAAAAATGGAGATATATTCATTTTTGGTGATTTTACTTCAAATTCTCAGGGCGATGAATTTAAAATGGAATACAATGAACAAGCCGGTGGCTATGAAAAATCAATACTTTTAAAACAGGGCCATTATAATTACCAATACATTTTTTTCAGTCAAGACAATATTGGCAGCTTATCCAACACTGAGGGTAATTATTATGAAAACAATAACGAATATTTAATATTGGTATATTATCGTAAACCGGGAGACAGATACGATAAACTTATTGGATATAATTTATTAAAATGATATTATAGAACAAACGGGTTGCAATAGGAGGATGCAACCCGTTTTTAATTAAGCGAAGATATAAATTCAAGTTTCACAACTTAAATATATTTAGAGTGTAAATTAAAATATCTTTTTTTATCTCTTGGATATTGATATTATGTCTCAATACTTTTCTCAATTCCAAAATTAATGCTTTAATTATTAAATCAAAACATATTATATTATATTTTTTTACATTATTTCACACCAAATTCACCGCATTATATTCAGTATAATAAAATTTATTAATCAAATCTTTTATTTTTATTTAATATTTCAAATATTCATGACTGAAAAACTATGTTTTTTGATTAAAAATTAAACAATTAAAATTATCATTCATTTGTATTAAATAGCCTTTGGAAGTATTTTTACAAAGAATAATTTTTTCTTGATTACAGGTAACCGGAATATTTAAAAATCGGCTCTTAATTTTCTCATAAATATTAATAAAAGACAAATTAAATCCCCCAATTTAATAATAGAAAAAAAAAATATTTCCATTAAATAATTATTGTTTAATCTACCTCTTTAACATTGCAATGAAACCATTAAAAGCTCAAACTATTTATATGAATCCATTTAATTTACATTTTAAAAGAGAGCACAATATTGTTTTTATCATTACTATATTGTTTCTTTTGAATAACGTCCACTGCGTCTTTTCAAACGACAACATATATTTCAGGCACTATACAAACAAGGAGGGACTCTCACACAACACGGTTTACTGCTCTGTACAGGATAAACAAGGCTTCATGTGGTTTGGAACTGAAGATGGTTTAAACAGATTTGACGGGAAGAACTTCAGACTCTTCCCCACACTTACTGAAGAGGAAAAGATTAATAGCAAGAGAGAGAAAATAATTTCACTTTTAGAGGACTCTGAAGAGCGCTTATGGGTTTGCAGTGAGTCTAAAACCGGTTTTTTTGATAAAACAAGGAATACTTTTACAGAAATAAAGCTTTCCAATTCATCAAAAAACTATTGGGCATATCAATTAAAGGAGGATGAAAACAAAAACCTTTGGATGATTGCAAATGAAGAGCTTATTAAATATGGAATGTATGATGGCAAAACAAGATTTTATGGAAAGGATTTAAAAGCCAAAATTAAGGCATTGAATGTTTCTTCAAAAGGGGCTGTTTGGATTGCAAGCAATGATTCATTATACAGATATATTAATGAAAGGGATAAATTTTCCGGCATTGCAATTAATTCTGAAAACAAACAGCTCAGATATAATATTACATGCATATATCCTGTCACGGATTTAGGCATTTTTATTGGAACAGCCGACAGAGGTCTTCTTCTTTACTCCTTAAACTCATCATCTACAGAAGAGATTATTCCCGATATTATGGTAAGAGAAATACTTCCAATGAACAACAATGATTATTGGATTGCTACTGAAAACGGGTTATATATTTATAATATCATCAGCAAGAAAACAAGCCATTTTGAAAAGTCGCTTGTCAATCCTTATGCTCTTTCCGACAATGCTATTTATGCTCTTTCTCAGGACAAAGAGGGTGGAATGTGGATATGCACCTTTTTTGGAGGAATTAATTATATGCCAAAAGAATATTCCCATTTCGACAAATATATTGCAGGTATTACTGATTCTGAAATGAAAGGCAATGTGGTAAGAAAAATCTGCGCCGACAAAAACGGAAATCTTTGGGTAGGGACTGAAGACAATGGAGTTAATATGTTTAATCAAAAAAAACATACTACAATAAACTTTTCAGCCAATAATAATACCAACCATATTTCAGCCACCAATATTCATGCCTTGATGGTTGATGATGACAAGCTTTGGATGGGATCTTTCAACACAGGTATTGATGTTATGGACATCAACACCCACAAAATAATAAAAAGGTATCACTCAAAAGATGGAAAGAGTTTTTTAAACAGCGATTTCGTTCTGTCAATATTTAAGACATCGGACAATGAAATTCTTATTGGAACGGCTGCCGGTGTTCAGATATACGATAAAAAAGATGATCGCTTCTATATATGGAAAGGAATCAATCTGCCTACAAAAGAGATTATTGAAGATTCAAGAGGAGATATTTGGATTGCAACTTTAGGTGGAATAATAAGATACAATAAAAATGGGACCTCTTCCAAGAAGAAGAAAAATTACAATGAAGACAATGTTGTTACAATGAGCGGAATGATTCTCCATACCGAGGCCACTTATGAAGACAATGTCATTAACTACAGTTTTAATCCCGCAGACTCAACCACGGTTGGCACAAATGAAATAACATCTATTTTTGAAGACTCAAAAGGTCAGATGTGGATATTAACAACTAATGGTATGTATTCTTTCAATTCAGAAAGAGAGACTTTCACACCTGTTTTTAATGACTCTTATATCCCCAGCAAACTTCTTTACAGCATGCTTGAAGACAATGAAAACAATTTTTGGATATCTTCAGCAAGAGGACTTATAAAATACAACCGCAACACAAAGGAGATAAAATTTTTTGGTTATAAGGACAATCTTCATGAAACTCAATTTAATTTCAACTCTTCATATAAAGATGAAGAGGGTGAAATGTATTTTGGCACAATTAATGGAATGATTTCTTTTCTGCCGCATCAATTTAAAGAGGATACTTTCGAGCCGAAATTATTTTTTACAGAGCTATCCTTTAACAGCGATGATAATACGGATACTTATGCTTTAAACAACAATGATTTGAATTTGGAGTATCTAAATGAAATAAAATTACCTTATAATAAATCATCATTCTCTGTCGGCTTTGTTGCAATTAGCTATACTTTGCCCGAAGGTATCAGATATTCCTACAAGATAGAGGGAATAAGTGATGAATGGAATGATCTGAACTCAGAAAACAACGTTAACTTCTACAATCTCTCTCCAGGAAAATACAATCTTTATATCCGTTCAACAAACAGCAGCGGTGTTTGGCAGAATAATGAAAAGTGTCTAAAAATCAGGATTACTCCACCATATTGGCAGTCAAACATTGCCTATTTCCTATATGCTATTGCTATTATTCTTATAGCTATAAACTTCTATTACTATAAGAAAAGGAAATATGCTGAGATCCACAATCAAAAAATGATTCTATTTGAGAGCCAAAAAGAGACTGAATTATATAATGCCAAGATAAAATTCTTCACATTCATAACACATGAGATTAGAACGCCTCTAACCCTTATTAAAGCTCCTTTGGAGAAAATCTTAAACTCAAACAATTTAAATGCTCAAATAAAAGAGAACCTTGAATGTATTCAAAGAAACACCAAACGTCTTCTTGAACTGAGCAATCAATTATTAGACTTTGGAAAAACAGAAAACAACGGATATAAATTATGCTTCATTAAAACAGATTTAAAGGCTTTAATTCAAGAAACTATAGAACCTTTTTATGACACCATCTACAATCAAAACAAAGATATTAAAGTAAATCTCCCTGATGGTGAGCTTTTGGCAAGCGTGGATTCCGAGATTATTAGAAAAATTGTAAACAACTTAATATCAAATGCCGTAAAATACAGTGCTAAGAACATTTCTCTTGAATTATATTCCAAGGACTCCGACTTCTTTGTTAAAGTTTCAAATGATGGGTCTATAATTCCGACAGAAGAAAGACAAAAAATATTTGAGCCTTTTTACAGGCTCTCAAACAATGAAAATATTTTAGGAAGCGGCATAGGTCTTTCCATTGTAAATACACTTGCTGAATTTCATAAGGGCAGCATTGTTTACAGTGATGAAAATCCTGAAATGAATTGCTTTGTTTTTAAAGCTCCGCTAAATCAAAAGGAAAGTTTTATTCTAAACAATATCCAAGAGATATTTGAAAACAACAATATCTCTATTCTTGAGCCGCCTGTTGATGGGCGACATATTATAATGATTGTCGAAGATCAGCAGGAAATGCTTTCTTTTATATCAAAAGAATTAAAACAATGGTATAGTGTCGTTGAGGTTTCCAATGGAGCTCAGGCTTTGGAATATCTTAGCAAGCAAAGCGTTCATCTTATAATAAGCGATATTATGATGCCGGTGATGAATGGCATGGAATTATGTCTGAAAGTTAAAAATGATGTTAATCTTCAACATATTCCTTTTATTATGCTTACTGCTCAGCACAACGAAAAATCTTTCCTTGAGGGGCTTGACAAAGGAGCTGATGCTTATCTTATGAAACCATTCTCCATGGACATTCTTCATGCTCAGATTGAGAATCTTATAAAAAGCCGTGAACAGTTAAACAGAGCTTATCTTGAAAGGCCTTTTACTCAAAGCATTCATTCATCCAACAAACTCGACACTCAATTTATAGATAAATTAAACAGCATTCTCGAAGACAGACTTTCTGATTCAGACTACAGCATTGAAGAGCTTGCAAGCGATATCGGTCTTAGCTCATCAAGTCTTTACCGGAAAATTAAAACTGTCTCAGGGCTTTCTCCTGTAGAATTTATTAAGCAGGCTCGTTTAAAAAAAGCGGTTCTTTTAATGGAAGAGGGTGAAAACAGAATTAACGAGATTGCCATGCAGACAGGTTTTTCTTCATCATCTTATTTCTCTACTTGTTTTCAAAAACACTACGGAATAACGCCTTCTGAATGTATAAAAAACAAAAAAGATGGAAAGACGCTGAACAAATTGGAATAGTGTTAATAAAAAAGTAAACAAAAAAAGACCTTGGAAACTTTGATTTTATAGTTTCCAAGGTCTTTTTTGTTTACCGGTTAAAAAGTAAGTTCAATTACATAATCGATATCCGTTGGCACTTCAGGCAAAGAAATAAGAATACCGGACTTATCTTTTGCATATTTCAGTTTGGATTTATCCTTATAAAGCAATGCACTTTTTACTTTCTTATTCCCGATTGGAAGATAAATTGCATTATCCTGAAGTTCAAGAACGTGAACATAAAGCTTATTGTCTTTCTGAGTTGTAACACCCCAAGTATGAGGCTCTATAAATCCACCGCGTGTTCCATAAATTGTTTCGCCATATATCTTCATCCACTCTCCCATCTCTTTTAATCTCTCAACAGCAGTTAAAGGAAGCTCTCCGTTAGGTTGCGGGCCAACATTCATTAAAAGGTTTGCATTTTTTCCGGCAGCTTTTACTAAGTAATGAATCAATTCTTTGGAAGACTTATAGTTTTTATCAGCTATTTTATATCCCCACATTCCATTCATTGTTTCACATGTTTCAAGAGGCAGTCTACTTACATTTTGACCTGACAAACCGGAAGAATTTTCTCCCGGGAGATCTCTTTCAAACATTTGAAAATCCTCTCCTTCAAAAGGTGTTTGATGATGGTTGTTTCCTATTAAGCATCCGGGCTGAAGTTTATGAATCAAAGCATATTGTTCAGGCAATTGCCAGTCAAAATCTTTATTATTTTGCTGATCCCACCAGCCATCAAACCAAACAGCTCCTATTTCCCCATAATTAGTAAGGATTTCTGTTAGCTGATTATTCATAAAAGCGTAATAACTTTTCCAATCGCCTTTCGGATTGGGTCTTCCGGTTCCTCTTCCTGTTCCACCCCATACGGCATCTTCTCTTCCCCAATCAATATGAGAATAATATACATGAAGTTTTATCCCCTGTTTATGACACTCATCAGCAAGCTCTTTAAGAATGTCTCTTTTAAAAGGAGAAGCCTTTACAATGTTATAGTCACTAAACTTAGTATCAAACATAGAAAACCCGTCATGATGACGAGAGGTGATACATATATATTTAGCGCCGGAAGCCTTAATATCGCTTACCCATTTTGCAGCATCAAATTTAGATGGATAAAACCCCTCGGCAAGCTTTGCATATTCCTTATAATTAAGGTTATTATTGTTCATTGTCCACTCTCCGCTGGCAAGCATACTGTAAAGACCCCAGTGAAGAAAAATTCCGAACTTATTGTCTTGAAAATCTTCCCTCGATTTTAGATTGTCTTGTGTGGGTGTATATTGCTTTTGTGAAAAAGCAGGCATAAGAAAATTCAAACAAATTAATGCCGTTAAAAGTGTTTTTCTCATAATATTAAAGTTTTAATTAACTATAATTCTCTATTATCGATATCCAGTTTTATTAAAAAATCTATTCTGACATAAAATAAGCCATATTTTTTTAATATATATCATAACCGACAGACTAAAATGTTTTTACCTGTTCATTTTATCCTTAAGCATTTTCATATAAAAGCCTCCCACTACAGATCTTGCTCTAAAAGCCCTTACATTGCCCGAATCAGAATAATACCAATCACTAAGAGGGAGTCTGTCGGAGGAGAAATTTACATAAGAATATAATCCGTCAATAATTTTTTGAAAATCCTCATCATTTGTTGCAAGACAAGCGCTCCATACCAGCCAATCTGCCTTTGAATATTTGGTTCTACTATCCAATGGTATGCCATACTGTGCCTGTTTTGTCAAATAATATTTCACTTCTCTCTCAGCAACATGAGATGGGAAAAGACCTAAAGAGAGAATTTCATCCCAAACAAGATTATATTTCAATCCCCAACCCTTGTCTTTATCAAAGCTTAGTTTGTAATGATCTTCATACAAAGCCATCTCCTCCCACTTAGCTGCCATTTCTTTTGCTATTGCATTATATTTTTCATATACACTGTCTTGACCCATCATTTCAGCCATTTTAGCATAACAGCCTATTCCTATTATAGATTTTAAAGACAAATTGCAATTGTGAGCCATAGGACCCATAAAATCATCAGTACAAATTTGAGAAGAGGGATCCACTCCCTCATCGACAAGATAGTTGCACCACTTGGTAAGCATATTCCAATGCTTTTTAGCATAATTATAATTGTCATCCACTGCACAAATTGCAGCAGTCATAATAATCATATTGCCCGACTCTTCAATAGGCATGTCAGCGGGATAAATTTTCCCATCGGCATTAGGATAAATTCCCAAATCATGAGGAGCATAAGGTTTATTCCATGACTGTTTTTCAGCATATATAAATATAGGATTCAGCATTCCCTTTGCAAGGTCGGTATTATAGAGCAAAAATAAGGGGAAAGAGGGATAAGCCACATCAACCGTACCGATATAGCCGCCACTAAGATTCTCCTTTGAAAGATAAATAAGTTCTCCATCAGATGTCTTTCCCAAACAGTGGGCTCCAATAATCTGTCTATACACCAACGCACATAAATCAGCATAATTTTTGCCACCGGAGTTTAAAGCATTTTTTATTAGATTATCATCAAAGATGGTGCACCTTTTCATTATGGAATGGTAATTATCTGCCATCTTATCAAAGGCATCGTAAATAGTGACTCTTCCCTCATCACGCCAAAGCCCCATCATTTGATTTTTAAAAAGAGTAAAAGAATAGATATTGTCATAGCCCAACATAAGGAAATTGCTGATTTCTTTTCTTCCGACTTTGCCGATATTATTTGTTAATGAGATAGTGGGGGTTGTTTCATATTTAAAGCTTCCATATTCAGGCTTTTCATTCTCCTTATTTACAATTTCATTTTTCAGGAAAGAATATTTAAGCTCATTGCTTTCTCCAATATTAATTGACATGGGATTTGAATTCTCACAAAATCCCAAATACATATATCCCCAGTCGATGCCGACATTATCACCCTTTTTGTCCAAGAGAATTTGATTTACAACACCGGCTTTAACATAATGAATATTATTTTTATTTTCCAAAATAACTTTCACCTTTTGCTTTTCGCTGTCCTGCGCCCATGAGGCATCAGTATCAAAATATATTTCCACATCATGCTCTTTGCCATCAATGGATTTTACATTATATGTAATATAATTTACAGGAGTATTTAAAAGGGATAAATCATCAGGAAGAAATGGTGAGGTAAAAACTAAGTTTAATTGTACGTTTCCACAATCAAATGAATAGTAAGTTTGAGTAGGAAGAATATTTACATCATTTAAAACAGCCACCTGATCAAAGTTATAGTCATTTTCAACCACTTCATACAAGCCTACATCAACTATTGAGCCGCCCTTTTCATTTTGGCAGTGCATTGCTATTATGTTTTCACCCTCTTTCAATGAATCTTTAATCCTTTGATTTAGATATTGACGAACATTTTTTCTCCACATATACCCCGTACCAACCACCTGCATATCATTTATATAAAGCTCAAAAATATCATCATGAGAATATTGAAGATAAAGTTCAGTGTCGGACAAATCTTTTTCCAAAACAATTTTTTTTCTAATCCATATATCTTTCGTATCCCATTCTGTATTAATATACCCACCATACTCCTTGGAATCAGAGCCATAAGCACCAACTCCATTATTCCATGTCTTATCATCAAAATCTAATTTTGTCCACCCTTTTTTAGGTTCTGAAAAAACATATTTAGATGTCCATTTTGCATCCGAAGCCATAGGAAGTATATAATCGATCTTCTTGTCCATCTTTCCAAAGAAATTATATACTGCACCGTCAACACGAATCATTCCAAAAAGAGGCCTCTTTCGTCCGGTCCAATGTGTAGTGGTGCTTTCGGTGGGAGCATTAGTACAGCTCCAATTATTGATATACGGGTCAATTGATATTAAAGGAACTGCAGGCGCCCTTAATTCATTTTTATATCCTTTATCATCTTTTGAAATAAAATCTTTACAGCAGAAACAAACAAATACAACTGCAGCCACAAAAATGGTGGCTGCGGTTTTCTTGACAATCATATAAATTTTATACTTTCTCAAGTTGATATAAAATATTTTATTTTACTTATTTTTTTTCAAATATAAAGTATAAGTTCCCGCCTTCAATGAAATTAGGACGTCATTTTTGGATATATCTTCAATTTTTTTACCTGTGTATTGAGAAACGATTTTGTTTAATTTATATTCCTTAGGCAGATAAAAGTCGGCTTTTGAATTAGCCGGGATTGTAATTGTATATATTAAACTGCCGCCTTTCTTTTCCCATTTTGATACAATTTCGCCGTAAGGAGACACATGTGAAGCTGAAAATTTACCTAAATTCTCAGGGAAATATGGTTTAAGTATAATGTTTTTAAATCCCGGATTTTCAGGATCAGGCTGAATACCTGCCAATCCCTTAAAATACCATCCGCCAACTTCACCAAACATCATGTGATTGTCTGAAATGTCACGTTCTGCCTTTAAATCCCAGTTTTCAAGCAAAGTAGTGGCTCCATTTACAATCCACCATCCCCATGAAGGATAAGTGTTTTGTGTTGCCACTCTATATGCCTGAGAAGATTGATGATTATTGCTCAAAGCATTTAAAATTGCTTTTGCTCCAAGCACACCAACATCCAAATGGCCATCTGCGCCATCGACAGCAGAAGAAAGTTTTTGTGCCACTTTATCCTTGCAATCATCTGGAGTAACGCCCCATTGAAGCGGCACACTAAGCTCTGTCTGGCTGCCATTGGCATAAACACCCGTTTCCTTATTTAAATATTTGTCATTTACGGCATTTTTCACTTTTTGTGCTAAGGCTGAATAATATTTGTAATCATCCATTCGTCCGAACATCTTGGCTGCCGAAGCAAGTATATTGATATCTACAAAATAGTAGACCGATGATGTCAGTTCAAGAGAGGATTGAGTTTTTACCGGCACCCAGTCACCCCTTCCCCAAGAGGTAAGTCCGGAGGGATAGTTAAAGTTAACGTAATCAACATAGTTTTTAATATTGTAGTAACATTTTTCAAGAAGAGAGTTGTCACCGTAGAACATATAAATATTCCACGGGATAATTGCTATTGTAGATGTCCAGTCCAAACCATTGGCAGTTCCATATCCCCAACCTCCTGTTGGAATAATATCAGGCAATACTCCATTTGGCTGCTGTTCATCACGATGGTCGGCAAGCCATTTTTCATATATTGTTATTCCATCAAAATTAAACAAGGCTGTCTCTATTGCAAGATGTCCGTCACCGGTCCATCCATTTTTCTCTCTTTGCGGACAGTCAGTAGGATATCCCATAAGATTTGACAAATATGAGTTATCCGATGCAAAACACATCTTATTTATCAATTCATTTGATGAACTGATAAATCCAATTTTGTCGACATCACTATGAGAGAAATATGCTGTCAGTCCATTGTCTGCAATTTTTACAGGACGGTCGGCTGTAACCTCAGCATATCTGAATCCTTTGTAATTAAATTTTGGCATAAAAACCTCATCGCCATCACCTGAAAGTGTATATATATCTGTTTGGAAAGGATCTTTATCATCTACAGGACGATGATAGACATCAATATTTGAGAGATCTACATGACCGTTATCATATAGTCTTTCTCCATGCTTAACCCTTACTACAGTACCTGCTTCACCGGAAAGAACAATTTTGGTAATACCTGCCATATTTCTTCCAAAATCAAAAACAATATTTTTATCGTCGAAGCGACTGACCTTTACAGGATTGATTTCATCAACAGCCCGTATAGGTTTCATTTGCTGAGAAACAATATTTTCAGAAGGCACAGCTCTATAACTCACTCCCTGCCATTTTGAATCATCGAATCCGGGTTTATTCCAGCCTTTTTGTTCCATGCGGGCATCTTGATGCTCAGCTGTATAGATACTGTTAAATCTTATACTTCCCTCTCCTGTCTTCCAATCCCGTTCAGTACAAACAATTTGCTTTGTGCCATCTTGATAGACTATCTCTATATCCATACAAAAAGCAGGGCGGTTTCTCCAAGGTGCATTATGAAAATCCCAAACTCCTATAGACTGATGATTATACCAGCCGTTACCCAAAATTACACCAACAGCATTTTCACCATTTGTCAATAAAGATGTAATGTCATGAGTAACATAAAGAGTTCTTCTGTCAAATCTTGTGTACATAGGATCTAAAATATGATCACCTGCCTTTTCTCCATTAAAACTCAATTCATACAATCCGGCAACCGCTATATATGCACGTGCAGATTTAATTTTTTTATCAACATTGAATGATTTTCTAAAATATGGAGCCGGCTTATAATCGGTATCATGATTGTCTGAAATCCATGCTCCATGCCAATTATTACGGCTCATTTTTCCGGTTTCAAAATTGGCTACTTTTGATTCACGGCTCTCTTCCCCAATATCGGAAATTATTACTTTCCAATAATACTTGGTTGCCGGAGCAAGACTTTTGCCTTTAAAACTTACAAGATTTCTATCGGATGATACCTTGCCTGTATCCCATATATTTCCTTTACTGTTTGCAACACTCAAAGAGTCCGTATCGACAACAACTCTGTAAGATTTTTGCACGGCTCCATCCCTTTTATCTAAAAGCTTCCAACTTAAACGAGGATTTTCAGTATCTATGCCTAAAGGGTTGACTAAATATTCGCACTTTAAATCATAAGGATAAACTTTGCTATTGTCTTGGCTAAAGGCAGACAAAACTGCACTAAACAATAAGCAAGCTGTCAAAATAGGTTTAATCATAGCATTATATTAATTGATGGTAGACAAATATACAATTTTTGATATATCGCATATATCTCTGAGAGTCTCTTTTATTTTGATTATTTGCTTTTTTATTTTCCTCTTTACTAATTTGTTATTATTGTTTACATAAATGACATTTTATTTCGACAATTGGCAATCACCGGTGATTCCATTCCTATTTTTGGTGTAGATATTATTGGATAATAATTGTCATTTGTAAACTATTTGCACCGTCCTATTGTAACTAAATCAATATATATCAATCCGTTATTTATTTTAATCAGTCTTTTTATTTTTTTAATCAGTCATATTTTTTAATCACTTAAGTATTTTGCTTATTTCATTATAATATTTCATTACTTTAATTAAAGTATATAAATAAAGTTACTATAGTATCAAAAAAAAATGAATGATTAAAAAAAGAAAGTTGGCAGTTGAAATAACAACGATAATAACGGTCTTTTAAAATATTGTTTTGGGAATAAAAACTTATTGGTATTAATGTCAATTAATTTAAAAACAGAGAGCAAAAGAGCATGAAAATTTGTATAAGTAAATGAGAATAAAAATGCTTATACTGTAAAAGTCAAAGCTATGGATGCAATGAACTTGGAAGAAAGAAAGAATGCTGTTATCAGTATGCTTCAAAACATGACAGACTTTCATTTGGCTGGCATAACAGTTGATAAAGCGGGAGTTCATTCCCCTCTTGACAATCATTTGTCGGATGAATTGTTTAAAATATTATCAAAAGATAATGCAAGCCGAATGCAATAAGCAGTTGAAAGCAATAGCTTTCTAAATGTGTTTGCTGAGGCGAAGCTTATCTTATTCAAAGATATAGAGAACTCTGACAATGTAAAGGTGGCTGCGCTTTCAAACAATGATTTGGCAGAGAAATATCCAGATATTGAAAAAAAATTTAAGGATCAGGATTATAACCTTTCTGATTTTAAATATTTTGTAGATGTTAGAAAACCTAAAAGCGATAATGAGAAAAAGGATGTTTCGTATGTGATATTTCTTTTGCTGAAATAGTCTTAAAATCTATAAAGGTTATAAAAACTATCTTGAAAACAGAATATAAAATTCAACTACTACCCTCTTTATAATATGAGCTGGTCGGGAATTTTATTTATTGTTGATATTTGAAATTCCAAGATATTAAAGGATAATAAAAATCCTCTTAATTCTTTGAATTGCAAAGAAATTAAGAGGACAATAATATTATTTCTTAAGGAAACATGTTTTAAGCACAATCCAGCTTCCATCAATTTTACAATCAACAAGTTCATGGTCTTCAGTAAGTTTGATACCCTTTACCTTGGTACCTCTTTTAATTACCATTGAAGAACCCTTAACCTTTAAATCTTTAATTACAGTGACAGCATCTCCGTCGGCAAGCTCTGCTCCGTTGCTGTCTTTGCAGAGAGTTACATCAGATTCATCAGATTCGGAATCGTTCCACTCATGCCCGCAGTCGGGACAAACGTTTAAAACACCATCAAAGTATGTATTGTCCATTGAACATATAGGACAATTTGCGATTTCACTCATAGTTTAGTATTAAAATGAGGCACAAAGGTATACTTGAAAAGGTTATAATAAAAAGACGGACATGCTTATATTAATATTATTATTGTTTTCTAAGAAATTTTAAGAAGATTGACATCGGCATGAAAATTATATATAAAACCATAGTTTACACCACATTAGATAAAACAAATAACTTTCCATGCCTGATTGTTATTATTATATATCGGTTACCTTTGTAAAATCGGATAAATGAATCAATAATTACAAATAATAGAATACAAATGGATATTGAAAAAGCAATGCAGGGCGGTTTGGTTTTCAAAAAAGCAAAAGAGAAAAATGAAGACGACAAGCCTCAATTTAAGACTAAAGCAAAAAAATCATCTTACGCAAAGGGGCTTCATGGTTCGGGAGCTGCAAAAATGAAAGCCGCCTATAAGAAAAAAGCACAAAACAGAAATAAAAAGTAATTTCTTTGTCAGCTTTTTAGAGTTTTCATCGGTGTAAAAGCCACAGCTAAAAACAGCCCTTTTTAGAAAATCGGATTTATTTGGTATTGAAAATATCAAACCATAAGGCTTGTTTTAAAACCAATTAATAAAATGATGATTTTCATTATAAGTCATTTTTTATTGCAAAAACTCTAAACTTTTGATTTTTTGATAAAACAAGTTAGTTTGTAAGTAAATACGAAATCATTACCTTTGCATGCAAATTAAGATAAATAATGAGCGAAAATACACTTTTAGATAAACTCGAGGGATTAGTGCTTCGTTTTGAAGAGATAAACACACTAATAACCGACCCCTCTGTCATTGCAGACATGAATCGTTATGTTCGTCTAAACAAGGAATATAAAGATCTTGAAAAGATTGTAGCTTCAAGAAATGAATATAAGACACTTCTTTCAAACCTTGAAGAGGCAAAAGAGATTCTTGACACAGACAACGACCCTGAGATGAGGGAGATGGCAAAAATGGAGATTGACAATGCAAATGAAAGAATTCCTGCTCTTGAAGAGGAAATAAAACTTTTGCTTATCCCTGCAGACCCTCAAGATGACAAGAATGCCATTTTGGAGATTCGCGGAGGTACGGGAGGCGATGAAGCGGCAATTTTTGCCGGAGATTTGTTTAGGATGTACACCAAATATTGTGAAACGAAAGGCTGGAAACTTGAGGTTTCAAGCTTCAGCGAGGGAGCCGCAGGTGGATTTAAAGAAATTATCTGTGCCGTAACAGGAGAGAAAGTTTATGGTACACTAAAATACGAATCAGGAGTTCATCGTGTACAGCGTGTTCCTGCAACAGAAACACAAGGACGCGTTCACACCTCAGCAGCTTCTGTTGCTGTATTGCCTGAAGCAGATGCTTTCGATGTAGAAATCAACGAAGGTGAAATAAAATGGGATACTTTCCGTTCAGGGGGTGCCGGAGGTCAGAACGTAAATAAAGTGGAATCGGGTGTAAGGCTTAGATATATGTGGAAAAACCCCACTACCGGTGAAACTGATGAGATTTTGATTGAATGTACCGAGACAAGAGATCAGCCAAAAAACAAAGCCCGTGCATTGGCGCGTCTTCGTACATACATCTATGATAAAGAGCATCAGAAATATGTTGATGACATAGCCTCAAAACGTAAGACTATGGTATCGACTGGTGACCGTTCGGCAAAAATCCGTACCTACAACTATCCTCAGGGACGTGTAACAGACCATCGTATCAATTACACTCTTTATAACTTGGGTGCATTTATGGAGGGCGATATACAGCAGGTTATCGACCAGCTGATTGTTGCCGAAAATGCTGAAAGAATGAAAGAGAGCGAATTATAAGAGATTTACAAGCTGGCAGAATTTATTCTGTCGGCTTTCTTTTTGCCATATAATCAACAAAAAATCGCCAATTATTTACAAATGAAGGTAAAGACCAATTTTATGAATAATATTAAGAATATAGTTTTTGACCTTGGTGTTGTAATTATAAACCTAAACAGGGAAAGGTGCATTGAGGCTTTTAAAGCCCTCGGTCTGGATGAAATGACATTTAACTCCATTCAAGAAGTTGAACAAAACATTTTTAACAGATATGAGTTGGGAGAAATCTCTTCAGAAGAATTTTGCAATCAGGTAAGAAGCATTTTAAACAAGAATATCGAGAATGAAGAGATAGAAAAAGCATGGTTGAAAATGCTTTGCGATATTCCACAATATAAACTTGAAGCTATTAGAGGGCTAAACAAAAAATACAGAGTATTTTTGCTCAGCAATACCAATGAAATACATTGGCAATGGTGTAAAGACATTTTTTTCGAGAATGACGGATTTGAGCTAAGTGATTATTTTGAAGATGTTTTTCTTTCTTATGAAATGCACCTTATGAAGCCTGACAAAAAAATTTTTGAGCGATTAACAGCCAAAACCGGAATTGCCTGCAATGAAACCATATTTATAGATGATTCAGATATAAATTGCCTGAGTGCCATGAATCTTGGCTTTAAAACTTACACGGCAAAAAAAGAGGAAAATTGGACCTATTTATTCAACAGCAAACAATAATAATAAAATGAACAAACAGCAGTTATTTGAAAACATTAAGCGCAAACGCTCTTTCCTTTGCGTAGGTTTGGATACCGATATTAAAAAAATCCCGGAACACTTGTTAACTCAAGAGGACCCTATTTTTTCTTTTAATAAAGAAATTATTGATGCAACCGCTGATTATTGTGTTGCTTATAAACCAAATCTTGCTTTCTATGAAAGCCTTGGCGTTAAGGGTTGGATTGCATTTGAAAAAACTATCGAATATATCAAGAAAAATTATCCTGATCAATTTATAATCGCCGATGCAAAAAGAGGTGATATTGGAAATACTTCCGAGCTATATGCAAGAAGTTTTTTTGAACATCTGGGTATAGATTCTGTTACTGTTGCACCATATATGGGTGAGGATAGCGTAAAACCATTTCTTATTTATCCTCAGAGCTGGGTAATTCTTCTTGCTCTGACATCCAACAAAGGCTCGCACGATTTTCAACTTACCAAAGATGAAAATGGGGAGCGTCTTTTTGAGAAAGTTATTCGCAAAGCTCAAACATGGGCAAGCGATGAGCAGATGATGTTTGTTGTTGGAGCTACACAGGGCAAACTTTTTGAAGATATAAGAAAAATTGCTCCTGATCATTTTCTTCTTGTGCCCGGAGTTGGAGCTCAAGGCGGAAGTCTTGAGGAGGTTGCCGAGTATGGAATGAATGACATGTGCGGACTTCTTGTAAACTCCTCTCGTCAAATTATTTATGCCGACAAGAGTGAAAATTTCGCTCAGGGGTCAAAAAATGAAGCAATTAAAGTTCAGCAAAAGATGAATGAATTACTTTTGAACAAAGGAATATAAGATCAAATTTATTAATTTTGCAAAGTAAAACGAGTTACAATAAAATTTTTGAACATGCAATCAATTGACAATTACAATTTCAATGGAAAAAAAGCATTCGTACGCGTTGATTTCAACGTACCTTTGAATGCAGACATGCAAATTACAGATGATACACGTATGCAAAAGGCGTTGCCTACGCTAAAGAAGATTCTTGCTGATGGCGGATCTGTAATTATCGGTTCTCACTTGGGTCGCCCTAAAAAAGGACCTGAAGACAAGTTCTCTTTGAAACACATCGTTCCTCATTTGGCTGAACTTTTGGGTCAGGAAGTTAAGTTCGCTGCTGATTGCAAAGGTCCTGTTGCTGAAGAGGCTGCAGCAGCTTTGAAACCGGGTGAAGTACTTGTACTTGAAAATCTTCGTTTCTATGCTGAAGAGGAGGGAAAACCTCGTGGCTTGGCTGAAGATGCTTCTGATGAAGAAAAAGCAGCAGCTAAGAAAGCTGTAAAAGCTAGCCAAAAGGAATTTACCAAAGACTTGGCCAAACTTGCTGATTGTTATGTAAATGATGCTTTCGGTACTGCTCACCGCGCTCATGCTTCAACAGCTCTTATCGCTGACCTATTTGACACTAATGATAAAATGTTCGGTTACCTAATGCAGAAAGAGGTTGACGCCGTCGGTAAAGTTCTTACTACTGCTGTTAAACCGGTTACTGCTATTATCGGTGGCTCTAAAGTTTCATCAAAAATTACCATTATTGAAAACTTGTTGAGCAAGGTTGACAATCTTCTTATTGTAGGCGGAATGGCATTTACCTTTGCCAAGGCAATGGGTGGAAATATCGGCAGTTCTCTTTGTGAAGATGAAATGCTTGATACTGCCAAGGCTGTAATGGCAAAAGCAAAAGAACTTGGTGTAAACCTTGTTTTACCTGTTGACTGCATTGCAGCAGACAAGTTTGACAACAATGCCGCTACTCAGGTTAGTTCTGATATGGACATTCCGGAAGGATGGATGGGTCTTGACTTAGGTCCTGAATCATGCGTTCTTATGGATGATGTTATCAAAACTTCAAAAACTATTCTTTGGAACGGTCCTGCAGGAGTATTTGAATTTGAAAATTTCCAGACAGGAACAAAGACTATCGCTTTGGCTATCGCTGATGCAACTGCAAATGGCGCATTTTCTTTAATTGGAGGTGGTGACTCTGTTGCTGCTATTAATGCTTTCCATCTTGCTGATAAAGTTAGCTATGTTTCAACAGGTGGTGGTGCTCTTCTTGAAATGATTGAAGGAAAAGATCTTCCTGGTGTTAAAGCTATCCGCGGATAATCTTTTTTAAAAATAACTTTAAACTGTCTCTTTACAGACTTTTCATTTAGTTATATTCTATATTATCATATCTGTTATGAATAATATTAAAAGAATGAAATGAGAGCTCTTAAAGAGACAGTTTTTTGTTTAAAGGGATGTCCTAAAATATTTGTCAAAAGCAGAATCTATATATTTTGAAAGTTCTTTGGCTGAGGCCAACTTACCATTTTTTTTGTTAATCACAGGCTCAGTGACAAAGGATGTGAGGTATCTCTTGTCTTTTATATTTATTATATCAAAAACAAGTCGTCCCGAGGTATATGTATCCTGAATAAATGAGAGTGAAAGTGGCACATTGATTTTCAGATTTATTCTTGGAGCGATAAATACCGCATAGGCACCATTGGGAATATTTGGATTGCTTGATTTGAGCTCTCTGGTGATACCAATATTGATAAAAAGCTCAGGAGTTTTTGAGACTTTATAGCCCAAAGACTTCATTTTGATCCTTACTATCTGGGCAATTATTGAATAGTTTATGAAATCTATCTCCAATGGCAGAGTTCCATCTTTTAATGAAACTATATTGTAGGTTAATTCATTATCCGGAAGCAATTTATTGACACTTGTCACAAGCTGAGCACTGCTTATAGAGCAAGAAATAAAGGATAAAAAAAAAGTAATGTACATAAATAATATACATAATCGGCAGTTTATAAAATATAGCTTCATAGTCATGGGTTGTTTCATAAGTTAAACAACCTCATATTTGATAAGGTTTCTATGTTTTAATATAGTTTAAAGTCTAATGATCGATATATTATATTATTTAAAAAAAAGATAGGCGGAAGAGCAATTTTGGTTTGCTCTTTCGCCTATTTATATTAAAAGACTTTATCTTTTAAAAATCTTTTTCAATAAAAACTTAGCCTTAGTTTTTTTCAAGAATCTTTAATTGTTCGTCAACATAAGGCTTCTCCTTGATCTGTTGCTGAAGGATTTTTCTGTATCCAAGGAAATCAATTTTACAATCCTGACCAAGCTCTTTATAAATAACAAAACTCTTTTCAAGCCAGTTAAGTGCATCCTGAGGATTGTTCATCGTCTCCATACATACGGCATTGTTAAATGCGGCAACCATTTTATCCTGCTTATTAATTGAATTTTCATAAACATGTTCCCACATATAATATGCTTCTTTAAGTTTATTGTCTATGAAATAGTAATATGCCTCTTTAAGGTTTATGTTTGAATTTTTTCCAATAACCCTACCCTGCTCTTCTGAATAAGGGAGCCATCTATGATAAGCCTTCTCTGCTGTAGACTGAATGGCATCTGCCAAAGTGTTTGTGCAGTCTAATAAAGAGATGGCATTTGAAAAGCTAATTCCGTTTGAGACTATATTTAATGTATCAGAAATATAATATTGTTTAAGCTCATTATAACTGCCTTTTTTATATAATCTGAAAACCGGCTGAACAATGGTCTGCATTTCAAGAAAAACGAATGATTGATTGTTTGGAATTTTCTCAATGAAATTGCATTTGAATTTCAGACAGTCCAAAGAAAGAATCCATTTGGCTCCGCTTTGTTCAAAGATGGTATCCATTTGCAATGGAGTAAGACGTAAAGGCTTATCCCACTCTTTGTCTTGGCGTTGAGGAACAGTAAAGACAGAGATATCAGCAAACATATTTGATTTATACATCTCCTGCGAGAGCGAATTCAGCATAATTTCTTTCACCGGAGGAAGATCAAAAATCACTGTTTTGGTAGTATTATTTGGCAAAAAGGCTTCCGCAAAGAGCGAGTCGGGCACTAAAACAGCGTTGTCAACAAAAACCATACTGTCCTTTATGGATAAAATAAGATTGTTGGCAGGTTTGTTTACATTAATGTATACCGGTGTAAAATTCAATGAAGAACATGCCGAAAAAAGAAGAGCTATAAATGATATGAAAATAAAATTCTTCATAATGGTGAATTTAGTTATGTTTATACAAATCTATAAAAAAGAAATGTATTCTTAGTTGAATATACTTCAAATAAGAATACATTAATTACAAACACCGATAGTATTATGTTTATTATTTGTAATTTGTATTTGCTTTGGTCATTAAACTTAAAAATATATTTATTTTTTTTGGAAAAATGACAGACTCTTGTTTTATTCATTACAAGAGATATGATAAACAAATCAAATTTTATTATTCAATAACAACAGCACAATTAAATTTTCAAAGCAAAAGCTCTTCAACACTGTAAAAAGTGCTTATTTATTGAGCAGCGGGGAATTTCTTAAATGCAAGAGCTACTATTTGTACAATAGCCGCATTATCTCTTATCTCTTTATTTCCAGGAGTAAGCACACTTGATACTGAAGCTGACCAAATATAGGAATGATCAACAGTATCCACTATATCAATTGTCAAGACTCCCTCTTTTTGAATGCCGGTAATTACTTCAGCATTCTGATAATAGTTTTGAAGATACATGCTTCTTGGAGATATCCAATAAGAACGCCAACCACCCCAACCATTCCAATAATTAGGCCAAAGACCACCGGGAGGAAGAGCAGGCTGAGTTTGAATTGAAGTTTGAACTGTCAAACCGAAATTCACCAACATTGGTGACTGTGGATTCTCAGTATATCCTCTCATAGTAAGCTGCTGACGAATAGCATTTGCTATATTATAATAATCTGTCATTGTCATTTTAGGAGGCAGCTGGTCCTGTGCAGGAGTTGCAATCCTAAAACTTTTAATTGCAGCGACATTCGCATCATTGTAAGTAGTGCTGTTTAAAAGAGTGTAAGGAGAACAGCCCCATAAAAACAATGCAAGAATAGGAAGAATTGAAAACAGAAGTTTTTTCATACTAAGTGTTTTAGGAAATTTAATAATTGGAAACTTTTAAAAATAATCTCGGGGTTTATTTACAACATCGTTTTAATTAGTCGTTTAACTCAGAAATAGAACAATAGATATTTGAGAATGTTTATTTTTTTGAGCTTCTATAACCTGAATTTTAATTCTCTATAAGGTTTTTATTGTACTTTTGCACTCATTCCAAATTAGATTAATTTCATGTATCTCGATAAAGAGCACTTAGTTAAGTATTTACAGGATGATATATTTAAAATAATATCAGAGGAGGCCGACAAACTACATCTTGAGAGTTATGTTATTGGGGGCTTTGTAAGGGATATATTTTTAAATAGAGATTCTAAAGATATAGATGTTGTAACTGTAGGCAGTGGCATTGAACTTGCATCTGCCGTAAGTAATAGATTGGGGAAAGGTGCTCATCTTTCCGTTTTTAAAAATTTCGGCACCGCCCAGGTAAAGCATAAAGAATTGGAGGTCGAATTTGTTGGCGCCCGTACTGAATCATATACCCATGACTCGCGCAAGCCTATCGTTGAAGACGGCACTCTTGAGGATGATCAAAACAGAAGGGATTTTACTATCAACGCTCTTGCTATTTGCCTTAACGAGAATCGCTTTGGCGAACTTATAGATCCTTTTGGCGGAATTGAGGATATGGAAAGGGGTATTATAAGAACTCCTCTCGATCCTGACATTACATTCAGTGATGATCCTTTGAGAATGATGAGGGCAGTAAGATTTGCCACACAACTTGGATTTACAATTGAAGAGAGTACTTTTAAAGCAATCGAAAGGAATAAGGACAGAATTAAAATTATTTCTTCTGAAAGAATAATTGATGAAATAAATAAGATGATGAAGACAAAATCTCCATCAATCGGCTTTGTACTTCTTGAGAATTCAGGGCTTCTTCCTATCATTTTTCCGGAGCTCAGCGCTTTAAAAGGCGTAGAAAGCAAAGATGGAAGGGGACACAAGGATAATTTTTATCACACACTCACTGTTCTTGACAATGTTTGCCAGATGAGTCAGAACATTTGGCTTCGTTGGGGAGCTCTTCTCCATGATATTGGCAAACCAGTCACCAAAAGATATGATAAAAAGCTCGGCTGGACCTTTCATAACCACAATTTTATTGGAGAAAAGATGATTCCGGAAATTTTCCGCAAAATGAAGCTTCCTTTAAACGACAAAATGAAGTATGTTCAGAAGATGGTAGGTCTTCATATGCGTCCTATTGTTCTTGCTGAGGAGGAGGTTACAGATTCTGCCATTAGAAGACTTTTATTTGATGCGGGTGATGACATTGAAGACCTTATGACTCTTTGCGAGGCTGACATCACATCCAAAAACAAAGAAAAGGTAAAACGTTTTCTCTTAAATTTTAAACTTGTAAGGGATAAGCTTAGAGAAATAGAGCTAAAAGACAGAATAAGAAACATGCAGCCACCTATTTCAGGTGAGGAGATTATGGAGATATTTTCTCTTCCTCCTTCAAGAGAGGTGGGAGAATTGAAATCAATGATCAAAGATGCAATTCTTGACTGTGTCATTCCAAATGAAAGGGAAGCTGCAATGGATTATCTTTTGAAACTTGCCAAAGAAAGAGGCTATACTGTCACTAAACCGTTATAGTTTTTTGATTTATAATCAGTTATTATAAAGATAAGTTCTGTCATTTATATAATTGCAGACTACGATTATCCGTTTCTTATTTTCTTTTTTGTATTGGTTATAGATATTTTTCAGGATAATAACCTATTGAAATTTGTAAATGACAATAACTGCAAGAAAACATTAAGATCTTTTTTAATTGTAAATGTTCAGTATATCTGAATATCCAATCAGACTGTACAATCTTTTTTATGTATATTAAAAATAGAGGCTCTGCAAAAGTATTATTTACTTTACAGAGCCTCTATTCATTTATAGATTTAACTAAAAACAAACTCTTATAAAAATGAGTATTTAAAAAGAATGATATCTCCTTATATTTTTATATGTAAAGAAGCTTACGATTTGATATAATATTACAAAAAATAAAATTCGGCTATATATAATCTACCCACCGGCAAATAATATATAAATTTATTTGATCATAAAAAACCAAACATCTATTGCTCTGCGGATACTGTCGACTAAAAGGTACGCGTGTTATAACAATTCTAAGAAAATCAAGAAGTCTTCTGCTCAATCAAGATTAAATGGTTAATGTATTATAACCAATTAATATTTTTCACTAATAATCTTTATACAGTAAATATTTGCTTCTTAAAGCTCTAAAATCTTCCAAATCTTTTTGCCAACTCTCTCTTATCTCCTGTTCAGTCATTCCGGAAAGTATCTGTTGTCTTAGCAAGGAATTTCCTGAAAGCAAGTCAAAAAAGTCGGGACGTGAGATAAAAGATTTTTTATCATCGCTCTTATTATAAAAATCCAAAAAGTATTTTAAAGAAAAACCTTTTGTAGAAACATCATCTTTAAGATCATACCCATAGCAAAGCTTATCTTTTTGAAGCGGATTCTTGTCAAACCCGGGAAGTGCCTTTGGTGTAAAGGTATAATCTCCATATTTTTTGTCAGGAAAGCCAATTATCTGAAAAGGTTCATAGGTTCCTCTTCCAACACTTACGTTTGTTGCCTCAAAAAGACAAAGAGAGGGATACAATCTAATAGAAAGATCATTGGGAAGATTAGGAGATGGTTTAACAGCTACATGAAACGGGTCACCATGACTCCAATTGTCTACATTAACCACATTTAGCTTGCATTTTTTTTCACCAGCCCAACCCTCTCCTACAATCATTGAGGCAATTTCTCCAACTGTCATACCATGAACCACAGGGGTAGGCATACTTCCCACAAAAGACTTTTTATTAATATCCAATACAGGTCCGTCTATTGTATCATTCGGATTAGGTCGGTCGAGAATAAGCATTTCTACATTGTTTTCGCCACAGCTTTCAATGGCATAAAGCATGGTAGAAATATATGTATAAAACCGTGCCCCAACATCCTGAATATCAAAAACGACCAAATCAATATCTTTAAGATGCTCGGGAGAAGGCTTTTTGTTTTTACCATATAAAGAAATAATTGGAAGACCAGACTTGACATCAACCCCATTTTTAACCGATTCTCCTGCATCGGCATCCCCTCTAAAACCATGTTCGGGAGCAAATATCTTTATAACTTTTACGCCTGCATTTATTAATGTATCAAGCAAATGAGTTTTATTGTCAGAAAGCATTGAGGTTTGATTGATTATCAAAGCTACATTTCTTGTTGCTGCAATAGTTTTTATTGTTTCGATTTTGTCAGCACCCAGTAGTATGCTTTTTCTTTCAACCTCATCATTGAGGTTTTCAATCTTTTTTGCATCTTTTTGGCTTATATTATCAGCAATTTGATAATTATTAATTTTTCTTTGCTTTGAAGCACATGAGCAGGAGAAAAAGAAAGTGCAGATTAACAATAAAAAAAATATCTTTGTGAACATTTGCATAACATTAATATTTTAAATGTAAGAATGCAAAGTAATAAAAATTAGTTTTTAAATATATGACTCCACTTGATATTATAAACAAATATTATTCTAAAAATAGTCAATTATATACTTTGCTTGTCAATCACAGTAAGTCGGTTGCACAAAAGGCAATTGAAATAGCAAAGAATCATCCTGAAATGGAACTTGACTTAAAATTTATCGAAGAGGCAGCAATGCTTCATGATATCGGCATTTTCATGTGTAACGCTCCTGACATTTTTTGTACTGGCAATGAACCTTACATAAAACACGGCGTAATTGGAGCAGAAATTCTAAGGAATGAGGGCTTGCCCAAACATGCATTGGTTGCCGAAAGACATACCGGCTCTGGAATTACCAAAGAGCAGATTATCTCCGGCAATCTTCCTATTCCTGTCAGGGACATGCTGCCAATAACTTTGGAAGAAAAAATTATCTGTCTGGCAGATAAATTTTATTCCAAATCAAATCCTGACAAGGAAAAGAAAATTGAAAAAATAAGGAAATCAATGTCAAAACATGGAGAAGAATCGTTAAAGCGATTTGATGATTTATGCAGCCTTCTCTTATGAAAATTTATTAAATAGAATACCTATTCAATGTTATTAAGCAAAAAAGAGTAGATTTGCATTATAATAAGTTTAAAGATTAGGCTTACATTAAGTTTTACTCAATTACATTCCCGAAAGGAAAAGTAAAATTTCACTCACTCGAATGATATTTTCAAAAAGATATTTCATAACATATTCACTCATTTCACTTTGGGCATTGTTGACAATATGCAACACAACTGCTCAAAGGTCTTCGCGCAACAATAGAAACATTGTCGTGAACGACTCCGTAAAAAGTGATTCTCTTTCTTTCGAAACAGATTCAGCAACAGTCAAAAGCAAGAAATCGCCTCTTCAGGATGTTGTAACCTATAAAGCAAAAGACTCTCTTGTTTACACAGGAAATAATTATGCCTATTTGTTTGGTGCAGGTTCTGTCTCTTATCAAGAAATCAATCTTGATGCCGATGAGATAAAAATGTCTCTTGACAGCAGCTCTGTCTATGCCAACGGAGTGCCCGATTCTATTGGCGTTTTGCAGGGTAAACCGGTTTTTAAGGACAAGTCAGGAGAATATAATTCAAATACCATACATTATAACTTTGGTTCAGGAAAAGGATTCATCAACAACCTTGTAACTCAGCAGGGTGAAGGATACCTTGTGGGAGGTCAGACAAAAAAAATGGCTGATAATGAATTTTATATGGTAAACGGCAAATACACTACTTGTGATTATCACGACTGTCCACACTTCTATCTACAATTAACCAAAGCCAAAGTTAAGCCAAAGAAAAACATTGTCACAGGTCCTGCCTATCTTGTTTTGGCAGATGTTCCTCTTCCTATTGCAATCCCTTTTGGATATTTTCCTTTCACCGAGTCTTATTCTTCAGGTATCCTTATGCCGACCTACGGTGACGAGCTTACGCGTGGTTTTTATCTTCGTGACGGCGGTTATTATTTTGCTATCAGCGATTATATGGATCTTGCTGCAACAGGTGAGATATATACTAAAGGTTCCTGGGGTTTTAATCTTGCTTCAAATTATGCCTGGAGATATAAATTCTCAGGAAATTTCAACCTTGGCTATCAGGTTACAATAACAGGCGACAAAGGGTTGTCTGACTATGTAAAGATGAAAAACTTCAAAGTTACATGGTCGCACAGTCAGGATACAAAGGCAAATCCCAACATGACATTGTCGGCAAGCGTCAACTTTTCAACCTCAGGCTACGACAGAAACAACCTTGACAGCTATTATAATGCAAATAAGTTTACAGAAAACACCAAAAGTTCCACTGTAAACATGACTTACAACTTTCCTAATCTGCCTTTGAGTGTTTCAACAACAGCAAACATTACCCAGCGTTCAGCCGACTCAACACTAAATGTTTCTTTTCCCGATTTCACTCTTAACATGACCAGAATTTATCCTTTTAAAAAGAAGGTTACCGTAGGAAAGGAAAAATGGTTTGAAAAGATAAGCATGAGCTATACAGGTTTATTCAGAAATTCCATCACTGCCTCTCAGGATGAATTTTTTCAAAAGAATCTTATCAAGGATTGGAAAAACGGAATGCAGCATACAATTCCTATTTCATCGACTTTCAATGTCTTAAAATATATAAACATCTCTCCTTCTGTAAATTTTGTCGATAGAATGTACACAAATAAAATTACAAGAAGTTGGGATCCTTCTATAGTTAATTCAAATGGAGAAACAACAGGTGGAATTGCAAGAGATACAACCTATGGATTCTATAATGTTTATAATTTCAGCTTTAGCTTAAGTGCAAACACTAAACTCTACGGATTTTATCAGCCGCTGCCTTTTTTAGGGAAAAAAGTAGAAATGATAAGACACGTATTTACTCCAAGCCTTAGCTTTTCAGCTCAGCCGGATTTCAGTAAATCTTTCTTCGGAGCATGGGAGACTTATCAACAACCATCATCAACCGACCCGCTTGGATATGTAGATGTCTTTTATTCACCTTTCGATCACGGACAATTCGGTACTGCTCCGCGTGGAAAATCTGGGACTTTGTCATTTAACATGACTCATAACATAGAAGCAAAAGTGAAATCCGACAGAGATACTACCGGAGTTAAAAAGATAAGCATCATTGATAACCTTAGCACCGGCATAAATTATAATTTCGCCGCCGATTCGATGAGATGGAGCGATATTCCTCTTTCTATGAGGTTTAAAATCACAAAAGGATTTACGCTTCAATTAAGTGGGACTTTGGATTCTTATACTTACGACGGCAACGGAAGAAAAATTGACCAGACAAGATGGAGTGTCGGCAAACTTCCTCGCTTAAAAAGCACTTCAACCTCGTTTAGCTATACTTTCAATAATGAAACATTTAAGAAATGGTTCGGAGGCGATGATACTAAAGACAAAAAGAAGAATGACACTCAGCTTCCTCCTACCGATGAAGACACTCAGGGCTATGAATCGCTGGAGTCAGCCATCGATAAATCAGCTTCCACTGAGGCTGAATCAAAAAGCGAATTTGATAAGGATGGATATATGGATTGGAACATCCCTTGGAGTCTGTCTGTTAACTATGGTGTAAGATTGGGTTACGGAAGTGATTTTAATGCAGAGAAAAGAGAGTTTAAAAGACAAATTACTCAAAACTTAAGTTTCAGCGGAAATCTTCAGTTGACAAAAAATTGGTCGTTTAATTTCTCTTCAAGTTATGATTTCGACCAAAAGAAAATATCATATATGAATTGTAATGTAACACGCGACCTTCACTGTTGGACAATGTCGGCAGGTATAGTACCGGTTGGACCTTATGCTTCTTACAATTTCAGCATTCGTGTTAAATCGTCTCTTCTTAGTGACCTTAAATACGATAAACGAAGCTCTCCTTCAAGTAAAATGGATTGGTATTAATCCTCAGAATTATTATATACCAAAGCCCCTCATAAGTATTTAAATTTATGAGGGGCTTTGCTGATTTTATAAGTATCTTTTGCGAAATTACTTTTTAAAGATAAATTAAAAAACGAATTATTTACTAATTGACAATAACCTCCATTATTGAATTGACGATGAATAAGAGTGTTGTACCAACAATAAAATAATTTTCAGACTCAGGTAGCTTTAAACATTCAACCTATTCCTGATGATGTACCAACAATAAAATAATTTTCAACAATTATCATTACCATTTAATTTCTTCAATATTGTTTGCCCTAAGATATTCATTGGTTTTCTTAAAATGATTGTTATTAAAGAAACCTCGATATGCGGATAATGGCGATGGATGAGGCGATTCAAGTACAAGATGTTTATTTCTGTCTATATATCTTCCTTTTCTTTGTGCAGGAGATCCCCAAAGAATAAATACCAAATGCTCCTTTTGATTTGAAAGAATTTCAATAACCTTATCAGTAAACTCCTCCCATCCTTTACCTTGATGAGAAGCAGGCTTGCCCTCTTCGACAGTAAGAGAAGAATTTAAAAGAAGTACTCCTTGATTAGCCCAACGCAAAAGATTTCCTGATTGAGGAGCCGTAACTCCATATTCATTCTCTATCTCATTGTAAATATTCACAAGAGACGGCGGAATTTTCACACCATCTTTAACAGAAAAAGCAAGACCATGAGCCTGTCCTGCCCCATGATAAGGATCCTGACCTATAATCACTACCTTCACCTCATCAAATGGTGTCTGTGCAAAAGCATTAAAAATATTCTTACCCTCAGGATAAACAGTAGTATGACGATATGCCTCTCTTACAAATTCCGCAAGTGATTTAAAATAAGGTTTTTCAAACTCTTCATTTAACTTTTCTTTCCAAGAGAGCTCTATTTTTACATCCATGACCTATATTAATTACAAATTGATATTTGCAAAGCTAATTATATTTTTCTATTTTTGCTTTCCTCTGAGACCATTCTTAAGAGTTATGAAAGCCCCCGTAGTTTAATGGATAAAATTATAGATTCCGGTTCTATTGATAGCAGTTCGATTCTGCTCGGGGGTACTTATCAAGACTTTCCATTTTATTTAGATAAATTAATTGTGACTTTTTATATTGTCTCTAATAATATCTTTCTAAAACGAAATTTTCAACTTTATAGAAATATAAAAAAGACCTCCGATATCAATTAAATATATCGGAGGTCTTTTATTTATATTGTGACAAATTTAACTATTATGCCTCTTTCCATTGAGCACGCATAAGCTCTACAGCAGCAGGAAGAACAACATTTCTATCTCCCTGACATCCGCATTCAAAGCTTACAAATTTATCATATCCTAACATTTTAAGACCTTTAAAGCCATTAACATAATTATCAGCGTCTCCATCTTCACCCGGCATACTGCGTCTTTTTCTGCTCGCGATATGAACGTGCTGAAGATATTCGCCTGCTGAAAGGAATGCTCCCATATCGGAAGTTTCCTCTTTAGTCATGTGCCAAAAATCTCCCATGCACTTTACGCCCGGATTATTTATATCTCGGCAAAGTGAGGCTGCATCAGCCACCTGTCTAAGATAGAAAGCTTCATTTCTGTTTAATGGTTCAAAAATTACCGTCGTACCATTATCGGCAGCAAAAGTCCCCATCTCATTAAACTGCTCACACAAGAAATCTCTAGTCTCCTGAGTGTGAGCCATTACAGGCTTTTGAGAATTAAAAGCAGGAACAATAATCACACCAACAGAGCCAATTTTTCCGGCTGCGGCGATAATCTCTTTCATTGTATCCATACATTGCTTACGCACTTCAGGATCTTCAGAAAGGATAAAGCCCTGAAAACCTGCACAAATGGCACTTACTTTAATATTTCTGCCTTTAAGGGCATCATTTATCTCAGTAACTCTATTTGCCAAGTTTCCTCCACCGGGTTCAAAGCCAACTATACCGAGCTTTTCCATATAGTCAAGCTTCTCATTAAGATTTGCACCCGGAGCAGTTCCCTCTTGAAAAGATATTTTAAGTTCCGGACACTCATTCTTCTTTTCGCCGCTTTGATCGGCATTTGTACGGATACAGCTGCTCATTAATGAAGAAGCGCCAAGAAGAGCAGCTCCGGAAATAGAACTTTTTAAAAAATCCCGTCTATTAAAATCCATAAATCTTTATTTATCTATAGGTTTACCGGGAACAGGAACGACCATAGCAGTCATATCCATTTTACCCATATTCAAATCAGCAGGAGTGTAGTCAAGAGGAGAAGCAGTCATGTCAGTCCAAGTAGTTTCTGCACCTGAATAAGCAGCTTCACGTCCCATAATAGCTGCCATATTTGAAACAGCAGTTTCTTCACTCTGTATAATAGGTTTTCCTGCACGGATGTGAGAAATCCAGTTTACATGTTCCAATGTATAAGGGTCGTTTTGTGCATGATTTGCTTTTTCAGCTTCGAAATCATATTTCCAAAGTTCGTTTCCTGCCAAATCACGAATCGTGTTATCTGCACTATTCCATGAACCTTTTGTTCCTTGGATGAATTCACTTACATTATTAACGCAACCATCTATCTGACGGCACATTGAATGAAGGTGAATACCATTTTCCATTGTAAAGTCTACACTGAAGTTATCATATTGGTCACCTGTAAGACGACGTTGACGAGAACCAAAAGCAACAGCTTTAACAGGTTTTAGTCCGCTAAACCAAGTAAAGACATCAATATTGTGAACATGCTGTTCTACGATATGATCACCTGACAACCATTTCCAGTTAACCCAGTCTTTAATCATATATTCGCAGTCTGACCAATTTTTATCACGATTGCGATACCAAAGCATGTTCTGATTCCAATAAACATTACCTCCGGTGATTTCACCAATCATACCATCCATGATTTTCTTGTATGCTTCAACATAACGACGTTCATGATGACGCTGAGTACCGGTAACAACACAAAGTTGTTTAGCAGCAGCCTGACGAGAAGCGGCAATAATTGTTCTATATCCTACAGGATCTACACAGATAGGTTTTTCAAGGAAACAATGTTTACCCTTTTCAACTGCATATTGGAAATGTACCGGACGGAAAAGAGGAGGAGTTGCAATAATAACAACATCTACATCGCTGTCAATAACATTTTTATAAGCGTCAAGACCTACAAAACGTTTGTCAGCCGGAATATCTATATCTTTTTCTTTTTTCAAACGATCAGCCAAGCCGTTAACTCTATCTTCAAAAACATCAGCAAGAGCTACTACTGTCAAACCATCGGCAGCATTAAGGAAATTGAACGTTGCACCTGAAGCACGTCCGCCACAACCAATGATACCTGCTTTCAAAGCTTTACCCTCCGGTGCTTTATCGGGCAATTCAGGCACATAATATGTTCCCGGTTCTTTTAAAGGAATAAGCTTTGCAGCTTCATCTTGTTTTGTACACGAAGTTAAAATTGAGGCAGCACTTCCGGTACCTAATACTCCGGCAGCTCCCATTAATGCAGAACTTTTCAGGAAAGACCTTCTGCTAAAAATGTTTTCTTTTTTCATGATAGAAAAGTTTTTATTAACAGTAAATTATTCAATTATATCATCATCACATACTACTCTGAATCCTATACCCCTTATATCAGAATACCACCAGATACTCTTAGGCTGTTGAGGGTCAGTCTTCAACCAAGCATCATGAAGAGTGTGAGATCTTGCGGCGCATCTTAAATCAGAAGCGTCAGAGGTGTAATTTCCACCTCTTACTACCCATTCCTCACCATCTGTGTTAATAGGATTAGAGACTTGCGCACCTCCCTGAGCATAAGCCTTAGGAGAATATTTATCTGCGCAATATTCAAGAACGTTACCCAACATATTTTTCAAGCCATAAGGATTTGCCTTTACTTGAGACGGCTCTTGGGTCTTGTTTCTACTATTTTTCGAATATATAACATATTCTGAAATTATATCTGTTTTTGCATCAAAGAATTTTCTCCAAAATCCTTGGTCAGAATATGATTTTGGACTTCCTTCAAAGAAATATGGTGTCTGTGTTCCTCCACGTGCTGCATATTCCCATTCAGCTTCTGTTGGAAGACGGTATTTTTTTCCTGTCTTAAGTGTAAGCCATTGACAGAAAGTTTCAGCAGCATAATGAGTCATTGTTATAGCAGGTCTGTTTCCGCCTCCCCATCCTTGGTCCGGAAAACCAAACGGAGGTGTCGGACCGGAAACTGCATCCAAATCAGGATTAGTATTATTGGCATAAATTGTTTCCGGAGGAGTTCTTCCCTCAGACATTGTATTTCCATAAAATGCCCAATATTGATCCCAAGTAACCTCCAATTCAGCCATGAAAAATCTTTTCATTTTTACCTCTCTTACAGGAGATTCATCCTCTTTATGAAAGTTTTCATTCTCATCACTTCCCATCTTAAAGCTTCCTTCCGGTATGGCTAACATATTAAATGTTACCATTGTGCCGGGAATCTGTTCTGTAAAATTTGAAAAAGAATCGACTTTAGTTGCACTCTTATAGAATAATGAAGTATCCTGAGATATGGCGCCACTTTGACCCGGCACACCTGCCAACTTCTCATGTTTATAGTTGGGGTTGTAATGCCCTACATCCAAGTGACAGCTTATACACTGAAGATCTAATTTCTTCTCATTTTCCTCATAATAAAGATGGGCAGTAATTCCATCATTCGATATTCCCTGCGGGATAAGGTTGTGATGACAAGCCTTGCACGACTCATTAGGAATATATTTTACTGCATTTTCCAACTGAGATTTATTATCCCAATCAAAATCTGCGCTGTCTTTAACTATAAAACCGTATAAATCTTTCATTCCAAGCTTAACCTTTGCAGAATAATGCTTGAACATATGGTCCTGTGGCGGAAGATGACACTCGACACACCCAACTTTAGAGCCACTCGGATTATTATAATGAACTGATTGTTTCCAACTGTTTTCCACATGTGGATGAACATGGCATATCATACACGATTTATCAGTAGAAAGATAATGCGATGTAGCGAAAAAAGAGAAAATTAAAGCACCACCAATAACACAGCCGGTAATAAAAATAAACTTCTTCTTCTTAAAAAAACTCACACCTTTCGAAGCGGATTTTTGAGAATGTTTCATTAGAAATAGATATAAAGTAATTAATAAATAAGCAATAACCGCTCTAAAGGTAAGCATTTATGAAAAAAAAATAAATAAATTTATTATATATTTTTTTATATATCTAAATTTTTATTCTTACATATTTTTGGATTTTGTTTTATTAAAATTTCTTTTTAATCAATAATTCATCAATTTTATTCAGTTTTGAAAGATTTTTATTCCTTATAAAAATTAATATCATTATTGTAAAGAAAAAAAGAACCTAAAGTTCTAATCATTATCTTTCTTGATTTTCGATAATGAAAATTTGAGTTTTGATAATGAAAATTTCAAAATCTTAAATCAAAATAATTTCAAAATTACAACCAGTTGATTATGTGACATTTGTATTTTTAATTTTATTGCATATTAAAAGTATTTGATTGTGTCAAATTTTAGAACTGCACATAAACAGCAAGTATTATACGGCAATAAACTATGCATAAATATTCTTTTTGCTATAACATTAATAGACATTCCACATTAATATGAACAATCCTATAAAAACAATTTACTCATTTATATATAGCATTTTACATTTATTGAACAGGACATAAAAGTAGAAAAATATCATCAAATAAATATTTAACTTTTAAAACATAACTCAATATATATTATGCATATAAAATCAAACAATATATCTTTGTATGCATAAGTTATACACACATTATGGAACAAACAAAACATTTAAACCCATTAAAAAAGACTATTGTCGGAGTACAGTTTTTATTTGTGGCATTTGGAGCCACTGTACTCGTACCGCTTTTGGTTGGATTGGATCCGGCCACCGCTTTATTTACTGCAGGAGTAGGAACTCTTATCTTTCACTTGGTTACGAAAGGTATGGTTCCTATTTTTTTGGGCAGCAGCTTTGCATTTATAGCACCCATTATTAAAGCAACTGAATTGTACGGCTTGCCGGGAACTATGTCAGGAATCGTAGCTGTTGGATTGGTTTACGGACTGATGAGCTTATTGATAAAAATCTTTGGCACGGGATTTATTAAAAGACTTTTCCCGCCTGTAGTAATCGGACCGGTAATTATTCTTATAGGTCTTTCACTTGCTCCAACGGCTGTAAACATGGCAAAAGAGAATTGGATTCTTGCCGGAATCTCTCTTATCACTGCAATAATAGTATCGCTTCTTGGAAAAGGATTGATAAAACTTATTCCGATCTTTGTTGCAATTATTGTTGGATACGCAGTTGGATACTTTTTCTATGGAGTTGATCTGACAACTGTTTACGAGGCGAAATGGTTTGCATTTCCTACATTCATAAAAACAGCGTTCTCTTGGGAGGCAATAATATTTATGATTCCTGTTGCAATTGCTCCGGTTATTGAACACATTGGAGACATCTATACAATCAACACTGTTACAGGGAAAGACTTTGTACAAAACCCTGGACTTCATAGAACAATGCTTGGGGATGGTTTGGCATGTACCGTTTCAGGACTGCTTGGAGGACCTCCCGTTACTACATATTCAGAGGTTACAGGAGCAATATCACTGACAAAGATAACAGATCCTGCAGTTATCAGAATAGCTGCCGTAACAGGAATAGTATTTTCTGTAATAGGCAAAGTAAGCGCTCTTTTAAAAACTATACCTCAGCCCGTGCTTGGAGGAATAATGCTTCTGTTGTTTGGAACAATTGCTTCTGTTGGAATAAACAACCTTATTCATAATAAGGTAAATCTTTCCTCGACAAGAAACCTTATCGTAGCATCCTTGATTTTAACAATAGGCATTGGCGGAGCAGTTCTTCAATTTGGCAACTTCACTATGGCAGGTATCGGTCTTGCTGCTTTGACAGGTGTAATTTTAAATATTATACTTCCAAAGGAAACTGAGAAGCTCGATTCCGAATTGGAGGAACCGATGTAATTGATCAGTACAAACATAAATTTCAAAAAACAAGAATTATTATTTTGATTGACAATTAGATAAAAAAGCCACTTTAGCTCAGTGCTGAAGTGGCTTTCTCTTTATTAAAAAGATTTTTAGAACTCAAACTGTTCAAGTTTCATTGTTCCTAAAGATTGAATCTTTGGCACCAAAGTAGTAAAATGAGATGAATTTGAATGGGTGTCAAGATTAGCTGCATTATCCCAAGTTTCACAAATCATCAATACATTCTTACGGGTAGCGCTCTCAAAAAGATCGTATGCAATACATCCTTTATCTTTCAAAGATGCTGCCACCAATTCCTTGGCTGCTTTAACAGCTTCAGTTCTGTTAGCATCGCTAACTTCAATAAATACATTAAGTCTAATCATAATTTCTAATATTTTAATTTCTGTAAACTTAATAATTATTTATTTCATTCATAACTCAAAAGGTGTTTTAACACATTTGTTTTAACATTCATATATAAAATAAAAAAAGTTGTCACATTAGAATAAACCAAAGAGACAACTTTTATACAAAATTGTATTTAACAAAAGTATATTACAATATATATTTCAAAGAAAATAATATTGCAAGGATATAAATAGGCAATGTAAGCTTCTTGTGATTAAGGCTTAAAAGATTGATCAATACATAACTTATCATTCCCAATACAATACCGTCCGAGATTGAATATGCAAAAGGTATTGTTATCACACAAATGAATGCAGGGATTGATTCGGTGTAATCGTCGAGCTTAATATTCTGAATAGGAGAAAGCATAAACAAGCCAACCAATACAAGCACCGGACATGTTGCAGCGGCAGGTATTGAAAGGAAAAGAGGTGAAAAGAACAATGCAGCAAAGAAGCATACTGCAACAGTGAATGATGTTAATCCTGAACGTCCTCCTTGAGCAACTCCGGATGCGCTTTCCACATAAGTAGTTGTTGTACTTGTTCCAAGCATTGCTCCCACTGTAGTTCCCAAAGCATCAGCCATGAAAGCCTGTTTTGCATTTGGGATTTTACCATCTTTCATTAAACCTGCTTTAGTCGATACTCCAACTAAAGTTCCGATTGTATCAAACATATCTACAAATAAGAATGTGAATACAACCACTGCCATATCAGGAGTAAAAATCTGAGAGAAATCAAATTTAAAGAAAATAGGAGCGATTGAAGGAGGAGCACTCATGACACCTGAATATTGAGTAATACCCATCGGTATGCCAAGAATTGTTGTTCCTAAAATTCCGATTAGAAAAGCGCCCTTAACATTTTTAATCAAAAGCACAGATGTGAAAGCTATACCGATTAAAGCAAGCAACGGAGCGCCTGAGGTTATGTTTCCAAGAGAAACAAGAGTCGCATCATTGTTTGCAATCACGCCTGCGCCCTGCAATCCGATAAATGCGATAAACAAACCGATACCGGCGCCAATGGCATTCTTTAAAGTCATCGGGATAGCATTTACTATAGCCTCTCTAAGATTTGTAATAGTTAGAAGGATGAAAATAATACCCTCTATCAAAACAGCTGTCAAGGCAAATTGCCAGCTGTAGCCCATTCCAAGACATACTGTGAAAGCAAAGAATGCATTAAGTCCCATTCCCGGAGCCAAAGCAAAAGGAAGCTTTGCAAGAAGTGACATAACAAGTGTTGCAAAGACGGAAGCAAGAGCTGTTGCAGTAAACAAAGCCCCTTTATCCATTCCGACAGAACTTAGAATTTCGGGATTGACAGCTAAAATATAAGACATTGTAAGGAATGCAGTGATACCGGCAAGAATCTCGGTTTTTACATTCATCGTCTTTGGATTAAATCCAAAAAGTTTTTCTAACATAAAATTTATTTAAAAAACATATTAAAATGCCCATTTAAGAGCTAATGTAGGGATAACATAAAAACCGTCGCGAGTTCCAAAGTTGTTGCTTATTTCAACCTCTGTGCCTAAACTTAGATTGAAGGCGTCGTTGAAAGCATCGAATTTGTTTAGATTAACCCAGAACTGAGGCTCTGTAAGGAAGATGAAATCTCCATAAGGATTGGTGTACTTGTCTCTTTCCATCCATAAATCTGCAAATCCTGTAAATGAACATTTACCTTTTGCAAAGTTCAAATACCAAGTTCCCGTTACTTGGAAGTTGTTAGGCTTTTCTATCTTCTGAATATATTTATACATGGCAGAAAGTGAAAATCCTTTTGAGAAATCCGAGTTGTTATATGTGTAAGTTGGTCCAAAAAGATAGCAGTTACTGAATGAAACGACATTACTTGTTCCACCATTATACTCAACATGAGCGGAAAGCGGACCTTTCCAGAATTTTAATTCACGAGCGATCTCCCAATAAGCGGCAGCTACTCCTTTGGAAGTGTAATCCATATCAACAAAAAAGAAAGTGCTTCCCCATTTATCAGGTTTGAACATTTCAACTGTAGTTGTCAACTTTGGACGACCATTTAATTCATCTTGATATAAAGCATCACCTAAATCATAATGTAACTGAACATTTTGAGCTTTCAATGCAAAGCTGCTGATAACTAATACAGACAATAAAAACAGTTTTCTCATTCTTTTATTTGTTTTTTATTATAAATAAATTGGACGTTAATACTCACGTACATAACGGACAAAGCTTGATTTTAGAATTTAATCAAATTGGATAATATATTATATATGATAATTATAATCTAATAGTGATTCAGAAATGAATATGCACTTTTTTTAATCCGGACTTTAAACACTTAAAAGCGTACTGAATTATTTTCTTTTATAAATTCTCTGTTTAACCACTTATTAAATACGACTTTAAATAAATTATTAGTATAACTGACAATGGAATCTTCTTAATAATCATTCACTTTTATTTGCAAAAGTAGCAAGTTTATAATCATTATGCAATAATAATTCCAAATTCATTCATAAATTGTCTATATAATGGATGAATATTTGTAATATTTATACAT
>JAUNSR010000065.1 GCA_030539115.1 Bacteroidales bacterium
TCATTTCTCCAAAAGCCTTTAAAATAAGGCGATAAGAAAAAACATACAGAATTACGAAAATATTTTTATAAGTTTAAGCTCTTTCTCCTTGAGAATCATAATTAGAAAAATGAGTGGTTTTATTCTTCTAATATACTGATTTTCAAGGAGATTAAGAAATATTTAAATAAGATAATTAACTGAATAATAACATTTTAACTAACTGAATCTGAAAGTAGTTTCAACTACTGATTCGCATTAAATATTAATTTTTCATGAATGTCGATATTTATTGAGTGGCTTTTCTAATATTCTCGCACAATATTTTATAAACATTATAAATTAAAATATTTATGTAATTTAAATATAGTATTGCATTTGTGAATTAAGTTTTTATCTAAACATCATAATCTACGGATGACATGACATGGATTACCTACTGCTAATGAATTTGCAGGAATATCTTTGTTTACAATACTTCCAGCGCCTATAACACAATTATTGCCTATTGTTACTCCTGGAAGAATACATACTTGCGCCCCTATCCAAACATTGTTTCCTATAGTGATAGGTCGTGCATATTCCAATCCGCTATTCCGTTGTTCTATATCGAAAGGGTGCCCAGCAGTATAGAATCCACAATTCGGAGCAATGAATACATTGTCTCCAAACTTAACCTTTGCCTCATCAAGAATAACACAATTTACGTTTGAGTAGAAATTCTCACCAATTTCGATGTTATAACCATAATCGCAATAGAATGGTTGCTCTATAAGAAATTTTTCACCAACTCTCCCCAACAGATTTATGATAATATCTTCTCTATGTTCAATCTCTGTTGGCGGTAGATTATTATACTCATAGCACTTCTTTTTGCATGATAACCTTTCGGCGATCAATTCTGAATCGTTGTTTGAATCATAAAGTGATCCCTTATGGCATTTTTCTTTTTCTGTAATCATAAATAACCATAAAATTAATTATTATCCCAAATGTAAGACGTTGTAATTTGCGATACAATAGTTATAAATAACCATTTTATATCAAGAAAGTGTAGTGGCTTCTATTTGGAAAGATGAAATATTCAAAGTTATTCATCAGGATGATTTAGCTGAGAATCACTTACAAAAACTCTGTTTTTATCATTTCATCAAGTGGCAATCCTCAAATAAACGTGCTAATTATTATTACATTATTGGGAAATACCACACTGTTGGCTTACAGTGATACTTATCTCCTGATTTGGAATTATATCAAAAACAATCATTCCCATATTTGGTAGGTTTCTTCGTGCGTAAATATAATATTAATTTTAGCTTTATCAGTAGAAAAACTGGTTTTTAAACAAGCTTCTCTCATGTTTAGAGTCTGAGTCAAGCCTTTTATGTTATTATTTGTAAACCTTTTACCATCTATGTTTACTTTCTTTAATTCCTTTACCAATATAGAGTGTTTATATCACAGCATATAATTAATACAAATATTATGTTGTAATATGATTATATTTTACAATTCATATACAGAGACAACGCCATTGTCTATAATTGAGTATGTTGGTGAATTACCGTTTTTAGGAAGTGTGATTGACCCAGGATTGCATATTGTTATACCATCTATCTTCTTATTCTCAAAAATATGAGTATGGCCATAAAGAAAAATTGAATCTTTTGGAAGAGAAAGCATGTTAGAAGGATTGTAAATATGACCATGAGTGGCAAATATTTGTTTCCCATCAGCAAAAACTGTGGCGTAATCTCCCATACAAGGAAATTTCAAAAGCATTTGATCTACCTCAGCCTCGCAATTACCTCTTACTGCTATTATTCTGTCATAATATTTGTTTAAGATATTGGCTGTTTCCATAGGATTATAACCCTCAGGAATAGCATTCCTTGGTCCATGATAAAGAATATCACCAAGAATTATCATTTTATCAAAGTTGGAGCATTCAAAAATCTGTATTATTTTTTTTACTGAATCTATCGATCCATGTATGTCTGAAAAAATTAGGAAGCGCATGTATCTATTATTTTCTCTAATTAATATTCTATTCTTCTAAAGCTTTTTATTGCATTAATGTGAGATTAAATCTTTGATATGATTTTAAGGACACAAAAATATGCAAAAGATAGTAATTAATAATAGTGCGATTTTTGCAAGTAGGAGAGTTGCAAATAATATATATCTATTTAACAATGAATTAATAAGATTAACTTAATCAATAATAGAGAACAATTTCACTTTATTAAACGTTAATAACAGAAAACTCCCTATTGTATTACAATAATTCAATTCATTATGAAACAAAAGAACAAGAGCAAAAGAATGAATCGTGACGTTGGACATGAGATTGAAGTTATGCTTAAAAGATCATTAAACACAAAACTTCCTGTCATTGTAGATGCTCCTCCTACATTAATGAAGCCAAAACACATTGATTTTAATCAAGAAGAGCTTGAACTTTACAATTTTGAGCTTGTCGAATCACTTGATAAGAACATCATGCCAATTGCCAGAGCTAAAGAGAATATAAGATTAAATAAGGCTGTAAATGCCTTTATGCAGGCAGGTATTCCGGCAAATACTTATACCCATATCGGCTATTATCAGATACCAAACATTAATGAAAAATTTTCTTCAGACAAAGATGAAACAACTTATAATGCCGTAAAGAAATATCGTTACTTTTTATTGTGGTAACCCCTATAGATTTAGTATATAAATAAAAACTCTCCATACCAAGCTAAATACAACGTATGGAGAGCTTCTTTTTTTATCAGTGAAGAGATGATAGATTTTATTATTATTTTAAAGCACACCTTTTGAAGATGGCAATTGATAATTATAGATATCTCTTTTAATTGCCATTTTTATTGAGCGGGCAAGTGCTTTGAAAATTCCCTCTATTTTATGATGCTCATTAATTCCCTCAGCCTTAACATAAAGATTCATCTTTGCAGCATCACTAAGAGATTTGAAAAAATGCATGAACATTTCAGTTGGCATTTCCCCAATTTTTTCTCTTTTAAAATCAGCTTCCCAAACAAGCCATGGCCTACCACCAAAATCAAGAGCAACTGTACAGATACATTCATCCATTGGAAGAGTATAGCCATATCTTTCTATTCCTCTCTTTGAGCCCAAAGCTTTATAAAGAGCCTCTCCTAAAGCAAGTGCAGTATCCTCAATTGTGTGATGTTCATCAACATACAAATCACCATTAGTCTTTATATACAGGTCTATTCCAGAATGACGAGCAATTTGATCAAGCATATGATTAAAAAATCCAAGTCCGGTAGATATATTACTTTTGCCTGAACCGTCTAGGTTTAATTTTACCTCAATTTTTGTTTCTGATGTATCTCTTTTCACTATGGCAATTCTTTCACCGGCAAAAAGATATTCTGCTATCTTATCCCAATCATTTGTAATGAGAGCACAAACAAATCGAAGATTTTCATCTTCTTCTTTAAACATCTCTTGTGCAGTGTCAATGTCTTGAAAAAGAATTGCTTTTGCTCCAAGATTCTTTGCAAGTTTTACATCAGACAGTCTGTCGCCTATAACAAAAGAATTTTCAAGATCGTAACCACCACTAAGATATTTGCCAAGTAAAGCTGTGCCAGGTTTACGAGTAGGCTTATTCTCATGTTCAAATGTTTTGTCAATAATTTGGTCATCAAATTCAACACCCTCTCCCAAAAGAGTATTTATCATTAAAGAATGAGGTCCAATAAACTGTTCCTCAGGAAAAGCCTCAGTTCCTAATCCATCCTGATTTGTAACCATGGCAAATTCAAAATCAAGTTTTTTTCTTATAAAGGAAAGGGCAGAAATAACTTTAGGAACAAAACTGAATTTTTCAAAGCTATCAACTTGAAAATCAATGGGAGGTTCAACGATTATTGTGCCATCCCGGTCTATAAAAAGAGCTTTCTTCATCATTATATATTCTATTATTTACATCAAACTATAAATTCACCATTTATATTACAATGAAGAGAGCACATCTATAACATTATTATTTTCATTTTCTGTCCCCACAGTAATTCTTAGGCAACCACTACAAAGAGTGATTTTGTTTCTATTTCTAACAACAACCCCTTTTTCCATAAGTTTGTCATAGGCAAAATTCGCATCCTTAACCTTTACAAGAATGAAATTTGAGTCGGTTGGATATACTTTGATCACATAACTTAAATCTTTCAGTGAATTAATCATCTCTTCTCTCTCTTTAAGTATATAATCCACATCCTCCTTAACTTTTTCTTCATTGTCAAGAATTTCCAATGCATGACTTTGAGTAAGAATATTTACATTGTAAGGATATTTCACCTTATTATAATAACTTATGATCTGAGAAGATGCAAATGCTATTCCAAGTCGAATAGAAGCCAGTCCCCAAGCTTTAGAGAATGTCTGAAAAATGATAAGATTTGGGTACTGAGTAAGTAGACTCGATAGACTTTTTTCAGAAGCAAAATCAATATAGGCCTCATCTACAACAACAATTCCTTTAAAGTTGTCAAGTATTCTGATAACTTTAGATCGTGTCATAAGATTTCCGGTAGGATTATTTGGTGAACAAATAAAAATTACCTTAGTATTCTCATCTGTTTTTGCAAGTATGCTATCTACATCAATATCAAAATCGGCATCAAGGTTAACTTTCCTATATTCTATATCATTAATCTCAGCACATACCTCATACATTCCATAAGTAGGATCAGGCGCTATAACATTATCTTTTCCTGGATTGCAAAACACACGATAGACTAAATCTATCGCCTCATCGCTGCCATTACCAAGGAAAATGTTTTCAGAGGCAACCCCTTTGATGAAAGAGAGCTTTTCTTTAAGTTTTCTTTGCAATGGGTCGGGATATCTATTAAAGCCCGTGTCAAATGGATTTTCATTGGCATCAAGAAAAACCGAAGCGTTTCCTGAGAACTCGCTTCTTGCTGAGGAGTAAGGCTTAAGTTTTTTTATATTCTCGCGAACAAGATTATCAATATTAAAATTTTCCATTAGATTTTAGTCTTTTTTGTTTAGACGTATGCTTACAGCTCTTTTGTGAGCAATAAGAGATTCATTTTCAGCCATTATTTCAATAACAGGACCTAATTTTTCAAGTCCTTGTTTTGAGATCTCTTGAAAGGTTATCTTTCTTATAAAGCTGTCAAGATTTACACCACTGTAAGCTTTTGCATATCCATTTGTAGGAAGAGTATGATTTGTACCTGAGGCATAATCTCCTGCACTCTCAGGAGTATAAGGACCAAGAAAAACAGAGCCGGCATTAACAACTCTTTCAGCCAAATTATTATAATTTTTTGCCTGTATAATGAGATGCTCCGGAGCATATTCATTAACAAGTTCCATCAAATCATCATTATTTGTGAGGACAATAATCTTTGAATGCTCCAAAGACTTTGATGTAAGCTCTTTTCTTGGAAGTTTCTCAAGCTGAGTCTCAACCTCAATCTTTACTTTTTCAGCAAATTCTTTATCAGTGGTAAACAAAAGAGCTTGACTGTCTGAGCCATGTTCTGCCTGAGAAAGAAAATCAGAAGCAACAAAAGCCGCATCTGCACTCTCATCCGCAATTATAGCTACTTCTGAGGGACCTGCCGGCATATCAATTGCAACCTCTTTTAGACTTACAAGTTGCTTTGCCATAGTAACATATTGATTGCCGGGACCAAAAATCTTGTAAACTTTTGGCACGCTCTCAGTTCCATACGCCATAGCTCCTATAGCCTGTATTCCTCCCAATTTATAAACTTCTGTAACCCCGGCTTTCATCGCAGCATAGAGAATAGCTGGATGAACTTTTCCATTTCTGTTTGGGGGAGTACAAAGAACTCTTTTTCTGCATCCTGCTATCTTAGCCGGTACTGCAAGCATTAAAACTGTAGAAAAAAGAGGTGCTGTTCCTCCTGGAATATAAAGGCCAACTACATCAATCCCAACACTCTTTTGCCAACAAATAACACCATAAGACGTCTCAACCTTGTTGATTTCATGTTTTTGAGAGGCATGGAACTTTTCTATATTAATTGATGCCCTGTCAATTGCATTCTTCAAATCATTAGAAAGGAGATTCTCTGCCTCTTTGAATTCCTCTTCATTAACCTTAAATGATGTAAGAGAAACCTTGTCAAATTGTTCTTCAAGCTCAAAAAGAGCCTTATCTCCATCGTTCTTTATCTTTGAAAGAACATCTGAAACAGCATCACGAAGACTTGAATTATCAAAGGAAGCCCGCTTAACAATATTGCTCCAATCTTTTCTTTGTGGATATATATAAGATTCCATAATTGTATTATAATATCATTTTCTCTATGTTAAGAGCTAATATACCTTCAGCTCCGGCGCTCTTTAGTTTTCCAATAATTTCCCACAATGTTTTCTCTGATATAACAGTATGAACTGAATGCCAGCCACTGTTTGCAAGAGGCATAATAGTTGGACTCTTAATGCCAGGAAGAATAGATATTACATCATCAAGGCTTTCATTTGGTACATTCATAAGTACATATTTCTTATCCTCAGCCTCCTGAACTGCATTTATTCTAAATATTAATTCTTCAAGTATTTCTTTCTTGTCCTCATTTAAAGATGGATTGGCAATCAATACAGCCTCTGAATCCATTACAACTTCAACCTCTTTTAATCGGTTGCTTATAAGTGTGCTTCCTGAACTTACTATATCGAAGATTGCATCAGCAAGACCTATGCCCGGTGCTATTTCTACAGAACCTGTTATGACATGAATATCTGCATTGATATTGTTTTTCTGAAGATAATCTTTTAGAATTTCGGGGTAGGATGTAGCTATTTTCTTTCCTTCAAACCATTTTACAGAATCGTATTCCTCATCTTTTGGGATTGCAAGTGAAAGGCGGCATTTGCTAAAACCAAGGTTTCTAACTATTTCAGCAGCTTTTTGTTTCTCTTTAAACTCATTCAACCCAACAATACCTATATCTGCAATGCCTGAGGCAACTGAATCAGGAATATCATCATCACGAAGATATAAAACTTCGATAGGGAAATTTCTTGCCGGGATTAATAACGTTCTTTTTCCTGAAGACAACTTTATTCCTGCTTCTTTTAGAAGCTCCATTGTATCTTCAAATAATCTTCCTTTTGATTGTACAGCTATTCGTAACATAAATAAGTAATTAAATATCATAAATAAAAAAGGCTTACCTGATTATTAGGTAAGCCTTTGCAAAGAATATCTTTTATATATGTATATGACAAGCTTGCTCACCTAAATGTTGAGATAAAATGATGATGTAGATGATGCAAGTTGATAGTAAACATATTGTTTTTGTTTTTATTATAAACAAATTTACTTTTCTGTTGGTTTATTATTAATGCGAATCAGTAGTTGAAACCACTTTCTGGTTCAGTTAGTTAAAATGTTATTATTCAGTTAATTATCTTATTTAAATATTTCTTA
>JAUNSR010000004.1:0-31277 GCA_030539115.1 Bacteroidales bacterium
CGACAGGATTCAAACCTGTAACCTTCTGATCCGTAGTCAGATGCTCTATTCAGTTGAGCTACGAAGCCATTCATTCTTTGAATGCGATGCAAAGATAGTTATTATTTTAATTATACAAAACCTTGTTTTAATATTTTCCCTTTTAAAATAGCTTGCAAAGGCTGAAAACCTTGTTTTCAGCGCAATATAAATAATACAAATTATGTTAATCGAAGAATTTTGCCGATGGAATTAAATATCCAATATTTAGTCCAATATTAAAATTACTGGGTTTACTAAAATAATTAAAGAATAGTCCAACAGAAGCAAATGAAAGATTATACACAAAGGCAGTTTCAAATATGAAGCTTGGAGATGAAAAAAATTTTTTATGCAAAGTTTCTCCATTTTCACCCGGATATAATTTTTTTATAGGCATAAAAATATATGATTCGGTTCTCAAATTTAAGTTTTCGTTGAATTTGAATATTGGAATAATGCCTGCAGCCATATATTGCAAGGAACGCAGTGATGGACGAAAGAAAATCCTGCTGTAAGGAGTCGGAGAAAAATCCGGCGCCTCAACAATCGTTGCCGTATAATTTGAAAATGCTTTTTTAGTAGATAAAACATCCTGTTGTCTTATTCCCAAAGTAACCCTATTTGAGAGACTAAAATATTTTTCTATATTAAAGCAAAGTTTGCTCCACTTTACGTTGTCATTTAAAGTGGTGTTGTTATCAGCATTGAAGTATTTTTCCTTTCCAATTACTCCATCAAGTTTTATGTGAATTTTCTCTCCTAAAGAAGGATACATTCTATAATTTAAGGTATTCTTTTCTATCAAAAGTGCCAATAATCCAAGATTATATTTGCTCTTATCCGAAGCTCTTTCAAAAAAATTGAGATTATGGTTTGGATAATAATAATCTGTCAGCTTTCCAATCCCCGAAATCAATATAAATTTTGTTTTTGTGTTTAGTGGTAATCCAAATCTTAATTGACCATACGATTCAGCTTTTCTAATAAAACAAGGTTGTATCTTTGTATTAAAGAGTTTTTCACTCTCAAAATACTTTGTATCCTGAATACAATATCTTAGATTAAGAAACATTGGCAAGGAAGAAAACAAATCAAAGCGGATTGAGGTAAGAAAACTGTTATATGTTTGACCTAATTGCCCCTGAATTTTAAAGTCAAGCGAATATCTCTCAAGCATTTGAAAATTTGTGCCTATATAGATCGTATTAGCATTCATTGAAGTGATAAAACCCCCAATTTGAGCCCTTATTTTTTTGTCCATTTTCATTTTTAAATCAAGAGTAAAGAAATTTGTCGAATCATTATAAGAAGCATTCGGAGCCAATTCCTTAACAAGATTGCCGGAAAGAATTTTATAATAAGGCCATTTTAATTTGTCTATAGACTTTACATTTTTCTTATTTATATTGAATTCCTTTTTTACATACATATTCTGAGCTTTATTTCCTCCGGTAATATTAATGGAGTCAAAAACCAAATCCGGGAGAGATGCCTTATAGTTTAATCTTGCCAATTGAATATCTTCTTTACTTACTCTTCTTTTTATTCTTTCAGAAACCTTGTTTGCAAATTCAATACCTTTGCTATAACCAGCCATAAATATTAAGTCGGCTTTGTCAAAATCCAACAATCCAACATCTTCAAATTTAAACCTTATCATTTCACCTTTTGATTCCGGCAGATTGTAATCTGTTTTATTCATAATCATGCTTTCTATTTGTCCAAGCAAATCCCAATCTTTTGGAATTTTTGGATTGTCGGCAACAGAACTCCCAATGATTATGTCAGGAGTAAAGTCATTTTCCATAATATTTATAGGAAAATTATTATAAATACCACCATCATATAGTTGAATGCTGTCAATCTTTATTGGCTTAAAAACGAAAGGAAAACTCATTGAAGCTCTAACTGCTTTGCCCAAATCACCTGATTTAAATTTTATCTCAGCTTTTTTATAAACATCAGAAGCTACACATCTAAAAGGAATAAAAAGATTATTAAAATCTCCATTACACTGAGCTGTTGCCTTTGAAAAGTAATTCATGAAATCAAAATCCATAGGCACAGGATTTATAAGACTTTGAGGTAAAAGCTGTTGGATGTTTGTTGTTGAATCCTTTACTGACAATCTGAAATTTATGAATTCGGGAGTTGGGTCCGGCTTGGTGAAATAATAGATGTATTTTTCTTGAATTTTACCTTTTTGAGCACTCTGAAACTCTTTGGAATTGATCAATTCCATCATCTCAGCAGGAGAATATCCCATAGCATATAACGCTCCAACTATCGCTCCCATAGATGTCCCGGCAACATAATCTATTGGAATCCCTTTTTCTTCCAATGCATAAATTACTCCTATATGAGCTATGCCTCTTGCACCGCCTCCGCTTAATACTAATCCAACTGACTGAGAATATATGTGCAAGGAATATATTAATGCTAAAAGCAAGAATAATATATTTTTTTTCATTTGTATATATTTTTATTTTTTTACACTAAGGTACAAATGCGCCATTTATATACCTTTTGTTAGGTATCTCACCTTTTGGTGAGTTATGGCGATTTCATTGATAAGGTTATAAAAATTATATATATCTATTATTATAGCTTATTTTTCAATTTGATTTTAAATAATATAAACAATCAAATTAAAATAAGTCTATATCGTCGGCGAAAGGGTAAGCATTCATATTCAAAAGTTTTTATTCACAGAAATATCTTTTAAAATATTTGTGGATAAAGGTTTAATGTTAAACAACTTATGTGTAAATAAGTTGTTGCCATTTATTTAAAGTATAATAATTACTTAAGGAATGTTTTTAAATATCATTAATTGAGAATACATATATAATTACTTAAGGAATGTTCTTAAATATCATTAATTGAGAATACATATCACAATAGTGAGGGTTGTAAACAAAAAAAATAATAAATAGAGTGGTTACATAAATCTGTTTTTATCCTTTACTCTTACATGCTCCGATAAAATAAAAATAAAGAACAATGTTTGTAATTTGATGTTTGATTAATTGGTAAGTCCTATTATATACCTAATATGATTTGGCGGGATTATTAATTGATTTTCTCATTTATTTAAAGATGAGATACTAAACAAACATTTTTAAATAAGATTAGGAAAATCTCATCCAAAGAAATACGGTTTCATAAATAAAAAATTTAAAGCGCATAGGTGCTTTACTTTTAAGAATAGAATAGATACAAATGAAAAGGGTGATAAATGTTTTTATAAGCTTGATTATTTCATTAATAACAGCGCCGATCATTTTGGTAATAATTGTTATTGTCACTTTTTCTATTTTAAATGCCACAGGCAGGATTACAAAAATTGGAAGAGATTTCATGAACAACCATATAGAGGGAAAAATGTATTTTGATTCCTTGCATTTTGAGTTTGACAAATTCCCTTTAATTACAGTTCAAGCTAAAAATGGATATTTGGTTTCCTATCTAAAGCAAAACAATGGCGATACATTAGCAAGTTTTGATTTTCTCAGAGCATCTATCAATCCTTTTATGATAATGACTGACAATATGGTTTTTATACCAAATGTTTATCTCATTAGTCCTTATGCAAAAGTTCAGATGACTAAGGATAAACGACCCGGATGGGCTCTTTGGCGTTTTAAGAAGAAAAAAAATGAAGTATTTAAAAAGAAAAAATCCAAAACGGAGTTAAATATCAAATATGTAAACATTATTGGACCCGCTCATTTTGACTATATAAATTATCATAACAAAGTTGAGATGCATGCCTCAGGTGATTCTTTATTTTTTAATGGAAGAATAGCCATTGATTACAGAAAGATATTCCCTCAAAGTTTTTGCCTTACAAATCTTCATTATCAAATTTTCAATGGTGTCAACAATCTTAAGCTATATACAAATGCAGATTCTATATTCATTGAAAAAATCAACAATAATCCTTATAAAAATGTGAGGCTTTATATATCCACATTTAATGATTCCATAAACATAAAAAAACTCAAAATAAACTATCCATCAAACATTAAAATAAAAGGAACAGTATCAATAGGTCCAAATTTTAGAAACTTCTCGATCAGTAGTTTCAATATTACAACAAATGAAGCTGATTTTCTTTTAAATGGAAATGTAACAAAAATCACTAAGGGGCTCCCTTATGAAACTGACGTGAATTTTTTAAGTATTGGTTCAAACCCATTGAAACTTATTTCATTATTTTTCCCTGCTGAGAAGTACTTAAATAATTCCGAATCTTATTTGCCATATTATATGCATTTAAGGGTAAGCGGTAATGTATCTCAATCATTAAATTTAAAACCTACTATAAATTTGATGTCATATATAAAGAATGGTAGTTTCAGATATAAGAATCTTCCGGTATTCAATAATATTAATGCCAAAATTCATGCTGATTTTCCATCTAAAGGTAATACTGATGGCAAAATGATTACTCAAATAAAGGTTAATCTTATTAATTCAGATTTTTTGATAAATGCGGATGTCGATTTTAATAAATCTAAGGTTGTTTTGAATTCTCAAATCAAATCATTTCTTGAACTTGCAAATTTTAGTCCTTTTCTGAATAAATATAAAATTAAGACAAATGGTAAAGCAGATGTAAATTTTAAACTTTACAATCTATTATTTGATGCTCAAAAAAGAAGTATTTCTCCATCTATTATTCATACCTCAATAAAGGGTGATTCCCTACAATTAAATTTTGACAATAGATTTATTTCTCTCTCAAATTCTCTCATTGATATTGAAAGAATAAAAAACGGTGAAACTACTTTAAAAATTGATGCTAATAATTTAGATGTTAAAATTGATTCCTCAAGGATTAAGACTTTAGGAGTAAAAAACATGATTCGTTTTAATATAAACGATTCAATAATTAATTCATTTCTAAAAAAAGCAAATGTTTCTCAGAAGCTTTCTGATGACATGTTAGAGGGAGATTATCCTTTTAGATTTCAATTCAAATCATATGTCAATAAACTTATTTTATATGAAAAAGGTGCAGTTTTGAGTCTTGATAATCAGGATATATCCCTTGATGCATTATTGTATTTTGGGAAAAAGAGTTTTCTTAGATGGTTTGATATATCTCTTAATTCTCACGATTTCTATTTATATAATAATGGGCTAAAGGTTGTTGCGGGTCAGTTCGATTTCAGTTTTAACTCAACATTTTTAAACAATAACTCAATAGGGTTAAACACACACAAGAAATTTTTTATTAATCAATTATTGTATGATGCTTTGCTAAAATCAAATATTGTACTTAAACAAGGTAGTATCATTAATCAAGGTTTTAATTTACCAACTCTTTTTGATTCCTTAAATTTCTCTATTTATAAAGACGACATAAAGATTAATTCTCTTAAAGCGCAGATAGGAGAGTCTAATATCTCATTAAATGGATTTATAAATGGACTTACTTCAGATTTTAATGACTCTACAAAAATTAAATCTGAGATAAATCTTTCAGCAGAACATATAAACCTAAACCAGCTTATTCCTAAGTTGACAGAATATAGATTAAGAAAAAGGTATAATGATTCAATTTCAAACAGACTATCAAAAAAAATTTTTCCTCCGAAACTCTATCCTAATAAAAATAAAGAGGATGATGATAAATCAATTTTGCCACTTTTATCAAGTAATCTTGATTTAAAATTAAATTTTGATGCGAAAAATTTAATTTATGAAAATGACACTCTTAATCATGGGGTTGGATCTCTTTTTATTGTTGACAAAACCCTTTTGCTCGATGACTTTAATTTTCAAACCGATTTAGGATTTATAAATGTTTTTGCAAAATATAAAGAATTAGGCAACAATAAAGCCACTACGTCTATTGTGCTTAAAATAAAGAATCTTGATGTAAACAAGGCTATTAATTTATTCCCTGATATTGAAAATGTTGCTCCTCCAATTAAAACCATAAATGGAAATATAAATGCAAAAATTATTGCAATGGCAGATCTTGATTCAACTTTTTTATTGGAGATACCATCTTTGGCGGCTGTTTCAATAGTGAAATGTGATACATTGTCAATCTTGAAAAAAAAATTGATGCCAAAACTTCTTGGAAATATTCTTTTTCACAATCAAAAAGAGATATCACTTTTTGATTTAACCCTACAGGCAAGTTTGAAAGATGAAATACTTTCCATATATCCATTTTTGGCCGATTTTAAAAGATTTGTATTCTTTGCCAACGGCGTTATGGATATAAACAGTAAATTCTTCTACCATATTGGAGTTATTAAGTGGCTTCTTCCTTTTAGAGTTGGCATAGATGTCTATGGAGTTCCAAAATCAAAAATAAAATTCCGATTAACTCCAATTACGAAAATTAATCTAAATTTTCCTGCCAAATATCTAACTGTGTCTCCAAACAAACTATATCCATACAATAATCTTAATGATGAGTATTCCAATCAATATCTTAGACTAATGATAAAATATAATGATATTATATCAAAATATAAAACCGATAAGTTAAGGATGCAATCAAATCAATAATAAAAGGCTGTAATCTTTCTTTTTAACAGATTGTTCAAAGCCTATGATTATTAATATGTGAATTCCAAACAAATAAAAGCTCTCCAAAAAAAATCAAAGTATTATTGTTGGAGAGCTATAAATAAAAATTAAAAATGTTTTATTCTAATTTAGATATTCTTTCTTTTCATCATTATTATATTGACGTATAGGCATATCAAAGATTATTGAATTTCTATTTTCTATTCTTTTTACAATATGAATAGCAGAAATATATGGTTCTACAATATGCATTTTGTCCTCAGGAGTTACAACAAGCAATTGTAAATGAAGTTGTTTGCAAAGTTCCATAAGATATCTCGACTTCTCATCATCTTGATTACTGAAAGACTCATCAACACAAATAAATCTAAATGAATTCGGATTCAGCCCATTTTGTGCAATACCAAACTGATATGCTAATGCCGAACCAAGAATAGTATATGTCAACTGAGCCTTTTCACCACCTGAAAGCTTACCGGTACTTTCATAAATTTTATATATCTGTTCCGGATTTTCAACATAATGCTCTTTTGCTTTAAAACTAAACCAGTTTCTTACATCGGTAACAGTCTTTCGCCACAGCTCATTGTCAGATAAATCATCTATTAATGATTTTATATTGTTAAAGCTCTTTTCAAGAATATCATCATTGTCAATATTTTCACCATTGATATCAGGTTTCCAACTTGCCATTTTGTTTCTAAATTCCTTAATCTCCCTGGAATTTTCTTTTTCCGCATAAAGTTGAATGAATGTCCGGGGAGCAGATCTAAATGTAATCCTTTCAAGAGATTTATTAAGAGAAACGATATTATCTTGAATTTCTTCCTCCTGACGTTCGATAATAGCCGTAAAATTTGTCATTCGGTTTATCATATCTTCATTTAGATATTTCTTAAATCTCTCCCTGTAAGCGGCAAGTCCCTGACTTGAGATATTGTTATAAATATCAATATATTCCTGAACATACTCAATTTCTACAGGAAGTTTATGAGTGTCACTGATCCAATCTATAAATTTTCTTCTAATATCTTCGCTCGGCTCTCTAAAATCTCTCATTTGATTTTGAATCTTGTTTCCAAGTTCAATCCTTTTATCATTCAAATCAGAAATTCTTCTATTTAATTCGGTTTCAACCTTATGTCTTACAGTGTCTATGTTTTGAGCAGAAATGTCTGTAAGCATAGGTTCAAATTCATTAAGAAATTCCTTAAAGATACTTTTCAAATCGACATGCCTGTAAGCATCAAGCATTGCGGAAAGATAATCAAACTGAGTATTCATTTTCTCAAAAATATCCTGAGCTCTAACTTTTTCAGAACTAAGCTCTTCTCTTGACTTTTCAAGCCCTTTAATCTCCTGACGAAGTTTCCCAAGTTGATTGCTCAACTCTTCAACATGATTGTTAGAGTTTCCCAGCTTAACTTTAGCAGTTTTAAGCTCTTCAATCTCAACAGCTATTTTAGGCCAGTCAATTTCATCGAATTTATCATACTGAAGAAAGGCATTAATGTTTTCAAGTTCTATATGAAGACTGTTTTGTTTGTTACGACAGTCTAAAAGTATGTTCTCCTTATTATTTAGTTGCTTTTTCTTTTCTAATAACAATTTCTCTATAGCAACTTTCTTTGAAGAGTTGTCCCAACCAAGAACAAAACGTTGTTCTTTTGAAGAATTGTTATTTCTGTCATCCTTCTCATGTTTAGAACTGTTTTTTATCAGTCCCCCTGAAGTAAGAGCTCTTTTGCTTCTACTGAAAACCTCCATGTCATCTGAGCAGACGTAATCAAATTCAGTAATAAGTTTATTTTCAACCCAATCAGCATAAGGAGAGTCCTTTTTTATCTCCAATTTTGAAACAAGTAAATTATTGTCTCTTTCATACATTGAATTGATAAATTCTTCTCTTTCATCAACATTATGATAAACTATACGACCATTTAGATTAGTGGAGTTTACATAATTGTTAACCTCTTTGTATAGATTGTTTGGAACAATAATTCTCAAAGCAAAATTATGAAGAACTTTCTCAATGCCTGCTTCCCATCTTTTCTCAGAATCTTCAATTTTAAGCAATTCTCCAATAAAAGGAAGCCTGCTTTCTTCAATCCCGCAATGTAAAGCAATCTCTTTTCTTATCTCTGCAACTCTGCCCGTAATATTGTTTGATTGCATAGAAAGAACTTCATATTCTTTTGCAATATCAACATATTCATTTTTCAAGGCAAGCGATTCGTGTCGTATGTCAGCCCATTTATTTTCATGTTCAGGCAATTCTTCACGAATGCTGACAATGCGATTATTAGCATTCTCTATAGATTCAAAAAACTCTGTCTCGCTCGGATTTTCTATAAAAGATATTTTCTTGGCTGCTGCATTATATTTATTGCATCTCACACGTTTTGTCTCAAGCTCGTTCTGTCTTTGAGTTATTTGTTGAGAAATAGACTTGATCTGTTTCCCAATCTCATCATTTCTAATATTGGCGTCAATTTCAATTTCCTGTTCTCTTTTCTTCTCTATCTCTTTCTTTTGATAAATCAGCTTTTCTGCAAGTTCTACATTATGAACTTTAGTAGTTTTTATTTCCTGTTCAAGCAGTTTCCTTTTATTAAAAGCAAAGTATGGAGGAAGAGTCTCTTTTAATTCTGAATCTCTTTTTAAAACTGATAAGATATTATTATACTTCTCGACGTTTAATACCAAAGGCTCAAGAATGCTCATTTGTGAATAAGCCTTTTCAATCTCAGTATGGGCATCAAGCAGTTTTCTAAACCCTTCCTTTAGATGTATAAATTCATTTTCAATAGAGGTCTCTTCGAGCATGTTTTGCCTGATGAAATCATTTAGGTTGCCAAGCACTTTAAGACCTACAGTCTGACTGAATAAGGTAAGCGCTTTTTCAGATTTCATTCCTAAATATTTCCTTATACATTGTGCATAGTTGGCAGGCCCGTCAAAAAACTCAATAACCTCTCTGTTATTAATCTTTTGGTGTTTGTTTTTCATTGCTCTTCGCCATTGACCATTAGAGTCAAAAGGAATAAAATCAGATTCAATTGAGAGTTCTGTTTGTGCAACAATATAAGCCCTTCTAAGCTCACCTGAAGTAAACCATCTCACTTGAGCAAGAGTCAGATATCTTTCTTCGCTTTTAAAAACAGCAAGTAATATTGAAAAAGTTGAGTCTTTGTCTTGACGAAGACGTAATGTTTCCTTTCCTTTTTCTGTAGATTCTGCATCTCCATATTCTCCAAGAACATAGCTTTCCTCAGTTCTTTCATTCCTGCCTGAAGAGCCCGATGAAAGGTTATAAAATCTCATTCTTCTTTCCGGAACTAAAAGAGTAAGTATGGCATCAACAAAGGATGTCTTGCCCGAACCATTTGCACCGGTAAGTAAAGAGGTGTTTCCACAAGGAGATATTTTATAAATCTCAGCGTCAAAAACGCCCCAATTATATATCTCTACGTTTTGTAATCTAAATCCTGCCTCTTCAGGAATTGATGAAAATATGCTATTGTACATTTGCTTCAAGTTTTTGCTTAAATTCTTCCAATTTGTCAGTTGTAATTCTTGATTTTATTATTCGCCTTACTTCATATTGAAGTATCTCTTCGTTTTTATTCTCATTATTATATTGACGCAGAAAACCGAGCTTAACCATGTCTTTTATGTATTTGTCAAGCTCTTTAAGTAATCTGACTTTATTGGATTGCTCCTTGAAGAAAATTTCAATTCTATTTCTAAGTTCATTATGAGTAATAATCATAATATCATCTGCATTTTGTGATGACTCAAATTCATCAAGCCATTCTCTTAACAATACACAAAGAAGAGTATGCTCAAAACTTAATGACTGGCGACGGTTAAGACCTATAATTTTGCCTGTTTCATCGAGTTCATATTGTCTTAAAAATGCATATCCGTCATTTTTTTCAATAATTAATTCAAGCCCTATCTGAGAGATGTAATCCTGGATTTGTTTCTGATAGGAAAGCAAATCATTCCAAAGAGTTTTTGATTCGCTGTAAATAACTCCCTGCAATAGCTTTACTACTGCTTCAGCAAAAGGAGCAGGTTTATTATATGAAGTACTCATTATGTTGCAATTAATTTCTAAACAAAATTTCAAATGAAAATCGTGATGAACGTTATTTCCGGCTATTTATTAAATATGATTTGTGGAGCTTCCAAATATTTCCCATTGATACTGTCAAATAAAAGAGGCTCTGTAACCTTTGCATTGACGTAAATTTTGTTGGAAAAAGACTTTAAATTTATATAAGCGACCAATTCGCCAAGCCCTTTAGAAAGTGGATACATATTGATAATCTCTTTTAATGTAACCGCTTTTTTAGAGCCAAAAGAGTTTCTTACATTATTTGTCAATATTGTCTTGTCAATAAGATTTGTGTTGAATAATTTGGATAAAGAGCCAAGATCGGCATGTCTTGAAGACATTTTTGGAATGATATTATATTCATTCAATGTTTGCTGTTCACATAACTTCCTCTCCAAAGGAAGATTAATGTCAGGCTCAAGTTCTATAGAAAAACCTATAATGCTGTCAACCTCGCAATAGGGAGATAATATATTTATATTCTCCTGTTCGGATTCTTTATTTACATATTTTAAAGCAAGGTTTCTAATAATCCTTATTGTCTCTCTTGATTTACGGTTCTCATTTAATCTTTTCTCACCAATAAGTCTTGTAAGTTTCTCTGCCAATTGGTTATTTGATTCCAATACTTGCTGAGCGGCGGAAAGAAGTCCGGTTTTGAAGCGTCTTAAAAATTTGTCATTATACGAAAGATTTCTCTCTTGAAGTAGTTCAAGACTTTTGTCAATAAGGTTTTTAAGATTTTCCTGTTCTGACTCATTCATTAAGAACCGCCAAAAAGAATAGAAACTTTTTCCCTGGTCGCTCTCTTTTAATTTGTCTATAGAATCAAAAGCAAAACCAAGAATAGAACCCTTTGTGACAATCTCTTCTGTCTGCTTTTCATAAATTGTTTTGGTGATTTTTTTGAAATTGTCTTCTACCTCCTTAAAATCACCTACCAATTCATTTGTCAAACGATAAACTTCATCCATTCTTGAACGAATTTGATAGTCTTCGTAAACTTTCACAGGAGCATCGCTTTTGATTTCCTCAATTCGAGCTTCTATTTCTAATTTTTTCGTTTCAAGAATACTGATTCTTTCCTCTTTTTCAGCTAAACTATTATGAACAACATCTTCAAGTTTACCAAATATATCCTTGAATTTTGATTCAGTGCCTACAAATTCACGCTCTTCAAGCAGTTCAAACATTTGAATAGCTTTTTCTGAGTGTCGGGTAAGCATGTTATAAATCTTTCCTGTCGATTCATCGATATAATTTGAAAGAAAATTATCTTCTGTCCATTTTTCAATATATCTCTTAGCTTTTGTCTGGGAGTCAAGAGTGAGAATATCAATTATCTCTTCGTCGGCATTAGTATAATTGAGATTATCGAGCAGTGATGCCAACTCAGAAACCAACAAATCGTTTGCTACACTTATTTCATTTTTTTCTTTGAATTGTTCTTTAAATAAAGCATATATCAAAGAGGCATTTTTTGAACGAAGAAGTTTTATGGAAGGGGAACTTTTCAGCTTTTCTTCAATCTCAGTATATATCATCGCACAAGCTTTGAGTTTTTGTAATAATAATAAAGACGATTATTTATTTAAAATAATCATCGCTATCAATTTGTAATATTTTATCAGTTTATCTTGCCTGAAGAACTAATGCGAAATTAATCAAATAAATGGAATTTGGCAACCAAACCCGCTATTGATAATGATTTGGAATTGCACTACCTTAGCAAAAGATATTGCAAGCCGAACTCAATAAGCGTTTTAAAGCGTAAGCTTTAAAAAAGCGTTTGATGAGGCGCCGCATATCTTATTTAAAGATATTGCAAGCCGAACTCAATAAGCGTTTTAAAGCGTAAGCTTTAAAAAAGCGTTTGATGAGGCGCCGCATATCTTATTTAAAGATATTGCAAGCCGAACTCAAAAAACGTTTTAAAGCGTAAGCTTTAAAAAAGTGTTTGATGAGGCGCCGCATATCTTATTTAAATATTTTCAAAAAATAAGTTTTTTAAAAATCTTAGGATAAAGATTTGATGTTGTTGTTTTAAATATATTTTTTATAAACAGATGAGATATAAACTTTTGGCGATATTTGCATGCATATTATGGGGCTCGGCTTTCGTAGGTGCAAAAATAGGGTTCGATTATATGCCTCCGATAAGATTGTCCGGGTTTAGGTTTGCTCTTGCCGGTGTTTTGCTTTGGCCGTTACTGGTTTATCAAAAAGTGAATTTAAAGCATTTGAATGAGCATTGGCGTTTCATGACCTTTTTTGCCTTTCTTCAAACTTTCCTCCAATATGGTCTCTTTTTTATGGGGCTAAATAAAGTTCCTGCACCGACTGCCGCCGTCATTGTTGGAGCAGGTCCATTATTTGTTGCTGTTATGGCTCATTTTACAATGAAAAATGATAGAATGACAATTAAAAAAAGCATTGCAATATTACTTGGTCTTGCAGGTGTATTGTTTATTAGTTTTGCAAAAGGTGATATTGCAGGTTCCGGTCAAGATTATTACTTAGGAATTGCACTTCTTATATTAAGTAATACGATAGGAGCATCTACAAATATATTTGTTGCAAAATATAATGAGAATCTTTCACCTGTTGCATTGACTTCGTTTGCTAATTTCACGGGAGGAGTTATGTTGATATTGGTATCTCTTTTTGTGGAAAGTTCTAATAAAATGCCATTAAGCGCTGAATTTTTCTTTGTTCTGCTATGGCTTGCAATAATACCAGCTGCAGGTTTTTCAATTTGGTATACTTTGCTTAAAATACCGGGGGTTAAAGTTAGTGAATTGAATATGTGGAAGTTTATAATTCCGGTTACAGGCTGTGTACTCAGTTGGATTATATTACCTGATGTTTATCCTGATTATGAGTCAATAATCGGTATTCTGGCAATCTCTTCTGCTTTAATATTATTGCAGTTCTCATTTTCAAAGAAAAGTAAATAATACTTTTAATGCTTTCTTTTGTATTAAATAAACGTTCTAAAATCAAGTATATATTGGCATTTTTTTACCGTAATTCAAATCATATTGAATACTTCCCGGTATATTTATTCTAAAATAGATTTTGATTAACATTAAAAAATACTTTATTTTGCACCGCTGTTAAGGTAAATGACAATATGTTAATACAGATGTTTGTTTAAATAGAATCCATCTTATAACCATCGCTTATTATTAACGATATTAATAGTTTATAATTGACTTATTTAACATTTTATAAAATGAAAAAAATTTCATGTTTCATTGCTGCTTTAATAATTGGCAGCACTTTGAGCTTTACAAATGCACAGAGCAATAAGAAAACAAATCAAGCTATCGTAAATCAATGCGAAAGTGAAATAAAGGTGATTAAATCTGAAATCAGCACTCTTGAATTAAAGAAAAAGACATATAAAGATGATAAGGTTCTTAAATCTCAATATGAGGGAGACATTAAGACTTTGAAAGCTAAAAGGAAAGTTCTTGAAGCTCAGAAAAAAGCGGCACAGAAATCAATAAAAGCAGAGAAAGCAGCAGAAAAGGCTCAGAAAAAAGCAGAAAAGGCTCAGAAAGATATCGCTAAGCAAATGCAGAAAAACAAATAATGAGATTATTCATTAAATATCTTATTTTTTCAGTCATATTTCTTTTGTGTTCATGTTCTTCAAAAAAGAATGTTTTTTCAGCACAAAGAAATATGGCTGAATCTTTTTTAGGCATAGAAATACAGAAAGATGAAGATGCTAATTTCTTTATTGAGGCTTCTCAATGGCTCGGCACGCCATATAGGTATGGAGGAACATCAAAAAAAGGAGCAGATTGTTCAGGTTTTGTAAACGCATTTTATAAAGATTACTACAAAATTGATTTACAACGATCATCCTCTTCTATATTTTATCAAAATTGCAGCGCTATTTCCCGTAAATCTCTTTCAACGGGCGATCTTATTTTCTTTGCTTTTGGAAAGTCAAAGTCTATAAATCATGTTGGAATTTATCTTAAGAATGATAGATTCATTCATTCAACAACATCTAAAGGAGTGGTTGTAAGCAGTCTTAACGACCCTTATTATAAGAAAGGATATAAAGAAAGTGGGAGAGTGGTAAGTTATTGATTCAATTTTTTTCGCCTTTCATTTTCATCATTCATCATATTATTCCTATTCATCATTGCTTTTCTGTAGTTAAAAACTAAGAGTCTTGCTATAAAAGCCAATACCAGTATTATTATTATTGCTATTATTTTCCTCATGATTATTTCTTTTTTGATGAAGCAAACATAACTCTTTTATAACTATTCTCTAAATTTCAAATACAGTAATTATCGGATTTTTTTGTGATAATTAATCCCATATTTATTTCAATCTAAAATAAAATATTCTATTTATTTATAACACGTTTATTAATATGAAATCGCCATAACTCACCTAAAGCTGAGATACCCAACAAAAGGTATATAAAAGGCGCATTTGTACCTTAGAGGTAACGGTTAGAAAAAAAAATTATATACAAATGAAATCATTAAACTTATGTTTATCGATTTTGTTATGAATTTAGATATAAACAAAATGTATAATATTTTATGAAAGAGTTTTGGTTATGGGATCTTCCGGCTCGTGAGGATCAAAGATCTATAGTTATTTTCTTCTTAAGGGTGTTTATTGGTTTTGTGATGCTTACTCATGGGTTTGTTAAAATAGCTGATTTCTATTCTCTTGCCCGAGTGTTCCCTGACCCTTTGGGAATAGGCCATACGGCTTCTCTATCTTTAAGTATTTTTGCCGAAGTGGTTTGCTCATTCCTGCTAATTTCTGGATTTCTGACAAGATTTGCCGCAATAGTGCTCATTGTTAATATGACTGTTGCAACTTTTTTAGCTCACATGGGTCAGGCTTTTAGTACAAAGGAGCTTGCTCTGCTTTATTTGGCAATTTATATGGTTATTGTTGTGTTTGGAGGAGGAAGACATTCTATTGATTGGATTGTGTTTACATCCAAGAAAACTCCTAAATCAAAAGCTGTGATAAATATGAGCAGCTTTGAAAGAGTGTTAAGAGTGCTTATAGGCTTATTTTTCTGGTTTGTAGCTTTAAATAATATTTTATCACCTGTTTGGAGCATAATATTTATGCTGTTTTCTATTCCTATGTTTTTTACAGCTTTTTGGGGATATTGTCCTTTATACAAAATGATTGGAAAAAATTGCCATACATACTAATTGTTCCTGATATCTTTTGTAAAGTGCAATTTATATACTTTCCAAGAGATATTGTTTTGTTATATGGAGAATAAAAATTTAACAATAAACAATTTTATTGATTAATAATTTTTTGTTGTTAAATAAATTGCTTACTTTGTTGTACTAAAGTCTGCTATTCAGTGGATTAAAAGAACAATTAAGAATAAGTTAAAACAATTATATTAATCCTTATTTATAGTAATTTATCAAAAATAACGGCAATATCCTTGATTATTGCATTTACTTGAATTTATATGTTTTTCCATTTTTTGCACTATTTATTATTTAGTGTCACCTCTTTTTTATAGAAAGTAAGCGTTAAATTTTAAATATCAAATATATAAACAGAAATTTTCATCAGTCTTTTTTACATTTTATATCAATAAAAGGGTAAAAAGACTGATGAAAATTTTTTTTTCGTTGATGAAAATCATTTTTCCTTTGGGAAAAATAATTTTTTGACCGTTTAAAGTATTAAAAATAAAAATATAAAAATCAATAAGTAATGTAATGTGCAGAAAATCAGTAAAATGTGTCGATTTTATCAAGGCATCTTTTTATTATGTGTCAAATTTTAGAACAATTGTAAAAAATATTGCCTCCCAAATAAATAACCTATAAATCATTATTGATTTATAGGTTACAATTTTATATTAATAATTTATTATATATATATTAATAATCATTATTATATAAAACACACATAATGATAGGATATATCAATCAAGTTCCACAACCGTGATTCCTGCTCCTCCAAATTGCACGTGTTCATCTTTGAAAGAGGAGATGCCGTTAATAGTAGAGAGATATTGACGAATTGATTGTCTCAATGCTCCGGTTCCGGTGCCATGCAGGATTCTTACTTTGGCAACTCCGACAAGGATGGCGTCATCAATGAAATATGTAACAGCTTGTATAGCTTCTTCAGCGCGCATGCCTCTAACATCAATATCTTGTTTAAAATTGAGTTTTCTTTCTCTGATCTCTTCAGAAGTAGATTCACTGATGTATGTATTTTTTGGCTGCACCTTTTTTATTTGATTTTTGCTCATTTTTTCAAGCGACTCAACTTTAACATTAGTTTTTATCATGCCAAAAGCAATCATAGCATTCTTGCCATCAATGCTTAAAAGTTCACCAATAGATGTTTGTCCTTTAATTCTAACAGCATCTCCGGGTTCAAAAATTTCGGGGTTAAAGATTTTCTTTTCTTTGTGTAGAGCGCTTTTTTTATTTTTGTTTTGTTCTTTATCTCTAATTTTTTGGATTTTTCTTGCAATCTTATCATTAAATTCTTTTTCCTGAAGAGTTTCCTCTTTAAAGAGATTAAGTTCCTGTCGAAGATTTTTGGTTTTTTCCTTTTCAGCCTGGGCATTCTTTATCTCACGAATAGTGTTTTCAATTTTTGCATTAGCCTCTGAAAGAAGTTTGGCAGCATCTTCTTTTGCCTTTTTGATAATCTCTTTTCGATGCTTGTCAAGTTCGATAATTTCCAAACGATATTTTTCACTATTCTCTTCAAGTCGCTTTTCCTGTTGGCGAATATTTTGACGTTTGTTTTCCCAATATCTTTTGTCTCTGACAATATCTTGAAGATATTTATCCATATCAATATAGTCAGAACCAACAATTTCACTTGCCTGTTTGATTACATCCTCAGGAAGACCAATTTTTCTGGCAATTTCTATTGCAAATGAGCTTCCCGGGTTGCCAACTTCAAGCCTAAATAAAGGCTGCATGTGATGACGGTCGTAAAGCATTGCCCCATTGACAATGCCGGGAGTTGCCTCGGCAAAATGTTTTAAGTTTTGGTAATGGGTGGTTATTACTCCAAAGGCTTGTTTATTGTTAAAGCGTTGAAGAATAGACTCAGCAATGGCTCCTCCAATTTGAGGTTCGGTGCCTCCACCAAACTCGTCAATAAGAATAAGGCTCTTAGGGGAACAATTTTTCAGAAAAAATTTCATGTTGGTAAGATGAGAACTATATGTAGAGAGATCGTTCTCTATTGATTGCTCATCGCCAATGTCTATGAAAATATTGTCAAATATTGCACATTTAGAGCTTTTATACAAAGGAATAAGAAGTCCGCATTGCAGCATGTACTGTAATAACCCCATTGTTTTAAGGCATACGGATTTACCACCTGCATTAGGACCGGAGATAAGAACAATTCTTTTATCCTTGTCAAGCTCAATATCCAAAGGAACGACTTTTTTGTTTTGTTTTAAAAGTGAAAGGTAAAGCAGAGGATGAACTGCATTATTCCACACAGAAATCATTTCATCATTCAAAGATGGCTTTTCGGCATTGACAGAAATAGAAAATGTACTCTTAGCCCTAATAAAATCTATTTCGGCAAGAAAATCATAAGCAGAAAGAATTTCATCAATAAATGAACGGATGAAATCAGTAAATTCAATTAAAATCTTAATAATCTCTCTTCTTTCGGCACTTTCAAGTTCACGAATCTTATTATTAGCCTCCACAACTTCAGCGGGCTCAATAAAAATTGTTTTACCTGATGCCGATTCATCATGAATAATGCCTTTAATTTTTCTTTTAAAAGTTGGAGCCACCGGAATAACAAGACGGCCGTCCCTCATTGTAGGGGCAATATCCTTATCTACAATACCATCACTTTGAGCCGACCGCAGAATAGAGTTCAACGTTCTTGAGATGCCGCTCATTGTAATATTCAACTCTCTTCTAATAGATGCAAGTTCTGAAGAGGCATTATCTTTTACCCTCCCAAATTTGTCAAGAATAGAATCTATCTTTTTGGTTACTAAAGGGAATGAATGAATGTCTCCTGCCAATTCTTTAAGAAATGGGTATGGATATGGATCTTCGTCAATAGAAAAAAATACTAATATGTCGTTAAGAGTTTGTAGGGATCTTCGTATGTCAAAAACTTCAGACTCATCAAGATATGTCCCTTCAATACGAATCCTTTTTAAAGCATCACGTACATCAATGAAATAATTGGCGGGAAATTCTCTCTCGCCGGATAAAATATTGATAAATTCTTGGGTCTGATTAAGCTGTTTTGAAATGTATTCTTTGTTGGTAGAAAAACTCATTAGAGAGCACTTTTCTACTCCTAAGGGGCTAAGACATTTTTCGCCGATTAATTTGCGGATTTTATCAAAGCCTATTTTCTGCTCAAAATTTTGTGGATATGTCAATGTTTTATTCTCCTTTTCTAAAAATGTCTGCAAATTTAATTAAAGTTCTTGAAGCATCTAAACACCCTTTATCTTTATTGATGTTTATTGGAAATAATAAGTTTATAATGTTATATAAAGAGAAAGAGTTCTATTATTTGAGGCTTTAATTGATGTTGAGGAAGAAAAATTTAAAAAATAGATGATAATTCGGATAATTGTGGAATAATATTAAAGTGCAATATATTGCACAAAAGCTTGTTTATACAACTTAAAAATAATGTATTTGTATAATAAGTGCAATATATTGCATTATGAAATATAGCGAATTAATTAAACGACGCAGGGCTACATTATATATAAACATTAAATTATATACAAATAAAATATTAAAATTATAAGAATATGTTCCGAAACACTTGAATTGGGCTTTGAAACATATAGACCACTATGTTTGAGAATCATGAAAGAGTGGTTATGTATTGTTTAATGTCTAAAATGTTTCACGGATAATTTTTTCAGTTTGTGTCCTTTTAAAATTTTTTTGATAAATAATTTCTTTAGGTACCTCATAATTGGCAACTAATTTTTTAATTGCTGAGAACAAAATATCATTATTGTTCGGATTTGCATCATCCGATTCAACAACAAGCACGAGAGCTTCACCAAGGATTGTATCTTTCTTTTTGGTGAGATAAAAAGCGTTATTGAAAAGAGGTTCTATCTTTTTTTCAATTGTTTCGGGGAAAAGTTTAATTCCTCCTGAATTGATTACATTGTCAAATCGGCCTTTCCATATAAAACTATTTGGAGATATAATCTCCACTATATCATTTGTTACAAGATTTTTAATAGATAGAGTTGATGAGTTTATTATCAGACAACCGCGCTCGTCAACAGAAAATGATGTGCCATTAAGAGCTTTGAAACAATCGGTCTGCAAATCATGATTAAGAGTTTTTATTGCCACATGGGAGGCAGTCTCTGTCATACCATAAGAAAGGAAACATTGAGTCTTTAAGAGCTTAATTTGTGTTTCAAGATTGAAATTTATGGAACCTCCTCCTAAAAGCAATTTCTTTATTTTATTTACTTTTGATATGTCTCCATTTAAAATTATCGTTTCAAGCTGCATTGGAACCATGACACAAAAGTCAAAGTCTTTATCTAAAAAGATAGAAGGATTAGACGTCGGAGCAATAATTAGTAAATCTAAATGTGCCATCAAAGCCCTAACTATCATCATTTTGCCTGCTATGTATTGTGCTGAAAGAGGTAAAAGAGCAGTTTGATTTTCCTTTAGAGAGAAAAAATCAATTGATGTAAGAGCCGAGTTAATCATAATCTCTTTCGAAAGAATTATGTTTTTGGGCTCACCTGTTGAACCTGAAGTTTTTAAAGTTATATGGGTGGAATCTGAGAACCATTCTCTCAAAAAATCTATTAATTGCGTATTGCAGTTGGAGTCTGATGATAGAAATACTAAAGAATCTTCAAAATTAGATTCGGAAATAGATATATTATTTATTCTGCAATATTGTTTCATTTGTATAAATCTTTTACTTTAAATTTTTAACGCTAAGGTACAAATGCGCCATTTATTTATCATTTGTTGGGTGTTTCAACTTTAGGTGAGTAATGGCGATTCCATATATGAAAAATGAAATGAATTATTTGGAGACTAATTTATTAAAGCATTTAAGAGTTAATGAATCTTTATGATTGTTTGTGTACAAAAGTTCACCTGCAAGATTGAGGTTGGATGGAAGATTGTTTGTAAACACTTTTCCTGTTCCAAGACCTTGAGGCATATTTACATTTTTAGTAAAGCACCATTGAGCAATGGCATTCAATCCTATGTTTGACTCAAGAGCAGAGGTCGCCCACCAACCAATATTTTTAGACTCGGCTATCTCAATCCATTCATCTGAAGCACAGAACCCACCAGTAAGAGATGGCTTTAGAATGATGTATTGAGGGGCAATAATGTCAAGAAGATCAACCTTGTTTTTCTTGTCGTTTATTCCTATAAGTTCTTCGTCCAAAGCAATGGGCAAAGCAGTTCGGCAGCAAAGAGCTGCCATCTCCTCTATATTGCCGGCTTTAATGGGTTGCTCAATAGAATGAATATTATAGTGGGAGAGACGTTCAATCTTTTTTAAAGCCTCATTAAAGCTGAAAGCACCATTTGCATCAACTCTGAGTTCCAAATCTTTAACTGAGAATTTAGATCTTATAAAAGAAATAAGAGACAATTCGTCCTCAAAATTTATAGCACCGATTTTAAGCTTTATGCATGAGAAGCCTGAACGGATTTTTTCTTTTATTCTTTTAAGCATTACATCTTTATTTCCCATCCACACAAGACCGTTTATTTTCATTCCATATTTGCCATCTGTAAATTCAGAAGGGAAAAATCTTCTCTGTCCATTATGCCTAAAATCAAGATAAGCCGTTTCGATGGCAAATCGGATAGAAGGATACTCAGTGAGTAATGATAAATTGTCTATGTAAAATTGAGGAGAAGAAATCACTTTATTTAGTGTTTCAAAGAATGAATAATCTAATTCTTTGCTCAATCCTTTGAGAGGAGCGCATTCACCAATGCCTGCAATGTTTGGATTGAGGTCATCATATATAGTAATGAAATAAACTTCTCTTTGATACATTATTCCTCTTGATGTTCCGCCCGGTTGACGGAACATAAGAGTATATGGATATAAATTAGCTTTAAGCATTTATGTAAAACTATCCTGGAAATTTAGGGAATTGTTGAAAATCAGGATCTCTTTTTTCAAGGAAAGCATTTTTGCCTTCTTGAGCCTCCTCCATTAAATAATACATAAGAGTGGCATCTCCTGCAAATTCCATAAGTCCACGCTGCCCATCCAACTCTGCATTTAAACCACGTTTAATCATTCTTAATGCCATAGGGCTTCTTTGAAGCATTATCTTGCACCATTCAACAGTAGTATCCTCCAACTCATCAAAAGGGACAACTTTATTAACCATTCCCATCTCTTCAGCTTCTTTAGCTGAATATTGTTTGCAAAGGAACCAAATTTCACGTGCTTTTTTCTGACCTACACATCTTGCAAGATAGGAGGAACCAAAGCCTGCATCAAAGCTTCCAACTTTAGGACCTGTCTGACCAAAAATAGCATTGTCGGAAGCAATAGTTAAATCGCAGACAACATGCAAAACATGGCCTCCTCCAATTGCATATCCGTTTACCATTGCAATAACAGGCTTGGGTATCGAGCGGATTGCTTTATGAAGGTCAAGAACATTAAGCCTTGGAACGCCATTCTCGTCGATGTAGCCACCAACACCCTTAACTTTTTGGTCACCACCTGAACAGAAAGCTTTTTTGCCTTCACCGGTCAGAACGATGACGCCAATATCATTTCTTTCACGGCAAATGGCCATGGCATCTAGCATCTCAACATTCGTTTGAGGGCGAAAAGCATTGTAAACTTCAGGACGGTTGATAGTAATTTTAGCTATTCCTTCAAAAAATTCAAATCTTATATCTTGATAATCTTTTATCTTTATCCATTCTCTTTTTGTTTCCATATATAATTTATTTAAAATAATTTCTTAGAATTTGATCATTTAATTCTGTTGGCGTTCTTACTTCAAGTAATGAACTGCCATTTGTTTTGTAAAGGCAATCCAATGATTTTATTAATTGCTGCTCATTAGATGCACGAAAATACTCTAATCCATACAAAGAAGCCGCTTTCTCAATATCGAGATTATGTGGAGTTTCAAAAAATTCATTTAATTCCTGTAGTTCAGATGGACCTTTTATAAAACGAAAAATTCCTCCGCCTCCATTATTTATAACTATAATCTTTAGATTGGGAGACAGATACTGATTCCATAAACCATTTGAATCATAAAAAAAGCTTGTATCTCCGGTAATTAGTGTTGTAATTCCTTCAAAAACTGAAGAGGCTCCTGCAGCTGTTGATGTAGAACCATCAATACCGCTCGTTCCTCGATTGGCATCAACTCTTTTAAGATTATAATTCTTGAATAATTGATTATATCTTACAGAGGTGCCATTGGAAAGATGAAGTATTGAATCTTTCGGAAGAAGAGGCATAATAATGGAAAATGCCTTTAAATCACTCCATGGCAGCTCTTCTAAAAATTTTTTATGAACTTCAGTAGAATAATTGTCGAGATTATTCCATAATGATTTGTAATCAGAGATGTCTGTTTTATGTCGTTGTGAAAGTTTTTCAAAGAAAACTTCAGGTGAAATATTTATATTCTTTGTCAGATAAGTAAAAGTGTCAATTACTTTCTCATTCTCTCCAATATACCAATGTTCAATAGGTGGATTGCGCTTGATCATTGCTTTAAGAAATTTTGAAATAAGAGGTCCTCCAAAACTTATCAGGATTTCAGGTATATAGTCATATTCTTTTTCAGAAGAGATTCGGCATAAATCTCTGTCAATAGTTGTAATAAATGATTTGTCAGAAATGTTGGAAACTGTTTCTGAAAGTATAACAATATTGTTTTGTTTTGATAGGGTTCTTAAAGCATCCGTTATTTTTGAATTTGGAGTTTGAACAGAGGCAAGAATCATCACCTTTTTTGATCTTGAAAGAGTTGATAATATATTTTCAAAATCTTCGCATGAAAGAGAGCAATGAGGATTGATATTATCAATAATTCTTGGTGATAAATCCTTTATTTCTTTTGTGTCAAATAATGGTTCATTTAATGGAATGTTTAAATGAACAGGCCCTTTGCGAGAAGAAACGGCAAGATTTATAGCTTCGTTTGCAAGACGATTGAAATACCAAATTCCTTTCTCTGATTCATCATCAACCGGTAGCTGATAGGATGATTTTACAAAGTTTGAAAGAGCATTTTGTTGCCTTATTGTTTGACTGTCATCTTGGTCAATCCACTCAAGAGGACGGTCGGCAGAAAGAATAATTAAAGGAACTTTTTGGTAATAAGCTTCAGCAACAGCAGGAGAATAATTGAGTAACGCAGTTCCCGAGGTGCATATAAGGACAACCGGTTCATTTAACTGACGGGAAATACCAAGAGCAAAGAATGCAGCGCATCTTTCATCAATGATAACATGACAATTAATCTTTTTGCAGCGATTGAAGGCAACGATAAGCGGAGCATTCCTCGAGCCTGGTGAAATTACTGCATGCTTAATATTTTTTTTGACGCATATTTCTGCTAAAAGAGCAATATTTATTTTTGAGGTAGAGCTATTCTCCATATTCTAATGCATTTAAAATAGTCTGTGATTTTAATGTAGTTTCATCCCATTCTTTATCCGAATTGGAATCCTTGGTAAGTCCTCCTCCTGCAAAAATGACAATCCCGTTTGAAAGAATTTTTGCACATCTAAGATTTACGAATAAATCAACTTCCGAATTGTTACCAATAGGACCTAAATAGCCTGAGTAAAATTCACGATTATAATGTTCTTTTTCCTTAATCACATTTTCTGCGCTTACGCTTGGAATTCCACATACAGCGGGAGTTGGATGAAGATTGTTGATCAGATAGCTAATATCTTTACTGTTAAGTGGATTTGGACCTTTGAATAATGTTAAAAGATGAACTATTGTGCCTGTTTTTTTAACAGTAAGTTTTTCTTCGCTCCAACCTTTTATATCAGAGTTTGCAAGAATATCACGGATATAGGAGGTGACAAATTGCTGTTCTTCCAAATCTTTCTTATCCCAATTGTTAGGATTCATATAATAAGGAGTGTAATGATTTGTGCCTGCCAAAGACATTGTTTCAAAACCATTTTTGTTGGAAATAAGAAGTGTCTCAGGACTGGCACCGCACCAACATTCTTTACCCGGAATGAAAACAATATATACAAAGGCAGTTTCATATCTAAGTAAAAGAGAACTGAATATATGATATATATCTTTTAAAGAGCCTTTTTGCGAAACAATCCTTCTTGAAAGAATAATCTTTGAAAGAATATTGTTGTCCAATAGAGCTTTAAATATTGTAAAAGAATTGTCGTATTCTTCTCGGGAAGTAGTTTTATAATTTAGACTTTCAATTGAAGGAAAGAACGAGTCGCTATTTTGTGATAATGATTTGTTAAATAATGAAGACGTCTTTTTGGAGCTTAAATTTAAAGAAACAAGCTTATTTAAATCATTTGTTATTTCCCCAAAATTTAAGTCGGTTTCATTTTTGAAAGATAAAGATATAACAGGTTTAATAAAGTATAAGTCATTGTCTTTGTCAAAAGGGGTAAAAATAAACCCGCTTTTATTTAGAAATATATCTGGTGAAACACCATTTTCAACCATATTTGGAATTGTAATCCCCAAATTAATAGTCGATTCATTGGGCTTTCTATAAATATAAAATGGTAGATTGTTATTAACTGCAAATTCAATAATTTGTTTTGTTTCTATCATAATAAGAAAATGTCATTAAATATTTATATTAATTAATGCTATATGTTTATTCAGTAATTAAAACGCTTGGGTTTATTTAAAAATATTTTTTTTTGAAAAACATTGCTGAAGCACCGCATATCTTATGTAAAGATATTGCAAGCAGAATGCAATAACTTTTTTAAAGCTTTGCTTAATAAAAAAGTATTGCTGAAGCGCCGCATATCTTATGTAAAGATAACTCTTTCCATGACCCAGACAAAGAGATATCTTTAATTCATAATCCAAATTAAGTTCTCTTAGTTAGTATAAATAACAAACAAGAGGATATTATTACTATAAATTTTTTTTGCAAAAAAAATTTTTATACGAGTAAAATAGTGATAATGAATATAAATGCTTTAATTTCAGCCAAGCGGTTATGTATTTAATAAATATGAAATAACAACTATTAATACAAAAGTTTTAAAATAAAAAATACTGAAGAGCAATATTATAATAATCTCTCTTCAGTATTTTAGCCAATAAACATTGGCAGAGTATAAAATATAATATAGTGTATCTGTTTATTTATGTTTTTCAACCTTTTGCGGTTTAATCATATTCTCAGGTCTTAATATATTGTCAAGTTCATCTTTTGGCATCAGCTTTTGTTCAATAATAAGATTATAAACGCTTGCGTTATTTTCCATAGCTTCTCTTGCAAGGCGGGAACAAGTCTCGTATCCAAGATAAGGCAAAAGAGAAGTTACAATACCGATGCTGTTGTAAACAAGTTCTTTACATCTTTTTTCGTTTGCTGTGATTCCAATAATACATTTATCTCTTAGAGTTATCATAGCTTTAGTCATCATCTCAATAGACTCAAACATAGAGAAAACAATTATAGGTTCCATAACATTAAGCTCCAATTGACCGGCTTCGGCTGCAAAGGTAACGGTGAGGTCATTACCAATCACCTTAAAAGCAACTTGATTTACAACCTCCGGAATAACAGGATTGACTTTTCCGGGCATAATAGAGGAGCCTGGCTGCATAGGCGGAAGATTTATCTCTCCAAGACCGGTGCGAGGACCACTTGAAAGAAGTCTTAAATCATTGCAAATCTTAGAAAGTTTGATTGCTAAGCGTTTTACAGCAGAAGAATACATCACAAAAGCACCTGTATCATTTGTTGCCTCAATAAAATTGATTGCGGCAACTACAGGAAGACCGGAAACTTCAGCTAAATAACGAATACATAGAGCCGAATAATCAGGATCGGCAGTTATACCTGTGCCAATTGCTGTGGCACCCATGTTAACTTCAAGAAATAGGTTGACATTTTGCTCAAGACGTGTAATTTCTTCACTAAGATTGGCTGCATATGCTTCAAATTCTTGACCTAACGTCATAGGAACGGCATCTTGAAGTTGGGTACGACCCATCTTTATTATGTTTGCAAACTGAACAGCTTTTGCATGAAATGCTTCAATAAGATAATTTAAGGTACTTATTAATTTGCGGTTACTCATTAAAAGAGCAAGCTTAACAGCTGTCGGATAAACATCATTAGTAGACTGAGACCTATTTACATCATCATTTGGATGAAGAAATTTGTAATCACCCTTTTGATGACCAAGAATTTCAAGAGCTCGATTTGCAATTACTTCATTTGCATTCATGTTTGTAGAGGTGCCTGCACCTCCTTGAACCATGTCAACTACAAATTGATCATTAAATTTGCCTGCTATGACCTCTTTGCAAGCCTCTATTATAGCATCTGCCTTTTCTTTACTTATTAAACCGAGTTCGCCGTTGGCCATAGCTGCGGCTTCCTTAACCAATGCTAATCCTTGTATCAGTTCTTTGAAAAAGCTAAGAGGAATATTGCTGATATTAAAGTTCTCTAATGCTCTTGAAGTTTGAACTCCGTAATAAACTTGGTTCGGAATATCCATATCTCCTAAGAAGTCATGCTCCTTTCTGGTCTTTACCTGAGAATTGTTTAAATTCATATCCATAATATCTGGCTTTAGATATAATAATCAAATATATAATACTCTTATTTTAGAACACAGTGGCAAAGGCAATGTTTATATTTTATGAATTTTAGATGACTAAATATTATTAAATTCTATTTATTATAACACTCTAAAGCCATTTGTTAATAATGTAATATTAAAAAGTGAATATGATTGTATTCTTAAAAATTTATGTCTTAAATCTATTTGAGGTATTTTAAAAATTGATAGGTTTACAGAGCAAAAAATTAATAATTCTCACAATATTATGAATCCCAAAATCTATCCAAGAAAAAATGATACACAAACAATTTATTTAAGCGGTGTCATTAAAAGTAAGAATATCGAAGTAGGTGATTATACAATATATAATGATTTTGTAAATGATCCTGTAAATTTCGAGCAAAACAATGTTCTTTATCACTATCCTATAAATAACGATAAGCTTATTATAGGAAAATTTTGCTCCATTGCATGTGGAGCTAAATTTATTTTCAACAGCGCAAATCATACTCTTAACTCATTGTCAAATTATACTTTCCCGATTTTTTTTGAAGAATGGGGGTTAGATGTAAAAAATATTACAAAAGCATGGGATAATAAAGGTGATATCATTGTTGGCAATGATGTTTGGATCGGTTATGATGCTGTAATTATGGCCGGAGTTAAAATTGGTGACGGTGCAATTATTGGAACAAGAGCAGTTGTTACAAAAGATGTTCCTCCATATACTATTGTTGGCGGTGTTCCTGCAAAAACTATTAGGAAGCGATTTAGTGATGAAACAATAAATAAACTTCTTGAAACGAAATGGTGGAATTTGCCCTTTGAACAAATTAAAAATGAAATTCAAAATATTATGAATGGTGATATAGACAGTCTTTTAGCAAATCAAAATTGCAATATTCTCGCTAAGAAATAGCTTTTGCTTGTTAAAAAGTATTTGCTTATTGAAGAATGCTCTCTTTTATCAAATAAAGATTGCAATTATTACATGGATAAATAAGAGATACATAATAATTCTTCTTTATTTAACGATTCAGAAAGCTTTTTTGTTTGGCATTCCATTTATTGTCAAATTGCTAATCTATCTCTAATCAATCAAAAAATATTAAATAAAAAATAGTTTTAAAACTCAGCAAAACTTCTCTGATTATAATAGATTGAAAAAAATAATTCAATTCTTGCTGAATATATTTCCAAATAGTATTATCAGCAAGAATTGAATATTAAAAAAATTGTTTTATTATTCAAACGTTTCAATCTCATCAAACATTTTGCCCATTAAATCTTTTTCAGAAAGATTTAAATCTTTCTCGTCAATTGGAAGATGCAGTTTTATAAATTTATCTTTGAAATTCAAGCTGCATTCAGCGGAAGGACAATAAATATTATCTACTTTATAATTAAATATTGCTGTTTGGCTTAATACTAAAAAACCGTGGGCAAAACCTCTTGGAACAAAAAGTTGTCGATGATTATCCTCAGAAAGTTCTACACATATATGTTTACCAAAAGTAGAAGAACTTTTTCTTAAATCTACAATTATGTCAAGAACACTACCTGATGTAACACGAACAAGTTTTGCTTGGCTGAATTCTCCTTTTTGATAATGCAGCCCTCTAAAAACTCCATAGGAAGACTTTGATTCATTATCTTGAATAAAATTTATATTCCCAATAAATTTATCAAATAAATCTTTTCTGTAGGTTTCTGTAAAATAACCTCTGTTGTCTCCAAAAATTTTAGGCTCAATAACCCAAACATCATTTAATTCTTGTCTAATAAAATTCATTGTTATATAAATCTTTCTTGAATAATAAAAATAAGCTTTCTATATAAAATAATTATTTACGCGTCTTTTTTCTCAACAATAGGAGAAATCTTAAATGATTAATTTAATAATATTTGATTGTAAAATTAATATAAATAAATATCAATCTCAATTATGTAACATAAAAAGCTGCTCCATCATTGCGATGAAACAGCTTTAAATTAAGGTTTAGGAAATAAAAAGATAATTTGAACAGGCACCCAAAAAAATATTCAAAATATCTCTTTATAAAATATTATTTTTCGTTTACAAATAAAACCACTCGATTCCAATCGTTATGATCGGGATAAGGTTGTTCGGCAGACCCTTTAGCTAATATCTTAATTCTATTACTGTCAACTCCATAAGTATTTACCAATTCATCAGCAACAATTTGAGCACGTCTTTGGCTCAATTCAAGATTATATTCAGGTGTTCCTGTATCTTTATCTGCATAACCTACAACTTCAACAGTAGCATTAGGATGGTTTTTCATCCATTCAGAAGCGTTGAATACATTTACCTGTTGTTCCCGGGAAATTACTGCGCTGTTAATTTTAAATCTTACAACAGAAGTCAAGTCACAAGCAGGACATTCAGGACAAGGAGTAGGAACAACTTCAGGACATTTGCGGGTATTGCAAATATCAAGTTCCTTTCTTAGCTGGTTAATCTTGTCGTTTAGTCCATTAATCATCATTTGTTCTTCATAAGGATTGTAAGCAATGAATCTGTTTTGTCCAAATTTGAAAGTAAAACCTCCAGATAAGAACATCATAGGTTCAAGCATGTTTCCTCCTTGTAGACCGTCAAATTCACGTGTAGTGAAGATGAATCTGTCCTGAATAAAGAAATCTACATGATGAGACAATCTGAAATTAAGTTTAATACCTGCGGAAATAGGAAATTGAACATGCTTTTCTCCATTAGCAGCATCTTTCAATAGAGCCATTGTAGAGATGCCTGCAAAAGGAATAATACTGAAAACTCGGTTTTCGTTATATCCTCCGAAAGTGTTGCTGGCATTCCACATAAAGTCTCCAAATACCCCTAAATACCAAGGATAAAGCGCTTTGTATCCGCTTGTTTCAGCTTTCCAGGTTTTAAATTCAGAAGCAGTAAGCTCTAATCTTAACCCAACATAAGGTGTAAGCCATTTGCCTAAAGCTATATTTCCTCCCGGAGTTAGAGGTCTTGAATCACTAATGCCTTCTATATCCTGAATCATAAACAAATTTACTCCACCACCGATTGACATATACATATTGTCACCAAACTTTAATTCATAGTAATGGTTTTTACTACTTGTGTCCATTTGAGCTGACACCTTTGGTACGGAGATAAAAAACGTTAGAATTGCCAATCCTGATACCAATAAAAGATTTTTCATTTTCATATTCGTCTTTAAGAGTTTAGTTTAACATCCTTTTTTTATTATATTCAAAAAAATATGCTCTAGTTTATTCTATGTTTTAAACAATATATAATTATTTATAGTTCGGAATAAGACTGTCTTTTAAAATAATTAACAATGCTTTATTTAAAATGAAAAACATTTATATTTATTGTCGGGAATTAATCCTATTGCTTTATTTATTAGTTTTGCAAAAGGAAGTCTTACCCTGGATGCAATAACTAACATTAAACTATGTTTTTTGTTTATCAATGAATCCTTAAAATGTTTTGACTTACTGTTTAAGACACCTGTTCGATTTTTTGTATAAACACAAAATATATTTATAAGTTCGCTTTAAAAGCATAACGTGAATGATAAATACAAATCAATAGATTGAATGGAGGCAAAGGTCTTAAATCGAATATTAAACAGCCGGTTAATATTCCCGGATGTAAGGCTCTTAAATAGTAGGTGGTTAAATATTTTTATAGATCTTATTTTATTCAATTATCCAACTTTTAATAGCTTTATGTGCTGAAAAGAAATATTTTAAAG